>JACQCZ010000015.1 GCA_016201405.1 Candidatus Acetothermia bacterium | reverse complement strand
TCAGCTTGGATGCCTCAGCCACGTTTGACACAGCCGGACTTGTTGAGGCTGAGATCTTCGTGACCATCAGCTTCTAAGCCAGACCTTTGTAGAACATGAAAGAGGGCCGGAGTCACTCCGGCCCTCTCTTCTTTTTGGGAAAAATATTGACTCCGGCTCTGCTTACTTTCTATGATCAGTTGGTTACTAGGAGATCAGCAGGCAAGGAGGAGTGCGCCATGCGAAATCCGTCTCGCAAGTTCGTCAGTCTCTCTTTTTTCTTTTTGGCAATCGGAAGCGTCGCCATCCCAGCCTACGCCGATGTGACCGGAAGCTTCGAAACCCATATTGCCGTTCGACCGCAGTCCACCAATAGCGAGCTCTCTATACTTACCTTTGACGTGCAGAATGCGCTCAACTTGACACTGGATGTGAGCGGGGTTGTCGTCACGCTGCATACCCATTTCGGGATTGCCGGAGTCGAAGATGTCATTGTGAGTGCTTCAGCGACTCTGGGTTCTCTCGATCTCTCTCTTCTCACGGTCTCAGGCCGGTATGCCTTTGGCTCGACCGCCCCATTCTATGACAAGCTTCACTTCGTCAAGCAGCGTGTAACTCTGACTCTAAACTTGGGTGGAGTGACGATACGAAATGATGGCCAGCTTGAAGATACCAATGCATTTCTTCATCCCACCGCTGCGAATGCCTTTGGCGACGTGATCAGCATCGAAGGCCAAACGGTGAGCGGGATCACAATTGGCGCTTCTACGGGGATCTGCATGGAGCAATTCCCCAATAACATCAAGAAACATCCAAAGCTCTCTCCCTGGACAGTCAATCCTGATTGTGCCACGACGCCCAAACCCGACCTCCTCTTTGACTTTGAGCAGCTGGCGGTCGAAAAGATTCCGCTTTCGACCGGAATCTATGTGGATTTCAAGCTCAATTGCCTCAAGACCACGGCATGCGCGCTCACCAGCCTGGTCAACGTTACAGGAACATCCATCCCGTTTGCGGTGAGCCTCATCTTTAGCGATCTGATGAACTTCAAGTTTGGTGGGGCCAATCTCATTTTGACGACGGCGTCTGGAACACTCCTCGTTCAGATCACACCCGCGGGCTCGTTGGGAGCGGCCAAGTTCAACTTCAATTTCAGCCTCAACCCCGATTCCAACCCGGCAACTCTCACTCTGGCCGCTTCTCTGACTCCAGGAGTGGGAATTGAAGATGCTCTGATTCGGCTGGCTGTCGAGCGGCTCGGGCTGACCCTGAGCTTCACCGCACAGTGGGCAGGTGGCCCGCCTGCGAAGCTTCTGGGATATACATTTGCCTTGGACGTCCCTGCAGATCTGCTGGCGCAGGCGAGAATTCTTCCCGGACCGGACGGAGTTCTGCAGACGACGCCTGCGTCAGGAAGCGATGATCAAGTCTCGGATCAGATGCTTCTTCCTGGACCTGATGGCGTTCTTCAGACGACTCCAGCACCCGGCTCGGATGATGTGATTGATCAGAACTCGATTCTTCATCTGGGTCTGGAGACGTCCGCGACCTTTGATGCATCGGGTCTCATCTCCGCGGAGATCTTTATCACGGTGCTCTTTTGAGGGAAGCTAGGCCAGTCTGCTTAGCTGCTTTGGAGTGAGAAGCCAGCCGAGGCTGGCGCAGCGGCCACACATCTTTTAGCTGCTCAGGTGTCAAACAGCTTAAAAAAGCGAGCGCCCCAAGGTTCTCAATACTCTTGGGGCGTCTCTAATCCAGTTGGAACGAATCGCTTACTTGCGGAGTGCCTCTTTGAAGGCCTTACCAGGTCGGAACTTGGGCACGCTCTTGGCCGGGACGTTCATCTTCTTCCCAGTCTGAGGATTGATCCTCTGAGTGGCTTTCTGCTTGCGGGCTTCAAAGGTCCCAAACCCAGTCAACGTGATCTTCTGATTCCTCTTGACCGTGCCAACGATCAACTCAAGCGCCTCATCCACCACGGTGCGCGCGTCCTTTTTGGAGAGCTTGGTCTTTTTGGCCAATCCCTCAATGAACTCCTGCTTGGTCATCCTCTCGCCTCCCATATACTGGAAATGGAGGGATCATATGATGAGTGCGGGGTAAATGTCAAATCATCGAGTTCCAGCCATCTCCATTTTGGCGTAACTGCCACTACCCAATCTCGAGTTTTGAGAGCGTACAATCCGGAGGATGACCGCCAGACCCCTGTTCCGGAAAGTCTCGGTTTTAGCCTTTGCTTTTGGCCTGCTCTTCTTGATCTCTGCATCCGGAGCGATTCTCTCGTTTGCACGCTGTGGGGTTCTCTTGGGACAGCACCTCGACCAGCAGAAAATTGACTCGGGGCAAATCTCGTTTGACGACGTGGTCAATACCGGAGCCATCCTCTTCACCGGCAACTTGAGCGAGATGCCCGGCTTTGGCTCTGAGACGAGACCCGGGTTCAATCATGTGATTGGCCCGGATTCCTTCTCTTGTGTCTCATGTCATAATCAAATCACGGCACCCAATGGGCTTGTAATCAATCTGCCGGGCGGGGCAGGCGACTTCAATACCAACATCTTCAATGGGACTTCATCCCTGACATCGAGTGCTGGAGCCAATGAACGAAATACGCCCCAGCTCTTTGGAGTGGGCGCAAAGGAGCAGCTGGCCAAAGAGATGAGCGCTGATCTGCAAAGGGTCCAGGCGGCTGCGGTTGCAGAAGCGACTTCATGTCATTGCATTGTCTTAAAAGAGCTGACCAGCAAAAGCGTAAGTTTCGGCTGGGTTTTGGCCAACCCCGATGGCTCCATTCAGTCGGGCGGAGCCGATGGTGTGGACTCTGATCTAGTCATCAAGCCCTTTGGCCACAAAGGGACGACAACCAACTTGCGAACATTTTCAATCGACCCCATGAACCGGCATCACGGCCTGCAAGCCGAAGAGAAGTTTGGAACGGGCGCTGATCCGGATGAAGATGGAGTGGCCAACGAGCTGAGCGTGGGAGATATCACAGCCCTGGCGCTCTGGCAGGCGACTCGCCCAGCACCAGCTGCAGTACTGCCCAGCGATCTCTCCGAGATCAAACAGATCGACTCGGGGCAGGATCTTTTTGGGGTCATTGGCTGCGTGCAGTGCCACATCCCAGCGCTGCCGATGGATAACTCAAAATTCCAGCTCACAAACCCGCTCGACTCCAACCGGGCCCTCACCTTCGATCTTGCTGATACGCTGGGGCTTGAAAAAGGGGCCGATGGGAAGATTATGGTTCCGCTCTATGGGGATTTGAAGCGCCACGACATGGGCGAAGAGCTGAGCGATCCAAAGTCAGAGAGCGGAGTCTCTGCCTCTCTATTCATGACTTCCGAGCTCTGGGGGGTTGGGAGCACCGGGCCTTATCTTCATGATGGACGCGCTCCAACATTACAAGCAGCCATCGAAGCGCATGGAGGCGACGCTCGCAGGGCACGGGACAGCTTTATGGCTTTATCAGAAGATGGAAAAGAGAAGGTGCTGGAGTTTCTGCGCTCCTTGGCGATCACGCCGGAGCATGTCGAAAAGAACCTGCCCGTCTGCAATTAATTTTCTTAAACCTAAGAACTGAGTCGACTCTTCTGGCCAGACGCAAGGAGGCGCGCTTGGTCGGCATTCCTCAACCTCTCTCAGGAAAACTCACAAAGGATTGAGGTCAAACCTACAATGACGAAGCCTCCGGCCAAGCGCGTCCTTCCCCTGCAAGGAGGTATCGGAGATCGCTCGGGTTTGCACTCAGATGAAACAGAATAAAACAGTGCTGGAATAAAACAGTGCTGGAATAAATCAGAAGATTGAGCGGAGCCTCGGAGCTCGTTGAGCCACCTCATTCGATACACCTAGCCTTGCATCTGCAGCAGCTTTGACCTACGCCGACGGTCTCCTTAGACAACAAAATATATCACACCATAATTACGCAAGTCAAGTTGCTGTTAAATCATATAATACCTTGAATCAATCTTCTCCTGACAGAGGCTCACAGCAGAGCACATTTCTCTATCGAGATGGCCTAGTTGAGGACTGGAGAGTGCTTTGGTCAGACCGCTGGGGACTCCCCATCAATCAGGGCATTGGGATTGCCCGTGATCTTCCAGCCTGCAATCTCAGAGCGAGTCATGGCTCTCTGCGACAATGCGACAGAATAGAGGTCGCTAAAATATTTGAAGGACTCCTCGACTGTGAATGCATAGCCATGGGCATTGGCCAGCTCGACGACCTCATGCCAATGCAGTGACCGAACATGTTTGAGCAGATCGGGCTGTTTCAGGACGTCAGCGCGGAAGCGGCGAACTTCGATTAGGCTCATTGAGATCTCACCAGATAGAAGAATTATATCATTTGTGTCTTGACTCTTCAGGGCTAAGAGTGGCTTTGCCAGTTGAAATCCGTGCCTAATTGCGGGTAGTATTAAATAAGGATTAATTTAGTCCGATTTAAGTTACGGGCGCGAGGTGACCATGATATGGGTGAAGTGACTGCCAAAGCTGCGGATAAACCCGAAAAAGATTCTCCAACTGTAAAGCTTGAACAAGACGCTATCCGAGAGTGTATTCGGGTAAACGTCGTTGACCCAGAGATCGGCATCAACGTGGTTGACTTAGGACTTCTCTATGACATAGAGATTCGGAGTGAGACAGACGTCCGAATCGAGATGACGCTTACCAGTATGGGCTGCCCTCTCATGGACGTGATCGAAGCCGACATTCAGAGGGCATGCACGGACCAGTTTGGCGAAGAAGTGAGGATTGAAGTCGAATTTGTTTTTGATCCTCCTTGGAATGCCAGCATGATGAGCGAAGATGCTCAGATGGAGCTTGGGATCTTCTAGTTCACTGGGTTTTAATACCTTTCCCAAAGAGAGAATACTCCACTACGGAGGAACGCATGGCTTCTTATAAATATTCAGAAGACGTTTGCAAAGTCACCTCAGATGAGTTCGATGAAATGTATCAACCTGGGAGTGCTACCCCTCATTCCGGGATCTACAATTGCAAAGGCTGTGGGCAGGAAGTCGCTTCAAATAAGGGGAATCCGCTGCCGCCACAAAGCCATCACCAACATGCGGTCACTCAAGGCACGATTCGATGGAAACTAATAGTAAAAACAGTATAGTTAATGACAGGTGCTTCAGCATAAACCAGGCATTGTTAGACAAATGAAACAACCCGGCTGTCTTGGCCAAGCACTTTCGACACGCAAAGAGGTGCTGTCTTGTCCAAATGAAGCAGTGTTCGCTATTAAATGAACCACCTATGTGACACCTAAAAAGACAAACTCGTGCACCATTGATGCGATTAGCACTTGGCCAAAGATCAAAAGTACCAATGCAAGTAAGAATCCAAGATCATGCGAAGATTCGATAATCGCTCCCCAAAGCGCTTTTGGTCCCCCTTTTGCACCGACAAGTAAGGCCAAAGTGACAACCCAGAATAATGTGATTATGCTTAGAAACTCCATAGCGGAGAAGTGAATAGCCGTCTCAACTTGAGATACTTGCAAAAAGACCCATGCCGTATAGAAAAGACTGACTAGGAACATAATCCCGGAGCCTATTAAGAATGTCTTTTGCGAGAAACTAAACACTGCTTTCCGCTGTTTTAGATCTGTACGGTTTGTGTAATTTCTTAGAGAAATTCTTAGCCACAATCCTCCTATCCCAATCGCTAACAAAAGGGTAAGGAAAATCAAAACAATTTTATAGTCCATTAATGCCTCCCCTCAACACGTATAAATTATCGCGTACCCGACCCCTAGAAACATCGTAATTGCGACTGAAGAACACGAGACAAACCCAAACGGATCAATCAATAGAATTTCCGGTTCAAAAAAGAAGACTGCTCCACAAAAACCTAATACAAGAGCTCCGCCTATCGCGCCTGCCGCGACGACCGCGAGACACGAGGCAAGATCAACTACACCCTGCCCTGAGAGGTCGGAGGTACTAAATGATGATTGCGTTGTGAGATTCTCCGGGTTTAGCGCGGCAGCTATATTGTTTAATACTCCCTTCATACCGATATTCGCGGCAGCGTTCAGCCCGTATGCCTTTTCTTCACTAGTCCACTCGTGATCCCACACTTTATTTAGAAAAGAAGTCACTTCTTGCTCAGTTAAGTCAGCGCCCTGACTAAACTCATGGTGCAGTTGCTTTCTAAGATCATCAGGAATTTGAGGTCGCCTAAAGTCAGAGCCTAGAATGTCGGGCACCATTGAGTCCATTGAAGAAAGCAAACCAATTTTTTCAAGATGATCAACTACTCCTTTAAAAGAAGTATGAGCTTCCTTCCAGAAAGATTTCGTATTGGCGGAGCTGGGGCCCTCACTCCTTAAAGTTTTCAGGGCCCGAAGTAGTTTCCCTTTTGCCGTCTTTAATTTATCAAGATCAATTTTACCGAGTGCGTTAAAGTAAGATTGATGCTTGTCATCCTGGGCTTTTACTGATCCATTTTTACGTACATCAATACCATTGCTCAGCGGTTGCATGCATCCGGCCAGACCGCCGACTGCAACTAGCCCACCCACAGCGCCTAGTGCCTTCAACACCTTCCGGCGAGTTACTCTATCCTGAATTCGTTCCACCTCATCGTACCGATCTTGACCACAGCACATAGACGCGTCCCCTCCTTAAAGAGTTTGTTTGCAAGTCATAGAACCATATCACAAGTATCTATGTGTGTCAAGGGGTGTACACCACAGAATCCGTCAGTAGGTACCGTTAAAAAGCATGTTTGCAGTGATCGATGCTGTGGTAGAAAAATTGCGCTACCGCCGCAAACTAGTCATTACGATAAAACCACCCCTCCCCCGATCCCCGAAATACCTTGCCTTCTCGTGTGGCGGTAGCGTATTGGACAGAAGGGCTAAAAAGCCTACTTATCTAGCTCATACGCAATCTTGAGCCACTCTTTCACTTCTGCATCAATGTCATCCATCTGAGTGATCTCAAATTTGTGAGTGATGCGGTCGTCGCTCTTTAGGCCGCCTGTGTCAATCAGTCTCTTGGGGAGCTTTTTGTCAACGCCGCGCAGACAGAGACCGAAATCAATTCTCTTTTGAGTGGCAGGTTTGATCTGAGCAAAGACATGATTGCGATAGAAGGGCACAATTGTCTTGCAGGGGCTAATCTTCACATCTTTGCTGAGTGATTTTCCAAGCTTGATCAGCTCATCATGGATGGGGCGAAGAGCAGCTTTGGGGCCATTGTACATCTCTTCCACATACGCGACGGCAGCCTCAAGATAGAGATCGGGGTCCGTCTCTTCGGTGCCCTTGCCCTCAGCATGGAAAGCGATGATCCAGGTGGTGGTGCCGCCGAGCTTGTGGCTCTTCTTCAGCCACTCGCGGCGCTCTCTCTCGCCTTTGAGGCCGGACTTCTTGAGAAGCGTGATCCACTCATCCAGATTCTTGCCCGTCTTTTGAGACAGGTTGTCAATGATGGACTGAATATAGGCAATCGAAGGGTGAACACTGTACAGCTTGATATTGTTCTTTGGGTCAACTTTTGCTCGCATCGATCCTCCTTGGCAGAGCCATTTTGTCAGATTGGCGATTGGTGCAACAAGCGGTTATTGAAAGTTCAAGTCGTCGATGGTTTGCGGGCGGGTGGCTGTGTTGGCTTCAGGCTCTTTGATTTCCAGAGCCCAACGCAATACGCCCCGATAAACATCCCGGCAATGCCAATCAGAATTGAGAAGTTTCCAATGCCGATGCTGGCATAGGCCGCTCCCGGGCAGATGCCGGAGAGACCCCAGCCAAGGCCAAAGATGAGACCGCCAAAAAGTAGATCGCTGTCGACTACATCCGTTCGACGAGCATAGCCTGTCCCCGTGAGAGGCGCTCTGCCATGCATTCGTGAGCCAAACTGAAAGGCCAGACCTGCAACGAGAGTTGCCCCACCCATCACGAGCAGCAGCCCAAAATCCTTCAATTGCAGAAAACTTAGAACAACCTCGGGTCTTGCCATCTGGCTGTAGGCGAGGCCAGCGCCAAAGATCAGCCCGCCGACAAAAATACTTGGCATAAAGAGTGGATGCCGTTTCCCGGTCATGGCGTCACCCCTAGCACTTGCACCACTTGGGCAATAAGAATGGCGACTCCCATAAAGATGAGCACATTGACCAACGATGCGCTGGAGAGCGATCCTAGCCCGCAGACTCCATGCCCTGATGTGCAGCCACGCGCCAGACGCGTTCCAAATCCGACCAAGATTCCGCCCAGCAAAAGCCGCCACCCCTGCACTGCTGTTGTCCAGAGGGCCTGCTGAGTCAAGAGAGTAAAGAGAACGGCTCCGCAGACGATGCCGAGCACAAAGATGACTCGCCAGTCCCGCGAGTCGGCATACGACTGAATGCGCGGCAGTTTTGAGATATACGAGAGCGTCGATTCGAGAAAGAGGCTCGCACCGCTGATGATGCCCGTTGAGAGATAAATGACAGTTATTCCCAGTCCAATCAAAAGACCGCCAATGGCATAGTGCAGGATGCCATGCGGGAAGAGTTCCATGAGAGGCTCCTTTTATGTGCTAATACGCTTTGGCCAGCGCGCAGATGTTGCGTCCCAGCTCCAGCTCGGAGGCTTTGTCTTCATCTGGTTTTAGCAGACCGGCGTTGACGCGCTTGATCTCGATATATTGCGGCGGAAATTCAGGCAGATTCTTCAGAATATATTCAACAAATGCTTTCTCTCCACGCCGGACTATTTGCAGTCCTTCATTGGTCGCCTTCAGACTACCCAGCGAGGCAACATAAAGCCCATCGCCGTTCGCTTCTGCAGGTTTGCTGAAGTGACCTGGGAGCACCAGAATCTGATCTGGCAAAGCAAGCAGGCGCGTTAGAGAGCGGTAATGGATGGGAGCCCAGAGATCGCCCCGCCCGCCCAGATCAGGTCTGGCGATGGAGCTGATAAAGATGCTGTCCCCTGTGATTAAGTACTTTTGATTGACGCGAAAGGCGATGTTTCCAAGCGTATGGCCTGGAATGTGCAGGGCCTCAATTCTAATATCACCTACCGAGAGTTCCTGCCCATCGCGCAGATATTCAAAGTCTATGGTTGCGGGAAGCACATCAATCGGGTGGATGGCGTCGTAGGGATGCAGAAAATAGTGTACTCCAACCGCATCGGCCAGGGCGCGCCCGCCGCTGATGTGATCGGCATGGCCGTGTGTATCGAGCACAGCCTCAATCTTCAAACTCTTCTCTTGAGCAAAGTCGAGATAGGGCTCTGTGTGACGCAATGGATCAATGACAATTGCTTTGCTGCCCGATGCAACCACATAGCCGAGACAGCCACGCGCCGGGCGGCTCACCTGGTAGAGGCTGAGCGCTTTGCTCTCAATCACAGGCTTGAATTCATAGAAGAGTCCCCAGGAGCTCATCCCGCCGATCAGCGTCTTGGCGCGAAAGCCAAGCCCAACCAGCGCTTGGGTCACATCTTCTGATGAGATGCCTTGGGCGCAGAGCGTGATGATCTCGCGGTCTTGAGAAAGCTCATTCGATAGCTTTGATTTGACGTACTTCTGAATCGTGCCGATGGGGTCATTCTGACCGCCCTGCGGAGCCATCTCGCGATAGGGCACATTGAGCTCGCGCTGATCTCCACGCGCTTCGAGCTTCCAGCGCTGATGCTCTTCGCGGGGGCGGACATCAAAGAATAAGAATTCTTGGCCCTCATCCAGCTGCTCTTTGAGCTGGTCTATCGTAATCTTGGATTGAATGGTCATCGTTTCAACTCCCGTGATACTTGATCAAATCTGCGGTCTAGAAATGAGCGGGCGAACTCCACGAAGCGCCAGACATCGGCAAAGGTTGTGACCAGCCCCAGCGAGACACGCACCGCGCCGGTGCTCTTGTCATCAATGCAGCGGCGGAACTCGCTAAAGGTCATCCGCTCATGTGCAATAAAACAGGAAGTGAGCTCTTCTGCAGAGATGCCCAGCGCCAGCTCACCGCCCCCCGGGTTGCAGAAGCAGCCTGTCCGGAGCGAGATGTTCACTTCGTTGGCGCAGTGCTCAACATATTGGTGATCGATGAAATGGCCATCCGGATCATAAAAATTGAAGGTGATCGACCCGCCCCGCGCCTCGGTATTGATGGGGCCATAGATCCGGGTGAGCACTCTTCCATTGCTGTGCTTTAGGCTCGTAAGCTCGCCGAGCAGCCAGCCTGTGAGAGCGGCTACGCGGGTGTGAATGAGATCGAGCCCAATCGACTCGATGTGCCGCAGGCCGATCTCCACCGCTGGAATCGAGAGATAATTGAGCGTTCCATCTTCAAAGGCTTCGGGTCCCTCATGAAAATAGTATTTATCCCCTTGCACGGAGGCGACTTCGATGGTGCCGCCTGCAAACCAGGGGCGATGGAGCTTCTTGGGTGCCGTCTTGCGAGCCAGCAATGCGCCAACACCCGTTGGATAGCCAAATATTTTGTAAAAAGAGAGCGAGACAAAGTCTGGTCTAACCTCTTTCAGACTGAGTGAATTGGTTGGGGCAAAGGCCGCTCCATCAAGCAGAACGTCCCAGCCTTTGTTATGAGCAGCGTCAATCCAGTCAAGAGAGTGCTGGACTCCTGAAAAATTGGATTGTGCCGGGAATGCAAATAGATTATTCGTGCCTGGCTTGACCGAATCAAGATGGATACTTAGCTTCTCAGCGTCGATACGCAGGTCGGGTGGAAGAACGGGCGTATAGAGGACTTCTGCCCCCTTGCAGCGTGCGAACTCCCGAATCCCGTTGACGGAGTTGTGGTTATCAAACGTGAGCAGATATTTGCTCTCTTTTGTGAAGGGGTAGGACTCTCCGACCAGCTTGAGCGCGGCGCTGGCGTTCTGCACAAAGATACACAGATATTCATCCGGTGACGCGTTGAAGTACTTTAGAATCGCGCAGCGCGCCGATTCGACGCGCTCGGTCATGGCCAGCGAGGTCGGATTGCTGGAGTGCGGATTTCCAAAGGTATTATGCGTCAGCAGTCTTACGTGCTCGCGCACTTGCGATTCTGCGTAGAGGCCACCGCCGGTGTAGTCCAGATAGATGTGGCTTTCGCGGTCTATACGGGCATATTCGCTCTTACGGAGCTGATCGAGGGTACGGGTGCGCTCAAACTGAGGATAGCGCCGACAGAAATCTTCCTCTGCGCTCTTTAGGGACGTCTTGGTTGATGAGATCATGCTCTGATCACCTGTGGCAATCTACCATTCACAGCCTACAATTCTACGTCTGGATCGCGATTCAGGCAAATGAGAATACCTTCAACAAACCTCGTGAGAGTCGGAGGCTACTCGACTTAAGCCAGTGCTTGGAGAACCTGTTGCAGAACAATCACAGCCTTCTCATACTCTTCAATCAGCACATGCTCGTGGGGGGTGTGATCGAGTGAGGAATCTCCCGGCCCATAGGCAAGGATGGGCACATTCCAAGCAGGCCCAAGCAGGTTCATGTCAGAGGTTCCTGTCTTCACTTTGAATGTGGGCTGGGCGCCCTGGGCTCGGATCGCCCGCAAAAAGCTTCGCACCAGCGGGTTCTGCTTTTCGGCTTTGATGGCTGGCGTCGTCTCTCCCATCTCAACGTCAATGTTCTTTGGGAGCGATTCTAAAAAAGCGTGTAGTAAATCAAAATCAAAACCGAGCGGAGTGCGCAGATTGAGCTTCAGCTCCGCACGTTCGTCCAGCCCGTTTTGATGCGTATTGAGCGCGATCAGCTTCAAGTTTGAGGTCTCGAACCCCAATGTTTCTGAGCCAAAGCGGGCTTTGATTTGCTGATAGATCTCGACGGCGCGCTCCGCAGCCGTTGGCTCGGCATGACCGCCATGATGGCGCTCCTGCGTGATCTGACAGACCAGATTGACCGATCCTTTGTACCCCAGCGTGATCGAGTCCCAGCCGCTTGGCTCGCCGATGATCACAAAATCGGGCTGATGCTGATGAGAAGCGATGAGGTGCTTTGCGCCCTTTGACTCTGCCTCTTCGCCAACGCAGCCAATGACAGTAATCGAAAGCTTATCATTATCTTTGAGCGAAGAAGCCGCTTCGATAAAGGCGGCCAGAGAGCCCTTGGCATCCACAGAGCCGCGCCCATAGAGCTTCTTCTCTTCAATGCGAACAGGAATCTCACCGGAGACTGTATCCATGTGCCCAACCAGATAGACCTTTCGCGCTCCAGCACCTATCTGCCCGGTGGCATTCCCGGCCTCATCGAGATGGGCGTGAAAGCCGCGGCGTGCCATCTCCTGCACAAGAAAGCCGGCTAGAGGAGCCTCCTGCCCCGAAGGGCTGTAGAATTCAATCATCCTCTTCAGCAGAAGGTTTTCCATCAGGCCTCTCTGGTAAAACGGAGTTGAGGGCTGCAATGACCCGATCGACTTCTTGATGAGTGATCTCCAGCGGCGGCAGAAATCGGATCACTGTATTGCTGGCGGGCAGCGCCAAAATGGCATGCTCCATTAGACGCTGCAAATAAAATCCGGACTTGACGCGAAGCTGGAGTGCCAGCATCAAGCCCATTCCACGGGCCTCACGCACGACCTCATGCTCTTTTAGTTTATTGAGTTGTTCTAAAAAATATCTTCCGGTCTCAGCAGCTCTTTCTGGCAAGTGGTTCTGCTCAATGTATCTGATTGCGGCAAGGGCAGCCGCGCAGGCGAGCGGATTTCCTCCAAAGGTGCTGCCGTGCAGCCCCTTAGCAATCACAATATCCTCGCGCAGCAAGATAGCACCGATGGGCATTCCACCACCCATCGCTTTGGCCATGCAGAGGATGTCTGGCTCTACCGAAAAATGCTCGCAAGCAAACATCTTCCCGGTGCGGCCAAAGCCAGTCTGCACTTCGTCTAGAATCAGCAGAATATTTTTGCGGGTGCAAAGCTCACGCACCGCTTTCAAATATCCAGAGGGCGGCGGGAATATGCCGCCCTCGCCCTGCACAGGCTCTAATAGAACTGCTGCCGTCTCTTCGTTTATAGCAGACTCTAAGGGCTCAATCTGCCCAAAGGGAACGTGCTGAAAATTGGGGAGAAGGGGTTGAAAAGGCTTGCGGTATTTCGGGTTCCAAGTCGCTGTAAGAGCGCCCAGAGTCCGGCCATGAAAGCCGCGAGTGGCGGCAATGATCCCCGGCTTTTTTGTGAATCCACGTGCAAACTTGATGGCCGCTTCGTTGGCCTCCGTGCCTGAGTTGCAGAGAAAGACGCGCTTTAGGCGCTCACCCGGTGCAATCTCCACGAGCTTGTGAATCAGCTCTGCGCGTTTGTCATTATAGAAATGGGCATCGGCACAGGTCATGAGCGTGCGCGCCTGATCCGCGATGGACTGCGCAACCTGCGGATTGGAATGGCCTACAGCCGCCACTCCAATTCCCGTTGCGCAGTCCAAATACTCTTTACCATCCGCATCCCAGACGCGAGTGCCCTCTCCGCGCACTAGCATCAAGGGGCGCTTGGCATAAACGCCCGATGAATGCTGCTCTTCGATCTCGCGCAACTGTTCCGTCTGCATCTGTGCAAATTGAGCCATTACTCGATCACAGTCCCTTCGCCTTGCAATGCCCGAGTCACAGGGGATGGGCCAGTCGCTGAGCCCAAGACGACGCGCCGCACCCCTCCGGCTAAGGCTTCGCCAGCGCCCATCAGCTTCTTCTTCATCCGACCTTTGGCAAACTGATTCATAGAGAGCTCCACCTCATCACGGGAGATTTTTTGGACCAGACTTGCAGGATCTTCGATATCTCGGAGCAGACCCGGCACATTTGAGAGGATGATCAACGTCTCAGCCCCCAGAGCGACTGCGACCTGCGCCGCAAAGCGGTCTCCATCTATGTTGATGGCCGTTCCCTCAAAGCTGATCGCTGGCGGGGTGAGCACGGGTGTATAGCCATTCTCCAGCAAAAGGTGAAGTAGCTGAACGTTGATGCGCTCGATGGTGCCCGAGTGATCGCCACGCAGAATCTTCTTCTTGCCATCTTCAACAATCTTGAGCGCCTCTTTTTGGCGGCCTTCAGCCAGACGGCCATCGAGTCCAGAGAGGCCGACGGCGTTGATCCCCTTCTGTTGGAACTTCTCGACCAGCATCTTGTTCATCTTGCCTGCGTAGATCATGTTAAAAAGCTCAAGCGTCTCTAGGTCGGTGTAGCGGCTCGTCTGTCCAGAGATGGATGTGACAAATCTGGGAGGCCGTCCTAGACGAGTCGATAATTCATTGAGCTCATGAGAGCCGCCATGAATGAGGACAAAGTCTTTATAGCTCGCGAGGTCATCGACAAACGCATCGTAATCGATGCCCTTGCTGCCGCCTACCTTGACCACGAGCATAACGTTAGGGGTGAAGAGCCCAGGCCTCCAATCCCATGCGCTCGTCAAAGCCAAACATCAGATTCATGCACTGCACGGCCTGACCGGCCGCGCCCTTCATCAGGTTATCAATCGCGCACATCACAACCAGCCTTCCGCTATGCTCATCGCGCTCAAAGCCGATGTCGCAGAAGTTGGTGCCAGCCACCAGCTTTGGCTCTGGAAAGCGATAGATGCCCGTTCTTTCCTTTACAAAGCGCACAAAGGGCTCCTCTTTGTATGCGCTCAGATACGCCTGCCAGACCTCTTTTTCTGAATAACCAGAATCAGCAAAGAAGACATGGCACGTCGCTAAAATCCCACGCACCAGCTCGACGGCGTGGGGCGAAAATGAAATGGAAATCTCTCCAGAGGGATTGAGCTCCTGCTCCATCTCGGCCAGATGGCGATGGCCGGTGGGCTTAAAGCTGCGCACCACGCCAACGCGCTCCGGGTGGTGGCTGTCGGGGCCAGGCAGCGTGCCGCCAGCCGATGATCCCACTTTGGCATCTACAACGACAAATTTCACTTTGAAGGTATCAATGATCGGCTTTAGTGGAATGATAGCCGCCGTCGCCGTGCAGCCGGGCACGGCCACCCAGCGAGCGCCCTTGATCTCAGCGCGGTGTAGCTCCGGCATCCCATAGACAAACTGCTCCAGCAGCTCTGGACGGGGATGCTCGTGCTCGTACCACGTTGGGTAGGAGGCGGGCTCTCTGAGCCGAAAGTCGGCGCTGAGATCAATCACCCGATCCGCAGCCTTCAAATAGCGGTCAATCTCACTCATCGCTGTCCCATGAGGAAGCGCCAGAAAGATCAGATCGCTGGTTGAGAGTGCATCTGGTGAAATGAATTTGAGGTCAGTCACGCCACGAAGATTGGGGTGAGCCCGGTGAACAGCTTTGCCCGCCTGGCTGCGGGAGACGATGCCTGTCAATTCAATCTCTGGGTGCCGCAGCAGAAGCCGCAAAAGCTCTCCACCCGTGTAGCCTGAGCCCCCCACAACGGCTGCTTGGATCTCAGTCAAGTGTGATCAGCGCTCGCTGTAGACGCTCTTCGCGTAATCGATGATCTTGGCCGGAATGTTGACCCCCGTAGGCGCAATGCTGTTGCGAAATTCGACCGTGTAATTCACTTCATGGACCGTAAGGCCATTCTGAGATTCCATCACATCAATCGCCAGCACGCCGCCACCGACTGCTTCGGCCGCGCTCAAACACAATTTGTTGAGCTCGGGGGTGATGGGGCAGTTGCTCGCCTTTGCTCCGCGGGCGGTGTTGGTGATCCAGTGCTGCGACTCTCTGTAGATCGCGCAGATCGTCTCATCCCCCACTACAAATGCTCGAATATCCCGTCCTGGTTTCTTTACATATTCCTGAATATAAAAGATTGAGTGGTAATACGACCCCAGGTTCTCTTTATGCTCGAGCAGCGCCTCCGCCGCGTCGCGGTCGTTGATCTTGGCCAGTAATCGGCCCCAGGAGCCCACAACGGGCTTCATCACCACGGGGTAGCCCATCTCCTCGATGGCTCGTAGCGCGCTCTCCGGAGTGAAGGCCACTTTGACTTTGGGAGTGGGAACGCCTGCATCGTAGAGCGCTTTGGAGGTTGCGACTTTGTCGCCACAGACGAGGGCGGTCTGATAACTGTTGATCGTTTTGACGCCGGAATTCTCAAAGAGCGCCAGGGCATAGATTGCCTGCGAATGCGAGACGTCGCGCTCTAATAAGACCTCAAAATCATATTGATTATTGAGATCAAAGATACTTTGCCTGCTGTCCACCTTGACGATCTCGATGTTGCGACGCTCGGCCTCTTCGAGCAGAAGCTTCTCTTCGACACGGATGCGGGAAAATAGCATCCCAAGCTTAAACATGCTGATACTCCTTCTGGTGCTGAGCGGCTCTAGCAGCCTTGATACAGTAATCTATGATGCGTGCCGGTATGTCTGCTTTGACGGCCTTGAGGCTCTCTTTAAACTCCATTGCGCAATTGACCTCGTGAACGGTGAAGCCGTTTGATGTCTCCATCAGGTCGATGGCCAGACACTCTCCGCTCACGGCTCTGGCAGCCCGGACGCAGAGTTGATGGAGCTCAGGCGTGACTGCACACTCCATGGCTCTTCCACCCCGCGCGGCGTTGGTGAGCCAGTGATCCGAAACCCGATAGGCGGCGCAGATCGTCTCACCTTCGATTACGAAGGCCCGAATGTCTCGGCCTGGTTTTTGAATCCATTCTTGCAGATAGAAGACGGAATGAAAGTAGGAGCTCAAATGGGACTTGTGCTCCAGAATCGCCTCTGCGGCAATTCTGTTTTCAATCTTGGCCATCAGCCGTCCCCAGGAGCCGTCCACGGGTTTGAGAACGACGGGATAGCCCATCTCTTCAATTGCGCTTAAGGCGCTCTCGGGTGTGAAAGCAACACGCACGCGTGGCGTATGAATACCCGCGTCGTGCAGTGCTTTGGATGTCAAAAGCTTATCGCCGCCGACTCGCACCGCCTCATAGCTGTTGATCGTTTTGACCCCTGAATTCTGAAATAATTGCAGAGCATGCATCGCCCGGGATTGTGAGATGTCGCGGTCTAACAGTACATCCAGCGACCGCTCGTTTTGGAGATCCAGTACGATCTCGCGGCTGTCCACCAGAGTCAGCTCAACATCCGGGCGACGCTGCGCCTCTTGAATCAGGAGCTTCTCTTCAAGACGGATATTGGAGAGCAAAAGCCCGAGCCGCACCTTGCGCTCTTCGCTTTGACTATTCACCCCAGTCTTCCTTCTCTTCGGGAGCCAATTCGAGCGTTGGCGGGCTGAGACTGATCACTTCCAGCTCCACTCCGCACAGCGCGCACTCCAAAATCTCGTTTTCCACCGCATCTTCTGGCAGCTCCACTTTCGATCCGCACTCTGGACATTCTGCTGACATCACTTCACCTCCTAAAAGTATAAAGACCTAAGCCACTGGCCCTTCGCGCTCAACTCAATGTTGTTCAATAAAAAGATGAGACCGGAAGGGACTAGCGAACCCTTCGTCGTTTCGGGGAGACTTTCAACGGGCAGGGCAAACAGATCAAAAAGTGACCGCACAAATCTGATAGGCGATTCTGCTTGCTCATATGGTTGACCATGATGAAATCGAGGGAATGATATAGTCGTCTGGTCCATCTGTCAAGTCCCCAGCCTCAGCAGCCTGGTTTGCGCCTCGTCAAAGCCTTGCCGTCTCTTGGACCAGAGGTTTTGCAGGAAAGCGATCTTCTGATCGAGCTCAGGCAGCCTCAGATTCCCCGGACCACCTGCATGAGACCGGGCCTTGAGCGCTTTCACAGAATCACGTCGCTTCAGTTGATTGAGCCTCTCCTTCACTTGGCGATAGGCATCACGCAGGGCGACTCCAGCCTGCACGCGCTCAAGAACTTCATCCACTGCAAATAGCTCTGGTGTGATCGCGGAGTCGAGATTCTTTTTGTTCACACGCAGGCCAGCGATTAGCGGGGTCAAGATTTGAAGGGAGGCATGGGTAGTGCTGAGCGCATCGAAGAGCGGCCGCTTCGTCTCTTGCAGATCGCGATGATATCCGGATGTGAGTCCCTTGAGAATGATCGCTTGTTGGGTGAGCATGGATAAGACGCGGGCGCTTCGGGCACGCAACAATTCCAAGACATCCGGATTCCGTTTGTGCGGCATGATGCTGCTCCCCGTGCAGTACTCCGGTGGCAATTCAAAGAAGCCATACTCGCCGGCCGAGAATAGGATCAGATCGCTGGCGAAGCGGTTAAGATCAAGCAAGATGCAGCTCAGCGCGGAGAGGACCGCAAATTCATGTTTGCCTCTGCTGTTCATCACGGCAAGCGTATTATTCTGAGTGCGGGCAAAGCCTAATAGTTGTGTCGTCAGCTCCCGATCAATCGCGAGGGGGACTCCATAGCCAGCCGCAGCTCCGAGAGGATTCTGGTCTACAAGAGCATATGCTGCTTCTAACAAATCCAAGTCATCGAGCAAGCATTCAGAAAGAGAGCTTGCCCACAACCCCACGGAAGAGAGCATCGCCGCGCGAGTGTGGGTGTACCCAGGCATCGGCTGCCCTTCATTTCGTTTTGCGAACTGCGCGCACTCTTTGGCCAGGGCGAGAAGCAAATCGGCGATCTCCAGGAGCCACACTTTTGTGTAGAGTCGAAGCGCAACCAAAACCTGATCATTGCGGGAGCGTGCGGTATGGATCTTCTTCCCCGCATCGCCGATGAGCTCCACTAGCATATTTTCCAGTTTGGTGTGAATATCTTCATCGGCTGGCGTTACATGCACCTCTTCATTCATAAGAGCAGAGAGCGCAACGCAAACCTGGTCTCGTTCAGGTCTACTCAAAATGCCGATCTGATAGAGCATCTCAGAGTGCGCCAGCGAGCCCAAAATGTCATAAGCCCAGAGCTGCTCATCCAGCAGAACGTCTTCGCTGGCGGTGAACTGCTCGACGAGCTTGTCGCTTGAGAGGCTATCGCTTGTTTCCCAGAGCTTCATATTTAGTCTGTAGCTGATTGGCGCTGCGCGTGGGCAAGCCCCAGATTTTTATAAAACCGGGTGATGCGCTTTGATCAAAGGTCTGCTGCCGCTCATACGTGGCCAGATTGAGGTCGTACAGCCCATTCTCTGAGCGACGGCCAACGACCTGGGCATGCCCCTTGTAGAGCTTTACCCGCACCCAGCCGCTGACGCGCTCGTTGATCTTATCTGTAAATGCCTCCAGATCAGCCATCAGCGGGTCGTTCCAGAGCCCTTTGTAGGCCAGCTCCGCCCACATGCGATCCACGAGGGGCTTAAATTCATTCTCGTGGATTGTGCAGCAGAAGCGCTCCAGGTCCCGATGAGCCGCTAAGAGGACGACGGCTGCCGGACATTCGTAGATCTCGCGAGACTTGAGGCCGACGACGCGATCCTCCACCATATCAATGATGCCGACGCCGTTGCGGCCAGCGATCTTGTGGAGCTCGGCAATCAACTGGACCAGATTTTCCGCTCTTCCATTGAGAGATGTCGGGAGGCCATTTTCAAATTCCAGCTCGACATACTCGGGCTGGTTCGGTGCCTGCTCTGGTGGAATGGCATACTCAAAGATCTCGGCAGGTGGCTCGGAGTCCGGCTTTTCGAGAACCCCGCATTCAATACTGCGCCCCCATAAATTCTCATCGGTCGAATAGGGTGAGTGGATGTCCACCGGAATGGGGATGCCGTGGCGCTCTGCATAGTGAATCTCCTCTTCACGGGACATATTCCACTCGCGCACTGGTGCCAGAACTTCGAGGTCGGGGGCGAGTGCGCCGATCGAGATCTCAAACCGGACCTGGTCATTGCCCTTTCCGGTGCAGCCGTGGGCGATGGCATCTACGCCCTCTTTTAAGGCGTATTCGACGGCGACCTTGGCCATCAGAGGCCGGGCAATGGCCGTGCTGAGGGGGTATTGATCTTGATAAAGCCCGTTGGCTTTGATTGCCTTAGCCACATACTGCTCCACGAATTCCGTGCGTGCATCAACAACATGCGCCGATTTGGCGCCCAATTTGAGGGCCTTGGCACGCGCCTCTTCCAGGCCGCCCTGTCCCAGATCGAGAGTGAGAGTGATGACATCGGCTGAGTACTTCTCCTGCAGCCAGCGCACCATGCATGAGGTATCAAGGCCTCCCGAATAGAGCAGCAAAACCCGCTTACTGGCAATTTTTTTATGGACAGCTCTCTTGGTCTGTGGTTGAGCCATGTTGTCAACCTCCTCTTGAAAATGGAGCCAGGCCGTGCGCTCTGAGACGCAACGACGTACTCACCTGAGATAAGAGATTTTGACTTAACGGGAATGGATCTTCAGGGATTGGATCAACGTCATTTGATGATGAACCGCTCTCGGCCAATGTCGTGGTTTGCCTGCATGCTCCTCAAATAAGATGGTGACTAACGTAACACAAATCACATTCACTGTCAAGAGCGATTCTTGTGGTTACTTCGGTGAAATTCATAAACTTGAGTTTCGTCATAGCGCGGTCTCGTCTTTAATGCACGTGCAGGAAAATCTTGTCAGGTGAGCACGGCGGACGCATGTAAAGCCATTGGACTTGACAGAATTGCGGGGCCTGGATATGATTTCCGGCACGCAACAGGAGTCTTTTTATGAACGAACAGAATTGCAGCGCAGATTTCAGTAGGTCCATGACGAGATATTCTTCACTTAATTTGATGGTCTCCCTGAAACGAGGAAGGGCCAACTAACCCTTCCGATCTTCTCTCTTTAATTACCTATATTGAGTTGAGCTCGAAAGGCCTGGCAGCGCTCAGTCCTTTTTTGGAGGAATGAGTCGGGCGTACCGGATTTTTATTAATAGTTGCATAGAGGGGATCAAGCAAATGTCGTCGAAGCAAGAAAACAGCAGCGTAAGGACGTGCATTTAGATGAATAGAATTACCCGTTTCAATATTGCAGTCGTCAAGGGGGATGGCATCGGGCCTGAAGTCATTGATTCAGCCATCCTCGTGCTCGATCGACTTGGATTCCGCGCAAAGTATCACGTTGCCGAGGCTGGCTACGCCTGCTACCAGAATCACGGGACTCCTCTGCCAGACGAGACAATCGAGATTATTAAGAATTGCGATGCCTCGCTCTTTGGGGCGGTGACGACGCCCGCTCACATCGCGGAATACCCAAGCGCCATTGTGCAGCTTCGCCAGAGATTAAATCTTTATGCAAATCTGCGGCCCTTCAAAACATACCCCGGCATCGGCCGCTATGGTGATGAATCGGTCCATATTCTTCTCTTTCGTGAGAATACCGAAGATCTTTATATTGGGCTCGGCTGGCGGCATGAGGATCAGGCGTACAATTTGCGCCGGATCAGCGAAGCCGCTTCACGGCGTATTTTGAGGATGGCCTTTGAGCATGGAGTAGAGAACAAGCTCTCCGTGACTGTCGTTCACAAAGCCAACGTGATCAAGCCGAGCGATGTGCTCTTTCTGGAGACAGCGCATAAAGTTGCTGTTGAATATCCAGAGGTCAAATGGCAGGCTGAGATTGTCGATTCTCTCTGCATGAAACTCGTCTTGTACCCGGACCGCTATCAGGTCATCGTGGCACCCAACTTTCACGGGGACATCCTCTCTGACCTGTTGGCAGGCGTAGTCGGCAGCTTAGGGCTCTGCCCGAGCGCGAATATCGGAGAAGAGTGCTCTCTCTTTGAGCCTGTCCACGGATCAGCCCCCGATATCGCTGGGCAGAAGAAGGCCAACCCCATCGGAGCCATCCTGTCTGCAAAACTGATGCTGGAGCATCTGGGTGATAGCGAGCTAGCTAAGCGGCTTGATCAGGCTGTTTCGCGCGTCATTCAGAGCGCTGTCTTGACGCCCGATCTTGGCGGGACGGCCACGACTCAAGAGGTTACAAACGCTGTGATTTCGCGACTGGAGGATTGATGCATTCAGGTTCAGGAGTACAACAAAAGAGAGTCGTAATCGAGATTCTTGATTCCACGTTGCGGGAAGGCGAGCAGACCCGAGGGGTCTCATTTTCCATTGAAGACAAGCTGGAGATCGCTCGTCTCATCGATGACTTTGGCGTCGATTTCATCGAGCTTGGACATCCATCCGTCTCGCGCGATGTGCGGCAGGCCGTCGAGAGGTTGGCGGCAGAGCCTTTGCGGGCAAAGAAGCTGGTTCATGCGCGAGCGACTCATTCTGACATTGATGATGCAGTGAGCACGGGCGCCGAATGGATCGGGATCTTTCTTGGGACTTCGCCTCTAAGCTTGCAGCATAAATTCCACGTGACTCAAGAAAGAGCTTTATCCATGATCAGTGATGCCGTACGGCATGCAAAGGATCGAGGACTCAAGGTCCGGTTTACACCCGAAGACGCGACACGAACTCCCGTTCCATATTTGATCGAAGCCATTGAATGCGCTCAGGAGGCTGGAGCCGATCGCATCAGCATCGCCGATACGGTCGGCGTAATGCTGCCAACCCAGATCAAGGGACTGATCGAGCAGATTGCTCCATTTGTAAAGGTGCCATTGCACCTTCATTGTCACAATGACTACGGACTGGCCGTGGCTAATGCCCTTGCTGGGTATGAAGCGGGTGTTCGTCTGATTGATGTGGCTGTCAATGGGCTCGGCGAGCGTGCCGGAATCACGTCATTGGCCGAGCTGGTCGTTGCTCTGAAGATGCATTATGGCGTCTCAAACGACTGGAATCTTGCGCTACTCCCCGATCTGTCGCGGCTGGTCGAGCGCTGCTCCGGTATCTTTAACAGCGAGACGCGCCCCATTGTTGGCGCCAACGCCTTCTCACACAAGGCCGGACTTCACTCGCGTGCGGTGCTCGAAGATCCACGAACCTACGAGGCCATTCCCCCTGAGATCGTGAAGAGAGAGCGTGAGATCGTCATTGACAAATATACAGGGAAGGCCGCAGTGAGAGCGCGATTCAACGACATGAATGTCACGATGACGGAAGACCAGCTCACCCAGATCGTTG
The DNA here is from genome assembly GCA_016201405.1 of Candidatus Acetothermia bacterium. Classification (GTDB taxonomy): domain Bacteria; phylum Bipolaricaulota; class Bipolaricaulia; order RBG-16-55-9; family RBG-16-55-9; genus JACQCZ01. The sequence goes on along the minus strand of JACQCZ010000015.1, from coordinate 335,302 downwards.
AGATCATCAAGAGCCGTCCGCAGAAGCGCTACTTCTCGGACATCGATCTGATCGAGATCGCCGATGACGTGCTCAAGCTCAATCTGCGTGGCCGCGTGCCCATCGAGGTCGAGGCGATCATTCAGCTGGCACTGACCAGCTCGCTCTATACGACTCATGTTACCCGCAAGCTCATCGCACGAAATGAAGTGAGGGAAGTCTACGAGATTACGGGAGACTTTGATGTTGTGGCTCGCGTCACCACTCATTCGTTACATGAGCTGAACGAGACGATTGAGGAGATTCGCGTCATGGAAGGCATCAACCGGACCCAGACGAGTATAATTTTAAAGAATTATGCCAAGAACTAAGACCCTGACCGAGAAGATCTTTTCTAAGAAGGTGGGCCGCGAGGTGCAGGCTGGCGAAGTCGTGCTGGCCGAGGTGGACTGGATCATGTCCCACGATACGACGACGCCCCTGGCGATTGAGTCGTTTCATCAGATGCAAGGAGCACGGCTGCACCGAGACAAAGTGATTATTGTCTTTGATCACGTCGTCCCGGCTCCCAACCCCAATGCAGCGCTGCTGCACCGGAAAATCTTTGAATTTATTGAGGAGCAGAAGATTGACCATGTCCATTATGCCCAAGGAATCTGTCACCAAATCTTGCCAGAGCTTGGCTACATCACACCGGGCTCGCTGGTCATCGGAGCCGATTCTCACACTTGCACCTATGGCGCTTTTGCCTGCTTTGGCACGGGGATGGGAGCGACAGACATCGCTGTCGCCTGGGCGACGGGCACCAACTGGTTTCGGGTGCCGGGCTCCGTTTTAGTAGAGATTAGCGGAAGCCTTCCCAAATTTGTCTACGCCAAAGATCTGGTGCTCGAGGTGGTGAGTCGGATTGGCACGGCAGGAGCAATCTATCAGGCTCTCGAATTCACGGGAGAGACGATTCCAAAACTTTCTATCTCGGAACGCATGACGATCGCCAATCTGGCCATCGAGATGGGAGGGAAGGCCGGTCTGGTCCCAGCCGATCAGAAGACTCTCGATTATCTCCAGCCTCGGGCTCAAAAGCCGATGGAGAGGCTTCAGGCCGATCCGAAGGCTAACTATGAAAATTATATTAGTGTTGATGCAAACAAGATGGAGCCAAAAGTCGCTGTTCCCCATGGACTGGAGCAGATTCGAAATGTCTCTGAAGTCGCAGGAATTAAGCTGGATCAGGTCTTTATTGGAACTTGCACCAATGGGCGTCTGGAAGATCTGCAAGTTGTCCATGAAGTTCTGAGACAAAGGCAAGTCTCAAAGAATGTGCGCGTGATCATCACACCCGCCTCCAACGAAGTCTATTTGGAAGCGATTAAACAAGGTTATATTGAAACATTTATCAAGTCAGGCTGCGTTGTGACTAACCCGGGATGCGGCCCATGCATCGGTCGCCATCAGGGTGTTCTGGCTGATGGCGAGCGCTGTCTCTCTACGATGAACCGCAATTTCAAGGGGCGGATGGGCTCGCCCAATTCAGAGATCTACGTCGCCAGTCCAGCCGTCGCGGCAGCCTCTGCGCTGACGGGGAAGATCACTTCACCCCAGGAGGTGGCTTGAGCCATGGGGCGTGTCTGGAAATTTGGCGATAATGTCAATACAGATTTAATCACTCCCGGACGCTATAACTTGACCACCAACCCGACGGAGCTGGCCAAGTACTGCTTTTGCGAAGTTCGCCCTGAATTTCCCAAGGAGGTCCATCTTGGCGATTTTGTCGTTGGTGGCGTCCATTTTGGATCAGGCTCGAGCCGCGAGACGGCTCCGCTTGCTATTAAAGCCTCTGGGATCAAAGCCATTATTGCCTCATCTTTTGCGCGCATCTTTTACCGCAATGCGGTCAATATTGGTCTGCCGATTCTCATCGCCGATACTTCTGTCATTAATGATGGAGACCAGCTCGATGTCGATTTGAGGAGTGGGGTGATAAGCATACCGGAGTCTGGCATTAAGATTGACGCGCAGGGGCTACCGGAATTTCTCTTGGCGATTATGGATGAGGGTGGAATTGTGGCTTATCTCAATAAGTATAAGAAATTCCCCAATCCGTAGGTCTACCTCAAAAACAAGAAAGATCGTTGCACTCGAATCTGTTTAGGCTCCCCTTTGAATCTTCAATCTCGGAAAGCGCAAAAGATGTGAGAAGTAATTTCCAACGATTCTTGACACAAATTCCAGACTCCTTCTACAGATTTTTTACTCGGCGATCGACTGCAATTATCTTGTGGCAAGAAGGAGATCGATATCATGGAGAGAATGGGACATTTCACCGGTCGCAGTCTTAGTCTGCTGCTCTTCCTCGTGGTGGCAGTCAGTGCCTTACCTTCATCGGCGCCCCTCCCAGCCAGCCCTGATGGAATTCATAAGATAAAACATGTGATTATCATCATGCAGGAGAACCGCTCTTTTGATCACTATTTTGGAACTTTCCCTGGCGCAGATGGGATCCCGATGAGCCTGGGTCTGCCCACTGTCTGTGTCATTGACCCCAGCTCGAATCAATGTGTACTGCCATTTCACGATTCCAACGACCTCAATCATGGCGGACCCCACGGGTCATCCAGTGCTGAAGCTGACATCAACAATGGCAAAATGGATGGGTTCATCCAACAAGCAGAAAATGGAAAGAAAGCCTGCAAGAATCTTAACGATCCAACCTGCAACGGGTCAATCGATGTGATGGGCTATCACGATGCACGAGAGATCCCCAATTACTGGCAATATGCGGAGCAATTTGTGCTGCAAGACCATATGTTCGAGCCCAATGCATCCTGGAGTTTACCCGCACATCTCTTTATGGTCTCCGCCTGGTCTGCCTCTTGCACCCAGCCGACTGACCCGATGACGTGTCGAAGCAATTTAGATCAACCTGACCAAGATCAAAAAAACAGCACAGCTCCGGATTATGGCTGGACGGACATCACGTATCTTTTACACCGGGCTGGCATCAGCTGGTCTTATTACCTCGATCAAGGCACACAACCTGATTGCGATGATGGTGCGATGGCTTGCCCGCCCAAGGAACAAAAGATTGGCGTGCCGGAAATCTGGAATCCGCTTCCCGATTTTGTGACTGTCCATGAAGACAATGAGCTCGATAATATTCAAGACCTGACTAAATTCTATCAGGCGGCAAAAGATGGAGCGTTACCTTCCGTGGCCTGGATCATACCCAGCAACCCCAACAGCGAGCATCCAACTGCCTTAGTCAGCGCGGGGCAAGCCTATGTGACGGGTCTCATCAATGCGATTATGGAGGGTCCGGATTGGGATAGCACGGCCATATTTCTCTCCTGGGATGACTGGGGTGGCTTTTATGATCACGTCACTCCGCCTCAGGTGGATGAAAATGGCTATGGCTTGCGTGTGCCTGGGCTTGTCATCAGTCCATATGCCAAACATGCGTTTATTGATCATCAGATTCTCAGCTTTGATGCCTATCTGAAATTTATCGAAGATGACTTTCTAGGTGGGCAGCGCATTGACCCCAATACTGATGGCCGAGCCGATCCGCGTCCCATGGTGCGTGAGAATGCCTCACAGCTAGGGGATCTCGTCAATGACTTCGACTTCTCTCAGACGCCACAACAACCTCTGATCCTACCGGAGAACCCAGCGCCAGGCCCGCCGTCCAATCCTTAATGAGTTTGGCCACGGTTGCCAGAATTGGGTGTTGCTGAAGAGTTCGGCATCGGGGGCGCTGAATAGATCAGTTGTGATTGCCGAGCTGGCGATGCACCTGATTGGCTGAACTCTTGGAAATTGTGACTTCAAGCCTTTCTGTAGGAAGCGAAAAGATTGAAGCTGCCTATAAGAATCCATTCTCCAAGATAACAAAACGAGAGAGGCGTACCCTCTGGCGTCCCCACGGGGATTCGAACCCCGGTTGCCGGCGTGAAAGGCCGGCGTCCTAGGCCACTAGACGATGGGGACAGATCAAATCATTATAAAATAGAAGCCTCTGAAATTCACGTCATTTCGAGCGGTTTGCCACTTGCATTTCCAGCAGAATTTGGGATAAATGTGAGCGCTATGCTCTTCAGAAAGAGCCTCACCGTCATGCTGCTCGCACTTGCGCTGGGCGCATTATCTATTCTTACTGCTGAAAGACCCGCTCAGGCAGCGGCTTCACAGCCCGCACCCCAGATCACGCCTTGTGACCCCATTGTCAACGGCATCGCCTCGTTTGTCTTCCCGGGCTGGGGGCAATATCTCAACGGCGAGCGAGGGAAGAAGCTGCTCATCCACATCTCTATCGGTCTCGGGCTCGATCTGACCATCATCTATCTTTGGGGCTCATCCGATGGAAACTTCGCCCGCATCGGGCGGCTTCTTTGGGGCATAGTCAGCGGCTTCGATGCTGCCAATGGCTGCAACGCCAAACAAGGATCACGCCTCTAACACATTCCCCAAGGCCATTCCCAATGGGTAGAAATGTCCCCTGGCATTGGCACAAAGATGCGTCTGGTGCATCACCGCCTAGATACTTCAGTCGCAGTTGCCGGAGTACGATCTTCTATCATGATGAGACGAATGAGTCTGAGAGTCAGCCTTTTGGTGATTATTTTAGGAGTGCTTCTTGGCGCATTCTATTCAAGTCAGAGCACGGCCTCCGGAATTCTTTCTATTTATTACTTCGAAGCCCGCGGAAACAGCGGCTATGATGCCGTTTTGCTCCAGGCTCCCAACGGGATGAATATTGTGATTGACAGTGGAGCCCATGCCTCAGACAATGAGTTCATCGCTTTCCTGCTCAACCACGGCGTGGGACGCATCGATTATCTGATTGCGACCAATGCCGGACCCGGCTATGTTGGCCTGCACGGAGACTTGGTCTGGCAGTATGGCCAGAAGATCGGCAAGATCGTGGATGTGGGTCAGCCTAGCACAAGCAGCCACTACCAAGATTACATTCAGACGGCTTGTGCTCAAGGCATCCCGATTACCACTCCTCGCGATGGCGATACGCTCCACTGGGGCTCGATCCGGGTGACATTCTTCAGCCCTTCGGAAGATCAGCTTGCCCGGACTTTACAAGATAAGATCTGCAGCCCCGATTACTTCAGCTCTGCGCAGAGCAGCAGCACCGATTCGCTCGTCTTCAAAGTAGAGTATCAGAATACGTCCTACTTCTTTGCCGGAGATCTGGGCGGCGATGAGATGGATGCTCTGCTTCAGCGCCATCCATCTGACCTCAAGAGCACCGTGCTCGATCTCCCGCGGAGCGGAGAGCTGGGTCCGAATCAGACGGCATTCTTGACGGCCGTCTCCCCGAGTGTGGCGGTGGCGATGGCCAGCCCCTTCGACAACCAGGGCCGTCCCTGTGACTCGCTTTTGCAGCAGCTCTCTCAATCGAAGACGCCAACCTACATCACCGGCATTCATGGAACAATCTCGATGTACAGCGATGGCGAGATCAACTTGATCGATACGGAGCGGCCTGCCACCTCCGATCCAAGTGCTTTGCAGTCCCGAAAGAGCACTGTGCAGCAATGCTAAGCTAAATCTGCCCCTGAAAGAGAATGGGAAGGATGAAGGGCTCTCTTGAGCCCTTCATCCTTTTGTGGCATACTTGTTCTGATTTTTCTAATATAGGTGAGACCGAGGAGGGAAATATCTCATGAAAAAATCCTGGACTCCCCCTAAAGGAGTTGGTGTCGTTTATAAAGACAAAGGCTATCGCAAGAAGTCTAAATCTGGGAAAGATGAGCGCGATCAAGAGAAGCAAGACGAGAGCCATAAAGAAGAAAACGAAGTCGAGGACGACGAAGAAGAATGATATATTTGTGTAAATTGTCCGGTGAGAATTGCAAGGGCGGAATGAGAATTCTGTCCTTATTTATTTTTAATCCCTGCTGCTTTTCGCAGCTCTTCGGCCTTATCGCGGCGCTCCCAAGGCAGATTGAGCTCAGGGCGCCCGAAATGGCCATAGGAAGATAATGACTTGTAAATAGGTCTTCTCAAGCTCATCTGTTGGATGATCGCTGCAGGCCGGAAATCGAAATGCTCTGCCAGAAGCGCCTCAATCTTCTCATCGGGGATGGCTCCCGTTTGAAGCGTGTCTATAGTAAGACTAATCGGATCGGCCTTGCCGATGGCATAGGAGATCTGAATCTCACACTCTTTGGCCAGCCCCGCCGCGACTACGTTGATCGCTGCATAACGGGCCATGTAGGCCGCTGAGCGATCGACTTTGGTTGGGTCTTTTCCGGAGAATGCACCGCCCCCGTGGCTGCCATAGCCTCCATACGAATCGACAATCACTTTACGGCCTGTCATTCCCGTGTCGCCGGGCGGGCCACCAATCACAAAACGCCCCGATGGATTGATCAGCAATGTCACCTGGTCATCCATCCATTTCCCAAGCACGGGGCGGATCACTTGCTCGGTGACACTCTGCCGAAGCTCTTTCGCCGAGATGTCGGGGTGATGCTGAGTCGATACGACAACTGTATGGACGCGCTTTGGAGTGCGCCCGTCATACTCTACGGTCACCTGGGACTTTCCATCGGGTCGCAGATATTTCAGGACCTGTTCTTTGCGAAGCTGGGCGAGTCGCTTGACCAGTCCGTGAGCCAGCATGATCGGAAGAGGCATCAGCTCGGGGGTTTCAGAAGAGGCGTATCCATACATGATCCCCTGATCCCCTGCTCCGATGTCAGAAAATGGATCTTTGGAAGAGGTCTTGACGACAGCTTGCGTAATGTCGGGTGACTGCTCATGGATCGCAAGGAGCACGGAGCATTGCTCGTAGTGGAAGCCGTATTCTGGGTCGGTATAGCCAATCTCCTTGATCGCATTGCGGGCGATCTTCTCATACTCCACGTGTGCTTTTGTGCTGATCTCACCACCGATCAAGACGAGTCCAGTCGTGACAAAGGTCTCACAAGCGACGCGGCCAAGGGGGTCTTGGGTTAAGACGGCATCCAGCATCGAGTCTGAGATGCGATCAGCGACTTTATCAGGGTGTCCTTCGGTTACGGATTCTGAGGTAAAGAGTCTGCGATTCATGCTCAATTCCTTTGCGGGGTATATTAGTTAATTATGGGTGAGCTAGCAATACGCCAAAATCATGGATGGCTCGCTGCCCGTTGGGCGCTACTTTATAATGACCCATCATAAAGCGGAGCCGACAGGAGGCGGGAGTATCAAAACCATTGAATTGCTAGAGAGCCTTTCGAATACATTTGGCCCATCGGGATTTGAAGACGAGGTTCGCGGGCTGCTGAAAAAGCTAGTGGAGCCGCTGGTCGACGAAGTGCAGGTGGATGCCCTGGGAAACTTGATTGGGGTGCGCCAGGGCAAGACAAAGACCCGCCTCATGCTGGATGCCCACATGGACGAGATTGGCTTTATGATCTCTTACATCGAAGAGAAGGGCTTTCTGCGCTTTACGACCCTGGGTGGCTGGGACGCCAGAATCATTCCCTCCCATGCCATGCTTGTGCGCACAGAGGCTGGGAAAAAGATCAAGGGAATTGTTGGCACTCCACCGCCTCATATTCTGAGCGAAGAGGATCGCCAGAAGCCGTATAAGCTTGAGCACTTGTTCGTTGATATTGGAGCTACTTCCGCCAAAGAGGTGGAGAAGCTTGGAATCCGCACCGGCTCTCCGGCGGTCATCTCGTATCCCTTTGAGAAGCTGAACGAGATGTTCGTCTGCGGCAAGGCGCTTGATGACCGGGCAGGCTGCGCCGTGATTCTCAAAGTGCTGGAAGCCTTTAAGAGCAAGATGCCAGATGTCACGATCTACGCCAATTTTGCAATTTGCGAAGAGGTGGGGCTGCGCGGAGCACGGACAGCAGCCTATCAGATTGAGCCCGACCTCGCGCTAGCCTTGGAAGGTACAGTGGGAGCCGATGTACCAGAAGTTCCCTCTGCGCGGCAGCCTAGCGGACTCGGGAAAGGCCCGACTATCAGCGTTGCGGACAGTTCTCTCATTGTGAATCCCAAGCTTGTGCAAAAGATGTCTGAAATCGCAAAAGCTGAGAAGATTCCCTATCAGTACAAAATTCCGCCCTTTGGAGGCACAGACGCAGGTGCGATTCATCAGTCTCGAGGCGGAGCGCTGGCTGGCGTTCTCTCTGTTCCATGCCGCTACATTCACTCCCCCTTTAGCATCTTGAGGCTGGATGACTTCGATGAGACAGTGAAACTCGCAACGGCTTTTGTAAAGCGCGGGAATGAGATTCTGAAGTCTTGCAAGAATTGAGTCTATAAACGAGTCTTGAAGCCCATAGCGCGAATGGCGCACCAGCCGACTGCGGCCTCAAAGATCGTGAAGGCTCCCACGAGTGTCAGTAAGCCTGAGATGACATAAACCCAGAATTTCATAGAAGCTGGCAGCAAGAGAAATGCGAGAATTGCGGTTGCCATTATCACCACTCCTAGAACAACTCGATAGATGCGCCCAGCGCGATCAATATTGCAGGTCAAGCGAGCCATGCAGTCATTGTACTCCAAGCCCAAAGTGCCTTTTCAAATCGCTTTTATTGAGCGAGCTCGGTATTCCTTCGCAAACGACACGCCCCTGATTGAGCACATAGATTCGGTCACAGAGCCGAATGGCGCTCTCGGTGCGCTGCTCGGCCCACAGGACACCAGCGCTGCGCGCGCGCAGCTCGCCGATCCAGCGCTCCACCTCAACAATTAGACTGGGCATGAGCCCTTCCAGAGGCTCGTCGAGCAGCATCAGTTTAGAATTCATGAGTTGCGCTCTGGCGATGGAGAGCATCTGCTGCTCACCGCCGGAGAGCGTTCCAGCGCGCTGATGAAGTCGCTCTCTTATCTGTGGGAATCTTTCGATTGCGTGCCTGAATCGTTCATCGTCCGCAGAAGTTTTGTCAGGTATTAGTTGAAGATTCTCTTGAACAGTGAGATTTGGGAAGATTCGATTGCCCTGGGGCACCACTCCAATCCCCAAGCGCGGAATGTGATGAGGCGTCATTGACGCAAGGTCTTGATTTTCAAAACAGACCCGCCCCGATTTTATGGGAACGAGTCCCAAGATTGTCTTGATCGCCGTCGTCTTGCCAGCCCCATTTCGCCCCAGAATCCCGACTACTTCACCAGGCCACACTTCAAGATTGATCCCCTGGAGCACCAGCCGGCTTCCGTATGAAGCTGCCAGATTCTCAAGTTTGAGCATCAGGCTCGCCCGCCCAGATAGATCTCATGGACTCGTGGATCGGCTTTGACCTCTTCCGCCGAGCCTTCGGTGAGTCTCTGCCCTTCGTGGAGCACAGTGATGCGGTCCGCCAGCCCAAAGACCGATTCCATGTCATGCTCCACAAAGAGCAGGCTGACATTTTTTAAAGACATGATGAGCCCGGAGACCCGCTCTCTGTCCTCCTGAGCAAGTCCGGCCATCGGCTCGTCGAGCAAGAGCAGAGTGGGGTCAGTGCCAAGCGCGATGCCAATCTCCAAAAGACGCCGATCTCCGTGAGAAATTCGTTCTGCGCGCAGATTGCGATTCTTGTCAAGCCCGATCTGTTGCAAGATGCTTTTAGCATTCTCTTTGGCATCTGCTGAAGCGCGAAGCCAGCCATGTCCGCGCTGGGTGGCGGCCATTAGATTCTCGAATAGAGTGAGCCTTGGAAAGCAGTTTGAGGCTTGCATTGTGCGGGCAATTCCCCAACGCGTGCGCTGCTCTATAGGCATAGTCGTAATGTCACGATTCTGAAAGAGAATCGATCCAGAGGTTGGGCGAAGCTGCCCGGTGATGATATTAAAAAGCGTGCTCTTTCCGGCTCCGTTCGGGCCGATGATAGCCTGCCGTTCTCCTGGTCCAATTTCGAGTGATATGCCTTGAAGAACATGAATATCTCCAAAGTTCTTGTACAGCTCTCTGATCTGCAGAAGCGCGCTCATGGAGAGCCTCGGGGAGTGAAGCGGGCGATGAGAATGAGCAAAATTCCCAGCAGAAGCGGAGCACTCAGCCAGGCGTTGCTCCAGAGCTCTTCGAACCCCTTCGCGAGACCTGTGCCAAGAAGGGAGCCAACTAGACTTCCAGAGCCGCCAATCACGACCCAAGCAAGCGCCTGAACAGAATGTGTCCACTGGAAGAGGTCAGCATCCATCGAGTGCAGAGCAAAAGCCAACAGCACCCCAGCCAGACCGGCCAGTGCTCCGCTGATCCCAAAGGCAGCCCACTTCAAGTTTTGAGTGGAATAGCCAATCAGAGCGGCCTTCTCCTCATTCTCGCGAATGAGTGAAAGAGCCATCCCGAGCGGAGTTCGGGCTAGCCAGCGAAGAAGAGAGTAGACCAGCACAAGCACAACCAGCACAAATAAATACTGAACATCTCGATCAATGAATGAGAGGTCATTCATTCCCAGATCCAGAACATCTCTGGGAAGGCGAAGCCCCGAAGCACCGCCTGTAAAGTCATGGAAGTAGAGCACAAGGAGGTAGGCCATAAGCGACGAGACGGCGGTCGCTACCCAAAAGGCGTCTCTCTTGATTTTTGAAAAGAGTCCGCCTGCTAGAAATGCAGCCAGCCCGGAGATGAGGAGTCCAATAACCAGTGCAGGCCAGAAGCCCATGCCCCAATGGATGGCGGCGATTCCGACTCCCAGTGCTCCCAGCCCTAAAAAGACGGAATGTCCCAGACTGAGCAATCCGGTAATGCCATAGAGCAGATTGTAAGAGAGGGCAAAGATGCCCCAGATCATGATAATTGTGAGTGATCCGAGCAGTGAGCGAATTGTGCTCTCTTCAAGCCCAATCAGTCGCAGAAGCCCTGGAAGAGCCGCGAGCCCGATCAATGCCAATAGAAACGAGCCTTTGATTAATAAATGATTCTTCATGATTGGCTCGTTTCGGGATTTCGGGCACGAACTAAAAGAATTCCAAGGAGCAGCGTGAGAATCGAGACGCGGGCCAAGGTCGGGCTGATCGCCTCACCTGTAAGAGCCTGGGTGACGACAGGCAGAAGATTCTCTAGCTCGCTGATCAGCAAGGCGATTCCAACGGAGCCCCAGGGACTTCTGCCAATAATTACTACAACCAGGGCCAGCACCAGAATCTCCAGCCCCATGTAAGGATGCACTCCGATGATCGGTGCAATGAGTCCTCCAGCCAGTGCGGCAAGCGCCGTTCCCAATCCAAATGTAGCTGTGTAGACGAGTGGAACGGGAATCCCCAGGCTGAGCGCCAGCTCGCGCTCCTGGCCGACAGCGCGCATCCAGAGCCCAGGGCGGGTGCGTCTCAGGAAGATCCAGAGCGCCGTCAAAACAAGTGCTGCGCTGGCTGCCACGACAAGCCAGTAGACTGGAAACTGCTTATCCAGAAATCCAATAGCGCCAGGGAGTGGATTGATCACAGACTGCGGTGTTCTGCCAAATGCTATTGCTGCCAGCTCTTGCAGAGCCAGCATCAGCCCGATGGCCGCCAGAAGCAGCCGCTTCGGATCGTGAATAGGTCGGAAGATGAGCCATTCAGAGATGACGCCAAAAGCTCCTGCAGCGAGCACAGAGATAGGCAGTGCCAGCCAGAATCCAAGCGAATCCTGGAGCTTCCAGACGAGCATTCCGCCGAGCATATAAAAAGCCCCATGCGCCAGGTTGAGCCACTTCAGATTGGCATAGATCAGGCTCAGACCCAACGCAAGCAAGGCGAGGATCCAGCCCCAGACGAATCCATTGAGCAGAGCAAAACTGAACTGCCCCAGAAGCTGCTCCACTCTATAAGCTCCTCATCCAGATCAGAGAGCTAAAAAGGCTCTGTCCGGTAATCTACGGAGGGCACATAGAAAGATTCATCCAGCGAAGAGGTCGCTTTGACGACAAGCGAGCCTCCCTCTGCGTGCTCAATGTAGTGGCTCTGGAAGGCCTGGTGGTCATTTGCGCGGATGAAGCCATTCCCTTGTGGGAAGTCAAGGCTGGCTTCGTACAGAAAGCCTTCCAATGCCAGAATAAGCGATGGGTGGTCATCGCGGCTCTTCCAGCCTGTCTGCTCGATGGCGCTCTGAATGAGATGGACGGCCTGCCAGCTTCCATAGAGGTCCCCGATCGGGACGGTCTTCGTTGGATCGCTGGCCGCTTGTCCATCGGCCGCGATGCCAATGAGTTGTCTGTATTCCTGATCGAGAGCTTGCAGTGCTGCCGGAACCTGATCTGACCGGCGCGGGTAGCTGGAGATGTAATAAGTATTGTCAAAGACAGGGGATGAGATATTGAGCGCATCGACCCCTTCACTGATGCCAAACACCTTCAAGCTCTTGTTGAGACCTAGTGCAGAAGCCTGCTGCATAAAGGCAATCGAGTCTCGGGCGGTGAAGGCCTGAAAGAGCACCTGTGTTCGGGAAGTGTCAATCAGATTGAGGTATTGAGATAGAGCTGGCGGGCTAGCGGGATCAAAGGGAACAGAGATGACATCAACAACTTCGGCCTGAACTTCACCCAGCTTCTCTTTCCAGGCTTGGGCTTGCGAGGTGGCAAATGCCAATTCTGAATGAATGATCGTCCAGCGGGTGCCCAAGTTTTGCAGCGCCCAGCGCCAGCCGCCCTCCACTGCGCCCTGCACCGTGTGATAGCTCTTAAAGACCCAGCGGTTTCCCTTTGAGCCGGTGATATCCGTGGCCACGCCCTGGGCAAAATAAGGCGTCCGAGACTCCCTGGCCAATGGAGCACTGGCGTAGTTGGCCTCGCTGAGCACGCTCCCAATCACGAAGTCAACGGGAGTGCTCCCGTCTCCGCCCAGAAGCGACTCTTCCATGACGTTTGCCGACGTATTGGGGTTTGAAGCGCCGTCCACGGTGACAAGCGAGAGCTGACGCCCATTCACGCCACCCGCATCGTTGATCTTCTTCAAGGCCGCTTTGACTGCTTGGTTGTGCCAGAAGCCATAGCTTCCCAAGAAGCCACTTAGCGATGCCTGATGGCCAATGAGAATGGGGGGAAGCTGCGCAAATCCCTTCCAGGGAACGAGCGTCAATGTTCCGGCTGCTCCAAAGACGCCCTTTAGAAAATCACGTCTCGATCTCTTCATATCAAGAACCTCCTCAGATTCTTAGTTCAATTTTGAGGGCCGAGCTCCAATTCCTCGCAAAAAGAGTGCAGTGAGTGCCGGGTGCATCCGCTCCAACGGCTCGGGCCCACCCGTATAGAGCCAGCGGATTACTAATTCACTGATCGCACCGAGCCAGGCATGGGCTGTGATCTCAACATCCAGAGGCGGGATCGAGCCATCATCGACTGCTTCTTGTAAATGCAATTCGATCACGTCTGCAAAGCGGTCGTAAATCTCCAGGCGCTTCTTTTCGTAGACCGGACCAAGGCCATGTCCGTGAATGAGCAAAAGCTTTGCCAGTCGCTTGCGCTTGACGAGTGACTGAAGCACAAACTCGAGTGACGCTTCAATCTTGTTGAGAGCGCCCCGCTCTTTGGAGATGGTCTGCTTAATATCTTCGATCACAGCGTTCGCAAAGCGATCCATCAGCGCAAAGAAGATCTCCTCTTTGCTGGGAAAGTGGAAGTAGATCGCGCCCTTGGATGTTTTGGATGATTCAGCAATCTCGTCCACCAGAGTGCCGTGATAGCCCTTTTCGGCAAAGACGTGCTCTGCGGCATTCAGAATCTTGTCTCGTGTTGCCTCTTTGTCTCGCATAAATTTCTAACAGACTGACCAGTCGGTTTGATTGTAGCTGTTGATTCCAAAGCTCGCAAATCTGCTCGCTTGCATCCCTGAGGTTGAGTCGTTTAAATAGAAAATCTGTATGCAAGCACAAATTCGCAGCCGACTGGAAGAGATTGGCGTTGAATGCCGCGCCTTGGAAGAGGAGCTGGCCAAGTCTGCCGTCGGGACCAGCCGCTCGGGTATCGAGCTTTCCCAAAAATATTCCCGGCTCAAAAAGATCTCCGACAGCTACGTTGACTTTATAAAGCTGGAGCATGAGATCACTGAGACCGAAGCCTGGCTCAAAGAAGGACATGATGAGGAGCTAGTCGGGCTGATTCGCGAAGAGCTTGCGGAGAAACAGCAGCGGCTGGAGACGATGTCGCAGGAGATCACCCGCTCACTCGTTCCGGAAGACCCGCGAGATCTCAGAAATGCCATCATCGAAGTGCGAGGCGGAGCTGGCGGTGAGGAGTCGGCTCTCTTTGCGGCGGATCTGATGCGCATGTATCAGCGCTATGCAGAGAATAAGGGCTTTCGGGTTGAGCTGCTTGAAGCCCATCCAACGCAGATGGGCGGCTTTAAGACTCTTGCCTTCTCCGTATCCGGGCGCGGCGCCTTCGGAAAGTTCAAGTTTGAGAGCGGCGTCCACCGCGTCCAGCGCGTGCCGGAGACTGAAGCTGCCGGGCGAATTCACACCTCCACCACAACAGTCGCAGTGCTCAAAGAGGTCGAAGAGGTGGATATCAAGCTTCGAGACGAGGATTTGGAGATTGACGCATTCCGGTCGAGTGGCCCTGGCGGGCAGAATGTCAACAAAGTGAGCTCAGCCATTCGTATCAAACACATCCCAACTGGAATTGTCGTTGCCTGTCAGGAGGAGCGCTCGCAGCACAAGAACAAAGAGCGCGCCCTCAAATTGCTTCGAGCCAGAATCCAAGAGCAAGAAGAGATCAAAGTCGAGAAAGAGCGAGAGCACGCCCGCCGCATTCAGATTGGCACGGCGGCCCGCTCGGAGAAGATTCGTACGTATAACTTCCCGCAAAACCGGGTCACCGATCACCGCATTGAATTGACTCTCTATCGCCTGGACAGCGTGATGGAGGGAAATCTTGACCTGGTCATTGACCCGCTCATCGAGGCGTACAACGAAGACCGGTTGGCAGAGCTAGTCAAGGTCTAAATCGCGACCTGCTCAAATAGCCTCAATCACCAGATCACGGGCAGTCTCAATTTTTTTGTCAGACTCTGCAATAGCAACAATACGATCGCGTTGATAGGTTGAGGACGTGAAGATCGTGAGACAGCGGTCATCGTAAAGCAATAAAGGCGCATGGGGCTGATGTCCTCGAATGAGCACATTCATCCCAAAGCTCTTCATGAGCGTGTCAAAGCGGTCTCGGCCAAATTGTGGGCGACTTCCTAAATCTCCCAGGGACTGGCCGGGTGAATGTTGCCAGTCCCCCCAGGTGATCTGGCGCCATTCTGCGCTTCCCAATGGAATCTCATTGATCTTCTGCAACTTTTCCACAGATGGCAGAGCGCCATGAAGAGCGATCACTCCATTGGGAAGAGCCGCTGCGAATGGAAGCTTTGACAGCGTACTTGAATAAAGCGTTTGCTGCTCACGTGAAAGATTCTCCCAGAAGTCGGCGGGGCTAAATGGAGAGGTTTTCCAGGCCTCGTGATTCCCTTGCAGCAAGATGACCCGTTTGGGATTTTCCAGCTTCATCTCTAACAGAGTGTTGATATTCTCAGCTGAGCGCGGTCCCCGATCCACATAGTCTCCCACAAAGACCAGAGTGGTTTGTAAATCGAAATATCGCTCAATCACGATCTGCGTCGCTTCGAGGTCGCCATGTGTGTCGCCTATAAAGACAACACGCTGGGCATCACGAATCTGGACGAGTTGCGGCTCGTTTTGGAAGAGCTCGTGAGCTTGTCGAAGAAGCTCGATCTCGTTCATGGGTGTAGATGCTGTTCCACGACCACAGGCCCGGCTCCACTCGGTGCAGCAGAGCGCTTGGTCATCCGATCCAGATATTGCAATCTCAGCAAGAATGGGAAGCTGAATACCAGGAGCCCGCTGACAATCAGAATCATTTTGTGAATGCCGACTGCATCAGATAGAGTTCCGCCAAGAAGCGGGCCAATGGCAGTGGCTGCTGTGAGCGCGGCCTGGAAGTAGCCAAAGGCCTTGCCGCGGCTCTTCTGTGGGACCTCTTCGATGAGATAGACGTTGATCCCGATGAAGATGAAGGACCAGAAGAAAGCGATCATCGCCTGCCCCAGGATCATGTGCCAGACTTGAGTGGCGCTTGCATAGACGACAAACGTGATGATCGTGCCGATGATCCCGAAGAAGATCAGTCGAAGCTTCTCACGCCCTTCAGCGAATCTGCCAACCAGCAGCATGAATGCAGGCTGAAAGAGCATATTGCTTCCACTGATGAGTCCCACCATGAAGAGGCTATTGTTCACAAAAGATTGGAGATAGATCGGAAAGACTGACCAGAGGGCCATCGCCATGCCCTGGCGTGTAAAGATGGTGGCAAAAAGATAGAAGAGTTTATTGGGGATCCCTTCTCCCTTCGTGGATTTTGATTGCGAGGTGGGATGATCTGGCAATGTGAAATGGATCAAGAAGATACTGATGATGGTGAATACTGGAATAATAGCAAAGACGGCGCGGACGCTAAAGAGATCTCCTAAAGCTCCGGCCAGCAGGCTTCCCACCCCCCAGCCGAGAGAGCTCGCCGCGCTAAAGAAGCTAAAATTTCGCGCGGATTGCGAGCCAAAGTGATCCGAAAAGAGCGCGGTGAGCATCGGGGTGGCGGCATATCCGACCCCTTGCAGGAATCTCAATAAGATCAGCGTCTGAAAGTCATGAACATAGATGAGTAGAAAAGTCGAGAGTGCAAAGAGCAGGCTCCCCGCAATCAAAAAGATCTTGCGTTTACCCAGTCTGTCTGAGAGCGAGCCCCATAGAGGACTGAAAACAATCATGGAGAAGGCGAAAGATGCAATGGCTATTCCTGTTTGTGTAAAGCTGAGATTCAGATCTGCTGCGAAGAGCGGGGTGAGCAGAACGAGTGCTGCAAAGCCAATCCCTGAGAAGAGAGTCGTGATATTGAAATATAACATCAGTCGGTTCCTCTATTTTTGCGCGGGTACGCCCGGCAGGATTCGAACCTGCGGCCTGCGGTTTAGGAAACCGCTGCTCTATCCATCTGAGCTACGGGCGCATGGATACGGAATTATAGTAACAAATCGGAGTAAAATAGTTCAATTTAGGAATTTGGCAGGAATTATTTTATGCGCCGCCGGGGCATGGATTGGAGCATCTTCTCCAGCCAGCCTGCTTGACTGGGCATCAAGGTATTCTCCTTCTCTTCTGTCCGGCGCAGCTCACGGGCATTGACCCGCAATACGCCCACACGCATGGCCAGCTCTTCGTAGCCTTTGAGCGTTCGGCTCAGTCCAAACTGCTCCCGCAGTTTGCGGACCAGCTCAGCGGCTTCAGAAAGAGAGAGTGAAGGCTGATGTGGCTGGGCTACCTCGACCGAAGAGGAGTGATCCGGGCCTTGTGGAGGCCCAATCACCGCTGCTGCAGAGACTGCAATCGGCTCCGAAAGGACGGTATCCGGCTGCTTCAATCCCACCTGTGGCTCCGCTTGCAATTCTGGTATGGATACCGAGCCTGGCGATGTTGGCGGCAAAATTAGGAGCTGCTCTTGGAATTCTGCCTCTAATCTCTGCTCTGTCTCATGCGCTGGGTTTAGGCTGGCGATGCCGCCGACGGGCACTGCACTCGATTCTTCAATCTGAGTCTCTCGCAGCAACGTAGCTGTTACCACAAATACGGGGAGTGCTGGAGAATAGACACTCTTTTCTTCACGAAAGTCGAGTTGTACAAGTGGCTCCATCGCGCCCTCAGGATTTGTGCTGGATGGCGAGAAGGTTACACCAGGCTCTTGAGAGAGGAGAGATGCCCTAGGAGCCTCAATCTGAGAGAGTATTGACTCGCCGTCGGCAATCTTGAGCCGCCGCACGCGCTTCAACTCTCCTAACGGAACGCCGAGCTTCGTGCAGATCTCAGCAGCTCTCTCATGGGTAATCTTGGTCGTTGTGCCTACATACGCCAAGTAGACCTGTCGATAGCGCTTCTCGATCTTATCCCAGACGCCCTTTTTCAGGACCCAAGCTTCATATTTTTTCCCACTTGCTGTCTTCCAAACCTTCGCCAAAAACATGTCATCCATCCTACCATACGGCTCTTGTACTCATAAAGGAAGTGTGTCCGAATCTCCCGGATTGAGAGATTAGAACGGGATTTAATCTTCCTCTAATTCATCTTCTTCGGGATCTTCAAAATCAGAGTCCGTCCAAGGCTGGGCATCAAAGCTGGGCTCAAAGCTCATGAGTGGGCTGCCATTACTATCAGTTTCGTTAATGGCCTTCCACAGCTTGACCCCGTGCGGATAGAGAATGACCCGTCTCAGGGTCAGCTCATCATCTTCGTATTGCCAGACGACGGGCTCTTGGTAGGAAATCACGCTGGGTGGAACTTCGACCGCTTCGTCTTCAATGCTCTCCCCGTCAGAGGTCAGAAAGATCTTTCGCACAATAGCGACTCCTTTTCAATCAAAATCTGGCGTTGGGAACTGCATTGTAGGATGGAATTTTCGTGTTTGCAACAGATGCTTTATGTCGATTGAATTCTCTGATAGAGCCCTTTGGCTGCCTCTTGCTCAGCATCCTTCACTCGATGCCCGGTGCCGGTGCAGACCTCTCCATCAAGCTCCACCTGGACCGTAAATTCTTTTTGATGATCGGCTCCGCGGGCATCGATCATCGTATAGATCGGGCGCAGACCCTGGCTCTGGGCGATCTCCTGCAACAGCGTTTTGTAATCTCGAAAATTCTTGCCTTCAATCACGATCGCCATCTCATCCTTGAGCTGAGACAAGACAAATTGTGCGGCGGTTGTATACCCGCACTCTAAGAAGATAGCTCCCACAAAGGCCTCAAATAGATCACTCAGAATTGACCTTCGGCTTCGGCCACCCGCTTCCTCTTCGCCCTTCCCTAAGAACAGGTATTCATTGAGATTGAGCACTTTGGTGCGCACGGCCAGGATGGGCTCACTGACGACGACAGATTTGATCTTGGTCAGCTCTCCTTCGCTGTATGGAAAGTTGGAATAGAGATATTCGCTTACGGCAAGCTCGACGACGGCGTCACCCAAAAATTCCAGCCGCTCATTGGATTCAAGAGGCTCGGCAGCCTCATTGACATACGAGCTATGATAGAAGGCTCTCTCCAGCGCCGATACGGAGATATCCAGATTGAGTCTTTGGATCAATTCCGCGAGATCTGTTTGTGCCATGATGTGCAATCTCTTCCTATTGGCTGGGGTGGAAGGATTTGAACCTTCACTAACGGCTCCAAAGGCCGGCGTGCTACCGTTACACCACACCCCAAAACGTGTCTAAAACTGTGGCTTTCATGGTATCATACGAGACGTTGATGCTTCAACTGATGCGTTGAAAGCAATAAACGTCTGGCTATAATGGACTGGAAGTGAACAGACAGAAGAAAGATCAATGAGGTGAATGAAAGATGTTTGGGAGTCCACTCTATTTTGTGATCATCGTTCCGGCGCTTATTCTGACAATATTTGCTTCTTGGAGAGTACGAAGTGCTTACAATAAATATTCTAAAATTACTTCTTCTTCTGGGTTGACAGCCCAACAGGTGGCTCAGCGGATTTTGGAATATGGCGCAACAAGCCTAGGAAAGCCGGAGCTGCGAAACGTTAAGATTGAATCAGTCTCGGGCAAGCTTTCGGATCACTACGATCCTCGCAGCAAAGTTCTGCGGCTCTCTAACTCTGAGAGCAGATCGATTGCCGATATTGGGGTAGCAGCCCATGAGGCGGGGCATGCTCTTCAAGATGTCGCGGGCTATCAATTTCTTGCAATCCGATCTGCGCTGGTGCCACCCACGCAATTTGGAAGTCAATTGCTACCCATCATGGGAGCAGGATTGTTTTTTGCTTGGTTTGCAGCTCCTTTGTTAATGCGTCCGCTTTTGCTCGTAATTATTATTGCTTACGCGCTCATCGCAATCTTCGCCATTGTCACTCTTCCAGTAGAGCTAGACGCCAGCTCGCGAGCAAAGAGACTATTACGAAATACAGGATCGATCAGTTCCGAGAAGGAGTTGGCAGCTGTCAATACAGTTCTTGATGCGGCTGCTCTCACCTATGTTGCGGCAGCAGTCTCTGCAATTATGTCGCTACTCTACTATGTGCTGATGTTTTTGGGCTCCCGCCGCTAGGCGCTTTTAGAGATGGACCCAAAAGAGAGCTGCTGAAATAACAGCAAGCACTGCGAATACCCCATAAAAGAGCCAGATGGTCTTGAGATAACCCCAGCCTTTCTTGAATAGCTGATGGTGCAGGTGTTCTTGATCAGCCTGAAAGATCGATTTTTTGGCTTTCATGCGGCGCACGATTGCCCAGAGGGTATCGAGAATTGGGTAAAGCAATAAGACCACTGGAACGAGCATGGGAACCTCTTGCAACGGGCTTCTCTCGGCTTGCAAGGAAGTAAGAGAGACAAGCGCCAAGGTGAATCCAATGTAATAACTTCCCCCATCTCCGAGGAAGAGCTTTGCGGGATGATGGTTGAATATGAGAAAACTTATTGCCCCTCCAAAGAGAGCGGCCGCAAGCAGCAATGAGAGTCCATTTCCTGACTGGATACTTAGAATAGCAATGGCTGTACTGGCGGCCAATGCTGCTCCTACAGCCAATCCATCAAGCCCATCAATGAGATTGAGGGCATTGGTGATCCCCACAATCCAGAAGAGCGTGAATGGGATTGCAAAGATCCCCAGCTCAAGACTCATCCCGAAGATGTTGATCGAGTTTATTGAAAACCCGCTAATGAAAATAGGGAAGAGCGCAAAAAGAATCTGCCCCATTAATTTTATGCGTGGGATCACCCCCCAGCGGTCATCCCAAAGTCCCAATAGACCCACTCCCAGCGCTCCGCAGAGCCATCCCCATAGATTTGAGCCCCGCGAAGCGAAGATCAAGATGGGCAACAGGCTTCCCACGACTAGAGCCGCCCCTCCCAGCGGCGTCCCAACTCGATGGGGCTTGCGCTCACCCGGAGCATCGATAAGACCCCAGTGTGGAGCAAAGCGCAACAGGCCTTGTGCTAGCCAATAAGTGATGGTGAATGAGAGAATGAGCACAGCGATTGGAGTCGGCATCGGTGCATTATACTGAAGTCGTTTCGCTCATTGGAAACGGGAGTCCTGCCTGGTAAGCTGATTTTGTGACGAAGATTCTGCAAGCACTCTGGGGAGAAGCGCTCCAGCAAGAGAAGATCGCTCATGCCTATCTGCTCGTTGGCACCGGCACGGAGCCCCTCATCCATGAGTTTGTGGTCAACTTATTTTGTGAGAAAGATGGCTGTGGGGAATGCGGGCCATGCCTTAAGATTTTGAATGGCACCCACCCGGACATCAAGCGTGTTGAAAAAGATGGCAAGCGGATCAAGATAGATCAGATTCGCGAGCTTCAGCTCGATTCTCGGTACCCACCTCTCGAAGCTCCACGCAAAGTCTATATTCTCAAAAGTGTCGAGGATCTGAGCACAGAGGCAGCCAACAGCTTGTTGAAGATTCTGGAATCACCGCCAAGCTATGTTCTATTTCTGCTCACTGCGGAAAGCACCAATCTTCTTCCGACGATTCTCTCGCGGTGTCAGACGCTTCGTCTCAGCCCAACATCACCCGATCTGCAAAAGAAGGCTTTGATTGAACGGGGTTTGAGCGAAGAGGAGGTTGAAGCAGCCCTGAGCATTGTCGCCGGGATTCCGCAGCGTTTTGAGCGGCTGACGCCCACTCTTCAAGAAGGAGCTTCAATCCTTGAAGCTCAGCGGAGCGCCGGCACGCAGCTTCAAGAGAAGAGCATGCCTGAGCTCGTAGCGCTCTTGGCTGAATCGGAGAGCCTGATTGCCGAGCGAGAGGTTGCCTTACAGCTTTTGTGGTCTCTGCGAGAAAAGGGCGCCTTTGAGATTCTTGAGGCGGCTCAAGCCATCAGCAAACTCCCGATTGGAAAGAGTGATTGCTTTATAGAAGAGGCGTTGCGCTGGCATCGCGATCTGCTGCTCATGATGCAGAGCGAAGAGCCCAACGGGATGATCTTCAATCAAGATCACATCACAGAATTAGAGACCCAAGCAGCCCAGTCAGATCCCCAAAAGATTCTACGAGTTTTTTATCAGCTGGAACGCGGGCACGAAGTCTTCCAGGGGAACGCCAATTTACAACTCTATTTCGAGTCTCTCTTTCTCAGATTGGCCGAATGAGATGAATGCCGTTTCGAAGGCTCGCCTTTTCAAGTGAGGCAATGGTCACTTCATCGAGTAGAGCCTCCACCACGATCTTGTCTCCCTCGTAGCGCTCGGTCACGATCTCGCCCCAGGTGTGAAGCTTTTCGACCAGCGCCCCTTCGGAGTAGGGAATCTCGACCAAGACGCGCGCCCCTTGAGCCTGGAGCATCTCAGTAATCTTCTCGAGCAACTCATTGAGATTTATCCCTTGTTGAGCGGAGATCTCAACCGCAGGCTGAATCTCAAAGCGTGCCTGCTCTAATCGCTGCTGGTCTTCGCGAGAGAGGACCTGGTCCACTTTGTTCAGGACGTTGAGCATCGGAGGCCTGGGCTCACTGCCAAAAAGCTCTTTCAAGACCCCTTGGATTGTCTTGTGTTGCTCCAGCATGCTGCGGCTGGAGGCGTCTAAAATATTTAGTAATAGATCAGCGTCGCGAGCCGAATCGAGGGTGGAGTGAAACGCAGGCACAAGTTGGTGCGGCAACTTTCTGATAAATCCGACTGTGTCAATAAAGACGATTTCTCGGCCAGTGGGGAGCTTCGCTCGGCGTGTGCGGGTATCCAGAGTTGCAAAGAGTTTGTCTTCAATCAGAGTCTCAGCATGGCAGAGGGCTTGCAGCAGTGTAGATTTGCCTGTATTTGTGTAGCCGATGATGGCGACCTCGGGAACGGCACGGCGGGCGCGTTGCTTGCGGCGCAATGCACGCTCGGCTTTGGCCTCGTCCAAGCGCTTCTTGATGGCGTGGATGCGGCGCTTGATGGCTTGGCGCTCCAACTCCAATTTGGTCTCACCAGGGCCGCGGGTTCCGATGCCTGCGCCAAGTTGGCTCAGTGCCTCACCCCAGCCGCGCATGCGGGGCTGCAGATACTCCAGCTGAGCCAGCTCCACTTGCAGCCTGGCCTCTTTGCTTTTGGCTCTCTGGGCGAAGATGTCCAGAATCAGCTGGGGGCGGTCAATAATTTTTACGCCAATCCGCTCTTCCAGATTCCTGCCCTGTGCGGGTGAGAGAGATTCGTTGAAGATGATCGCATTGGCTCCGGCCTGCTCTGCCAGATCGCGAATCTGTTGGGCTTTACCTTCACCAATAAAATAGGAAGGATCGGGCTTATTTCTTCTCTGGGTGATCACGTGCAAGACCTGCACATCGGCAGTTTTGCTGAGAGCGATCAGCTCTTCCATCACTTCTCGCTCTTCGCGCTCGTTCAATCCCTGAACGACTCCAACCAAAATTGCCTTCTCTTGTCCGTATACTCTGGACCGAATACCGACTCGGTCTTCTATCAAGCGATTTACGTTGCGCTGATCTCTGCCCCTATTTGTCGTAGATCTCCTCCTAAATTCTGATAGCCACGGGCGATATGCTCTTTAGGATCCCTTACGATGGTCACGCCTTCAGCAGCCAGGCCTGCCAAAACAAGCGCCACTCCGGCCCGGATGTCTAAGGCTTGAACTTCGGCACCATGCAGCTTTTCCACACCATGGATTATAGCAGTCTGCCCCCAAACTTCTACAGATGCGCCCATTTTCTGTAAGCCCTGAACATATGCAAAGCGGTCTTCAAATACAGTCTCGGTGATGCGGCTAGTACCAGAAGCGAGGGCCAGCAGCGGCATCATCGGGGCTTGCAAATCTGTCGGAAACCCTGGATGGGGACGGGTCTCGATCTCAAGAGGGCGATATCGTTGATTCTTGTCCGCTCTCACCAAGATGCTTTCAGTGTGCTCTTCGATTTTGACTCCGGCTTCTCTTAGAACGGCAATCAGAGGCCGGAGATGCGTCGGATTGGCTCCGATCTCGACCTCACCACCACAAAGAGCTGTGGCAATGGCGTACGTGCCTGCGCAAAGCCGGTCTGGGATGATCGTGTGATCGGCAGCGCAAAGTCTTTCGCACCCCGCGACCTCAATGTGGGATGGTGTGACTGTGATTTTGGCTCCCATTTTTGTCAGTAGTTGCGCCAGATCGCTGATCTCAGGCTCCTGCGCAGGATTATGAATAGCCGTGCGCCCGGGGATGAGCGCTGCGGTCATCATCAAGTGTTCTGTGGCGCCCACGGAAGGATATTTTAAGAAGATCTCAGCAGGCCTTAGGCGCTTTGCGCGCGCATAGACAACTCCCTCGCGCAGCTCAAACTCTGCTCCCATCGCTTGGAGCCCACTGAGATGCAAGTCGACCGGGCGCATTCCAATCGCATCGCCCCCTGGCAGAGCAACTTCAGCCCCTCCGATGCGTGCCAGCAGGGGTCCCAAAACGAGGAATGAGGCACGCATCTTCCGCACTTGTTGATGAGGAGCTTTACCACTCAACTTTTGCGTCTTACTAAATGAATAGATATTCGATTGATTATGTTCGACTGTTTTCCCCAAAGCTTGAAGAATCTCAGTAAGGGTATGAATATCTTTTAGATGGGGAACACGGCGGAGAATGATCTCTTCATCCGTCAGCAGAGTCGCAACAAAGATAGGGAGAGAGGCGTTTTTGGAGCCTTGGGCCCGGACTTTGCCTTCGAGGCGGTGACCGCCAGTAATCCGAAAGTCGGACACGCTCTTTTTCAGCCGCTGGCCATGTTGTTGAGGAACTGCTCATTCGTCCGGGTTTTGGACATCTCGCCCAAGATGAAGGCCAGCTCTTTCTGTCTGTCACTCATCTCACCCGTCATCTTGCGCAGGATCCAGACCTTGCGGCGAACATCATCTTCCATCAATAGCTCTTCTTTTCGCGTGCTGGAGAGTTCCAAATCAATCGCCGGGAAGAGCCTTCGGTTCGCAAGGGTTCGTTCCAGCACCAATTCCATGTTGCCAGTCCCTTTGAACTCTTCAAAGACGACTTGATCAAGCCGTGAGCCTGTGTCTACTAGAGCCGTTCCAATGATTGTCAGGCTGCCACGGCTTACGGGTAGTCCTTTTGAGTCGGGGGGTGCACCCAGGTCAACGATATTGCGCGCCGCCCCAAAGAACTCTTTGGGCATATAAAGTGCTGTCGGGTCCATACCACCCGATAGAAGCTTTCCACTGGGTGTGATGGCTAAGTTGTAGGCGCGGGCCAGACGGGTGATCGAATCCATCAAGATGACAACGTCATACTGATGCTCGACCAGACGCTTTGCTTTCGAGATGACCATCTCAGAGATGCGTGTATGGACTTCAGGCTTCTGATCAAATGTGGCTGAGACCACTTCGGGATCAAATTTGCCTGGATGCTCCCGGCCCGCGATCGCTTTTTCAACGGAAAGCTTGAAGTCGGTGACCTCTTCAGGTCGCTCGTCCACGAGCAGAACGATCAGATAAATCTCGGGGTGGTTGGCCATGATGCCATGGGCTATATGCTTTAAGAGCGTTGTCTTTCCGGCTTTGGGTGGTGAGACAATTAGCCCACGCTGGCCCTTACCGATGGGCGAGAAGAGGTCGATGATGCGCGTGGAGTACTCTTCGGGATCATGCTCAAGACGAATCTGATTCGTGGGGTGGTACGGTGTTAGGTCGCTAAAATCGGTTCGCCGCCGTAGCTGATCAGGGTCGTTGAAGTTGATCTCTTGGACTTTGAGCAGTGCATAATACTTCTCGTCATCCTTGGGCGGCCGCACCGTTCCACGCACAATATCCCCATCTTTGAGGCCAAAGCGCTTGATCTGTGAAGGCGAAACATAAATGTCATTTCTACCAGGCAGGCAAGATTTGTCTCTCAAGAATCCATATCCATCCGGAAGAATCTCCAGAACACCATTCTTGATGCTCAGCCCCTCTTTTTGGGTTATGGCATCCAAAATAGCCCAGACCAGCTCTTCTTTCTTCATCTGCGAGAGGCCGTTGAGCCCTTGCCCCTCGGCGATCTCTCGCAACTCTTTCATGCTTTTCGATCTTAGCTCACTAATATCCATATTGTTTGGTAGATGTCCCTCTCAGTTTTTTTGCATTCCCCCAGATAGAGTGGCACAACGCTCAGTGCACCAAATGGGATGGGAAATGGATGGTCTTCACCTCGGCAGCTCAATTATAGCCTCATGATTCTGTTTTGACAAGATATGATCGGGCATCATAAATTGGGAACCGCTCACAAAGACTCTCCACTTGGCTGCGAATCTCTATTTTACGCCCTTCCAGTGAGCCATTCTTTGCGCTTTCGATCACGATATGGATCATCTCGGCAATCTCAATCATAGCCGCCTCATCTATGCCACGGGTGGTGACGGCCGGTGTTCCAAGACGAATGCCACTGGTGATCGCTGGCTTTCGGGAGTCATACGGAATTGTGTTCTTATTGACTGTGATTCCAACGGACTCCAAATATATCTCAGCCTCAGCACCTGTGATCTCTTTCGGACTGAGGTCAACAAGCACCAGGTGATTATCAGTGCCACCGGTTACGAGACGAAAGCCTCGCTCGGCGAGCGCCTTCGCAAGAGCTTTAGCGTTGTTCACAATATTCTGCTGATAGATTTTGAACTCTACTGACCGAGCCTCTTTGAAAGCGACGGCCTTGGCCGCGATCACATGCATAAGCGGGCCACCTTGCATCATGGGAAAGACGGCCCGATCTAGCTTTTGCGCATTCTCTTTGCTGCATAAGATGGCCCCACCCCGCGGCCCGCGCAATGTTTTGTGGGTCGTTGTCGTGACAAAATGGGCATGGGGAATCGGCGACGGGTGCAGACCTGTCGCGCACAGACCCGCAATATGGGCGATGTCCGCCATGAGATATGCGCCGATCTCATCACAGATCTCGCGCATCTTCTCGAAATCGAACTGACGTGGATAGGCAGTCGCTCCCGTCACAATCAGCTTGGGTCTCTCTTGAAGAGCAATCTTAAGGATCTCATCGTAATCGAGTCTTTCCGTCTTGCGGTCAACGCCGTAATGCACAGTCTTAAACAACTTGCCGCTAAAATTGACCGAATGGCCGTGCGTGAGATGCCCGCCTTGATCCAGAGCCAAACCCATCAGTGTGTCACCCGGCTGCAACGCAGCGAAGTAGACAGCCATGTTGGCCTGCGAGCCTGAATGGGGTTGGACATTGGCATGCTCCGCTCCAAAAAGATTGCAAAGACGCTTTTTTGCCAGCTCTTCTACTTCGTCAACATACTCGCAGCCGCCATAGTAGCGCTTGCCAGGATAGCCTTCGGCATATTTATTCGTAAGCACTGAGCCTTGGGCTTCGAGCACAGCCGGTGAAGTGAAATTCTCAGAAGCGATCAGCTCAATCGTCTTCTGCTGGCGCTTCAGTTCATTTTGAATGATCTGAAAGGTCACAGGATCAACCTGTTCTAGCCTTTGATTCATAGCCAGTGCAGAGAGTTTAGCTGACACGAGTGAAGAGGGACCGCAGGATATCGCCATACATGTGAATGCGCTCGATAAATCCTTGCGAGAAGCCCCGCTTCTTCTCCTTCATGACATGAGTCACGCCTTCCAGAAAGACACGCTCTTCAACCCAGTTCTCTTTGATCGAAAGCTTGGTAAGGGCCATCTCGACCCCAAATTCCAGTTTGCCTGATTCTCGAAGCTTGTTCCAGTGCCTGCGGCGCAGCACACGCTGGCCAGAGAGATATGGGGCAATGGTTTGAGCGATGTCCGTGTTCAGCCGCCCGTTCTTAAAGACTCCAACAAGCATATCTAGGTTCTTTTCTTCATAGAGTGATATCAGCAAATCGATGTGAGAGGCTTGTAATCCGACTAGATCCGCATCCAGAAACAATAGTATATCATTCTGCGCTTCCCGCACACCGCGATCGAGAGCCGCAGCCTTTCCCAGATTGCGGGGCATCTTGATCACTCTTGCGTTGTGACGGAAGGCAATCTGGGCCGTCCCATCGGTGGAATCATCATCCACGACGATGATCTCATCCACTCGCTCGGCGGCTTGTAAAGGTGCTATGACGGCGGAAATACGCTCAGCCTCATTATAAGCAGGGATGATCGCTGATGCTCTCGTCATCATGAGAATGGGACTCAATTATATTCCGTCGGATTTTTTCTTGCCAATTATTGGCCCTGCTTGAGTATAGAGGCTCTTCCAGATCTTTCGTATAGATTCCTGTTTATCAAGAATCTGCGAGATGAAGCGGTTCTTTTCACGGCGCTCCAAGAGCTTCCGCTTGCCTGGGAATTGCAGCAGGATGATTCCAGGGGTCATCAAAAATCCGCCGGTGACAATGGATGTGAGCCGCAGAATCAGTCCAATCAAGATGAGAACGACCCCAGCGATGTTTCGCCCAATGATCTTTAGAAGCTGGGGATTCACTCGGTTTGGGCGGTAACAGCCTTGAGCTCTTCTTCATACTGGTGAACCATCTGCACCAGCTCATCCACAATCTGCTCTTCCGGGACGCGCTTGACGGGTTTCCCGTCTTTGTATAGAACTCCAGCTTTGTCTTGGCCGACAAGTCCCAGATGGGAGTGGCCGGCCTCGCCGATCCCGTTGACGACGCAGCCAATGAGCGAGATCTTGAGTGGGGTCTCGACATTCTTGAGTCGCTCCTGCGCCTCGATCACAATCTTCTCCAGGTTGATGCCAATGCGTCCGCAGGTGGGACAAGAGCTAAATTGCACTCCGCGCCAGCGCAGCCCCAGCGCCGCCAGAATATCAAAGCCCACCTTTACCTCTTTGGTCGGCTCGCCAGTCAATGAGACCCGAAGTGTGTCGCCAATCCCCTCTTCGACCAGAGCCCCGATGCCGAGAGCGCTCTTGGCTACGCCCGCTTCGCCCATTCCGGCCTCCGTCACGCCAAGATGGAAGGGATAATCAACATGTTTGGCCATGAGGCGGTAAGACTCGATCATGACTCGCACATCGGTCGACTTGAGCGAAATGAGTGTATTCTTGAAATTGAGAGATTCTAAAATCTCTAGCTCGTTGAGGGCGCTCTCCAGCATCGCCTCGGGCGTGGCTCCTTCATGCTTGACTAAAATGTCTTTGGCAATAGAACCAGAATTGACTCCGACGCGAATGGGGATGTCAGCATCTTTCGCTGCCTGGACAACCTCTTTGATCTTCTCTGTCTTTGTAATATTACCCGGGTTGAGGCGGACTTTATCGACGCCCTGCCGAACAGCTTCGAGCGCGAGTCTGTGGTCAAAGTGGATATCAGCAACGAGCGGGATCGAGATGCGAGATTTTATGGTGCTAAGGCACTTGGCGGCATTCATATTGAGCACGGCCACGCGCACGATCTCGCACCCAGACTCTTCCAGACGGTGAATTTGAGCTACAGTCGCCTCAATATCATCGGTGGGTGTTGTCGCCATGGACTGGACAGAGATTGGGTTATCTCCACCAATCTTGACTTCGCCTACTTTGACGACTCTCGATCTTCTTCGCTCAATCTGTCGCAGCATAAATGATTTATATTTAATCTATGACAGCATTACAGTTCCCATCAATCCAGAGGCGCTGCCTTCGTTGATGAGCACATGAACGAACGATCCGATCATCTCAGACGTTGCCGGAAAGATCACCGTTCTATTGTCACGGCTCTTTCCAATAAAGCGTCCACCCCCGATTCGTGCCGGTCGTTCGACAAGCACTTCTTCCGTCTTGCCGACGCGCTTAAGGTGCTCTTCATCGATGATCTTCTTCTGTATGTCTAACAAATAGTTGGAGCGGCGCATCTTCTCATCCTGTGGGACGTCGTCTTCATATTTGTAATAGCTGATTGTGCCTGGGCGGGGAGAGTAGCGAAAGATGTAGGCTCCACCGAGACGGGCCTTCTCAACCAAGTTCACAGTATCTAGAAAATCATGCTCGGTCTCTGTTGGGAACCCGACAATGATGTCTGTGGTGACGCTCACACCGGGCACGCGGGACTTGATCTCATCCACGAGCTCAAGAAACTGGATCTGCGTGTAGCCGCGCCGCATCTCCTGCAAAATCCGGTCGCTTCCAGATTGCACAGCCATATGGATATGCTCACAGATGTTGTTCTTCTCTGAAATGACATCAATCACTTTGGATGTAATATCTTTTGGATGGGACGACATAAAACGAACTCTTGGGATATCAACTTGTGAGAGGGCTAGTAGAAGATTGGCAAAATTGATGTCTGGGTCATCTAGATCATTTCCATAAGAGTCGACATTCTGACCGAGAAGCTGGACCTCTTTGTACTTCTGTGTAGCCAGACTGCTTACTTCGTGCATAATATCGCCGGGAAGACGGCTTCTCAGCAATCCCGTTGTATAGGGCACAATGCAAAATGAGCAAAAATTCGAGCATCCCTCTGTAATCGTGACTTTTGCATGGAAGCGGCTCTCGCGCACGAAGGGAAGCTCTTCAATACGGTCTGGAATCTTCTGGAGCGCCATGACTGGCTCGTCGTGGCGGCCATTCCCGTTTCGGGATTGAGCTTCACGGATGAGATGAGGAACGTCGGTGACGTTAGAGCTGCCAAAGACAAAATCGACAGCCGGACTGCGCTCAAAGATCTTTTGCCCCAAGGCCTGCGCCATGCAGCCGCCGATGCCGAGCAATAAGTCTGGATTCTTATCACGGAGCAAGCGAATCTTGCCCGCTTCTGAATAGACTTTGTCTTCAGCCTTCTCGCGCACCATGCAGGTGTTGAAGATGACAAGATCGGCCTCTTCCGGTGAGGAGACGAGCTCATAACCATCCTGAGCAAGAACGCCGCCAATGCCTTCGCTCTTGTGCTCATTCATCTGACAGCCCCAGGTATGGATATAAGCGCGCTTTTGGTTTGCCATTGCCGATTTTTACTCCTGTCGTACTATAACAGGGGGGTCTGGGAGTTTCAATTGCTCTTCTTTTGCTCCTTTTATGCTTGAGGAGTAGAATAACGAATTGCTGAACGAGCTTGGATTTCGAGGAGGCGTCCCGTGGATTTTGAGCTGAGCGAAGAGCATAAACTACTCCGAAAAACGACCCGAAAATTTGCAGAAGAGGTCATCCGGCCTGCCGCTCAAGAATATGATGAGTCCGCAAAATACCCCTATGAGATTGTTGAGCAGGCCAAAAAGCTCGATCTGATCGCTCCGGCCCTCCCCGTTGAGTACGGAGGCGCTGGTATGGATTTCTTGGCTCAAGCGATTGTGATTGAGGAGCTTTTCCGAGGCGACGCGGGCATCGGCTCCGCCATCTCGGCCAGGCCATTTGGCAGCGATATGTTGCTGGAGTTTGGCACTGATGCACAGAAGAAGAAATATCTATTGCCCGTCGGCAGAGGGGATTGGGTGATGGGCTCTGCCATCACCGAACCCGAGGCTGGCTCCGATGTGGCCAGCATGAAGACCCGAGCCGAGAAGAAGGGCAGCGAATATGTCATCAACGGCGCAAAGATGTTTATCACCAATGGGACAATCGCCAACTTCTTGATCGTCTTTGCCCGAACCACGATGAATCCACCCGAGCGCCACATGGGCATCACGGCCTTTGTCGTAGAGAGTGACCGAAAGGGCTATATTGCAGAGCCGCTCAAAAAGAAGATGGGAATCCGCGCCTCCGACCTGGCAGAGATCACACTCAAAGATGTCCGAGTTCCAGAGGAGAATATCATTGGACAACTCGACATGGGCTTCTACCAGCTCATGCAGTTTTTTGGACGGGGGCGTGTTGCTATCGGAGCCCAGGCTGTTGGCATCGCCCAAGGCGCTTTTGACGAGGCCTTCAAATATGCACAGGAGCGACAGACCTTCGGGCGGCCTATTGTTGACTTTCAGGCCATTCAGTTCAAGCTGGCCGACATGGCCACAGATATCGAAGCGGCCCGTTTGCTTACTTATAAAGGGGCATGGCTCGTCTCTCAGGGCGGCAATCCGGCGCGCGAAGCTTCCATGGCAAAATTATTCGCATCGCGAGTGGCGCGTGAAGTGGCCAACGAAGCCCTCCAGATTCATGGGGGCTATGGGTATATCAAAGAGTATCCCGTTGAGCGCTTTTATCGCGATGCCAAGATCACAGAGCTTTATGAGGGCACGAGCGAAATTCAGCGCCTGATTATTATTCGCTCGCTCTTGGGGAAGATCTGAGATGCCTGGAATCACCAGTGAGCGCATCGAAACGTATCTCCAACAGATTCTGCCAGAGCGCGATGGGCTGATGCAGCGCATGGAAGCCTATGCCGATGAGCATGAAGTGCCCATCATAGGTCCATTGGCTGGCTCCTTTCTCTTTGCAATTGCAAAGCTGATCCAAGCCAAAAATATTCTCGAAGGGGGAACAGCAATCGGCTACTCTGCGATCTGGCTCGCACGGGCTATTGCCGAGTGGAATGGCAAGATCACGACTCTGGAGATCAATCCAAAGACGGCTGAGATAGCCCGAAAGAATCTGACAGAAGCGGGTGTGCAAAAGAGAGTTGAGGTCGTTGTTGGAGAGAGTCTGGATCTCATCAAAAAGTTGGATGGGCCTTTTGATCTCTGCTTCATTGATATTGACAAACACCAGTACAGAGCTTTTCTAGATGCAGTCCTGCCCAAAGTAAGGAAGGGCGGAGTCGTCCTTGTCGACAACGTCCTCTGGAGCGGCAAGGTGGCCGAAGAGAAGCGCGATGAGACGACTGAGCATGTCCGCAAATTCAATGATTATGTGATGAAACACCCGCAGCTACAGAGCGTGATCGTCCCGCTGCGGGACGGAATATCTGTCAGTATTAAGAAATGAGCTCCATAAAAGTCTGACCTTGAAGTCTTACGCTGGCATAGCTAAAATGCTGGCGGGGACGGCCAACCATACTATGACCAAGTATCTTATCGTCACTGGAGGAGTGCTTTCTGGATTGGGGAAGGGCATTACCTCCGCCTCGATCGGTTTTCTTCTTAAAGCTCGTGGCATCAGAGTGACCGCTCTCAAGATAGATCCCTATCTCAACTGTGACGCCGGAACCATGAACCCCTACCAGCATGGCGAGGTCTTTGTGTTGGACGATGGCGGTGAGGTGGACATGGATCTTGGCAGCTATGAGCGCTTCCTCGTCACTGATCTCAGCAGTGATCATAACCTGACGACGGGCAAGATCTATCAGCGCGTCATAGAAAAAGAGCGAAAGGGGCATTATTTAGGTGAAACGGTTCAGATCATTCCACACGCCACAGATGAGATTAAACAGGCGATCCAGAAAGTCGCAGATAGATCGAAAGCCGACATTGTAATTGTAGAGTTGGGTGGCACGGTCGGAGACATCGAGAGCATGCCTTTCCTGGAGGCTGCGCGCCAGCTCCACCAAGAGTTTGGCCATGAGAATGTCGTATTTATTCACACCACACTGGTTCCAGTAGTAAGCGTCGTTGGCGAGCAGAAGACAAAACCGACGCAGCACTCTGTCAAAGAGCTGCGGGCGATTGGTATTCAGCCCGATGTGATTGTAGGCCGCGGCGATGAACCCCTTGACCCGGGCATCAAGAAGAAGATTGCTCTCTTCTGTGATGTGCCGTTGGAGGCTGTCGTTAGCGCTCCTAGCGCAGAATCCGTCTATCAGGTGCCGCTCATTTTTGAAGAGCAGGGGCTGCCCGATTATCTGCTGGGACGCCTAAAGATAAAGTCTGGCAAAGCCGATCTGACCGAATGGGAATCTTTTCTGGAAAACTTGCTTCACTCAAATTCAAAAATCAGGGTGGCGCTCGTTGGGAAATACACAGAGTTGACCGACAGCTATGTGAGCTATGCAGAAGCGGTGCGGCATGCCGCAGCCAGCCTCAACTCGCGGGCTGAGATCAAGTGGATTGAAGCGGATGAGTATCACGATGAGCTTTTGGAAGATGTAGATGGCCTGATTGTGCCGGTGGGATTCGGACATCGCGGCGCTGAAGGAAAGATCAAGTCGATTCGTTTTGCTCGCGCTAACGGCCTGCCATTTTTAGGTATCTGCTACGGCTTCCAGCTCTCCACAATTGAGTTTGCCCGTCATATCCTTGGACTTGAGGGAGCCAATAGCACCGAGTTTGAGCCTCATCCCAAGCACCCCGTCATCTCGCTCATGCCAGAGCAAGAGGGCATTCCCAATTTAGGGGCCACGATGCGATTGGGTGCCTATCCCGTTGTGATCGAGCGAGGCACGTTGGCGCATCAGCTCTATGGAGCGACTGAGATTTCGGAGCGCCACCGCCACCGCTACGAAGTCAACCCCAAATATATCAAGCCATTAGAAGATGCCGGATTCATCTTTTCTGGAAAGTCACCGGATGGGCGGCGCATGGAGATCGCCGAGATTCCGGACCACCCCTTCTTTATCGCCTCGCAGTTTCACCCGGAGTTCAAATCCCGACCTACCAAGCCGCGCCCCCTCTTTTTGGGGCTGGTTCAGGCATGCCTCGCTCCCACACCCAGCAAGTCTTCTTCTTAGCCGCTGGGGCAATCGCGCTCGTTTTTTTGCTCAACTCCTGTGCAGTTGATATTCCCAAAGACAATTCTGATCCAAATCGCCCAGCCATTGAGCTGAGCCAAAATGATCTAGATCATTACGATGATAACGGGAAGCTCTTGTGGGAGATGCATGCAGATTCTGTAAAGTTCTTTGACACAGCGCAAAAGACGGAGGCTGAGAGAATCAAGATCCAGTTTTCCAATGCGGATGGTCAAAACATTCTGAATGTCGAGGCACAGCATCTGGTCTATGATCATCGCTCTGGAAATCTTGCATTTACAGGCCAGATCGAGGCCAAAGATTCGAGCGGGATCAGTTTTACCACCGCTGATGCGTTCTGG
The DNA here is from genome assembly GCA_016201405.1 of Candidatus Acetothermia bacterium. Taxonomy (GTDB): domain Bacteria; phylum Bipolaricaulota; class Bipolaricaulia; order RBG-16-55-9; family RBG-16-55-9; genus JACQCZ01. The sequence continues at coordinate 300,592 of JACQCZ010000015.1, read as the reverse complement.
GATGAGGCGGGCAAAAAACTTTGGAGCGATTCGCCGATCCGCGTAGAGCGCGATGATTTTTCATTGACCGGGGTTGGCTTTGAATACAAGCCGGATGAGGGAACTCTGACCACACAGACTGGGCACCTGCAAATCATTCTCAATCCATAATTTATGTCTCTTACACTCACTGCTGAAAATCTGTATAAGCGCTATGGCAAGCGTCTCATTGTCCAAGCAGTCACTCTGCAACTGGAGAGCGGCCATGTCGTCGGACTGCTCGGCCCCAATGGAGCGGGGAAGACGACCACATTCCACATGATGGTGGGACTGGCAAATCCTGATCAGGGGCGCATCTTGCTGGGTGGCGAAGAGATCACACGCTGGCCCTTCCATCAGCGTGCGAGCCATGGAATCAACTATCTGCCACAGGAGCCCTCCATCTTTCGCAAGCTCTCTGTGCTCGATAATTTGATGGTCGTGCTAGAGAATCAGAAGAACAGCAAAGAAGATCGCAAGGCTAAGGCTGAAGAGCTGCTCAACAAGATGACGATTGAGCACCTGGCTTCCCAGCGTGCCGACACCCTTTCTGGGGGTGAGCGCCGCAGGCTGGAGATTGCACGGGCGCTCGCTTGCTCACCTAAGTTTCTATTGCTCGATGAGCCTTTCACCGGAATAGACCCCATCTCCATCGAGGGGCTTCAAGAGACGATTTTGAGGCTGCGCGATGACGGGTTAGGGATCTTACTCTCTGACCACAATGTGCGCGAGACTCTTCGGGTAACTCAATATGCTTATCTGATGCAGGGTGGCAAAATCTTCTGGCAAGGTCTCCCCCGCGAGATTGGGCAAGATGCCCTGGCTCGCAAATTCTATCTGGGCGAGAGGTTTGAGCTTTAGCGTATTTGCTGGTTGTCGACTACGCCGCCGAAGGCTGCTCAGGCGTCTTATGCGCAGGCGGTTGCATGTCCGGATTGTCCTGTTTGTAAAGCTTCTTGCGAAGCATAATATACCCAAAGATCAGGATGATCAGAACACTGATGATTTGTGCCACCTTCAGTGACTCAAATAAAGAGACCGAGGGCAGCGGCGTTGACTGGTCCGTGAGCGGTGGGGGAGTGCATGCCGTGCCTGTCAGCACACAGAGCGGATCTCCTCGGAACATCTCGATCACAAAACGCAACCCAGAGTAGAGAATTCCGTACACCGAAATGAGAAAGCCGTATCGAAATGGCTTGGTTCTTAAATACATCAATAATCCAAAGATGAGCAGATCGCCGGTCATCTCATAAAGCATTGTCGGGTGGATGGGAGTCTCTCGATAAGCAGTTCCTGCGGGGGATGAGCTTGGGAAGATGATGCCCCAAGGCAAGTCCGTGGGAGTGCCATAGGCATCGCCATTCATGAAGTTGCCAAAGCGCCCCAGGGCCTGTCCCAAAACGAGCGCGGGCGCGATGATATCGGCAAACTGCCAAAAGCTAATCTTCTTCCACTTTGAAAAGATGATGAGTGCGATCGCACCGCCGATGAGGCCTCCATGTATGGCAAGCCCCCCCTCCCATATCTTGTAGATGCTGGCCAGGTTCTGCCCGTAGTAGTGCCAAGAGAAGATGACATAGTAAAGACGGGCGCAGATGATCGCGATCGGGATCGTGATAAGCACAAAATCGAGAATGTCATCGAGCGACATGGCCAGCCCGCGGCGCTTGACCTCTCGGTTAACAAGGACGATGCCCACGATAATGGCGACGACGTACATCAGTCCGTACCAGCGCACGGAAACCGGGCCAATCTCAAAGATGACAGGACTCATACGATTCCCCCTTAGAACGTCATTGTAGGAAAAGTTGTACGGCGGATCAAGAAGTGCAATTGATCTGTTTCTCCAAGTACGATACAAGCGCTATGGGCATAGAGATCGATAAAGTTTGGTATTCATTCACCGTAGGCATCTGGGGATTTTTAAACCCATGCGGCTTTGCCATGCTCCCTGCCTATGTCGCCCATTATCTGGGATCCGAGGGGTCCGCAAAGCGCTCGATCGTTCACAACATGGGAAGAGCCTTGGGTTTGGGGCTGGCTGTGAGCGCAGGCTTTCTCACGCTCTTTGGCCTGTTTGGACTACTCTTCTCTCTCATCAAGAATATCGTGGGACCTTATCTGCCATGGATCGGCGTGCTCATAGCCCTCTGGCTGGTTGTGCTTGGAACTCTCATGCTCTTGGGCAAAAACCCGCTGATGATTCCGGCGTTTGAGCATTGGGCAGGCCGAGTGAGCCAGATCAAAGGAAATCCCAAAGTGAAAGACTTGACCTTCTATTATTTTTATGGAATCTCCTATGGGCTTGCCTCACTGGGCTGTGCCCTTCCCATTTTTATGGCCGCTATTGGCTATGCTTTTACTGGTGGCTGGGTCAACGGCATGGTGCAGTTTGGAGCCTACGCCATGGGCATGTCCATAATGATGCTGATCGTCTCGCTCACCACGGCATTCTCGAAAGAGCTGATCCGGAGGATTCTGCCCAAGATCATGATCGCCTTTCGCTGGGTCGGCGGAGTTGTGGTGATTGGTGCGGGTCTCTATCTCCTCTGGTACAACCTGATCTATTCGGGGCTCTTGCACGAGTACTTTTGATTCTAAAGAATAACCGTACCAGAAAGATGAGAGCACCAAGGGTCATTCGATCAATTCGGGTGCCCAGTCACGCGGTGCATCATCAACTTTTTGTAACAAAAAGAATCCAACCACCACCATTACGAGGAGGCTGAGCACTGCCGCCGGGCGGCCCCAGTGCAGCTTTTCGACGATCATTCCCCAGAGGAGTGGCCCAATGACGCTGGCAAAGCGCCCAGCCATTGTGTAGAGGCCAGAAAATTCCCCAATGTACCGGGGGGGTGAGAGGCGGAGCATAAATGGACGATCGGAGGACCACGTCCCACCGAGCGCCACTCCAGCCAGGCACGCGACTGGCCAGAAGACCTGTTTTGATAGATGTAAATAGCCAATCAGCGCTGTACTCAAGAAGATGAGCATCCAGAGGACCAAGACTACATTGAGTGTTCGTTTGGGTCCGTAGCGGTCGACGACAAAGCCCCAGCCAAAGCTTCCCACCACCGCAAAAATGATCGAGACCATAAAGATGCCCTGAAAATCGGCATCAGTAAAGCCGATCTCTTTGGTGGTGTAGAGCCCCAAAAAGACAATGACCGTGTTGACCGCGTCAATATAAAAGACGCGGGAGAGTAAGAAACGAAGAAGACCCGGATATTCGCGTGCATGGCTGAGTGTGTAATAGATTTGTGTAAATGCCTGGCGGGCAAGATGGGCGGGTATCTTTTGTCTTTCTCGAAGGCGCTCTTTGACAAATAGAAAACATGGAATGGCAAAGATGAGAAAGAGCAGCGCAGAGACTTGAAAGACTTGCATAAATTTTTCAGAGATGCTTTGCGCATTTTCTGGTGTTACATCGGCGCTGGAAGCCCCCCGGAGCAAAAGAATTCCGATTCCCACCCCCAAAAAGCTTCCTAAATAACCAAGCCCCGTTCCCAAGCCTCCTACTCGGCCCTGCGTCTCGGGAGTGCTTACATCCAATAAAAGTGCGTTGTAGAACATCAGACCCGCTTGATACATAAAATTGGCCGCTGCGAAGATGACCAGCGATGTGATCAGCCCACCCTGCCCCAAAAGCGCAGTGAAGCCAATACAAAGCAGGCTTGAGACCATCAAAAAAGGCATCCTGCGATGGACTTGATCCGAGATGGCTCCCAGCATAGGTGCTGTGAGCAAGAGCGCAAGCATAGAGAGCGAGTCAGCCAGTCCAAAATCAAAATCCGTCCCCTGCATCACGTTGACAACAAAGAGAGCAAAATAGAGCGAGACGATGTTCGTAGAAAAGACCGTATTGGCCAGATCATAAAGAGCCCAGGAGGTGACACTTAGGTGGCTGATTCGATGCGGTTCCCGTACGGCATCGGCTTCCATTCCGGCTCCTCCCTACTTCTGTGAATGAGAATGCTAATAGGCAAAGCAGGGCGAGTCAAAAAGGAATACAGGATGTGTAATCTTTTGTTCCTCCAAATCTTCAAAATTGAGGCTATAATGGTAAAATTACTCAACCGCCCAATAAATAAGTATCGAGGAGGAATTCTATGTTCAAGCGAACAGGCCGAATGCGCCGTTTGGCATTCGTGCTCCCTATTGTGATTGTGGCAATTCTCTTGCCGCTCTCACTCTCGGGCGATCTTTCACCAGCAAGTGCAGGTGAGGCGCCCACCATTGCCGATTTTGTCGCTAAGATGGAGTCCCATCCAGGACTCTTCAACACCTACAGCAGCCCCGAAGGCCGGCTATTTATGGAAGTCTCTCAAGGCCAGTTTGAGAAGGACTTTCTCGTCGTGGTGCAAATCGCCAAAGGGAACGGCGAAGGCTTCTTGCTCACGGGCTTCCCGCTTGTGGATGCGATGATGACCTTCCGGATGGTCAATAGCAAGATTGAGCTGATCGACCGCAACCCGCTCTTCCGCGCCACGCCTGGCACGCCAGAGGGCGATATGGTCAATCTTGGATTTCGTGAGTCTGTGCGCGAGAGCTTCACTCCTGTCGCTAAGGATACTGAGTATGGCATCTATCTGATTGATGTGACGGGTCTCTTTGTCAATGACTGGCCAAACCTGGCCGATATCTTGCCTGATCAGTACGGGGTTGGCTTTCGGCTAGATCCCTCACGCTCCGAGCTAGCTTCTGTCAAGGGCTATCCAGAGAACGTCGAGATTGAGGCTGACTTGACCTTTGCGTCGAGCGGCTTCATTCCGACCGTCACGGTTCCTGATGGAAAGACGCTCCCCGTCTCCTACCACTACAGCATTACTGCCTTGCCGGATGAGCCAATGAAGCCTCGCCTTGCGGATGACCGCATTGGCTTCTTTACTATGACGTACAAAGATTATGACCAGAATGCCGGCCCGACCGATGCAGTCCGGCTGGTCAACCGCTGGCGACTGGAGAAGAAGGACCCATATGCACCTCTCTCAGAGCCTGTCAAGCCCATCGTCTATTATTTAGAAAAGACGATCCCGACGGCCATCAAACCGTATATCAAACAGGCTGTAGAGTCGTGGAATGCAGCGTTCGAGCAGGCTGGCTTCAAGAATGCGATCGTTGCTATGGATGAGCCGGACGACCCGAACTTTGATCTGGGGGACGCCCGCTACTCTAGCATCCGCTGGGTTCCAGCCATCGACTCGATCTTTGCCATCGGCCCCTCCGACATTGACCCGCGATCGGGAGAGATCCTTAACGCAGACATCTTGGTGGTCTCCGACTGGGTTCCGTCCATTACGGGCGAAAAGGGGTATCTCAAGAATAATCCACCCGATGCTGAAAAGATGGAAAAGATGATCGCACTGGCACGACAGATCAATCCCGAGGATGCCGCGAGGCTCTGTCTCTATCAAGAGAGCCTGGGCGGGCAGCTCGAGATGCTTCGCGATACGCTAATGGCCGATGGAGTCATCGGCCAGGATGGTGGAATCCCAATTGAATATGTGGGTGCAGCGCTCCGCGAGATTGTGATGCATGAGGTGGGGCATACACTGGGTCTGGCGCACAACTTCAAGGCCAGCACTCTGACCCCGCAGGACAAACTTCAAGATGTGAGCTACACTCAGCAGAATGGCGTCAGCGCATCGGTGATGGATTACAATCCGGCCAACATCTCCATGGATCGCTCCAAGCAAGGGGAGTACTACAACTCTGTTGTTGGCACCTATGACAGATGGGCGATTCAGTGGGGTTATACACCCGTGGGTGACGAGACTCTCGCCCCCAATCCGGCATTAGATGCCATTGCCGGCCAGGACAGCCAGCGCGGCCATCTCTTTGGCACGGATGAAGACTCCGGTCTTGGTCCTTATGCCATGGACCCCAGCATTAACCAGTACGACATGGGCGATCCGCTCCAGTACTACCAGAACCTGGGCCCACTGGTGGAGAGCCTCTGGTCAGGCGTCGAAGACCGCGCGGTTAGAGATGGGGCAGAGTACTGGCCCCTTCGTAACGCCGTCCATTATTTGCTCTTCCAGAAGATGCGTGGCTTTACTCAAATGGCCAAGTCGCTGGGGGGTGTCTTCGTATCACGTGTTCACAAGGGCAATGCCGAGGGGCTGGCGCCGTTAGATCCAGTCTCAGCAGCGAAGCAGCGCGATGCGCTCAATTACGTGCTCGAGGCATTTCGTCCTGACATTCTGGGCAACTTCCCAACAGACCTTCTAGATAAGATGCCCACAGAGCGCCACTTCGACTGGGCCTCGACCTGGCAATTTGGCTCCCGCTTCACCTATCCCCTGGTCGATTACCTCACGGCAGTCCGGGCACAAGTCCTGGCCGTCGCCTTTAGCCCCGAGCGGCTGATGCGCATAAGGGATGAGGCCTTTGCATCAAGTGACTCTGATCCCTTTACTCTTGGGGATCTCTTTGATGGTTTCACCCATGCGATCTGGGGAGATGTTCTCTCTGGGAACGCTCCCAAAGATGCTTTGCAGCGCGAGATCCAAAACACCTATCTCAACATGCTGATCAAGCTCGGCTCGAATGAGAGCGTGGCTGGAAGACCGGCTGGAGATGAGGATGTACGAGATGATCTTCCGGCCAGCCACCTGCCGCCAGACATCTCTCATCTTCTGCCCGCGACCAGCGATGTCCATGCTCTGGCGTTTGCAGAGCTGGTCTCGCTCAATCAGGCGATCACCGATCTGTTGGCCAAGGGTGTGACAGACAGGACGTCGTATGCTCATTTGCTGGAGGCTCAGAACCGGATCGAGCAGGCGATAAACGCAAAGTAAGCAGCTCTCAATTAGAATGGAGAAGACGAAGGCGCCGTTGATTTTGACGGCGCCTTCTCTTTGATTCCAAAAGATGTCAGCGGACTACGCTTTCGGTTAGACTGGGTGAAGCGGTTAGGAAATCAAAGGAGGCATCTTTATCTATGCTGGCAAAGATGATCGGCGATCAGCAAAACTTGGCGTGGCTCTTCATTCGCTTGGCCTTTGGATTGGTCTTCATGGCGTATGGCTATGGCCACATCACAGGGATGGAAAGATACATCCAAACGCACACAATGTCTGGAATTCCTTCTCCTGACATTTCAGCTCCTATCGTGGCTTGGTTGGAATTTCTAGGCGGAATCGCTGCGGTGCTTGGCCTCTTCACCCGATATGTTGGTGGTCTGCTTGCCATCACGATGATTGTAGCCATCTTTGCTGCGCGTCTTCCATTTGCGCTCAATCCCCCTACTGCCCCACAAGGTATGACCCAGCAACAGCCTGTCACAGATATTTTTGGGTTGATCCATTCATTTCCCCTTGAGCTCTCACTCTGTTTAATGGGAGTCGCTCTTCTGCTTGCGGGTGCTGGGAAGTCCTCGTTTGATCATTTTCTATTTAAGGGAAAGGTTTAGCACTCGATAGTCTTTATCATGCCAAGAGTCTCCAAGTGGGCGCTCACTCTTGGAGACTCTTTATTTTTGGCTTCAGCTTGTCTTATTCCAGCTGGATAGGCTATAAATCGAAATAGAAATGACGCGCCATACAGGAATCATCATCTTAGGAGTTCTGCTCTGGCTCTCTACTGCTGGCTGCAGCGGAGGCTGGCCGGAGTACCGCGACCCGAGTGGCTTCAAGATCCAGTCTCCACCAGACTGGAAAGTCGAGACTGTCGATCAGCACTGGGTCTGGGTTCGCAGTCCTGATAAAGGCTCTTTCACCCTAATCTTTCCATTCCTGTCGCCCCAGCCCGTCTCCGCAGGGCAGTGCGTTCAAGAGGCCTCCAAGCTGCTCTCCAGCGCACTCCCCAATGCTCGCGTGGAGAACGTAAAGCAACAGAGCACCCGACCCGATGAAGTGACAGCGGTGATCTCGTACCGGACTCCGCAGGATGCCTCAGAGAATGCTGTTGGAGGAGTCGTCTCTTCTATCACCGGCGGGAGTGGTGGCTCCGGTCACGCAGCAGCCCTCTGCTCTGTCGATGGGCGGAGCGGGATGTTTTATGTGATTGCTGCCCCTAAGGATAAGTTCCAATCCCAGCGAGATACTCTCGTCAAAATACTGAAAAGCTTCTCATTCACAGAGCCACAAAAGCCCAAATCAAAAGCAGCGCCAGATGCAGGCATCACATACGTGCGCTGGCAAGACCCTGCCGAGGCTGCCTTCAACGTTGAGGTTCCATCCGGCTGGCAGGTGCAAGGTGGGCTTACGCGGGGTGGCCCGGTCGATGTGCGCCAGTCGATCAGCCTTACAGCTCCTGACTCTCTCATGCGGGTCACAGTTGGCGACGGGAATCTTCCACCCTTCAGCTCTCCCAGTATGTCGATGATCGCTTCAGGGCTCTGGCCTGGGACATGGTACGACCCGGGCTATGGGAACAAAATGATGGTCAAGTATTACGTAGGCGGGAAAGATTTTGGCAAAGAGTATGTTAACCAGACTGTCTCAAAGTGGTGCGCGGGGATCCAAATCACGGCTGCCAATGACCGCCTGGATGCTTCACAAGCGATGAATCAGACATATCAACAGTCTGCAACGTCTGGAATCTCCAGCCAGCTGAACACCGGAGAAGTCGCCTTTACCTGCACTATGAATGGCCAGCCGATGCAGGGCTATTACTTCATAGGCACGACGATCACCGGAGACTCCAGCAATATTTTAGATCCGTCAGGCATCTGGTATGTTCAATATCTCTTTGGGTACGTCGCACCGCAAAATCGAGTGGAGTTGGCGGAGGCTGTGATCGGGAGAATTGCCAGGTCGTATCAAGTCAATCCGGCATGGGCTCAAGCGCAGCAGGGCATCACCTCAGCCTCATCGCAAATCGTGAGCCAGACGAACAATCAAATCTCGCAAATCATGAGCGACAGCTACTGGTCTCGCCAAGATGCGCAATCTGATGTTTACCGAAAGTGGTCCAATGCCACTCTTGGGTTGACCGATGTAAAAGATGACCAGACGGGCGAAACGTGGAAAGTGGCATCTGGGCATAATTACTACTGGAGACAAGATCAAGCGTTTGGGAATCCAGGTGTGGTTGTAGGCACAGAGCAGTACCAGCGACCCGATATTGATTTTTCGCCTCTGCTCGAGTACTAACCTCTCTTCGTTTTCTTCTTTTTATGGGTTTTCAGAATTTGCAGAATCTCTGGATTGGCCTCTGTTAGCCCATAGAATGCTGTCTTGCGTCCGGCTCTCCAAGCCCAGCAGCTGTCACCATACGACCAATGCCACCACTCTCCGGCATAGTTGGTGAAGTCAGCGGAGGTCATCGCATCAATCAGAATCTGCCTGTTCTTGCGGGATTGCGGTGTCAGCTTTGAATCATACGTAGCTGAGACTTTACGTGCCTCCTCACGCTCTGTGCCAAAGGGCGAAGTCATGTCCAGATCCTTGCCATCCGGGCCAATCACCGTGAGATCGACGGCACCGCCCGTAGAGTGGCCTGGCGGCGTCTTGGCGTGGGGCGGATGGACGAACCGATTGGTCTCCCGACGCAAAATATTGAAAGGCCATCCGGGATGTTTCTCTTTGAAGTGAGTAAAGACGTCATTGTAGATGTGCTTTTGATACTCCATCGTGCGGAAGGCGCTCCAGATGATCAGCTTGTGGCGCTTGGGGAGTGCCTTGCTTGCCTTGTTCAACATAGCAATTAAAGACTCTCGCAGAAAGAAGAGGCGCGGACCGCCAGCCATATCGGGCTCTTCACGGAAGAGCAGAGTGGGACAATGCTTTCGAAGACTTAGTAACTCCTCGCCATTGTCCACAACCTTGATCCGGTCAAGCTCTTGGATGGGCTCGACAATGGAATTTCTCGGTTTGCGCGTCATGTCTATTGGTGTAACAGAATTACAAAAGCATTTCAATCCCATTTGGGATTGCCTGAAAATACAACGCTGCTGGATCCCGGATCTGCGCTGCGCTTCGTCCGGGATGACGGTCTCCAAGACTCTGATGGTCGAGGTGTTGGCCTGTAGTCTTGCTTCCAAGTGTCCTCCATTTTGTTTGTCATTCCTGCGAAAGCAGGAATCCAGTGACTTTGTAGTTGCGCCCTTGCCTGTTTACGCGCTAGCATAATTCCTCATGAGGAGCGGGAAATAGCGATGGCACAGACAAACCTGACCCCTTTGATGCAGCAGTATTTTAAGATCAAGGCTGCACACAAAGATGTCATCCTCTTCTTTCAGTTGGGCGAGTTCTACGAGACTTTTTATGAAGATGCCGAGCTCTGCGCCCGTGAGCTGGGTATCGTGCTCACCAAGCGTGATCAGTCTCCCATGGCGGGCGTGCCGCTGAAGAAGGCTCAGCCCTATATCAACCGCCTCTTGAAGCGTGGCTATAAAGTTGCCATCTGCGATCAGATCCAAGACCCCAAAGAGGCCAAGGGCGTCGTCGAGCGCGATGTCGTGCGCATCGTCACCCCAGGAACTGTGCTGGATGAAGAGGCGCTGGAGCGAGGCAAGAGCAATCACATTGCAACGCTGGTCATTCAAAACGAGAAGATTGGATTTGCCGTTGCAGATATCTCAACGGGAGAATTTCGTTCGACTGAGTTTGAAGACCTGCAAGAAGCGCGGCATGAATTGGCGCGGCTCCAGCCTTCCGAGCTCGTTCTGCCCCAAGATCAGAATGAACAAGATCTGATCTTTGATCCAGAGAAGAAGCTGGCCATCACACGTCTTGACATGCATCACTTTCGCCCAGATCTTGTAAAGGAGCACTTTCAGCTCATCTCGCTCGATGGGATTGGCTTATCCAACTTGGCTGCACAGGCTGCGGGTGGATTGCTTTGTTATCTCCGTGACACGCAAAAAGAGGGGCTTCAGCACCTAAAGCTCCCTTCATTCTATTTGACGCAAGAGCGGATGGGGCTCGATCCCTTCACCCAGCGCAATTTGGAGCTGGTCAAAGAGCTGCGCACAGGTGGCGAAGAGAACACATTGCTGGCCGTTTTGAACCAGACAATCACAGGCATGGGTGAGAGGCTTTTGCGCAGCTGGATTCTCAGCCCACTCATAAACCAGACGCAGATTGAAGCTCGTTTGGATCTAGTGGAATTGCTTTATGACCAAGAGATTCCCCGCAAGGAGCTTCGTGATCTCTTGTCCCAAATCTATGATGTAGAGCGGCTGGCCGGAAGACTCGGCTCTAATCGCGCCAATCCACGTGATCTTCTTTCACTTCAACAATCTCTAGCCCATTTGCCCAGTCTGCGCTTTCAGACCCATTACTTGCGAGATCAGAGCGAAGCAGCCCGATTGAGAGAGCTGGATGAATCTCTAAAAGAGCTGGCACTGGACGAGATTTCTGAAGAGCTCACTCGCGCCATTCGCGATGATGCTCCCTTCACCCTCAAGGAGGGCGGAATCCTCAAGAGTGGCTATTCCACAGAGCTTGATCAGCTGCTAGCAGACTCTCAGATGTACAGAGAGAAGATTCTTGAAGTCGAAGGACGAGAGCAGAAGCGCACGGGCATCTCTTCACTCAAAGTCGGCTATAACACGGTCTTTGGCTACTACATTGAAGTGACGAGATCACACACAAAAAAAGTCCCTGAGGATTACATGCGCAAGCAGACGTTAACAAGCGCGGAGCGCTACATTACTCCAGAGCTTAAGGGCTACGAAGAGAAGATTCTCTCCAGCGAAGAGCGCTCTCAAAATCTGGAGTATGAGCTCTTCTGCCGGCTGCGCGACAAGGTTGCCACGCACATTCGAGATGTTCAGAAGCTGGCTAGCGTGATTGCTGAGCTGGATGTCTATTCCGCACTGGCTGAGATCGCCAAAGCGAAGAATTACTCTCGCCCTAGCTTTATTCAAACGCGCGAGATTGAGATTCTTGAGGGGCGCCATCCGGTCGTTGAAGTTCTTCAGAAAAATCAGGAATTTGTCCCGAATGATCTGAAACTTTCGCCCGAAGAGATTCTGGTCATTCTGACCGGCCCCAATATGGCTGGAAAGTCAACGTGGCTGAGGCAGAATGCGCTCATCTGCTTGATGGCTCAGATGGGCTCGTTCGTGCCAGCAAAGAGCGCCAAGCTCCCGGTTGTGGACAAAATTTTCACTAGAGTGGGCGCGAGCGACATGCTCGCCTTTGGCTATTCCACGTTTATGGTGGAGATGATTGAGACGGCCAATATTCTTCACAATGCAACGGAAAAGAGCTTAGTTATTCTGGATGAGATGGGGCGCGGGACAAGCACCTTTGATGGCGTCTCAATCGCCTGGGCGGTGGCCGATTATCTCGTGCGGAATACAAAAGTCAAGACTCTCTTTGCCACGCACTATCATGAGCTGACATTGCTTGATAAGAAGCTGCCGGGCGTGATCAATATGCATGTGGTTGTGAAAGAGTATGGCGACGATGTGATCTTTTTGCACCGCGTCGAGCGTGGTGAAGCGGAGGGCAGCTATGGTGTTCACGTCGCCCGGTTGGCAGGCCTTCCTAAAGAAGTGACCGATGAAGCAGGTGAGATTCTCGAAAAGATCTTATTGGGGAACCCGCTAGAAGCGATAGAAGGCAAAAAACCCGTGGGGCCAAAATTTGTCAAACAGCAGGCTCTCTTTCAGGCTGAGCCGCACCCTGTGATAGAAGAGCTCAAGAAGATTGACGTCAACAAGCTGACGCCGATTGAGGCTTTAAATCTGCTAGGCAAACTCAAAGAGAAGATCTGATGTCCATCCAGACCGAAGAGGAACTGCATGGACTGAAGCGAGTGGGACGCATTGTCGCGTTGGCACTCGAAGAGATGCGAAAGCATCTCAAAGCTGGAATGACTACCCGCGAGCTTGATGAGATTGGCCAAAGATTTCTGGAAAAGCACAAAGCTAAATCAGCACCCAAGCTCACCTACAATTTTCCAGGCGCGACATGCATAAGCATCAATGATGAAGTGGCGCACGGAATCCCAGGAGATCGTGCCATCCAGCCTGGCGATTTGGTCAATCTAGACGTCTCAGCGGAGCTGAACGGCCTCTTTGCCGACACGGGTGCGACGTTCCCCGTGTCGCCCGTCTCGGATCTTCAGAGGAGGCTCTGCGCGACGGCTCGCCGGGCATTGCGAAAGGCAGTCGCAGTGGTGAGGACTGACGCTAAGTTCAACCGCATTGGCCGCGTCATTGAAGAAGAGGCGCATGCGAGTGGCTTTGAGGTGATTCGCAATCTCTTTGGCCACGGCGTGGGGCGAGGGCTTCACGAAGAGCCGGAAGAGGTAGCCAATTTCTACGATGTGCAGGACCAGAGGCGGATGACGGAAGGCCTCGTCTTCACCATTGAGCCTATGCTGACGACAGGAGCGCGGTTTGCCGTGGAAGATCGTGATGGCTGGACGATGCGCACCGAAGATGGAAGTCTCGTTGTGCAGTACGAGCATACTGTGGTGGCTACGAAGCGCGGCGCGCTGGTGCTGACTCAAGCTTGAGGCTACTGTTCCATAACCCTCACACATGGAGCATTCCATAGAAGAATGGTGAGAGAGCGGAGCTTGGGAATGGATCAGGGTGAGATTTGAGATTGTACTGAATCTATAAGGCTTTTCTATGAGACAAGTCTATGAGATTAAGCTGAGATCCTGTCTCACCTGCAATACACAGTCTCAGGTCTATCTCACAGAAGAATCTCACTGTTTTTCAATACCCTTGCTGCCTGTCTCAAAATCTCACGGATTCATTGAAGCCAGCTCCAGCCTCAGCTTAATTGCTTTGGCCATTCGCTCAGTCGCTTGGGGTAATTCGGATAAGAATAACTCGGGTTCGATGAGCTCCAGCTCCATGAGCACGAATTTTCCCTTCACTTCAATGCCATCGACGCGAGCGTACAAAAATGGCTCGTTCAGATTGAGACACTGACTTGCTGTTTTAACAATAGAATCTGCTTCATGGACTAGAAAATCAGCAGACTCACGCAGTTTCCAGGAGCCACCATGGTTGGTCTGAACGAAGTAATGGCCATCGGCAGGGCGCTTCAGGATGGCATGGCTATACTCTCCATCCACAAAGATGAAGGACCACTCGCCCTGATGAATCTCGCTGAGAAAGGGCTGAATCATCAAGTCGTTATGCTGGAGCTCCTTCTGGAAGCGAGGCTGATCAAGTTGTGCATCACTCCGTGTTGTGGTCCAGACGCTATCGGCAGAGGCTCCGATGCGTGGCTTGATCACGGCTCGATCCCAGTTTTGATCATCCAATATTTGATCAAGGCTGTTAGACAAATCTTCTCTGGAAATCCAAAAGGTCGGGATGATTCTGACTCCGCGAGCTTCCAGCTCTTTGAGATAGATTTTGTCCATGTTCCATAGAAGAGCGGGCGGCCGATTCCAGACTGGAATTTTTCTAGCCTGAAGCTCAGCAATCCAGGCTCTGAACTCACCTGGTTTTTTGTGATAATTCCAGCAAGAGCGTAAAATGACCCCATTGAATGCGCCCCAATCGACCTTCTCATCATCCCAGGGAGCAGCATGTGCCTCAAAGCCTCGCTTGGCCAGTGGGTAGACCAAAGAATGATCGCTCGGGGTCAATTCTGGAAAGCTGCTGGATGTCGCGAGCTCAATCCTTCGCATGAGTTCACTTTAGCAAGGTGATGGAGTTTCAGCGAGATTCTCCAGACAGGAGTAAGTGGAATGAAGCAAAATAAAACAGAGCAAGAGATTCACAACGAGACACAGCAGATTTGGGATGAGATCGCCCCATTCTGGGATGAGTTTATGGGAGAGGGAGGAAGCTTTCAGAAAGTCCTGATCGGGCCTGCCACGGAGAAACTTCTGGAGATCAAGTCTGGTGAGCGTGTGCTTGATATCGCCTGTGGCAATGGGGCCTTTTCAAGGCGAATGGCTGCTCTTGGTGCCCATGTCGCAGCGAGTGACTTTAGCCAAAAATTTATCGAGCTTGCCAGAACGCGCACTACAGAAAATAGAGATCGCATCGAGTATCACATCATCGATGCTACAGATGAAAAGAAGCTTCTATCATTGGGTGCTGGAAAATTTGATGCTGCCGTCTGCACGATGGCCATGATGGATATGAGCACGATTGACCCGCTCATGTCGGCTCTTAGCAAGCTGCTCAGACCGGGTGGGCGCTTCGTCTTCTCGGTGATGCACCCCTGCTTCAACTCCACTGGAATTACGCAGCTTGTTGAACAGGAATTTGATGATGACCTTGGGGAGGTCACCCGCTATGCCATAACAGTCTCGCGTTACATCCATCCAGAGACAAAAAAAGGCATTGGCATTCAGGGGCAGCCTGCCAATCAGTATTATTTTCATCGCCCCCTCTGGCTCTTATTTGAATCTTGTTTCCGGCAGGGATTTGTGATCGACGGGTTGCTCGAGCCTGAATTTGGCGAGAGCTTCCAGGCCAAAAGTCCGCTCGGCTGGGCCAACTACAAAGAGATTCCCGCTGTGCTGGTAGCGCGAATGAGACTGAATAGAAGCTAGCTATGCAACTTCTGATGAGAGATGCACTCAAGCATCTGGAATACAAGATCCGGCAGGCAGAACATTACAAGACTTATCATTTTTGCGAGGTCTGCAAAATGTTTAGCCCTAAGCGCCCATGTAAATACATGCACCAGCAGCGCTATTGGGCGCTTCATCATTTCAGGGCTCTATATCAGAAGATCCTGAACGAGGAGTCGCTGAGTGTGCGGGAGCTGCTCTTGCTGGAAGTGATTGCTCCGTGACCAAAGTACTAATAGGGCTAATCGCGCTGCTTGTGGCCGTTGTAGTGGTGCAAGAGATACAGCATCGTCATGCTCTTGATGAGGCTCAGAAGAGGGAAGAGACGACAAGAACCTTGATCGCGTTGATGGATCAAGTGCATCAATATACAGAGTGGTTCTACAAAGGGAATCTGGATGCGCTTTCAGAGAAATTCTCAGACTCGATGAAATTGCTGCTACCTAAAGATGAATTGAAGAAGTTCCGAGATAGAATATTGACTCAGCTTGGCGAAGAGACTCAAGTTGTTGATGAAGGATTGACCCCTCTGAGCGACCAATTTCGATATGACCGCGTTGCGCTCTTTAGCAAATATGATGGCCAGGTGCAGGTGCAAATCACGCTCGATATCAAGGAGCAGATTGTCGGTTTTACAATTCAGCCGATCCAAAAGAGCAAGTAGGGAGGCATGTTGATTCATCTAGAGCGGCAGGGCTCAATCGCAATTGTTCGAATGGAGCATGGCAAGGCCAATGCCATGGATATTGAGTTCTTTAGAGACATGAATCAGAGACTGCAGGAGATTGAAAAGTCAGATGCCAAGGGCGTGGTTCTGACTGGGACTGGCAAGATCTTCTCGGCAGGTGTCGATCTCTTTCGATTACTAGAAGAAGGTCCTAAATACGCACATCTCTTTTTGGAATCACTGGACACAGGCTTGCTGAGAATTTTCAACTTTCCGAAACCGCTGATCGCCGCGATCAATGGGCATGCTATTGCTGGAGGCTGCATTCTCGTCTGCGCCTCTGATTATCGACTTATGGGCGATGGCCCTGGCACCATCGGTGTTCCCGAGCGAGTCGTTGGTGTTCCGTTCCCAACCTCTGCTTTGGAGATTGTGCGCTATGCCGTTCCCAACCAGATCATGCAAGAGCTTGTCTATCGCGGCAAGACATATGGCGCTGCAGATGCCCTTTTAAAAGGGCTTATCGATGAGATCGTTCCACACGATAAGCTCATAAATCGCGCTGTAGAGCTGGCTGAGCAGTTCGGAGACTCGCCCGAGACCTTCTCAATCATGAAGCAGCAGCTTCGTAAGCCTGCGCTAGAACGCTATGAGCGGGATCACCGCGAGCATGATGCCAAGGCGGCGCAAATCTGGGCATCTCCGGAAGCGCGCCAAGCCATCCGCGCCTATCTGGATCGGGTCGTCGGCAAGAGAAGCTGAGATTCTTTCTATAGAGATTCATGTATCGTCCCGCCAAACTGTGGACCCCTTTCAAAATGCGAAATTCTGGTTTAACATTATTCTGGAAGACCGTTACACCCGAATACCATAATATTGAATCAACATAGCTGCGAGAGGAGAGAGATGACCGAAGTGATCGCCATTGCCAATCAGAAGGGAGGCGTTGGCAAGTCAACCACTTGCGCCTGCTTAGGAGCAGCCCTTGCCGAGAAGAAGAAGCGAGTCTTGCTCATCGATTTTGATCCGCAGGCTGGGCTGACTATCAGCTTGGGTAATGAGCCCGAAGGTTTTGAAAAGACGATCTACAACGCGATGATCCAGCCCGACGAGGTCTCGATCAGAGAGCTTATTGTGGAGTCCGGGATAAATGGAGTCGATCTGGTCCCTGCAAACCTCGATCTTGCTGGCGCAGAGGCGGAGCTGATCGGAGAGATTGCCTGGGATCGCACTCTCAAAGATGCCATTATTCCTCTGCTTGATCAATACGATTACATCTTGATAGACTGCCCGCCGAGTCTGGGAGTTCTTACCACCAATGCCCTGATCTGTGCTGACAAAGTGATCGTGCCTGTTCAGTCGGAGTATTTGGCTCTCCGCGGTTTAAAACAATTGAGGGAGATCATCGCCAAAGTGAAGAGGAAGGGGAATTCTCAGCTTCAGGTGCGAATCTTACGAACGATGCACAACGCACGCACGCTTCATTCTGCGGAGGTGGCAGATGAGCTTCAGCGTGTATTGGGCAGCGAAGTCTATGAGATCTTGATCAAGCGCACCATTCGCTTTGCGGATTCGACGCTGGCTGGAAAACCCATCCTGATTTATGACAGCAAGTCAGAAGCAGCCAGTGCCTATCGAGCTTTAGCCAAGGAGGTCTTACATGAAAGCAAAGAGACCATCGCTGCGCGGTAAGGGAGCTGACATCTTTTTGGGAGAGGAGCCGTCAGCTTCTGTAAGAAATGTCTCAGAGGTAGTTAAGCAAATCCGACCTCGAAAGGAAGATGCTGAAATTGCCCCGAAAGAGAAGGCCACTTTTTATCTACCCATCGAAGTCTTGGATGAGTTGGAGAGTCTTTGGCATGATCTGAGACGAGTGACGCATCGCAAGATCAAGAAGTCAGACATTGTCTCTATCGCGTTGCAGAATGCAGCGGAAGAGTTCAAGGCCTGGCAGAGTAAGAAGCAGGAGAGCTGCCCGCTGATCGAGCGCCTCTAACACAATCACATCAAAGAAGAGGCTTAGTGATTCTAATTGGAAAGCTCTTCGAATGAGATCGCCCCGTTGTCTGTCGTTGCGGTCAGAATAGCTTGAGAGTCATTGAGCGTAACGTCCCAATGTCTATTCTTCATCTCCCCATTGACAGGGAGGTTGGAATGAATTGAGCCATTGTTCACGCGGGCATCAATGTGGAGAGATGAGTCTGCTGGGATCATAAAGTCTATATTGCCATTTTCCGTGCGCGCACTGTGCTGAGTCCCGGTCAGGTGACCGGAAAATCTGATATTCCCATTCTCTGTTGCGGCGGTGAGTGAGGCCGTGGCTCTCTCTACTCGAATATTTCCATTTTCAGTCGTGAGCTTAAGTGCGCCATTCACCGAGCTGAGCGTGATGTTGCCATTCTCGGTCCCGGCAACCAAAGTATTTCCATTGACAATCTCAGCGACAATATTCCCGTTTTCAGTCGTCAAGCTGAGATCAGCAGTGGAAGGAATCCAGACTTCGAATGAGACTTGATCGCTCTTGAAGATGCCAAATCCAACTTGAGTCCGCGGGATATGTCGCAGATGGACTTCGTTGCTATTCTGGGTCATCTCCAGGTTTATCGCCTTGAGGTTCTTATCAGCCTCAGATTGTGACATTCCCCATGAATGCAATGTGGCGGTTACGCGCACTTCCTTTAAACCCTCTTGCCCATGGACCGTGACATTGCCATTGGTGCCATCGACGATAAGAGATAAACGTCCTGTAAGTGGGAAAGTCGAATCGCGCATCTCCGATGCCTCAACCGCAGGGAAACAACTGGTGAGAGTCATGAGTCCCAAAAAGGCCAGGACTATCACAAATAAAATCTTCACATTCAATCTCCTCATGTATGCCCCTTCCCTGCAATTAACGACTCTACCCAACCAGTATATGGTCAAAATAGCTGGAGAGTTCAATCGGCTTGACAAAAGATTCGCTTTGTGGTATAAAGTGAATAAGCAATTACTTATAAGAGTAATTCAATGCAGCTACAAACTAAGGACACCGCAGAGCGATTCAAGGTTCTGGCCGCTGGAGCGCGGCTGGCGATCATTGAATTGCTAAAACAGGGCCCGCGAAAAGTGAGTGAGATCTGCGAGGCACTTGGCGCGAGCCAGCCTGCAGTCTCACAGCACCTAAAGATTTTGAAGGCAGCGGGTCTTGTCAGTGATGAGAAGGACGGCTATTGGGTGAGCTATTCACTCAACACAGCGCAATTGTTGGAATACAAGCTGGATCTCAATGGCGTCTGCCGATGTAGCCGCGAGAGTGAGAGCCAGTCTCTGCCCGAGCGGGCACTTTTAGAGGTCTATAAAGAGGAATTGGAGCGTGAGCTGGAAGAGGTAAAGCATCAGCTCAAGCAGAGCAAAGGCTAGCGGATGAGGATTGAAGACAAAATTTTTTATTCAATCATATAAGCGTTTCAGTATACACTTAACAGAGAAGAATTTAGAGGAGCATCGTTATGATCAACCACAATCTGGCTTGGATCCATGCAATCTATGAATACAACGAGCGGGTGCGAAATGCAGAGCGAAACTGGCGCATAGCTCAAGCAAGATTTGAGGTGGCGCCTCGTATGCAGCTAGGAATTGCACACACCTGGATCTCAAAGCTCCAGATGATCTGGCAGCCAATCGCTGGCTCTAAGAAGCAGACGTCGCTCAAAGAGATGCAAGAATGCTGTGATTGATGAGCTGATTGGAAACTCCCAACCCTCCACCTCCTATGCCTCAGGGTTTTTCTCCCCACTTTCAAGAGCAGGGTTTTGCCTTGAGGCGATTCAAGTGAATGGGCGGCCTCTTCGCCTCCTGTGGGGCCGCCCAGCCCCCTCTTCTTGAGTATAAAAGTCGAAAATTTGCAGTATATTGGAGCGTTATGGCCTTAGAGATGCGTTCGACATGTGAGAGATGTAAGAGATCACTCAAACAGGATGGGAATGCGCTCATTTGCAGCTATGAATGCACTTTCTGCCCAGCCTGCTCGGACGAGATGAAAAATATCTGCCCCAATTGTCGTGGGGAGCTACTTCGCCGACCTAAGAGGAAGAGTGCTAGATAAGACTCTGCACGCCTATTACAGCCGCCGGGCGCAGGAATACGAAGCCATTTATCACCGCAATGATCCCCTGCGCCAGAGCGAGCTCGGATCAATTCGCCAAAGATTAAGAGAAATTTTTAAGAATAAACGGGTCTTGGAGATCGCCTGTGGTACTGGCTATTGGACTGAGGCGATTGCGGATATTGTTAAACAGATTACGGCCACGGACTTTTCACTAGAAGTTCTTGAGATCGCAAAGAGCAAATCGTCTCTGCAAGCTCTGCAAAACAGAGTCATCTTTCAGCAAGCAGACGCCTATGAGCTCGATACTGTCAATGGAACTTTTGACGCAGGGCTTGCCAACTTCTGGTTCTCTCACATCCCTAAAGCCAAAATATCTCATTTTCTAAAGGAATTTCATAAAAAAGTGGGCCGCGGAGCTGTTGTCTTCATGTGCGACAATGTTTACGTTCCAGGAGTCGGCGGTGAGCTGATCCAAAAGCAAGACTCTTCAGACACCTACAAACTTCGAACTCTCTCCGATGGCTCAACGCATGAAGTTCTGAAAAACTACTTCACCCGCGATGAGCTGAAAGCCATCCTTGGTCCGTGCTCGACAGAGCTAGACATTCATATAGGCCAGTGCTACTGGTGGACCCATTATCGCGCAGGCTAGTGGGATCACGTTAGCCCATCTCATAGAATACTAAGCTCAACCAACAGCTAGGAGGTCGTGCACCATGCGCCAAGTCTGGATTACCCGCAGGGGTGCTCCTGAAGTTCTTCAAGTCCGGGAGACCAAAGACCCAATGCCACAATCCGGCGAAGCCCTCATCCGGGTCAAGGCCTCGGGAATCAACTTTGCCGACATATTGGCTAGAAAGGGGCTTTATCCGGATGCGCCCAAGCTCCCTTGTGTGGTCGGCTACGAGGTTGCGGGCGAGATCGAAAAGATTGGCGATGGAGTTGACGAATCACTCGTCGGAAAGCCCGTGCTGGCCGTCACGC
Source organism: Candidatus Acetothermia bacterium (assembly GCA_016201405.1). GTDB lineage: Bacteria > Bipolaricaulota > Bipolaricaulia > RBG-16-55-9 > RBG-16-55-9 > JACQCZ01. Next base: position 279,383 of record JACQCZ010000015.1, on the reverse strand, counting down.
GCTTTGGCGGCTATTCCGATCAGGTCATTCTTCCTGCTGGACAGGTCTTTGAAAAGCCGAAAGCCTTGAGTTTTGAGGAGGCTGCCGCCCTTCCAGTCAATTATCTGACGGCCTATCAGCTTGTCATTGCGATGGGCGGGCTGAAGAGAGATGAGTCAGTGCTGATTCACAATGCAGGTGGCGGGGTAGGTCTCGCAGCGCTTGAGCTTGCAAAGAGAATCGGCGCAAAGACGTACGGAACGGCAAGCCCCAATAAACATGCCTTCTTGCTCAAGCGAGGTCTTGATCATGCCATTGACTACCGCCAGCATGACTGGCTCAAGATCTTGGATCAACTGACCGAGGATCGTGGAGTAGAGCTTGTGCTCGATCCCATCGGCGGGAGCAACTGGATGAAGAGCTATCGGGCGCTCCGCTCGACAGGCCGTCTGGGATTTTTTGGGGTCTCCTCACTCTCGGGACAGGGAGAGAGATCAATCTGGCAACTGATCAAGTTTCTCGTGCAGATTCCCAAGTTCAGTCCCATCCGGCTGATGAACGCCAATACGGGCGTATTTGGAGTCAACCTGGGCCATCTCTGGAGCGAAGGTGGAAAGATCAGAGCCTGGATGGGCACGATCCTTCAGGGTGTGGACGAAGGCTGGATTCACCCTCATGTAGACAAGTCATTTCCGTTTGACAAAGCGTCAGAAGCCCATCGCTACATTGAAGAGCGTAAGAATACAGGGAAAGTTGTTCTAATTCCCTAGCTGTTATGAATGTGGCTTAACGAACAAGTCATCACTGATTGGAACGTTCATCTCGATCGTTGAGTAAGTGGTCACGGAGGTCGCCTCACCGCTGCTTGCCGTGCTCACCTGTTTTATGTGGTTATTTTGCAAAAAGGGAAGCTGATACCCATCGACTTTTTGATATTTCTGGAACAGGCGATCCACGGTTAACCCACCCCCCTCGCGATGAAGCTTGATCGGAAGAAATGTGACAGGATCATAGTAGAAAGTTCCTGTTCCAAAAAAGGGAGTCGACAACGAAATCGCATGGGCTTGAACCCCATTCACATCTTGCAGACCCATGTATCGAAATTCCACCGTCGACTCCGTCACAGCCAGTAGGGAGAAGAGGGGGTCAAAAGTAATCTCTTGGAGCGCGTTGCTGATCATCCCTGAGGTAGCATCTTCAATACCTTCAACTAGATTTTTATTGGCGTCCTCTTGAGGGCCCCTTAGCCAGCCATGATCGGTGTCTACCGCGATGGTAGTCTCAACGGCCTTTCCTCCAGTGACAAATGAGGCATTTGAAGTCTGTCGCACTCGGGCGGGAAGCGCAATCCACTCTTCTGTGTCTGAGTTGATAATCTGCGTGCCGTATGTTGTGACCGTCTTTCCTTGCCAGTGCATCGATTTGAGCTTTCGCAACGCACTCAGTCCGCCCTGCGCAGCTACGACTTTCTCCAAGATGGCGCGCGTTGGAGCATCCATCTGGGCCTGCCATGGATCGGAAGAGTTTGGCTTTGTCGTGGTAGGAGTCGTGTTTTGATTGTTCTGGTTATTTTGGTTTGTATTCGAGGATGTATTGGATATTGAAGAAGAGCTCGGCTTTTGGAATGGATTGAAGATCAGAATAGCCGCGATTGCGAGTGCTACTATCAATCCACCGAAAGCAAACCAGACTCCAGTATTTTTCGATTTCGTGGCAGGCTCTTGGCTCATAAATTCATTCTCCTCTTAGGATGTAATACAAAGACGCAATCAATGAATTGTAGAGAGGATTCGCGTTCGAATCAAGCAGCGCGACTCTTGATTTTCAGCAAAGCTTCAGCCCACTCCAAGTCTTCAGGGAGTGTAATTTTGAGATTGGCTCTCTCCCCGGGGACAGCTTTGGCGCGGACTCCGCTAATCGCCAGCACAGCACCGGCCTCATCGGTGAAATATCTCCGTTCAGCACAGACTTGCTCTAGCGAGCGAAGCAGCAGCTCTCGCGCGAAGCATTGCGGCGTCTGGACGAGATGCAGATTCTCTCGATTGACGTCTGTGGTGATGAGACTCTCTTTGCTGACAAGGCGCAGGCTCTCGGTAACGGGGAGCGTTGGTATTGCCGCTTGGGCTTCCTGTGCAGCCCGATAGACCCGGTCCAGCAACTGGGAACTGAAGAGTGGGCGGGCAGCGTCATGCACGGCCACCCAGGATGATGTTGTCGCCCGGACGCCAGATAGGGAGGAGTCTTGGCGCTGCGCTCCGCCCTCAACCACGTGGATGCGCTTTTTAACCGATAAACTAGAGAGAACTTTGTTCTCAAGGTGTTGCCGATCTTCGGGATGAACAACAATGATAATCTCATCCACATACTCAACCCGAGCAAGAAGATCAATAGAATAGAGCAACACTGGCTTGTGCTCTAAGAGCAGAAAGGCTTTTGGAGTGATCTGACCCATGCGGGTGCCTCGTCCTGCAGCGAGGATGACGACGCCCAGAGAGTTATTTTTCATCAATACTGGTTGTATCCCGAAAAGGAGACGAAGACAACCGAGAGAACCTCAAGCCGGCATTTCTAGTTCAGGCCAACTAGAGAGCGAAGATGAGAGGATTCGTTAAAGCGAAGTGAGAAGAAATGCGAGAAGACCCATTACAATAGTCGCCGCTTCGAGACCCACGATCAGCGGTATCCACCTTGCGCGAAACGTCATAGACACTCCCTTCGAGAAATGCGCACAATGTCATGCGCAATTTTCTACTAGAAATGTAAAGCGCCGAAGAGAGTTTACGTATGAAAATTGGGAACGTTGGGAACCGCATCCATCACAGTTTGAGGGGACAAGAGTCTGGCAGACCTAGCTGCCGTTTACTTCACCCTTGGGGCGGACGAAGAGCATCTTTCCGGCCTCTTTCTGCAAGACATTGGAGACTGTGACCAGAATTTTTTTGCCAATATAAGGGCGTCCATTCTCAACGACGACCATTGTGCCGTCATCTAAATAGCCGATACCCTGATCTGATTCTTCGCCAGGGCTGATCACTTCCACTTCGAGATCTTCGCCTTGAATAAAGCGCGGTTTCACGGAATTGGCCAGCTCGTTGATGTTGAGCACGGAGATGCCTTCAACTTTAGCCACTTTGTTGAGATTGAAGTCTGTTGTAATTATTTTTGCCGAAAGCTCCTTGGCAAGCTGGATCAGCTTGCGGTCTACTGCATGATGAGATGGATAATCCCGCTCCAGAATCTGGAAGTTGGAATTGAGCTGGGAGCGCAGATCCCCAAGAATATCGAGTCCACGCCGACCCCGCCGGCGTCTCAGCCCATCGGCTGAGTCAGCAATGCTTTGGAGTTCATCCATCACGAACTGTGGGACGACGATCTGCCCTTCAATAAAACCTGTCTTGACCAGATCCGAGATGCGCCCGTCAATAATTACACTGGTGTCGAGCAGCTTTGTGGATCTCTTTGCAGAGGCCCCACTCCGCTCTCCTCCGACCAGCGAGAGGAGAAGATTATCTCGGTTGAATCCAATGATAAATCCGAGATACGTAAAGAAGAAGATGACGCCTGCTTCAATGAGCTGGAGCCAGAGGCTCTTCTGGAAGAGAAGCTCTAGAACCATATATCCCAGAAGGCCAAAGAGAGCGCCAATCAGCCCAACGATGCTGCCATTCAGAAAGGCGACTCCTTCGCCTGCGCCCACCCGGCGCTTGACGGTTCTAGATATCCAGTCCAGCAGAGAGGCGACAAAGAGGCCACCTACCACACCAGCCAGCAGATTGGCCCAAAAAGGCTGTACCGTCTGGCCGCTCTCCATCCAACCAATCGGGCGCTGACTCGCGGTCGTAATGGCTCCCGCTCCGGCTATACCCAGGTAGAGGAAGAATTTTGGTACGATATTCCTCAATCGAACGGACTTTTCTGACATTTCGCGATCATCATAGCCCAAGCTTGACGATTTGACAATGATTTTGTTACCGTGACGAGGATGTGAGAATGCAGGCGGTGAGAGAGAGATTGACAAAAGAGGAGGAGCAATCTGCCCCAAATCGGTCATCTTGGACGATTCGAGAGGCGCTGGACTGGACGACCCAATATTTCCGTCAAGCAGGCATAGCGAACTCTCGGTTTGAAGCCGAAGAGCTTTTGGCTCACGCTCTCAAATCCAGTCGATTGACGCTGTATGTCAATCCAACCCGAGTCCTTGATCCAGAAGAGAGCGTGCACTTCCGTGAGTTGATTCAAAAACGCAAAGCCGGCACTCCATCTGCCTATTTGGTCGGGGATGTGGATTTTGTAAATGTGCGGCTCCGTGTCAATCCGCATGTGCTTATTCCCCGAGCTGAGACGGAAGAGCTTGTCGAGCGGATTCTAAATGACTTCAATGCGAGGGGCCATCAGCAGCACGAGGCCGTCGCTCTATTAGATCTTGGAACGGGATCCGGAGCCATCGCTATCGCGCTCCTGAAATCCTGGCCAGCTGCACAAGCCGTTGCCGTGGACATCTCAGCAGATGCGCTTGACATTGCCCAAGAGAATGCCCTTGCTAACGGGGTTGCAGAGCGCATCACGCTCTTACTATCTGACTGGGCAGCGGCTGTTACCGGAATATTTGATCTGGTCGTGGCCAACCCGCCTTATATTCCCACTGAAGAATTGGAAGGGCTTTCAAATGAAGTCACAGATCACGAGCCGCGACTGGCTCTGGATGGCGGGCTGCGGGGCACTCGCGAGATCGAGAGACTTCTTCAGCAAGTGCCGCACATTCTCAAGCCGGGGGGGTTTTTGTATCTAGAGATTGGATACAATCAAGGCGAAGCTGTTCATAATTTATTGAGCAAATCTTGTAGTTTCTCAGAGTGGGAGGTCTTTCCTGATCTTGCCGGGCGGGATCGAATGATTCGGGCCATTCGCACGAAAGAGGAGTAGGAGGTTCCAATGCCGATTATGGTTCAAGTCTCCGAGTTGAGTCTTTCGGATGCAGAGGGCCGAGGCATCTTCAAGGACCTCCATTTCCGGCTCAACCGGGGAGAGTGGGGCTGTCTCTGTGCCCCACCAGGTCTTGGGAAATCCCTCTTTTTGCGAATGCTCATGGGGCAGTGCAAACCCGACCATGGCCAGATTCTGGTCGACGAAAGAAATATTTTGAGGATCAATGCCGAAAAACTGCGACAGCTCCGGCGGCGTCTGGGAGTCGTATTGGAAGATCACGCTTCGTTTGGGAACCGGGTAGTGAGAGAGACTCTATTGTTCAAACTAAGAGCACTCGATTTTTCAGAAGAGGATGCAAGTCAACGCACGGATGTGGTGCTGGAGCTGGTCGAGCTGAGCGGTAAAGCCGGTCAGCTTCCCCAGTCTTTGAGCGAAAGCGAGCGAGAGCTCTTTGCATTGGCCCTCGCACTGAGTCATGATCCAGTGCTGCTCCTGCTGGACGAGCCCTTGCAGAAGATCTCTTCTCCTCAAGAGAAGGAGAAGTATCTAAATGTTTTAGTTCGAATCCATCTGCGCAAGCGCCTGACAACTCTGATGACGACAGCAGCTGAGACATTTCCTGATCGATTCCCGATCTTGTGCTTCGACCTGAAAGATGGGAAGATGCAAGAGCGCCAGGCGTCTGCTCCCGCATCAGAGCAAGGAGAGCCGGAATGATCCGAGGACTTTACATTGTCAAAGAGATGATTCGGAGCTTCCAATCCAAGACTTGGACGCTTTTGCTCTCTGGAATCCTGGGTTGGGCATTTCTCTTCATCGTGCTCTCGCTTGTCTCTGTGCTGACCCAAACTCAAGATACTCGTCAAGGAGCCAGGTTGTGGGTCATCCCACAGCCCAGTCTGGCGCAATCTGATCTTGAAGACCTTCAGCAGAGATTGAACTCTGCACCGGAGATTTTAAGTGCGCGCTATCTCTTCTCTACAGACTCATCACCGGGTGCTGTCGAACATTTTGAGATCACGCTTCGGGCTGGGGTCTCGGCAGACTCCGCGATGGCCCAATTCCAGACATTGCCGAGTGTGCAGAGCGTCTCACTTCCCATTGCCTCGAATCCAGGGTCCTTCAAAACTTTCGCAGCGAATCCAGTCAACCGCGATTGGCTTCTTGGGGCAGGGATCGTCTTATGGCTTTTTGGGCTTCTGGTGGTTCGCTGGGGCATGATCGCAGCAAAAAGAGATTTTTCCGGAGAGCTTGAGCTATTGGAGCTGGCCGGAGTCAACCCAAGAACGGTGCGAGCACCATTCCTCATTCTTGGTGGGCTGATCGCACTGGCTAATGCGATCTTGATCGGGATCTTCTCGTTTACTCTCCTCTTTTGGATCTCAATCCTGAGCAGTTCCGTACTTAAAGAGCTCACACAGCCTGGCATGATTGAGCTGACCGCCTTGCGAGGTGTCCTGCTCGGGTTGGCTATTAGCGGGATTGTCTCTCTTGTGCTCGGATTCTTTACTTACAGATACCCCAAGCCCTTCAACCTCTCACGTATCTCTTCTTCTTCAGCGGCTGTAAGAGAGCCCTGAGTCTCTCGCGCTTGTGCTGGCGATGTTCCGTTTCGTTGGCGAGACGCATCGCTAATCTCTTTAAGAAGCGAGACGGACATCTTCCCATCAATGTGATCAGGAACTGGAGCGTCCATTAGCTGGCAGATTGCAGGAAACAGATCGATCAGCTTCAAGTTCTGTTTTGGACCTGATAGGAAGGGCTCACCTGATCCAATAAATAGGCCATCCAGCCGGTGCCATCCCGAATGAGCCACAGGATGAGTTATGGGCCTATTCGCCAGAAACTCTGATAGTCCCATCGGCGAATAGCCGTCTTTGGGGAGAAAGACAAGATCTGGCGCGCGCTCAAGCGCTCGTGATGTATAGACTTCTCTTTTTCGATAAATTCGATCTACGACGGGCTCGTTGTTGGCTGGATTTCTCCATCCTCGAAGCCTTTGTTCCAGTCGAGTTATAATATTTTCAGCTTCTCTCTCTGTGACGATTCCTTCTGGCTCACGCCCTGCGCGATTGAGATAGATCTGGCCAACATTCCCATAGGAATATGCGACGCTTGCGGACCAGTCGATATTCTGCATGGAGAGAGCTAAGCGCCCCAGCCACTCATAAGCCCGCTCTCCCGTTACTTTTCCCAGGAGCCTGAGATTCTCTTCCCACGGATAGAGGTTTTCTGGGCAGAGGCCAAGTTCAAATAAGAAGCGCTTCAGTTGTGACGAGAAATTTTTCTTGAGGTTCAAAAAGCCATTTTTTAATAACCACGTATTCAAATGCAGGTTGTGGAGATGCGTGCCAAAGCCATGGTCTGAGATGATCATAAGATCAGTCTTGTCATTGAGCTGTCTCTGAAATTCGCCGATAAATTGATCACAGAGCTTATAAATTTCTAAGATTGGATTGCGCTCTCCAAGATCGAGACGATAGCGTCTGCGTGGGATCCTGTCAATCTGTTGCCACATCTGATGCTGGACAGAGTCTGTCTCCATCACATGGAGCATAAAGAAGTCCCATTGCTGCGTCGAAGCAAGATGCAAAGCGGCTTTTGTACGCGCTTGTAGCGAAGCTTTCAGATCATCAAGCCAGCGAATGGCACGCGATCTGCCTGGCCAGGGAGGTGGAGCAAGCGGATACGGCTTTCCAAGCTCTTGTTCTATTTCGTCTTGTAATGAGACTGGATAGGTGTACTTTTCCCCAGTCGGCGTCAAAAGATCACTCACCACAAAACCATTGACAGGGCGAATGGGATAGGAGAGCGGCACACTCATGACTCCCACCCGAATGTCATGCTGGCTCAGCCACTCGAAGAGCGTGGGGAAGGCAAGAGCGCTTGAATTGACCAAATTTAACTTATAGCTCTTCTCTCCTCGCCGGAGCCACTCAAAGACGCCATGTCGTCCTGGCAGAACGCCCGTGCAAAATGAGCCCCAGGCTGCACCGGTCACAGGTGGAATGACGCTGGTGAGAGGGCCAAAAGCCCCCTTCTGCACCAGTTGAGATAGATTTGGAAGCTCTCCTGAGTTGCCCCAGCGCTGGATCAGCTCTGGCGATGCCCCATCGAGGGCGATGACCGCCAGGCGTCTCCGACTCACGAAAAGTGTCCCTTCACCGGCTCTCTGCGGCGCTTGCTCCTCCGGCGATAGGATGAGCGAATTGGTAAAGCTGGGCGATTCTCGTCGGGTGGAGGAGAGACACACATCCATGGCGATATGCGCCCGAGCCAGGCACGCTGAAAGTAGGACTTGTATCCAGTTACTGTATAGTTCCACCACTCCTGGTCGGGAGTGTAACGGCGGCTGGATGAGAAGACCTGCATATCATCGGCATATTCAATTCTCTCAGTGGAGTAGAGGCTCTCTTGGATGCGGAGCGCTAAATCAAGATCTTCGGCCATGCGCAGCCGGGTGTCAAAGCCTCCGGTGCGCTGAAAGACCTCTTTACGCACGGCAAAGTTGAAGCCCCAGAAGTGCGGCTTTTTGATCAGGATGTGAACTTTCTGGTGAAAGGCAATGATCTGCTCGAAGAGAAGCCATTTTTGCAGAGGTCTGGGATCTCGAAAGCCGACGCGTCCGCAGAGCGCGGCCACTTTTGAGTCCTGAAAGCGTTGCTCAATCACCTCAAGCCAGTCATCTGACACAACCGTGTCGGCGTCGGTGCGGGCGATGATCGGATACTGGGCATGAGAAAAGCCTGCCTGTGATGCGGCAGAGACGCCCTGCTTCCCCTCGTGGATCAGGTGAATCTCCATCTTGGGGTGGGTGATGGCAAACTGCCAGACGCGGGCGGGGGAATCATCGCTGGAGTTGTTATCAACAACGATCACCTCGAAAGGCCCGCCATAGGTCTGACGGGTAAACGCACGTAAACAGCTCTCAATCTCATCGGCTTCGTTATAGAGTGGAATGACTACAGAGATCATGCAAGCTCCTTATCCATGAATGGCGGCAGTCTCTCTGGCAGAGTCGTTCTGCAGCACAGAGAGATACAACGCCTTCAATTGTTCTCCCACGGATTCGATGAAATGATTCCTTACCATCTCCCTGGCCGCACTGGCCAGCCGCTCGTATAAGATACGATCTTCGGAGAGCCGTAACAAATGCTCTCCAAACTCATCCAATGTCTTGCCCTTCAAACAGTCAACGCCATGCGTGAGCCAGTCGCTAAATTCAGGCAAGTCACGCACGACAATGGGACGTCCGAGTGCCGCGGCTTCTAACAAAACCATGCCCTGGGTCTCCGTATGCGAGGGAAAGAAGAGCACATCTCCCGCACAGAAGGCCTCGCTTGGATGCTCAACATAGCCAGGCAGTCTGACGTTGCCAGGGTGCTCTTCCAAGATCCGGTCCATCTTGGGGTGATACGCGAATGCCTTGGGCCAGCGGTGTCCATACCAAATAAAATCAAGCTGAGGCGACCGCTTGGCCATCTCGACAAAATCGACAATCCCTTTGCGCGGGATGACCAGTCCAGCCCCAAAGACAGTAAATCGGGAGAGATTATTTGCTCTTCTGTACTTCTCACGGGCTTCCGCTGAAAATTTGAATTGGCTTGAATCCACACCATTGCTGATGACAGAGATGGGCTTCTCAATGCCCAATTGAATCAGCATCTTTTTAGCAAAAGGGGTTGGTGTAAAGATAGCATCGGCTTGCGCATACACAAAGCTCAAGTATCTCTCATAGACGGGTGCGATCCAATTGGAGAGTGTAAAACTGTCCCGAAAGTCGTGGGCACCGACGCTGTGGGCATGAACGACTACTTTTATGCCTTCTCGCTTGGCGCGGTTGAGGTGATAGAGAGACTTTGGACCAAAGGCGTGTAGATGAAGAAGCTCGTAATCTCGGTCATTCGGGTTTGTGCTAACTTCGACTCCCGCAGTGCGAAGTGCCTGCTGATGAGATTGGAATGCCCGGCGGAATCCTGACTTGGCGACGGCACTCTCAGCTTCCAGATAGAGGCAGACCTTCAAGCATGTCCCCCTTCCTCTAAGAAAGCCTTACTCCCATTCAATTGTAGCCGGTGGCTTAGACGTGATGTCATAAACCACCCGCGTGATCTCCTGCAGCTCATTGGTGATGCGGCTCGAGATCTTTTCCAAGAGCTCATGCGGAACTCTATACCAGTCAGCTGTCATGCCATCACGTGAATGGACGGCCCGCAAAGCTAGCACGTAGCCATAGCCCCGGTTGTCGCCTCGAACCGCAACGCTTCTCAAGGGCAGAAGAACCGCAAAGTACTGCCAGATCGTGTGATGGAGCCCAGCCAATCTCACTTCTTCGCGAAGAATGGCATCGGCCTCTTGTAACAGGGCAATGCTGTCTGGGGTCACTTCACCCAGTATCCGGACAGCCAGACCTGGTCCCGGAAAGGGCTGCTCGTTGAGAATATCAGCGGGAATGCCCAATGATTTTCCAATCTCGCGCACTTCATCTTTGAAGAATTCTCGCAGCGGCTCGACAAGCTGGAAGCCCAACTTCTCGGGAAGACCTCCAACATTGTGGTGGCTCTTGATCTTGTCGGCATGTTTGGCAGTTCCAGCTCCGCCGCTCTCAATCACGTCTGAATAGATCGTGCCTTGGATGAGCACGTCAATTTTGCCGTGGCTCTTTTCGAGCTTATGGGCTTCAGCCTCAAAGACACGGATGAACGTCTCGCCGATCGCCTTGCGCTTTGTCTCAGGATCGGTGACGCCCTTCAATTTTTCAAAGAACTTCTGGCTTGCATCGACGACGTTTAGATGCAAACCCAAACTTTCAAAGACAGATTGAGTGCGAGCCACTTCATCTTTTCGCAAAAGCCCTGTATCCACAAAGAGCGGGATGAGCCGCTCGCCAATGGCGCGATGGGTGAGCACCGCTGCGGTGCTCGAATCTACGCCGCCGGAGACTCCGATGAGCGCGCGTTTATCTTTCAATTCGTGCTGGAGAGATCTCGTCTTTTCGCTGACCAGGTTGCCCGGATTCCAGCTTCCCTTAATGCCGCAGAGCTTGAGCCAGTTCTTCAGAATCATCTTGCCATGGATTGTGTGATGAACTTCTGGATGAAATGACAGACCGTATATGCTCCCCGATTCATTTCGCAACGCCGCAACCAGTTTTCCAGTCGAGTTTTGCGTAGTTGCCAAGGTCTTTACGCCCTTTGGCAACTGCTCAATGATATCTCCATGGCTCATCCAGACCGGCTCTTTGGCTGCTAATCCTGAAAAGATTGGGTCTCGCTCCACAATCTCGGCTGTGGCTGTGCCATACTCCGCTTTGGAGGTGACAACGACTCCCCCGAGATCATGCGCGATCAGATGCATCCCGTAACAGATACCTAGAATCGGAAGGCCAAGCCCGTAGATTTTCTGATCCGCGCGCGGTGCGCCCTCTTCATAGACACTGCATGGACCGCCAGACAAGATGAGCGCTTTGGGGTTGCGTTTGCCAATCTCTGCGGTGGAAATCTCGGGCGAGAGAATCTCGGAATAGACGCCAAGCTCACGGATCGCCTTGGCAATCAGACGAGTATATTGGGAGCCGAAATCGAGAATGAGAATGCCTTCCTCAGTCACGTGCTGCTGACCTCCAATTCCCATACTCCAGGGTATGCAAGAGAGGCTCAAATTGCAAATTCATTGAAGCCATCGGTGCTGCTTCGTACAATCATTCAACAGACAACAAGTCTGTAGTTGAAGGAGGAACCCCAAATTGAAAGAACCCTTTGATATTGGAAACTCTGAGCAACCCTGGCAAAAGTGGGGACGCCAGATCGGCAAATTGAGCGGGTTTACCGTCATTGTAATTCTTCTGGTGATCCTCGGGATCTGGCTGGCCAGCGGTTTCTATACGATCCAGCCTTCTGAGATCGGCCTGGTTAAGCAATTCGGTAAATATACGGCCACGACGAGTCCTGGCTTCAATTATCACTGGCCAGCGCCGATCGAGAGCGTTGTGATTGTCGATCAGTCCAACGTACGGACAGAAGAGATCGGCTTTCAGAGCCGCTCGGGCGTTCCCAGCACTCAGTTCCCGACCAACCCCGAAGAGGCCTTGATGCTTACCGGTGATTTTAACATCATCTCTGTGGAGATGGTCATTCAGTATTCCATCATCGATACACAAAAATTCGCATTTCAGCTCGAAGATTATCGCACACTCATTCGAGAGGCGGCCCAGGCCATCATCCGAGAGCGGGTTGCGACGAGCACCGTGGATCAGGCTCTCACTGATCAACGCGAAGAGATCGCCAATGAAGCGCTGAAAGAGCTGCAAGCCCTGCTTGATCAGTATGGTGCTGGCATCCGCATCACGAACGTCCGGCTCCAAGAGGTGACTCCGCCAACAAAGGAAGTGGCGCAGGCCTTTGATGATGTCAACAGCGCCGCCCAGGATAAGGAGCGCGCGATCTTGGATGCCAAGCGTTATTCCAATGAGCAGATTCCTGTCGCTGAAGGCGCAAAGCAGCGCATTTTGAACGAAGCGGATGCTTATAAGCAGAGCCGCATCTTGCAGGCTGAGGGTGATGTCGCGCGCTTCCTCTCTGTTCTTGGCCGCTACAAGCTCGGGCCGAGCGTTACGGAAGACCGGCTCTACATCGAGACGATGGAAGAGGTCCTCCCAGGAATGAACAAGATCATCGTCCCCGCTGCCGAGGGCAGTGGGGTCATCAGTCTCTTAAACCTGGAGCAGCTCTTGAAGGGGGCCGGCAAATGAGGCGTATACTATTCGGAGTGATTGGGCTGCTTGTGCTGGCTTGGATCGGCTTCTCCCTCTTCAGCTTTACGGTGGATGAGACCCAGAAGGCCGTCGTTCTTGAGTTCGGGAAGATCAAACGGATTGTGACGGATCCCGGGCTCTACTTCAAGACTCCGTTTGTACAGAACGTTGTCTATGTGGAAGACCGGCTGCTGAGCATGGACATCAAGCCAGCAGAGATCATTACTGTGGACAAGCAGCGCCTGACCATAGACAGCTACACGCTTTGGCGCATTGCAGATCTCCAGAAGTTCGTCCAGACAGTCCCTGGTGGTCGAACTCAAGCGGAGACCAACCTGGATAACATTGTCTATGGACTTTTGCGAGATGTGCTCGGGAAGAAGAACTTTACAGACGTCTTGCAGCGCGATTTCTTGACTGAAGTGAAGCAGAGCGCTCAGACGCAAGTGGCAGACTTTGGCATTCAGATTGTGGATGTGCGCATCAAGCGTGCCGACCTTCCTGATGCCAACGCCCAGGCTGTGTATCAGCGCATGATCAGCGAGCGCAAACAGATTGCGCAGCGCTTCAGAGCCGAGGGAGAGCAGGAATCGCAGCGCATCCGCTCTGACGCTGACCGGCAAGTCACGATCATCAAGGCCGATGCCAGCAAGACGTCCGAAGAGCTGAAAGGCGAGGGCGATGCCCAGGCCCTGGAGACCTACGCCAACGCCTACAACCAGGATGAGAAGTTCTTCCTCTTCTGGCGGACGCTGGAGTCGTACAAAAAGACTCTGGAGACGAACACCACGCTGGTGCTCTCATCCCAGGCGGACTACTTGAGGCTGCTGGAGACGATGCAGCCTCAGGGGTCATCGAATAGCAAGTGACGAGTGACTTTTCTGTGACTGAACTCTTCTGAGGGGTTGCTTGGTCTGGTTCTCTGGAGTAGATCATCACACTGAGAAAGTGAGAAACTCCAGTACAGAACGGAATTTCTTGATGAGAAAGCCACTGAGAAATAGATAAGAAATTGTCTTGTTGGTGAGAAACGAACGACAGTTTCTCAGTGGCTTTCTCACACTGTTTCTTATCAGAATCTTCTCATAGAATCAAGACTTTCTCAGTTTCTCAGCAAAGACCGCCCTGCGGGCTGAATGGGTAGATGAGAGTGGTTTGTGGAGATTCCTGGATTCCGGCTCGCGCCCTGACGGGCTTGGCCGGAATGACGGGCGCTTTCGATATTCGTGTATGACAGTCTCCGTTGTTCGCAGATAAAACTTCTGAAGTAGAGATTCATGTTGCTGGCCAAGTTGACTGTCATTCCCGCGAAAGCGGGAATCCAGGAATTGCATTTAAGTTGTCATTCATTTGTGATTCTCTTGCTGCAACTATCAGATCGATCTTTGAAGCTCGTCCTTGCTGACTCTCAAAATCGAGACTACAATCGAGACGAGGGAAATGAACCAGGCACTAACAGCACTCATCGCCATCCAGCAAAAGGATACTCAAATCCGCACACTCAGCGATAAATTGCACCGTCTCACAGACCAACACAAAAAGATCGAGGCAACTCTGGCCACCGAAGAGAAATCAGAGGCCGCTGTCAAAGAGAAATTTGCCGATCTGCGCCGCAAGAGCCAAGAGCGCTCTGCCCAAGCGGATGACCTCGATATCCAGATTCGCAAATATCAAAAACAGCTCGACGACGGCCTGGTGAGCTTCAAAGAGATGGAGTCGCTTCGACAACAGATGCAGCACAACCGTGAATTGATGGAGAAGGCCGAAGAAGAGGCGATCACTCTCCTCGATCAGGTTCAGAGCGAGATGGCCAAACTGAAAGAGCGCGAAGCCTCTTATCAGCATTGGAAGAGCCGCATCGAAGAGGAGATGCGCGAGGTGGATGAAGAGACGGCTCAGATCCGCCAGAAGATCGCCATCGAAGTGACGGAGCGCACCCGGCTTTTGGAATCTCTGGATCCCGTCTTTCTTGCAAAATATCAGGGGTTGTCAAAATCGTTGGAGCAGCCTCTCGCTTCTGTGCGGGATGGCCGCTGCACCGGCTGCTCATTGCCACTCAGCCAGACCACCATCGAGCGTGTGCGAGAGGGGCTCGATCTCGTCACCTGTGAGAACTGCAGCAGAATCCTGCACCCGTAAACTAAAACCATGAAGCTCCGGAGATTGGGCGCGGCATTGCTTTTTATTCTCTTGCTGGCTGTCTCAGTTCTGGCTGAGAAGGCTCCGCAAAACAATCCAAGCACTCAAAATGCTTCGCCAGCCCCTCCGATGCCGCAGAAGACGGGAGCGATCAACGACTACTCTGCCACGCTTGGCAATGAGAGCCGCAAGGCTCTTCAAGACTTAATCACCACTCTGCAGAATGATGGCAAGACACGAGTCACCCTTCTCTTCTCACGGCTCGATCCCTTTAGCAATCCGCCTCAATTTGGAGAAGCGCTCTGGCAGGCGTGGCAGCTGGAGGGAGAGCGATCCATCTTTCTGCTCTTTGTAACTGAGGAGAATGACTGGCAGTTCTATTGGAGGACGAGTGCTGATCTGAGCGCTTCATTTGCTGACCCTGCGGTCAAAGAAGCGCTGGCCAAGGCGCAAAAGTCGGTCTCCGATCACAACATCAGCGAAGCGGCGATTGATTTTGTGACGACGTTAAAAGGGCTCTATGTGGTCGTTCCCGTCACGCCGCCGCCTTCACAGGCCAACTCCTCCAATACGACAACGACACAGCCATCAACTACAAACGTGCCGCCCGATCAGATGCTTCCTCAGCAACAGAGCTCAAAATTTCTCTCGCTCCCCATGAGCTTCTGGTATGTCGCAGGCGGAGTGGGCGTGGCTCTCATGCTGCTCTTATTGATCCGGGCGGCCTTTCTTTCGTCCTGTCCAAAGTGCGGTAGGCCGATGCGCAAGCGCCAAGAGTCCATCGGCTATTCACAGCTTCAGCGACGCAGCTCTCAGCGAAAGAGCCGGGTCGTCTATTATTGCCCTAATTGCCGCTATCAAAGATGACTATCAGGCTTGCTAGTCCTGTCTTCTCAATTCATCATCCCCGTGATGGTGAAAGTCTAATGATTTTCTAGCAATAAATTCCTGGATTCCGGCCAAGGCGCAGCCGCGAGCCGGAATCCAGTGGCTTTCGACACTTCTGGCGCGCTGTGCAGTACAATACTTGTGAAGAGAGGTAGAGAGCCGCAGGGCTTTACGCCTTGAGGAAAGTCCGGGCTCCGCAGGGCAAGCCGCTCGGCGCAAGCCGAGAGAGAGCGATCTCTGAGACAGGCCACAGAGACAAGACCGCCGATGGCCCTTCGGGGATCAGGCAAGGGTGAAAGGGCGAGGTAAGAGCTCACCGCCAATCCGGGTGACTGGGTTGTGGCTGGTAATCCTCCGGCTGGAGCAAGGCCAAGTAAGCAGGTGCTTGAGGGCTGCCCGCCCGATGCCTGCGGGTAGGCCGCGTAGAAGGATGGCTCTCGTCCCCTTGTGGGAACAGAACCCGGCTTATTCCTCTCTTCCTGCCTTTTTTTGCAGATACTTCGGCTCTTCATTGATGCGAGTGAAAGACCGCGTGGTTGGATAGGCCAGCTCGACGCCAGGCTCTCTCTGAAAAGCTGTCAAAATGTCCCGGCTGATAGCATCCCGAATCTGGCGAGCCTGACGCGCAGGCGAGATGTACCGCAGAGTTAGTTCCACACCGCTCTCCCGAATGGCAACATAGACAATCGGCCTTAGCACATTGAACTGAATGAGATAATGCTCGGCCATCTTGGCAATCTGAGCGCGGGCACCGGACTCAAAGCGAGCTGTGTGCTGATTGACAATCTCTAAGACCACATCATGCGCGCGTCGCCAGTCGCTCTCAAAGGTGACCAAAATGGGGTACTCATTCCACAAGTATTCAGTCCCGCGCGTGTAGTTGAAGAGCGGCTGTGAGAAGATGAAGCCATTTGCAAAGTCGACCACCCGCCCCGTGCTCTGCGCGCTGCGTGAGGTCCCTGTGCCTCCAATCTCAAGGAGCACAGTCTTGAGCAGCTGAATATCAATGACATCGCCAGCGATGCCGTTAATCTCAATCCGGTCTCCAATGGTGTAGGGCCGATTGATGATGATGCGCAGCCATCCAACCAGGCTGACCAGAGGCTGTTGAAAGGCAATCGCCACTCCCGCGCCGATCACACTAAGCACAAGAGCGAACTGGCCTGCAAAATCGGCCCAAATGAGAACCAGCCCTATGCCAAAGAAAAATGCACCAAAATAATAGAGAAATTTTCTTGTTTTATATTTCCAGCGCACGTCTTTGATCGCCCGGTTCAGAATTTTCGTGACCAGGAGAACGAGAAGATAGATCACAACCAGCGTGGCCAGCGACAAGATCGCCTTTTTTGTGACGGGATCATCCCAGCGGAAGGAGAAAATTCCTTGAGATGCCCAAAGCCCATGCAAGAACCGCATGGCCTGAGCTTACAGAGTAGAGCAAAGCTCTTTCAAGAATTTCATGAGGGGCAAACATTGCAGACCCGGTTTTGAAGAAGGGATTAAAAATGCCCTCCCAGTGGGTTGTTTTTGCACAGAACCACAATCTTGACAAGCAAAAATGCTTGCATTATAATCCGCGCCCTGTACAACGAATAACTAGAGCGATATGGCCTACCCAAGGTCATTTTATAGAGAGAGGGCAGAAGCTCTTCTGCAAAAGACTCCTCAGAGAGGAGGGATGCGGTAACAATGCGGATCGCGGATTACGACCTTCACCAACGGCTCCATCTCTTTCTCGGCCCTGATGACGATGATGAGTGGGAGGATGACGACGAAGAGGACGAGGATGATGAGTGGGAGGACGATGACGAAGTGGACGAGGACTGAGCCGTCATGATGATGGAGAGAGCGAAATTATCCTTTAATCTTCAATTCCCAAACAAAGGAGAGGGACACCATGAATAAGAAGGAATTGGTCAATCAACTTGCAAACAAGACGCACCTTTCCAAACAGAAGACGACTGAGGCGCTGGATGCATTTCTAGACATCATTGTTGATTCTTGCGGTAAAAATCAGAAGGTCAAGCTGCCAGGCTTCGGAAGCTTCGAGGCCTACAAGCGAAAATCAGTCAAGCGCGTCAATCCTCGCACCAAGCAGCCCGTGGAAGTTCCTTCCCGCTGGGTGCCCAAGTTCCGCCCAAGCACCGCTTTCAAGAAGACTCTAAACACTTAGCGCCAAATATTTCAGAAGCTCGAAAGAGGGGCCCGGAAGCCCGGGTCCCTCTTCTTTTTTTTGGGGTTGTTATAATCGCTTCGCCATGATCAAGCTCTTGCACACTCAAGACCGCTATATCTTTGCCTATGCGCTGGCCAACATGGCGCAGGGTGGCGCTTCAATTCTGATTCCCCTCTATGTTTCTCAAGTGCTGAGCGGCAGCCCCAGCGACTTTGGCATCGTGACGGCAGTGGCCAGCTTCTTCGGCGTCATCGCCAGTCTCTTCTGGGGACGGCAGAGCGACCGCACGGGGCAGCGCAAGCCCTTTGTGATTCTGGGCTTCTTTGGAGTCTTTGTCGGGCTTAGCCTGATGGGACTCTCTCGGTCACTCTATACGCTGCTCTGGGCCAACGTTCTTTTAACCTTTCTATGGCTGGCCAGCGTTGCCGTATCCACGTCGCTAGCGATTCATAATCAGCCGAGGGATCAGTGGTCTTTTCAAATCAACCGGCTCAACCGGATGAGCACACTCGGCTGGATGTCCGGTCTGATCCTGGGAACGATCTGGACCAGCTGGGTTGTGGGGCTTTGGGGCGGCACGGCGCTCAGCGGTCTCTTTGAAGTTCTCGCATCGATCGCGCTCATTGCTATGATCTTTGCCATCCTCTGGATCAGAGAGCCCAGAGAGACAAATTTAGAGCAGAGCGTTCAGGATGTTTTGCCAACCGCAGGAGCATTTCTGGAGCGCTTTCGATTTATGCCTCTGCAGCTCCTTCACTCTATTCATCCGCTTCGGGTATGGAGAGTCTTTCGTGGGGAGAATATCTTTGGCACGCCGCTCACCCGTTATTATTATGCGATTATTGTCTATCATCTCGGCTTTCAGGCCTTCTTTGTCCCTCTGCCACTCTTTTTGCTCAATCAACTTGGCTTTAGCGCTTCCGAGACCTTCTTTCTCTACATCTTTCATCATGGCGCTTCGGCCTTAACAAATGCCCACATGGATCTCTTTACGGCTCCTTACCGCACTCGTCACATCCAGCGCTTCTTTCTGGCAGTCAGGTCCATTATGTTTGCCCTAACTGCTGGGCTGCTCCTCTTAAGAGGAAATTCAGTCATGCTGATGATTGCGGTGGTTCTCATGTTTATCGTCACGGGTCTAAGCTGGGCCTGCATCAATCTGTCGGCCATCTCGGTGATCTCGAAGCGCGTGCGGCAGGCCTATCGCGGCCAGGCCATCGGAGCCTATTACAGCGCCATGGGAATCGGCGGGATCGCCGGTGCCCTGATCGGAGGTTTCCTGGCGACCTGGAGCTATCCTGCAAGCTTCTTCTTTGCTGCGCTCTGCGTGATCATCGGACTCTTGATGACGATGCGGCTGCCTCGCAGAATCTCAAATCTAAAGCCCTTGCGAACAAAGCTTGCGAATGCACGAGAGAGCAAACTATAATTAATGCATGAAGCGAGTATATTGGTTTACCACAATACTGGCCATCCTCTCCCTAACAGGATGCGGTCTCTTCTCGCCGCAGCCATCATCGCAGATTGTCGATCTCAATCTGAACGGCAAGACCATACATCTCAGAGTCCATGACCGCTTCTTGCTCAAGCTGGGTGAGGGCTTTGACTGGAATATCTCAATCAGTGACATGAGCGTGATCAGCCGGGTTCCCAATATCATGGTGATTCGTGGCGCACAGGGGATCTATGAAGCCAAGAGCGCCGGCCAGACAACATTGCAAGCCGTCGGTGATCCGCTCTGCAGGCAAGCCCCAACCCCCTGCGAAATCCACTCCATTTCGTTTCAGGTCAATATCGACGTTAAATAAGCAAATCGCTTCCAATTCTATGTTCTTCCAGCTCATCTCTTTTCCCTGTTTTGATTTGAGCCGGCGAATCCTCTATAACCATCCCATATTTCTATGAGCAAACTGACTGGGCGACGTTCAAAAAAAGCAGGTCTCTCTCCAGGGACACTCATCTATCTTGGCTCCAAACGCACTGAAGAGGTCAAGATCAGCCTGATGGAGTACGACGGCGATCACGTTCAAGAGAGAGTGCTTAAGAAGAGCGAAGAGGCCTTTCCATTCAAAGATCTTCCCACAAGCACTTGGGTCAACATAGACGGGCTTCAACAAGTAGAAATCATTGAGGCTCTGGGCAGACACTTCAATATTCACCCACTCGTGCTCGAAGATATATTGAGCACAGGGCAGCGCCCCAAGATGGAGGAGTTTGAGAGCTACATCTACATTGTGCTGCGAATGCTCAGCTTCAATGAACAAGAGGCCAAGCTCGAAGATGAGCAGGTGAGTCTCATCCTAGGTCCAAATTTTGTCCTCACTTTTCAGGAGAACGAGGGCGATGTCTTTGATCCCGTACGGAACAGGCTTCGCAATGACAAAGGGAAAATCCGGAAGGCTGGGGCTGATTATCTTGTCTATGCACTGATAGACGCCGTTGTGGACAACTATTTTGCCGTGCTTGAGAAGGTTGGGGACAGAATAGAATTTCTAGATGAGCAGCTTGCTGTCAATCCTACCCCGGAAGTGCTGGCGCAGATTCATGATCTGAAGCGGTCGATCCTCTTTTTGCGAAAGGCCGTCTGGCCGCTACGAGATGTCATCAATCACTTTCAGCGCGGCGAGATTCCGATCTTCCAGCCGCCAACGATGATCTTCATGCGCGACGTCTATGATCACACAGTTCAAGTGATTGATACGGTAGAGACCTTGCGCGACATTGTGGCTGGAATGATGGATCTCTATCTATCAAGCCTCAGCAATCGCATGAATGAGGTGATGAAGGTGCTCACCATCATCGCCACAATTTTCATTCCACTCACATTTATTGTTGGCATTTATGGAATGAACTTTGATTACATCCCGGAGCTCCGCTGGCACTGGGGTTATTTTGCAGTCCTTGGGATCATGGGCATCATTGCCCTAGGGATGCTGCTCTATTTCAAGCGGAAGAAGTGGCTCTGACAACTAGAAATTACTCAACAGATCAAATCGAGATGAGATCATGAAATGGGCAATCTTTGGCGTTGTTGTCGTCGTACTGCTAGTACTTGATCTGGGGGTCTTTCATCGCAAGAGCTCGGAGATCAAGCTACGCGACGCGCTCCTCTGGAGCGGGGTCTGGATTGGCTTCGCCCTTGCCTTCAACCTTGTCGTCTACTTCACAATGGGGGAGAAGATGGGGATCAACTTTCTCGCCGGTTATCTCATCGAGAGATCACTCAGCATTGATAATTTATTTGTCTTTTGGGTCATCTTCTCATACTTTCATATTCCCACTCAGCATCAGAACCGCGTGCTCTTCTGGGGAATTGTCGGTGCACTCATCATTCGGGCTCTCTTCATTCTGGCCGGGATCGCGCTCGTCCATCGGTTTGAAGCGATCATCTATCTCTTTGGAGCCTTCTTGATCTTTACGGGTATCAAGATGGCCTTTCGTGGGGAGAGTAAGCCACATCCAGAGAAGAATCCAATCATTCTCATTGTGCGAAAGCTTGTGCCTGTAACTACAGATGATCAGACAGGCGCATTCTTTATCAAGCGCAATGAAAAGCTCTATGCGACGCCGCTCTTCATCGTCTTGATCACAATTGCCGTTACAGACGTTATCTTTGCGCTTGACTCTGTCCCCGCCATTCTGGCAATTACGCTTGACCCATTTGTCGTTTATTCTTCCAATGTCTTTGCGGTGTTAGGGATGCGGGCACTCTATTTTGCGTTGGCCAGTCTCGTTCCACTCTTTCGCTATCTCGAATATGGGTTGGCCGTTGTGCTTACGTTTGTAGGAGTCAAGATGGCGCTATCCAAGCTCATTGATATTCCAGTGGGGATCGCACTGAGTGTGATTGTGGTAGTGATTGGAGCATCCATTGGAGCTTCCATTCTCTTCCCGCCCAAAGAATCAGTTGATAGTCATCATTGACATGATTTTTTTGAATTCGATATAATCGGGGACGCTAGGAGGGGCAGAAATCCAATGCTTTCAGAATATTTATCAATCCTGATTTACATGATCTTGGCTAGCGGCATCACTCTGGTGGTTATCTTTGCCAATAAGCTCCTTGGCCCTAGCAGGCCCTCTGCGCGCAAGAGCGCAGCCTATGAGTCCGGCATCAAGCCGACGGGAACAGCCCGAGAGCGCTTCCATATTCGCTATCACGTCATCGCCATGATCTTTCTGGTATTTGATCTGGAAATTGCTTTCATCTATCCGTGGGCAGTCATCTATAAGACATTGGGCTGGGCAGGGTTTATTGAGATGATGATCTTTTTGGGCATTTTGATTATCGGCTTTCTGTATGCTTGGAAACGAGGTGCCTTCACATGGGAATGAACACTAATGGAAATCCGGTGCTCACAACGACTGTGGAAGCGTTTGAGAAGCTGATCAATTGGGGTCGTGCAAATGCAGTCTGGCCTTTTCAGTTTGGTTTGGCCTGCTGCGCTATCGAGATGATGGCCACGGCTTCCGCGCGATTTGACTTGGCCCGTTTTGGAGCTGAGATGATGCGTGCTTCGCCACGCCAATCGGACTTGATGATTGTCGCTGGCAGAGTCTCTCAAAAGATGGGTCCGGTGCTGCGCTATCTCTATGATCAGATGCTGGAGCCGAAGTGGGTCATAGCCATGGGAGACTGCTCTTCGTGTGGTGGGGTCTATAACAATTATGCCGTTATTCAGGGCGTAGACAAGATTGTTCCGGTAGATGTCTATGTGGCAGGCTGCCCGCCATCTCCGGACAATCTCTTATATGGCTTTATGAAGCTACAAGAGAAGATTGCCAAGGATCATCCGCTCCGATCTCAAAAGGTTCTGAAGGAGCTGAAGACTCTCTAAGCTCATGGGAAGTCCTCCAATCCTGGCCGTGCTTGCGGTCATCGTAGCCAAGGCGCTTGTAGTAATCGTTGTGCTGCTGACAGCGTTTGCATACATGACCTGGCTCGAGCGCCGCCTCATCAGCCGCTTTCAAGTGCGAATAGGTCCAAACCGCGTTGGCCCCTTTGGGCTGATGCAGCCTCTCGCGGATGGCATTAAGCTTTTTTTTAAGGAAGACTTTGTGCCTGCCGGCGCCGATAAAGTGCTCTATTATCTTGCACCTGGGCTGGCCATGGTCACGGCCTTTACGGCATTTGCCGTGATCCCGTTTGGCCCACCAGATGTTCAATTGTTTGGAGTCCCGCTCTTTCAGATCTCCAATCCCAATGCTGGGATTTTGTTCGTTCTGGCTGTTACATCAATAGGAATCTACGGAATTATTCTGGGAGGCTGGTCCTCCAACAGCAAATATTCGCTGTTAGGCGCATTGCGTTCGTCAGCCCAGCTCATCAGCTATGAGCTCGGTGTAGGGCTGGCGATTGTGGGAGTCGTTCTGTTGGCAGGGACGCTGCAACTTCCAGAGATTGTAAAAGAGCAATCGGGATTCTTCTTTGGATTCTTGCCACGCTGGAATATCTTTGTCCAGCCGCTTGGATTCTTATTGCTCCTCATTGGAGCTACAGCAGAGACGAACCGCCCGCCCTTCGACCTGCCTGAATCAGAGCAAGAGCTTGTCGCCGGTTTTCATACGGAGTATGGCGGAATGAAGTTCGCGGCATTCTTCGTCGCTGAATATGTCAACGTCATCACTGCGAGCGGGGTGGCTACCACGCTCTTTCTTGGGGGATGGCAAGGGCCATTTGTCGACCAGTTCCCGATCTTAGGACCTCTCTGGTTTGTGGTCAAAATTTTTGCCTTTGCCTTCTTCTTCATCTGGATTCGCGCCACACTGCCGAGAATCCGCTATGACCAGCTCATGGATGTGGGCTGGAAGCTGCTTGTGCCGCTCGCTCTCCTAAACCTGGCAATCACATCGGTGATTGTGCTCATCTGGCCAAGCTTAGGGGGCGGAAGCTGATGCCGACTCTAAACCAAATTATCTTCTGGTTCTTTGCCTTTACGGCAGTCGCCTCAGGCATTGTCATGATCACTCGCCAGAAGCCCATGCAGAGCGCCATTGCATTTTTAGTAACATTGCTCAGTCTGGCAGGACTCTACTTGCTGCTGGATGCACAATTTGTGGCCATCCTGCAAATCATTATCTATGCCGGAGCCATTCTGGTGCTCATTCTGTTTGTCATCATGCTCCTTCATTCTCATTCTGGAGAAGGCTCAACGAGCAAGGTTCCCTTGCAGCGTCCAGTTGCCATCCTGCTCTCGCTTATTCTGTTCGGGGGGTCAATCTATCTCTTTGCATCGACCGATTTTGGAGTTGCCTCAACACCGCCTTCCGATATGGGAACGGCTCAGAATGTTGGACATACTCTCTTTGATAAATTCATTCTCCCCTTTGAGGTCGCTTCGATTCTGTTGTTGACAGGCTTAATTGGGGCTGTCGTTCTCGCCAAGAGAGAGAGAGAGGATTCATCCAACGATGCCCATTGAAAATTATTTGATTCTGAGCGGAATCCTCTTCTCGATTGGGGCACTTGGAGTCCTGATGCGCCGCAATGCGCTCATCATCTTTATGTCGATTGAATTGATGTTAAATGCGGTCAATCTCTCGTTCATCGGATTTGCGCGTCAGCTTGGCGACCCGACAGGACAAGTTATTGTCTTCTTCGTTCTGGTCGTCGCGGCAGCTGAAGTTGTCGTTGGATTGGCCATTATCGTCAACATTTTTCGTGCTAAAGATACCGTTGACATTGATGATATTGATGTTCTGAGGGGGTAAGCAGGTTGAATTTTGTCTGGCTGGTTTTAGCTCTTCCGCTGGTGGGGGCGCTTCTCAACGGCCTCTGTGGAAGATACTTTTCTAAGCGAGTCGTGGGGCTCATTGGCTGCAGCTCCGTTGGACTCGCCTTTGCCATCTCCATCTGGACACTGCTGGAGCTGGTAGGTGGAAGCGATAGGAGCGTTATACAGACCCTGTTTAACTGGATCGCTGTTGGGAATTTTTCAGTTGATGTTCGTTTATTGGTAGATCCGCTCTCCACGCTGATGATCTTGGTCGTCACTGGTGTCGGCTTTTTGATTCATGTCTTCTCTGTCGGCTACATGAACCATGACCCCAATTATCACCGCTATTTCTCATGGCTCAATCTATTTACCTTCTCCATGCTGGTGCTGGTGTTGGCCAGCAACTTCTTGTTACTTTTCGTTGGCTGGGAGCTTGTTGGACTCTGCTCGTATTTATTAATCGGCTTCTGGTTCACTCGTCCCAGCGCGGCCGCCGCAGCTTCAAAAGCGTTTATTGTCAACAGAATAGGTGACTTTGGATTTATTCTGGGAATCTTCTTGATCTTTGCTATCTTTGGGACGTTAGATTATTCGACTGTCTTCTCACTCCTGGGAATTCAAACGTACTCAACGACGATCATGACCACAATCACGCTCTTGCTCTTTGTTGGGGCGATTGGAAAGTCGGCACAGATTCCACTCTATGTCTGGTTGCCAGATGCGATGGAAGGTCCAACTCCTGTCTCGGCATTGATCCATGCTGCCACAATGGTGACTGCCGGCGTCTATATGATCGCAAGGACGCACGCACTCTATCAGCTAGCTCCATTTACACTTGAGATCGTGGCGATCATTGGTGCGCTGACAGCGATCCTGGCTGCATCCATTGCACTCGTGAACAATGACATCAAGCGTGTGCTGGCCTACTCCACAGTCTCACAGTTGGGCTATATGTTTCTGGCCACGGGCGTAGGCTCTTATACTGCAGGGATGTTCCATCTGACCAGCCACGCTTTTATGAAGGCTCTCCTCTTTCTTGGCTCAGGCTCTGTGATGCATGCCATGGCGGATGAGACGGATATGCGCAAGATGGGGGGTCTCCGCTCCAAGATTCCATGGACGTGGGCTGTATTCTTAGTTGGCGTCCTGGCGATGTCCGGCATTCCGCCCCTTGTCGGATTCTTCAGCAAGGATCTGATTCTGGAAAAAGTGATCTTTAGCGGAAATACGCTGCTCTGGGGCGTTGGGCTATTCACGGCTATGCTGACGGCCTTCTATCTGCTGCGCGCTTATTTCATGACCTTTCACGGCAAGCCGCGCTATGACGAGAAGAAGATTCACCCGCATGAGTCACCACCTGTAATGCTCTGGCCCTTGCGCATACTGGCTCTGCTTAGCATTGCAGGAGGTGCGCTCTGGGTTGCTGTATTTGGCTTCAGCTTCACGCCGCTGGACAATTTTCTGGCTCCTGTATTTAAAGATGTCGTGCATGTCAACGCTGAGCAGCCAGAGCCTCTCTTTAGCGAAAGCACTCTCATTCTCTTCTCTGTGCTGGTGGCACTCGTCGGCATTGGAATTGCTTATCTGGTTTATGTGCGCGGATTTCGTCTCTCAGAGGGAGTGCGAAAGATCTTTCATCCCGTCTATCTCATATTGAGCAGAAAATATTTCGTGGATGAGCTTTATAACTGGGTGATCGTCAAGCCATTGCAATTGCTCTCGCGATTCCTGGCTTCAATCTTTGATCTGACCATCTTGGACGGGCTGATCAACGGCATTGGAAGATTGATTGGCTGGACAGGAGGAGTCTTCCGCAGCTTGCAGGCTGGCTATATCCGCAGCTATGCGGCGTGGGTACTCCTCGGAACGCTGGGAATTCTGATCTACTTACTACTACGCTGACATGTTGAGCTTAATCACATTCTTACCCGCATTTGGAGCACTCTTGATCGGCCTCATTCCGCGTGAGCGGAAGACAGGCATACGCAGCATGGCGATAGCCATAAGCCTGCTCACTCTTGCGCTCTCGTTTGGGCTCTTCATGACCTTTGATTCTGTTCATTTGGGGATGCAGTTTGAGGAGCAGGCACAGTGGATTCCGCAGATTGGGATCACATATCACGTTGGGGTGGATGGCATCTCGCTCTTTCTGATTATGCTAACGACATTCTTGGTGCCGCTCCTGCTCTTTGCTCCGTGGGATGCCATCAGAGACCGTATCAAGCTCTTTTCAATGATGCTATTGATTCTGGAGACTGCCGTGATTGGCGTCTTCATCTCGCTCGATCTTGTTCTCTTCTATATCTTTTGGGAGGCGATGCTCATTCCGATGTACTTCATCATCGGAATCTGGGGCGGCGAGCGAGGAAGCTATGCGGCCATCAAGTTCTTCTTATACACCATGAGCACCAGCGTGCTGATGCTGGTCGCCATCATCGTGCTCTACTTTGTTGGCGGAAACACCTTTGATCTGATGCAACTAAAGAAAGTGGGACTCGATTCGACGCTTCAGCTCTGGCTCTTTGGGGCGTTTGCGGCTGCATTTGCCGTAAAAGTCCCGCTCTGGCCATTCCACAGCTGGCTGCCCGATGCATATAGCGAAGCGCCGACTTCAGGCACAATCTTGCTATCCGCGATCATGTCCAAGGCCGGTCTCTACGGCCTCATTCGTTTTGGTCTGACACTCTTCCCCAGTGCATTGCTTCAATTTGGGCCTTATTTGCTAGCCCTGGCGTTGATCGGGGTCATTTATGGGGCGCTGGTCGCCTGGGCGCAGAAAGATTTAAAGCGTCTGGTAGCCTATTCGAGCATCTCCCACTTGGGATTGGTCGCGATGGGCATCTTTGCCTTCACTCTGGCAACAGTCACCCATGCGTCTGGTATTGGTGCCTCAAGCACCACAGTGAACAACCCCAGCGTTCTGAGCCTGACCGGCAGCGTCATGCAGATGATCAATCACGGCATCATTATCGCTGCCCTCTTTTTGATTCTGGCGATTCTGTGGGATCGCTTTGGCAAGCGGGGACTGAATGACTTTGGGGGTCTGGCCGAAAAGATGCCGCGCTTCATGACGCTCTTTCTGTTTGTCATGCTGGCGTCTGTGGCCTTGCCTGGCACCAATGGATTTGTTGGGGAATTTCTCATTTTGTTAGGGACATTTATGTCTAAGTATCAAGTTTACGCCATCATTGCAGCCACAATTGCCGTTCTTTCAGCCGTTTATATGCTCTGGATGACCCAACGCTCTTTTCACGGACCTGTGAGCGATGCCGTCGAGCGCTCCGGTGTCAAGGACCTGAGCGGGCGCGAAGCTTGGCTTCTCATCCCGCTTGTCATCTTGATTTTGTGGATGGGAATCTTCCCCAATCTCTGGCTAAGCCGAATCAGGCCATCGGTTGAAGATCTGCTTAGCCAAGCGCAAGCGCATGTTCAGCTGACAACGCACCAGGCGGAGAAGAATCCATGACCTTGAACGACCTCTTTGTTTTGTCACCCGAGATTATTGTCACAGTCAGCGCTTTGATCATACTGATCTTGGATCTCTTCCTTGCGGCAGAATTCAAGCGCTCTCTCGCCGGATTTACACTCTTTGGAATTGTATTGGCGGCTGTTGCCAATGCCTTCATTCCCATCGGCTCGGCTCCACTGATCCAGGGCATGCTTCGTGTAGATGCCATCTCGCAATTTTTGAATCTCATCTTCTTGGTGGGTGCCGGAGTAGCTGCTCTTCTTTCAGCCGATTATGTGAAGCGCCAGGGAATCGCTCGTGGAGAATACTATGCCTTAATTCTTCTCTCGACTTTAGGTGCAATGCTGATGGGTTCCAGCGCAAATTTGATCATGATCTTTTTGGGTCTAGAGACCCTTTCAATTCCGCTTTATATCTTGTCTGCTTTCATGCGCACCCGATCGGCCTCTCAAGAGGCGGGTCTCAAATATTTCTTACTGGGCTCATTTGCGAGTGCGCTGCTTTTGTACGGGATTGCCCTTCTCTATGGCGCAACAGGCTCCATCCAGATTGACGAGATTCTGGCAAAGCTTCCGGCCGCAATGCTTGCAACGCCGCTCTTCGTCTATGCTGGAGGCGGGCTGTTGCTGGTGGGACTGGCCTTTAAAGCTGCCGTTGTGCCATTCCATATGTGGGCACCTGACGTCTACGAAGGGGCTCCAACTTCTGCTACGGCCTTCATGGCTGTGGCCGCCAAAGCGGGTGCATTTGCCGCGCTTCTCAGGCTCTTTGGCCCAGGTCTGATGCAGATCGACAGCGCCGGGGTGGTTATCATTGGCATCTTGGCGGGGCTCACCATGATCTTCGGCAACATCGCTGCTCTCGCTCAGCTCAATTTGAAGCGCTTGCTGGCCTATTCCAGCATCGCCCACGCCGGGTATCTCTTATTGGCTATTACGGCCGCGCAAAGCACGCCTCTGGCTGGTACGGCCATCAACGGGCTGCTCTTCTATCTGCTCATCTACACATTGATGACGCTCGGCGCATTCGGAGTCGTCATTCTGGCTGAAGGGAGAGGCGAGAATCTCTCGCTCAGCGATTTCTCCGGCTTTGCTTCAAGACATCCTTGGATAGCAGGAGCGATGGCCATCTTCATGGTCTCGCTGGCTGGGATTCCGCCGACGGCGGGCTTTATTGGGAAATTTTTGATCTTTAGCGCAGTCATTCAGGCGGGTGAGATTGGGCTGGCACTGATTGGCGTCTTTGCTAGCGTAATCTCCGTCTATTACTACTTGCGAGTTGTCTATTATATGTATATGCGCCCTTCCACGTCCGAGCGCCCTGTCTTTGTTAGCGGATTTATTGTTCTGGGGGTTGGCTTGACAGCGATTGCAGTACTTGTCTTTGGAATCTATCCCTCAGTCATTTTACAGTGGCTGCCGCAGGCTGCAAGCGCAACGCTGCCCTAAATAAAAGTTTAGATCAGTCCTAGCTGTAGCATTCCAAGTAAGATCAGACTCGCAATCACAAGCTGCCCTAACACCACAGGCACACCCACTCGCATCCACCCCTGGAATCCTATGGGTAACCCCTTGCTCTCGCTAAGACTCATCACATAAACATTGGCTGAGGCACCCATTGGCGTCGCACATCCTCCTAAGGCCACTCCTGCCGCCAATGCCCACCAGAGTGGGATGATGCTTATTCCCATGCTTCCCAACGTGGTAATGATCGGAATCAACGCAATCGTGAATGGAATATTATCAATAATGGCAGAGAAGAGGGCCGAGCCCCATAAGACCACCAATAGAGCCAGGATCGGATTACTCTTCACCAAGCCTCCTATGCTGTGAGCAACCAGGTCTAGAACTCCCGCGGCTTCTAATCCACCCACAATCACAAAGAGACCGGCAAAGAAGAGCAGAACGTCCCATTTAATCTTATTTAAAATCTCCAACAGATCCGGGCGTACCCAGACCAAGGCCACAGCAGCACCGGCCATCGCCACTTCAGAAGGCAATAATTGAAAGATTTGTGGCACAACAAATAAGACCAACACACCCGCAAAGACAATGAGTATGCGACGCAGAACCACAGGCTCCTGAATGGCATCCCGCTCGCTCATTTCCATCAACCCTTTTGGATCTTCCACTTCGTGTGAAAGGTCGTGCCGATAGAGCCAGCGGAAGATCAGGCATGTGCCGAGTCCTATGGCGATCGCAATGGGAGCTAGATAGAGAACGAAATCGAGAAATGTAAAACCGGCTGCCGAGCCAATCATGACGTTGGGCGGATCTCCAATCAGTGTGGCCATCCCTCCAACGCCAGACATAATTGCTTCCGAGATGAGGAGTGGAACGGGATTCACTCGCAAAATAGAAGAGATGGAGAGCGTGATGCTGCCCACAAAGATGATAGTTGTGACATTATTAAAAAGAGTGGAGGCGAGGAACGCGAACCAGCTGAGTGCCAAAAGCAACAGCCAGTAATTGCCTCTGGTCATTTTGGCAATGCGAATGGAGATGTATTCAAATACACCTGTCTCCTCCAGGATACCGCCGATCACCAACATGCCAAAGAGCAGACCCATTGTGTTCCAGTCAATCGCTCCCAGAGCCGTCCCGGTTAAATCAGGGTGATCTGTCGTGGGGATCGATTGATAGAACCGAAGCAACTTGCCTACCAGCAGCATCGCTGTGGCGCCAGCCAAGCCGATAATCGTCCGGTGGATCTTATCCAGAAAGAGAAAGATATAGGTGATGACCAGTATCGCCAGGGCACTGGCCATCGCAAGAGTCATGGATCTCTCTCAGTCGATGTCCAGCTCGCGGCCACCTGCATCAAAGGCCTTGAAGGAGAGCGCTAAGCTCTTTAGCTCTTTGACCAGCACGCGGAAGGATTCCGGAAGTCCCGGATCGGGGTATTCTTCTCCCTTTAGAATAGCTTTGTACAGCCGGACGCGCCCTTGCGGGTCGTCGCTCTTGAGCGTGAGCATCTCTTGAAGGGCATGAGAGGCGCCGTATGCTTCCAGAGCCCAGACCTCCATCTCACCCAGGCGCTGACCGCCCAGGCGGGCTTTGCCGCCGAGCGGCTGTTGTGTGATGAGCGAGTATGGGCCAGTCGAGCGGGCATGGACCTTCTCATCAGCTATGTGTTCCAGCTTGAGTACGTATAGCGGCCCCACCACAATGGAGTGGTCAAAAGGCTCACCAGTCCGGCCATCGCGCAGGACCACCTTCCCATCCGGCTTTCCATCCGGCGTGCTGAGCCCATCTCCATCAGCTAGCCCATGCTTTGCCCGGACCTTATGCAATTCTGTCAGGATCTCGCCTTCTGTGGCTCCATCAAATACAGGGGATGAGGCATACTCGCCTTTCAGCTGAGAGAGCCAGCCAAGATGCGTCTCAAAGACCTGTCCCAAGTTCATGCGGGATGGCACACCCAGTGGATTGAGAACAAGATCTACAGGCGTTCCATCGGGCAAGAATGGCATCTCCTCGGAAGGAAGCACACGCGAGATGACACCTTTGTTTCCGTGGCGGCCTGCCAGCTTGTCCCCGATTGAAATCTTCTTCCGCTGAGCGACATAAACTTTTACAAGCTCGTTGACGCCGGCCTCAAGCTCATCGCCCTTTTCGCGACTAAATTTCTTCACCCGGATCACTTTGCAGCCTTCACTGGAGGGTGGCAGAGTCTTAGAAGTGTTCTTGACGGCACGGGTCTTCTCTCCAAAGATCGAGCGGAAGATTCTCTCTTCAGGGGTTGGCTCACTCTCACCCCGGGGCGTCAGCTTCCCGACGAGAATATCTCCTGTGCGTACTTCGGTCCCGAGTCGGATCACGCCTTTGTCATCCAGGTTCCTCAGCTCTTCTTTGCTGATATCAGGGATGTCGTTGGTGATCTCTTCAGGGCCAAGCTTTGTCTCTTCAGCGCGGACTTCAAACTCTTCGATATGAATAGAATCGAACACATCTTCTTTGACGAGACGCTCATTGATGACAATGGCATCTTCGTAATTGTACCCCTCAAACGGCATAAAGGCTACAAGAACATCCGCACCCAGTGCCAGTTCACCATCATCGGTGCTCTCGCAGTCAGCGAGAACTTGCCCTTTTTTAATCTTCTCGCCCTTGGAGACGATCGGGCGCTGGTGCAGAATCGTGTCTTGGTTGGAGTTCTCAAAGACATGCAGCGGGTAGGTCTTCTCTTTCTTTCCGTCTTTGACCCGAATCTGCAAGGCGTCCACATAGCTCACAACGCAATCATCATCTGCCAGGAGCAGACGTCCAGAATCACGGGCAGCCACTCGCTCCATGCCGGTTCCAACATAAGGAGCCCTTGATTTGACCAGAGGCACAGCTTGTCGTTGCATGTTAGCTCCCATAAGCGCTCGGTTGGCGTCGTCATGCTCTAGAAACGGAATCAACGAAGCAGAGACCCCAACCAGGGCTGCCGGAGAGACTTCCATATAATTGACTTCCATGGGCTCAACAAACTTGATCTCTTCTTTCCCCGTGCGAATCTCGACTTGATCGCCCTGGATCTTGCCCTTGGCGTCAACCGGGGTCGTCGCGGAAGCCATATTGAATTCCTCTTCGACATCCGCCATGAGCCACTCGATCTTGTCCGTGACTTTGCCCTTCTCCACCTTGCGATAAGGAGCCTCAAGGAAGCCGAAGGTATTGACCCTGGCATAGGTCGCCATGGACGTAATCAGACCAATATTCTGTCCTTCAGGAGTCTCAATCGGACAGATTCGGCCGTAGTGCGAGGTGTGCACGTCGCGGACCTCAAGTTTGGCACGCCGCTTGCTGAGGCTGCCGCCCAGAGACGAGAGACGCCGCTTGTGCGTCAGCTCGGTGAGCGGGTTGACCTGCTCCAAATATTGGGAGAGCCGCCCAGTGTAAAAAAGTTTGTTGACGGCACCCTGCACCACGCGGGTCATGACCAGGTTGCGCAGCGGCTCCTCTTCATCCATCGAATATTTGTTCAAGCGGTCTGCCGTGATGCGAGCCATGCGCTTAAAGCTGCCGCGCAGCATGTCGGCGGCAATCTCTCCCGGTGGCTTTACGCGCTTGTTCTCCAAGTGGTCTTTGTCATCCAGTAGATTGCGCTCAATGGGAGTCTTGAGCAGCCTCTCAATGATCAGAACTACTTCTTCCAGATGGATCACCGTGTCATCAGCCTTGCCGTTCAACCCCAGCTTCTTGTTGATCATAAAGCGGCCGACACGCGAGATGTTGTATGTATCAGGGTCCTGATAAAGTTTATCGAAATACTCTTGCATCGTCTTCAGCGATGCGCGATCTGAAGAGCGCAATTTTCTGTACACAATTTGAAGAGCATCTTTTTGGTCAGAGGCGCGGTCTTCTTCCAGACTCCGCTGAACGTAGGGGTGGACGAGGTGAATCTCTTTGAGTTTTGTCTTCCCGAATTCTTTCAGAAGATCGGGCTGCAACTCTTCGCCAAGCTTCACCACGGTCTTTCCAAGAGCGACTTCTTCACTGAAGCGGTAGCCCATGTAGGGCTCCAGCTTCTCTGGGTTGACCGGGCTGACGCGGATGGAAAAGCGCTTCAAAACCTGTTGATTGGTCATTCCCCAAGCCTTCAGCAGGGTCGTTGGAGGCAAGTTGGCCTTGCGATCGAGATGTGCGACGATTTTTTCGCGCTTGGTGTCTAAGATAAACTCAAGCCAGGCTCCACCTTCTGGGCGGACCTGCGCGTGAAATTCATTAGGCCCTTCTTGGGTAAAATAGATACCCGGCGAGATCGCTAGGTGGTTCACGACCACATTCTCGCTGCCATTAATAACAAAGGTCCCTCGCTCCGTCATCAAGGGAATGTCTGCTAAGAATAGATCATCTTCTTTGACCAGCTTGCCCTCTTTAAGAAGACGCCCCCGCACTCTGAGCGGAGCAGAATAGGTCAAATTCTTGTCTTTGCAATCCTTCTCTGTGTTGTGAGGCTCTT
This sequence comes from Candidatus Acetothermia bacterium, assembly GCA_016201405.1. Lineage (GTDB taxonomy): Bacteria > Bipolaricaulota > Bipolaricaulia > RBG-16-55-9 > RBG-16-55-9 > JACQCZ01. The sequence continues at coordinate 245,388 of JACQCZ010000015.1, read as the reverse complement.
GCAGGCGCGGATCGCTCAACTCTAGAACAAGCCCATCTTTTCCATCGCTTCGTATGGGTGAAATCTCATCAAATAACTTGGCCAGTCCCTCTTCTAAGAACCACTTGTACGAGCGCCTTTGATCTTCCAGCAAATAAGGCAGGTCAAAGACCTGCTTCACACGGCCATAGGAACGCCTCTCCCGCACAGATTCCCTCCTCTTCTAAGTTTGGGGTCTGCAAAAAACCTGGGGGGCTTTATTGGAGCTCGACCTCACCACCGGACTCTTCAATCTTTTTCTTGAGCTGGATTGCCTCGTCTTCAGAGAGGCCGTCCTTGACGACTGCGGGAAGCTTGTCCACAAGCTCCTTGGACTCTTTGAGTCCTTTACCAGTGATGTCCTTAATGGTCTTGATGAGCTGTACCTTCTGCTGGCCGGCGTTCTTCAAGACCACTTTAAGCGTGGTCTTGCCACCGGCTGCGGCCTCGCCGCCTGCGGCGGGTGCTGCGGCCACGGCGACTGCGGCCTGTGCGCTCACGCCATACTTCTCCTCCAAGGCCTTCACTAAGGCGTGAAGGTCCTTGACCGTCATTGTGTCAATTGCATCTAAAATCTGTGTCGATGTCATCGTTGAATCTCCTTTCTGAAATTCTTTTCAGTAATTTTTGAATAAATATTTCGTTAGGCCTTGGTCTCACCTACAGCCGGTCCATCGCTTTGTGGAGCGCTTTCAGCGGGTGGTGCTTCCGCCGCTGGGGGCGGATCGGCAGGCTTCACTTTGGCCACCTCATTCAGCACAATCACGCCACTGCGAATGATCGCGCTCAGCACGGATGCAAATTGCTGAATCGGTGATTGCATGGCTCCAGCCAGACGAGCCAACAACTCTTCTCGGGTCGGGAGACTTGCCAAATCTTTGACGCCAGTGGCATCCACCATCTCACCCTCGGAGAGACCGCCTTTGATCTTGAACTTTTCAAATTTCTTTGAGATCTTGACCGAGAGTTTGAAGGGAACTGCACCTTCGCCAAAACAGATTCCGGTTGGCCCTTTGAGGACCTTGGGGTCAACGGTCAGGCCTGCGTTCTTAGCCGCGAGGAGCGCCAAGCGGTTCTTGACCACAAGATACTCGACCTGATTTTTGTGGAGCTCCTTGCGGAGCGCCATCATGTCGTTGGCATCAATCCCGCGGAACTCTGTGAATACCAGACCCGTAGCGCTCTTAAATTTCTCTTCCAGCTCTTTGACGATCCGCTCTTTTTCGAGTGTTGGCATGACTTTAGAGTCTCCCCTCGGTCACGGCTTTGGTCACCTGTTCTGGATCAAGCTTGATGCCAGGCCCCATCGTGCTTGAGAGCGTCACACTCTTAAGAAAGCGCCCCTTCACATCGCTAGGCTTCTCATCAAAGATAGCCGTCGCCAGAGCCAAAAAGTTCTCTATTAATCTCTTCTCGTCAAACGAAGCTCGTCCAAATGCCGTGTGGATCTGACCATAGTCATCAACGCGGAACTCCAGCTTTCCCTGCTTGAGCTCTTTGACGGCCTGGCTCACATCCGCAGTCACTGTGCCCGATTTGGGTGATGGCATCAGTCCGCGAGGACCCAGCACGCGCCCCAGTTTGCTGACCGTAGCCATCATGTCCGGAGTGGCGACCATCTTGTCAAAATCGAGCCAGCCGCCTTCAATCTTCTTGATCAGATCATCGCCGCCGACAAAGTCTGCGCCCGCCGTCTCAGCCTCCTTGACCTTCTCACCTTTGGCTATAACAAGCACTCGCACGCTCTTTCCCGTCCCGTGAGGTAAAGTCACTGTCCCACGAATGCGGTGCTCATTCTTCTTCACGTCGATGCTCAACCGAAAGACAGCCTCTGCGGACTCATCAAATTTGGCCGTGGCCGTCTGCTTCAGCAACGGCACTGCCTCCTGATGCGTGTAGAACCGAGTCCGGTCTACCTTCTCCAAGTTGGCTACAAATCGCTTTCCATGTCTCATGATCGCTCGTCCTTTATAAAATTTATGCCTTCTCGACGATCTCAATACCCATGTTCTGGGCCGTTCCAGAGATAATTTTCATTGCAGCCTCAACATCTAGCGCATTGAGGTCGGGCAGCTTCATCTCTGCTATCTTGCGCAGCTGGTCGCGCGTGATCTTGCCCACTTTCACGCTATTTGGGGTCCCAGAGCCGAGGGGAACACCCGCGGCACGCTTGAGCAGCTCAGAGGCTGGCGGCTGCTTGAGCACAAAATCAAAACTCTTGTCGAGATAGACATAGATCTGCACGGGGATTTTGAGGCCCTTCTCCATCTCCTTGGTCGCCTCATTGAACCGCTTGCAGAAGTCCATGATGTTGATCTTGGCTTCACCTAAGGCAGGACCCACAGGTGGAGCAGGTGTTGCAGAACCAGCGGGAATCTGCAACTTCACAATCTTTTCCACTCGTTTCCCCGCAGCTGGCATCTTCGATCTCTCCTTACGTGCTTTCGCTTACAGCTTGATTACAGCTTCTCAATTCCATCAAACCCCAGTTTCACAGGCGTCTCACGACCGAAGATCTTCACCATCACAGTGACCTCTTCGTTCTCCTTGTCAATCTCGGTGATCTCACCGGTAAAGTCCGCAAACGGACCTTCCACGATCTCCACCACTTCACCTACGGCAAAATCCACCTCGATGACGGGGTGCTCGCGCTTGGGCGTCTCCAAGAAGCCTGCCTTGCGCTTGACCACCTTCATGTCGTCTTCGGGCATGGGAAGGGGCGGGTTCCCGACGAACCGGGCCTTCAGCCCATCGACAATCGCTACCATCTCTTCGCTCATCTGCATCTTGCTAAAGACATAGCCTGGGAAGAGCCGGCGCTTCTCAATGCGCTGCACGGTAATGACTCGCTTGTCTTTGTACTCTTTGATCTTGACCATTCCTGAGGCTTTTGAATAGATTCGATCCTCTTTTTCAAGCAGATCGCCCTTGGAGAGCTTCATTCCTTCTTTGAGCTTGACCAAATAGCGCTCGGGAACTTCGACTTCGACACGCTCGCCACCGATCTTTTCGAGCACCAAGTGCTTGATGCGCGACCGGTCTACAACTTTGCCTTTGACTTTCGTAAAGAAGCGCGGATCGCGGTCGCTGGTGAGCGGGACGTTGGCCGGAATCTTCTCGCCCAAGCGTATATCTCGCCGGATTCTCTTGTCATCCGAGAGTTTGTAGAGCTCTTCGTTGCGGTTTGTCAGCTCAATGATCACTCGCTGCAGGGTCTCAATCTGCAAAATCTTGATGTCAAACTCAAAAGTTCTCTCAGGCTTCCCAGCCAGGAGATCACCACGGCTTATTCGCTGGTTGGATTCAGCTTTTAGGTCATAATCATAAGGAATGCGATATTCAGCAGCCCGTCCACGGCGACTCTTGGAGGTGATAACCTCTTCAACAGGCGCAAGAAAGAAGCTCTCCTCGCCGCCCGAGCTAAAGCGCTCAAACCGCTTCTCCCAGCCCAGCTCACGAACTCGTTTCTCTAACTCCTCTTTGACTTTGAGCTCGGAACCCGCATAGGTCTGAATCGCGTACCATTTTTTCATGATGATGTGCGCTCGTTTTTACGTGCCTGTATGCAGACCCAGCAGCGTTCCAACCACGAATTGGAATACCAGATCATAGGACCAAATAATGACGGTCAGCACGACCAGCATGGCGATGACCATCATGGTCAGCACAGTCGTCTCCAGCCGGCTTGGCCAGTGGACCTTGGACATCTCCATTCGGACATCTCGAAAAAACCTTGACACTCGTTCCATAAATGGCTCACTCTTTGGCAGGCCCGGAGGGACTTGAACCCCCAACCTACGGTTTTGGAGACCGTCGCTCTGCCAATTGAGCTACGGGCCTATCGCCCTTTCTTTACGCCTCTTTGTGAGGCGTATGCTTGCGGCACCACCGACAGTACTTCTTCAACTCCAGCTTGGCACGAATCGTCTTGACGTTCTTCGTGGTGTGGTAGTTGCGTCGGCGGCACTCCGTACACGCCATAGTCACATGTTCAGTCATGATTGATTTACTCAGTCACCTTGGTCACGACGCCGGCACCAACGGTGCGTCCGCCCTCGCGGATGGCAAAGCGCACACCCTCTTCCATGGCGATGTGCTTGATCAATTCGCCACGAATCTTGATATTGTCACCTGGCATCACCATCTCTACGCCATCTGGCAGATAGAGAGAGCCCGTAACGTCTGTCGTTCTGAAAAAGAACTGGGGCTTGTATCCGGTGAAGAATGGCGTGTGGCGGCCACCTTCATCTTTTGACAGCACGTAGACTTCACCCTCAAACTTGGTGTGCGGCGTGATAGAACCAGGCTTGGCAAGCACCATACCGCGGTCGATGTCCTCGCGCTCCACACCTCGGAGCAAGACGCCCACGTTGTCCCCTGGAATGACTTCATCCAGCGTCTTGTTGAACATCTCCAGACTGGTGGCGACTGTCTTTACAGACTTCTCGCGAAGACCGACGATCTCGACTTCCTGGCCAGGTTTGATGATTCCACGCTCGACACGGCCTGTTGCCACTGTCCCACGCCCTTTAATAGAGAAGACATCTTCTATTGACATCAAGAATGGCTTCTCGGTCTCGCGCGTAGGCTCTGGAATTGAGTTGTCAAGCGCAGTCATGAGATCCATGATGCACTTGGTCGCATTGGCATCCTTCGGGTTCTCCTGGGCTGCCTTGGCGGAGCCGCGGATGACCGGCACATCATCGCCTGGAAAATCATATTTGCTCAGAAGCTCTCGCACCTCGATCTCAACGAGGTCCACAAGCTCTGGATCATCTACAAGGTCGACTTTATTCATGAATACAACGATGTACGGGACGTTGACCTGACGGGCTAAGAGCACGTGCTCACGTGTTTGTGGCATGGGTCCCTCATCGGCAGCAACGACGAGAATGGCGCCATCCATTTGGGCTGCGCCGGTGATCATGTTCTTGACGTAGTCCGCGTGACCCGGACAATCAATGTGGGCATAATGGCGCTTGTCCGATTCGTATTCCACATGTGCAACCTGCACCGTCACAATCTTGGATGCGTCACGAACGACACCACCCTTGGCGATTTCAGCATATGACTTCATCGTCGCTTGGCCCTTTTGGGACAGGACGGAGACGATCGCAGAGGTGAGGGTTGTCTTTCCGTGGTCGATATGGCCAATCGTTCCTACGTTCACATGCGGCTTTGTTCGCGCGAATTTCCCCTTCGACATAAACTCCTCCTTGGGTTTCGTTCTCAATGACCGAAGAGACTAGTAAATATTCTTCAGCCCTACATGTTTTGGGAGCCCGCGGTCGGGATTGAACCGACGACCTTTACCTTACCAAGGTAACGCTCTGCCACTGAGCTACACGGGCGGAGTCTGGCCATTATAGCGAAATGCCTCCCGGACGGCAAACGGGTGGATGGGGAGGGATTCGAACCCCCGAAGGCAGAGCCACCTGGTTTACAGCCAGGCCCCTTTGGCCACTTGGGTACCCATCCAGCACGAGATATCTACAAACTCATGCACCAAATTAAAACTTGATTGGAGCCGACGGAGGGACTCGAACCCACGACCCACGGTTTACAAAACCGTTGCTCTACCAACTGAGCTACGTCGGCCGGATGTGGGCGCATCATACTGGGCTCAAATTCCGTTGTCAATCCAGTTTCTTGGCGATCCAAACCCCAGGCGTGATTTAAAAATCAGTCTCCGTTGTCTTTTCGCTTCTCCTCGCGCTCGACAAAATCAAGGATCGCCTGCACCACCAGATAATTGACCGAGCGGTCCCGCTTCTTGGCCAGCTTAGTCAAGCGCTCAATCGGCTGCTTGCCCCTGTATTTTTGCGGGACGTAAATACTCAGCTTGTCCATTGACATGTCCATATCCACCTTCCTCCTTGCATCACTTGGATTGAGTGTCAGACCTAGACCTCGATGATCCATCGAGGATTTGAGGATTCTGTGAAGTTTCTCTTCAATTTCTGTCGGTTACGCTACCGAATCATCCAGATAAAATCAAGTTGTTTGTTGTGGATGAAGAGCCTTTTAAAGACCGGTCCATCTCTTGACATAAAATCTCCGTAAGATGGTTCACATCTCTCTGATCTTCTCTCACTCTTTTCTAGGAGTTACTGTTCGGTTGCGGGCGTCTGCTCTTGTCGGAGCTCACCGGCGGGAGTCGGGCTGCCGGAGGCTCGTAGCACAACTTCCAAGTCTTTTTCGCTTCTTCCGGTGAGCGCGACCACAATCAGTCCATCAACGCCGATTCGTTTGGCCCATTCAAATGCAGCGGAGAGTGCATGAGCAGACTCTAACGATGCCGCGATCCCTTCAAGCTGACAGAGCCGCCGGAATGCTTCCAGTGCTTGGGGGTCACGAACAACCACGCGCTCTTCGCGGCCGGTGCTGCGGAGATGCGCATGCTCAGGCCCAATCGCTGGATAGCAGAGATCGGGCGCAACGCTGCGGCGCACATTAACATTCCCCTGATGATCCTGCAAAACTAGACTTCTCATTCCATGAAAGATTCCAACACGCCACTGACCCAGCGCGGCCTCTTCTTCATAGCTGGCTCCACCTGGCTCTGCTACCACTAAGTGCACAAATTCTTCGCTCACAAATGGGTAGAAGAGTCCGATGGCACAACTCCCCCCTCCCATCGATGCGATCAGCGAGTCGGGAAGCCGGCGCTCTTTTCTCAAAATCTGTCCTTTGAGCTCATCTCCGATCACCCGCTGAAATTCGCGGATGATCCACGGATAAGGATGCGGTCCAACTACGGAGCACATCAAATAATATGTGTTTTCCCATTGGGCAGCCCAATCTCGCATCGTCTCGGAGATTGCCTCTTGCCAGCCTGCACCAGGGATGACTCGGATCTTCGCGCCGAGCAGTTTCATGCGGAAGGTAGCGCGGCGTTGGCGGTCGAAGTCACGCTGGCCCATCCAGATTTCAATTGGAAGCCCCACCATGGCTGCGACCATGGCAGCCACCACCCCTTGCTCTCCAGAGGAACTCTCTGTGATCAGCCGCTTCTTGCCCATCTTCTTTGCTAGAAGCGCCTGGCCGATGGCGCTGTTGATGAGGTGCGCGCCTCCATTGAGCAGGTCTTCGCGCTTGAGGTAGATGCGAGCACCACCAACCCACTGGCTAAGCCTCCGGGCATGATAGAGGGCGCTTGGCCTTCCGCCATAATCGGAAAGCAGAGTCCGAAACTCACGCTGGAAGCGGTCATCCTTGTAACACTCGAGAAAGGTCGCTTCAAGCTGCTGGAGCGCGGGCAACAAGGCCTCAGGCACCTCTTGCCCGCCAAACTCACCAAAGTATCCTTTGACAGGCTGGCCACTCGGCTCCTCTGGCTTCTGCTCGGCCTCTTCGACGGGTTGCGAAACGCCTCTCTTGCGTGTGTCGTCTCTAGCCATGCTTCACCTGATTCTGATGTAGGTCTGAATGGGGAAATCTTAGGCAAGAGAACGACCGGACGCAACTTTCAGATCTGAGCGCCTGGGCTGGAATCCCGAGGGTGACTGAGCTATTCTTTTAAAGCGCATGAGCGATCGGGCTATTCAACAACTTATCCAGTGGCTCAAGCGCGCGCGCTATCCGGTGGCGCTCACGGGCGCTGGGGTATCTACGGAATCAGGCATTCCAGATTTTCGTAGCGCGGCTTGCGGCCTCTGGAAGATGATCGACCCCTTTAAAGTGGCATCTCTGGAAGGCTTTCTCCGCGATACACAGGGGTTTTATGAGTTCTGGCAATGGCGCTTTGCAAAGCTCAGTGCGGCAGAGCCCAACATCACTCATACCACTCTCGTGAAACTGGAAGAGCGCGGCTTATTAAAAGCTCTGATTACTCAGAATATTGACGATCTTCATCGTGCCGCAGGCTCTCAGAGGCTCTATGAAGTCCATGGAAGCTACAAGCAGGGTGTCTGTATTGGGTGCGGAGATGAAATTGAGATCTCAGATCTCTTTGCAAAAGTCAGAGAGCAGGGCATCCCGCGCTGCTCTGTTTGCAATGGCCTGCTCAAGCCCAATGTCGTCCTCTTTGGGGAGATGATGCCGCCAGCATTTAGGAAAGGGGTTCAGGAAGTACTGAAGTCTGATCTATTGCTCGTGCTTGGCGCATCTTTAGAAGTCTATCCCGTTGCCGATTTGGTTCCACAGGCAAAATATAAGGGAGCGCGAGTTGTCGTGATCAACCGCGACAAGACGCCTATCGACGCGCAGGCCGATCTGGTCATCCCCTGTGAGCTAGGAGCGGTGATGAGGCGACTTGGAGAGTTGCTTGGGCTATACGATTGATTCCTGCAGAGCCAAAAGAGTGCGAGCGAGAATCGAGTGACTTTGCCAGAACAGAGTGCAAGATTTGCTTGATCTCGCTGGGTGCAAATGTTACGATGGGAACCAGTACGGGCCCGTAGCTCAGTTGGGAGAGCGCTTGAATGGCATTCAAGAGGCCAGGGGTTCAAGTCCCCTCGGGTCCACCAGCCGCAGGTTTTGCACACCGATTCAGAGGCTGCATGAGGTGAGAGATCATGGCCAACCGCAAACGAATCAACCCAGAGAATCCACGCCGCGACGAGCGCGAGGATGAGGGCCCAGTCGGATTTGAGACTCATCTGCGAGCGCGTGCGATTCTGCAAGAGATCTTGGCGCGCACGACTCAGAATGATCCGCGCATGGATCTGCTAGAGTTGCTCGATCATCAGCTTCGCGTGGATGAAAATCAGCTGCATGAAGCGCGGCAGGCCTTGAGTGAATTTGAAGAGGTTTATAAGAAGCTGACAGCTCCAGCAAACCGCATCGGGACATTCCTTGGGTCACCCAGCGATGGCATTGCCTATGTAGCTTTGGGTGATGCTGAGTACTATGCCAATGTCGATCCCAAGCTCAATGCCAAAGAATTAAAAATTGGAACTCGAGTCAAAGTGAACGAGGCTTTTACTGTAATTGGGGACTTGGGCTATCACCCCGAGGGGCCAATTGTAAAAGTCTCTGAGAATATGTCCGATGGCAGGCTGCGCGTCTCGCTTGACGGCAACCAGATGTCCGGACGCATCATTCTTCGTTCCGCAGAGCTTCAAAAGAGCACACTCAAAACGGGTGACGAAGTGCGCCTGGAGCCATCGCTTCGCGTGGCACTGGAACACTTTCAAAAATCTGAAGTGCGTGGCTACTATCTCGAAGAGATTCCGCAAATTAGTTGGGATCAGGTGGGCGGTCACGAAAAGGCAATTCGGCTCATTCAAGACACGATCGAGCGCCCGCTGCTCTATCCTGAGTTATATAAGAAATTTGGCAAGCGTCAGCTCAAAGGGATTTTATTGTACGGCCCGCCCGGCTGTGGCAAGACGTTAATTGCCAAGGCGACGGCTTACACACTTACTCAAGCATACAAGCAGCGGGCAGGGCGCGATGTGCGTGAATATTTCATGCTGATCAACGGGCCGCAGCTCCTCAATATGTGGCTTGGCGAGACGGAGCGCATGGTGCGTGAGATCTTTGCCGCCGCCCGTGAGCGTGCCAAAGAGGGAAATCTTGTTTTCATCTTTATTGATGAAGCGGATTCGCTGCTGCGCGTACGGGGCACAGGACGCGCACTCAATATTGCCAATACAGTTGTGCCGCAATTCGCAGCAGAGATGGACGGGTTAGTCGGTCTGGAGAACGTGGTGGTAATGCTCACCTCCAACCGCCCTGACTATATTGATCCCGCAATATTGCGTCCCGAGCGCATTGACCGCAAAGTGAAGATTGGCCGCCCAGGCCGTGATGCATCGGCGCAAATCTTCAAGATCTATCTGCGACATGACATTCCGCTTGATGCAGACTGGATCAAAGAGAATGGCAATGATGTTGAGAAAGCACAAGAGGCGATTGTGCAGCGCGCAGCAGACTATCTCTTTCGAGAAGAGTCCGCGACGGCTTTCCTTGAGGTTGCGCTGCGAAGCGGCCGGCGTGATGTGCTGCACTGGCATGATTTAGTGAGTGGCGCTCTGATTATGTCTACAGTCGAGCGCGCGAAGGACTTTGCCATTCAGCGCTGCATTGATCGGAAGAGCGAGAGCGAGGGCATCAGCCCTGAAGACATCTACAAAGCCATCGAAGCAGAGTACAACGAGAACGAGATCTTCCCCAAGACAGATTATCTGGAAGACTGGCTGAAACTGATTGATTACGAGCCCGAAGATGTTGTGGAAGTCCGCCCAGTGCGGCATGGCGAGCGCCGCGTCCATCTTGAATCCATTGTTTAGAAATCCCTTCAAATGAAGCGCCTCGTGGGCCTGGAGACCGAATATGGTCTCTATATTGATGGCGTCGACGTCTCAGATCTGGCGGAAGAGGCCCGTGCGCTGGTTCAGTGCATACCTTCCCAAGCCGTCTGGGATTATGGTGATGAGAGCCCGCTACGCGATGTGCGCGGCTTTCGCGCCTCTAGTCTCACAACCAATCCAGATGATGACGAGGTAGAAAAAAAATCCAGTGGCTATCGCCCGCGCTCCGCTGGCGAAAATCATGTAGACCGAGTTCTGCCAAATGGTGCACGCTTCTATCACGACCACGGCCATCCGGAGTACAGCACGCCTGAATGTTTTTCGGTGCAAGACCTCGTCACCCATGATCGCGCTGGCGAGTCCATTCTGCGAAGAGCAGGCCAAACCTATACGCAGCAGACAGGACGAGTCGCCTCGATTTATAAGAACAACACAGACTTTCACGGGATGAGCTATGGCCAACATGAAAATTATCTCATCTCCCGCGAGATGCCATTTGAGCAGTTGGTTTATGGATTGTTGCCTTTTTTTGTGACCCGCATTCTATTTACTGGCGCAGGCAAAGTCGGGGTCGAGAGAGCATCAGGACGGAGTGAGATCTTCTATCAGCTCTCACAGCGCGCTGAGTTCTTGGACACGATCATGGGCGTGGATACCCTGCATCGCCGCCCGCTCGTCAATACACGTGATGAGCCTCATGCCAATTCAGCGCGATGGCGAAGGTTGCATGTCATCTGTGGGGATGCCAATCTGTGCGAATATTCGACTGCTCTAAAAGCTGGCACAACTGCGCTGGTGCTCGATGTTTTGGAAAGAGGCTATGGCGCGCCCGTCGAGCTCAAGGATCCCGTTCAGGCGATTCGAGAGATCTCATTTGATCAGGAGTGGCGCTGGATTGTGAAAGTGGCCGACAACACCACCATCCCAGCCCTGGATATTCAGCGAGCATACTGGCTCGCGGCCAGTGAGCTATTTGCCGGGCGCGATGAGGAGACAGACTGGCTTCTCCGCGAGTGGAGCCAGGTGTTGTCTGACTTGGAGGAGGATCCGCTCAAGCTCAAAGATCGACTGGACTGGGTGGCCAAGCATGATTTGCTGGAGTCGTTCCTTGAAGCAGAAGATCTGGATTGGCAGAAGAATCTGGATTTGCTGCGAAGCCTCGATCTCGAATATCACAATCTTGATTTGCAAAACGGGCTCTTCTGGCCGCTCGAAGAGAGCAAAAGCATGCGCCGAATCACCCAGAATGGAGCGATTGAGCACGCGATAGAATTCCCGCCCAGCAATACAAGAGCATTGATCCGGGGGCTCTGCACCCAACGCTTGGACGTGAAAGCGGCAAACTGGGGCAGACTGACGCTGGGTTCTGGGGGGGGAGCAGTCAGCATCGATCTGAGAAATATTGCTGATGTAGATTTGACCCCTTTTAGCAATCAAATATTGAATGTATCATCACCCAAAGATGTGCTAGAATTGCTGGGAGAAATCGAGAAGCAATCCGGAAGCCAAGGAGGTGCATCCGATGCCCGAGCGCAAGATAAGACCCAAGAGTGACGAGCCGTTGGGCAATCCAGGGGATGGCGGCGGCGATGGACCACGCACTCCCGATGTGGAGCGTCCAAACACCAAAGAGTTGTTAGACCGCATGCGCAGAGTTGATCCGCGCCAGGCGCGTCGCTACAGGCAGCGCAGCGGCGAATAGCCCATGGAAGACCAGAACCGCATTCACGGGGATCTCTTTCAGCTCCTCAAACACCGAGGTGTTGAGCTTGCCCTCTCCAACAAGAGCTCATTAGCCGCAGAGGAGCCCTTAGGGACGCATGGGACGACGGTAATCGCATTAAAATATGACCAAGGCGTCCTCAATGTGGCCGATCGCCGCGCCATTGCTGGCGGAACGATTCTTTATGAAGAGGCCGAAAAGATCCTCAAGCTGGATGACTACACACTCATTGCGATTGCAGGCAGTTATTCCCAGGCCGCAGAAGCGGTTCGATTTCTGAATCACTCCGTCAAATATTATGCCAGAAGCCAGCTCCAGGAGATGAGTCTGGAAGGCAAGCTGGCTCTCGTCTCTCGCGTTCTCACTCAGAGCATTCCAAGCGTGCTTCAAGGAATCGGTGGCTTTTTGCCAGTCGTTAGCATCTATGATTCAATTGAGAAGAGATCGCGCATCTTCTTTTACGACGTCCTCGGAGCTCGCTTTGAGAGCCGCGAATATGGGGCAGCTGGCTCGGGTGCCGAGAAGATTCGAGGCGTTCTCAATTACATTGTCCGCACGCGCGGTCCCTTCCATGAGATGTCCCTTGAAGAGACTCTCCGAGAGGGTTTGCATCTATTAGATGTTGCTTCGGGTCTTGATCCTGCCACATCAGGGCTCACCAGTGATATGCCTCCGGCTGCTAAAATCATCACTCAAGATGGTATCCAAGACATCCCACCTGAGAGACTTCACAATCTGCGTAAAGAACTGCTACGATAATCCCCGACAAAAAAAAGAGAGTCGGAGATCAACGATTATTCTCAAATAAAGTGGGGTGTCGTTCATGAATGAAGAGCTTCAAGTTCTGCAGCCAATGTCATTGGGGGACATCATCGATGAGGCGCTCAGTCTTTACCGCAAGAATTTCATCGTGTTCTTTGGTATTGCGATCATTCCGGGTCTGATCTCGGCCATTCTGATGTTGCTCTTTGTGCCAGAAGTTAGCACTCCAGACTCAGACTTTAGGAGCCTCACTGACCAGTTCACAACAACGGATGCTTTCAACATGATCGGTCGGGCTTCCGGTGTCATCTTGATAAGTCTTCTTGGTGCCCTCTTTGCAAACGTCGCACTGGTCAGGGCCGTTTCGGACCGCTATCTGGGACGCGAGGCCTCTATAGCATCAGCATATGGCTTTGTCTTACCCCGATTCCTGCCGTATTTGGGGACGATATTTGTACTTTGTCTACTCTTCTTTGTAGCAACTCTCCCTGCAATAATCCCAATATTGGGTCTAGTTGCTACTCTAGTTCTTTACATTTTGCTTGGCTTCATGTCTGTTTTTGTAAACGAGGTCTTTGTCATCGAAGATAATAGATATTTCAAGGCATTCCAACGTAGTCGAGAGTTGGCCAGAGAGAATTGGGGCAGGATCTTTCTCCTCTGTCTCCTCTGGTTTGCCATCAGCTTAGTCATGAGCCTAGCGGCAGGTCTGCTGGTACGATCTTTGTTTAACGAACAAGAGGTATTATCTACCTTTACAAGTGAGATTCTGAAGGCGATCTTGCTGCCCATCTTCTTCACTTCACTGGTACTTCTTTACTTCGATATCAGAGTCCGCAAAGAGGGCTTTGATTTACAATTGCTGGCAGATGAGCTGGCGGCACGCAGCGCGCCCAGCATGAGATTTCCGAGCAATCCGACCAATCCAAATGGGCCGACAACAGGAACTGGCTCCTGATTTAGCACCATGGGGCGAGAGGTCTGGATTCGCGCAAGTCTGGTCTTTGGATCGCTGCTATGCGTACTTATTGCGCTTGGAGTCTGGATGCACTCAGGGTCAGTCCAGCCACAGGGGCAGGGCATAAAAGTCGCATTTTCATTTCTTAGTCTGCAAGCCTCAGGCTCAGCGAATTGCCAGAAGACAACAGAGAATCCCTACTCTCCGTTCAACATTGGAGTGAAGAAGAACTCTCAATCTCAAAGTGGCAACAGCGGCAATGGACAGACTTCTTCAAACCCAGCGCAGCAGAATAATCCACCACCAAGCCAGCAGCCTCCTGGGAGCAACGAAAGCAGCCCTCCACCCACAGCAATCAATCAAGGCATATTTGACTTTCTCTCTTGGCTGGCCATCATCGTCTTAGCCATTATTCTGATCTTCTTGCTCTACCTGCTCTTCAAGAACGCGTTAGGGCGCGCAATTTATCGAGAAGGTTCACCCAGCGGATCTGGCGGCTCATCTGGAATAGGTGCACGGGGCTTTGCATCTCCCAGAGATGCCTTTCAGATGGCCGAAGATTTGGCAGCACAAGGAAAATACCGCGAGGCACTACGACTTCTCTATCAGGGCGCCCTCGGGCAGCTGGCTAGTCTGGGAGTCATCGATTGGGAGAAGAGGCGCACCAATTGGGAGCTACTGCGTTTGCTGGAACAGCGTGGACAGCTTGAGATTCATAAAAATCTTATACCCATGACCCAAGTCTTTGAGAGGGCCTGGTATGGAGAGAGACCGATCACCGCGGCTGAGTATCAGATGGCTCGCCAGGCGATGCAGAGCATCCTGGGAGGCGTCAAAGCTTCATGAAGTTCAAGGTTTCTAATGACCTCTGGATTGTTGTTGCGCTATTTCTCTTCACTCTAGTCATTGCTTATGTCTCTTCCTTGCAAAGTGCGGAGTGCCTCGATCCAACGCAAAAGCCGGGAATCTGGGAGCTGACAGCCTGGCCGATCAAAGTCGCTCTCTTTCAGCTATTGGCTGCATTTGGGTTGCTGGCATTCACACTCTCGCGAAGATTCATCAATCCTGTCCCGTTCGTAGAGCCCTCACGCACACAGGGGGAATATGTTGCTTCCATGGCCCAGCTTCTGCAAAAGGCAGAGAAGAGATCGCTCATTGTGCAGACTCTATCCCAGCAATTTCGTCAGGAGCTAGCACGCAAGATGGGATTGCCCCCTGCCACTTCTCAGGAAGAGCTCGTAAAGGTACTGAAGATTCATCATCCGACAATCGCCAGTCGTGTTGAAAATATCTTTACACAGGCCGATGTATTTCAATATTCAGGTAAAGAGAGAGACGTAATCGGCATGATCCGCTGGGGACGAGAGATCGCTGCCGTTCGTCAGGAATGGAGGAGAGGGCGATGAATGTCACTGAGTTTGGACAACAAATGAAGGGTGAGATTCGTAAGATCTTCTTTGGACAAGATGACGTTGTGGATCACGTTCTAATCTGCTTATTAGGTGGCGGACATGCGCTGCTTGAGGGTGTGCCGGGCATTGCAAAGACTCTATTAGCTCGCACGGTCTCAGTTTTGACAGGGTGTGAATTTAAGCGCGTGCAGTTCACGCCCGATCTAATGCCTTCCGATGTTCTTGGAACCAACGTCTATGACTTGCAGCAGGCGGCTTTTCACCTGCGCAAGGGACCAATCTTCACCAACGTCTTGCTGGCCGATGAGATCAACCGCACGCCTCCAAAGACACAGTCGGCTCTGCTCCAGGCAATGGAGGAGCGCGTGGTCACAATTGATGGCGTTGATTACTTACTGGATGGCATCTTCTTTGTGATAGCCACACAAAATCCGGTTGAGTACGAAGGGACGTATCCGCTTCCAGAGGCGCAGCTTGACCGCTTCTTTATGAAGATCCAGCTCTCGTATCCACAGGAAGCAGAAGAACGGCAGATTGTGCAGAGCCATCATCTTGGCTTTGATCCACAGCAGCTTGCCACCTCTGGCATAAAGCCCCTTGTTGATGTGACACAGCTAAAAAGCCTGCAAAAACAGATTGTGACGGTCAAAGTGGAGGAGGGCGTGATTGGCTACATCTTGCAGATTGTGCGACGAACGCGAGGCGCATTCCAACTGACGCTGGGCGCAAGTCCGCGGGCCTCCATTGCGCTGCTCAAAGGTGCCAAAGCACTGGCTGCCCTACGGGGGCGAGACTTTGTCATCCCAGATGATGTCAAGACGCTTGCACTCCCAATCCTGCGACACCGCGTGATTGTGACACCAGAGGCTGAGATTGAGGGAGTCACGTCCGATCAAGTGATTCAAACTCTGCTGGCTGGCATCGAAGTTCCGCGATGAGCTCTGAACCCAAGATTCAGACCCAAACTGTCTTTTCACTGCGCTTTCTAGGACTGCTCGCTCTTGGAGCACTTTGGTTTGTACTGGCTCTAGTTTGGGTGCCCTTCTTCTGGATCGGTCTTGTTTACAACTTGTTTTTGATTGTCATTGCCCTTGTAGATCACTCTCTGTTGCAATCGACTGAACGAGTCACAATCCGTCGGGAGCTGGATGATCCTCTCTCGCTCGGAGCTCCCAATCGCGTCGCGATAGAGGTCATCAACCGCAGTCCACTTCAACTGCATCTTGAGATTCGAGATGAGCCGCCTTATGAGTTTGGAGTCGATCAGAAAATACTCCATGGATCTGTTGCGCCCGGTGAGACTCTGTCTTCAGATTATCATGCAACTCCATTCAAAAGGGGACTCTATCGTTTTGGAAGAGTCAACATCCGCTTTTCTAGCCCACTTGCGCTGCTGCTGCTTAAGCGGAATTTCCCTCTGGTGCGGGAGGCGCGAGTCTATCCCAATCTGGTCGAGACTAAGAAGCACAGGATTCTCGCACGTCGCAATCAGCTCGTTCAGATGGGGTTGCGTCTCACTCGTTTGAGGGGGACGGGCATGGAGTTTGAATCATTGCGTGACTATGTTCCCGATGATGAGCTTCGCCGGGTGGACTGGAAGGCTACGGCTCGCAAGGGCACCATGACCACGCGAGAGTACAACGTGGAGCGGAGCCGGAACCTCATCTTAATTCTCGATTGCGGGCGGCTGATGGCTGCTCGAGAGGGCAATCTTACCAAGCTCGATCACGCCGTCAATGCGGCCATGCTCTTGTCGTATGCCGGCGTGCAAAATGATGACCGGGTCGGGCTGATCACCTTTTCGAGTGAAGTGATGGAATATCTCCCACCTGGGAAAGGGAAAGCGCAGCTCGATGCTGTGACCAAGAGGCTTTATGGCATCCAGCCTCAGGCCGTCGAGCCGGACTACCGCCGCGTCATGCTCTTTACGGCCAACCGGGTCAAGAAGCGCTCGCTGATTGTCTTATTTACAGACCTTATGGACCTGGACTCCTCTGGCCGACTGATCGAGCACATTCACGTACTGAAGCGCAATCATCTGGTCCTCTGCGTGGCGCTACGCGAGCAAGAGTGGGACCGGCTTCTGCAAGAGCCGCCAGTGAGTGAAGATGAGCTCTACCGCCAGGTCGTGGCGCTCTCTGTATTGGAAGATCGGCGCTTGGCGCTCAGCCAGCTTTCAGCGCAGGGTGTTCTAACACTGGATGCGACGGCCAAAGATCTGACAATCGCCGTCGTCAATCGCTATTTGAGGATCAAACGTGAGGCGCTTTTGTAATATCTTTCAACAATCAGCTATTTGATTTGTTAGGAAGCGGCATCAAGAAGAGATAGATGATCAGCCCGCTGAACAGCGTTCCTGCGACTATGAATTTGTCTATATCGGGTGTAAGACTCGGCGAGAAGAAGCCTTCAATTGTCCCTGCGACCACGAGCATTGCAATCACGCCAAGAATAATCTTGAGAGCCCTGCGCCCTGCCAGCTTGAGAGCCGTCTTGCGGTCATAGTCGCCGGGGTTGATGAGCGCATACCCCAGAATCAACCCGGCAGCTCCGGCTAGAAAGATTGCCGGAAGCTCCAGCACGCCATGCGGCAGCACAAATCCCCAGAAATTGGAGATCGTGGCTGGATCAGTCTGGCCAATGCTAGATGCCACAGCTCCAAGCATCAGCCCGTTGTAAAAGAGGAAATAGATTGTGCCGAGTCCTGCCAATATTCCCGTGCTAAACGTCACAAATGCGACTTTGATGTTGTTGGTCATTATCGTTGAAGAGGCAACAGGGCGGATGATTCCTGGCATCCAGTCTCCACGTATCTGGTGGCGCTCCACCACACCTTGAATGCCCTGAATCATCCCAGGCGGCAGCAATGCTTCCGCATAGCTCGGGTCATTCCAAGTTGCCCAGAATGCAATAATGCTGGAAAGCAAGAATACTCCGAATGAAAGAGCAAGAAATGGCCACTCTTTTCGTACAGCGGCTGGGAATTCGACCCAGAAGAAATGGAAAAATTTCTTTGCTGTGAACCGCTTGGAATCGTTGTGATAAATATATCCATAGACACGCCCTAGGAGTGCATTGAGATACCTGCGCTCATTGGGATCGAGGCCATGAGCTTGTGCATACGAGAGATCAGATGCTGCGCGGCGATAAAGCCGTCCAAATTCTAAGACCTGTTCTTGAGAGAGGCTTTTGAGACCCATCTTCTCAATCTGACTCAACAGTGAACTGAGCTCTTCCCACTGCGCATCTTTTTTGATCATTTTCAAAACAGCTTGGCAGGAAGTTGACAGAAAGACAAGCGCTGGACAGACTGAAGGCTTATATGGGAGAAAAAATCAAAATTACAACTCCTGAGAATGTTGAGCTTGAGTACGATCTGGCGGGCTTAGGCTCTCGGCTAATGGCCTTTTTGATTGACGCCTTGATCCAAGGGGGGATCCTTTTAGGGCTCTTCTTTTTAGCGGGTATTCTTTCCATTCGAGTTGAGACCAATCCCTCAAGACTCTCATCTTGGTCTCTAGCGATCTTGTGGGTGTTGGTCTTCGCAGTGATTTGGGGTTACTACGTCTACTTTGAGATCCGCTGGAATGGGCAGACGCCAGGTAAGAGAAAAATGAATTTGCGGGTGATCCGTGATAGCGGGCATCCGATTGATGTACCGGCAGCCATTTTGCGAAATATTCTGCGAATCCCGGATTATTTTTTTGCACTTGGATTCGTGATGCTCTTTATCAGCCCCCAATGGCGCCGCATAGGTGATTATGCAGCTGGAACTCTCGTCATCAAGATTCGCAATGAAGAGGATCTGATCGAAGTACCCACGAGACGTGGCCTCTTCTCGCGTCCCATGGAATATGAGATGCTTGATGACCACGCGCTCTCCTGCATTGGGAATCTCGATCGACAGGACTATGAAGCGATCCGCCGTTTTTTGGAGAGATCGAGCCATCTTGATTCAGCTCTCACCGGTGACCTTGCCCGGCAGCTTGCGCAGCCGATCATGGAGTATTTGGCGATCCCAAGTCCGAAGTTCTCGTTTGGATACCGCTATGAGCAATTCTTAAAAGAAGTCGCCTATGCCTATGAGAAGCACAAAGGGCAGTAAATGATCAAAGAGTCTGGCATTATCCAATCTCATTCGCTATAACCTACAATGAGATCATGGCCTACACACCGTACGATTGGCAGCATACGCTCTCGCAAAAAGTCGACTATGTTGAAGATCGCTTGAAACGCGGAAGCCCTGTCATTGCACTCTCCTGCAAAGAAGGCATCTTGATCTTGACTACACGGCGCTCGCAAGGAAAGATCTTTGAAGTCTATGACCGGTTGGCGTTTGCTGGGCTTGGGAATCCTTCTGATCTCGAAGCGGTGCGTCATGCTGTCGTTGATTTTTGTCACGCCGAAGGCTTTCAGCGCAGCCCGGAAGATGTGACGATTCAGCGGGTCGTGGGCTTTGGCATCAGCCCAGCCATCAAGCGAAATTATGCCGACCCCTTTCAGTCACCCATCATCCTAAGAGGTCTCTTCGCTCAAGTAGGGCGCAATCCCGAAGATGATCTCTATTTTTCTTTAAATTTTGATGGTGAATTTACACAGAGCGCACAGGGCGCGGCTATCGCGGGTACTGTGCCTGCGATCCACTGGATGGAGCGGGTCCTGGCCGATGGCAAAAAGCCAAAGCGAGCCAAGACAAAGTCTTCACTCTCGTTGAATGCGGCGTTGGAGAAGGCATTCAAGGCCTGGACAGTTGGGAGCTGGGCGGTGCGCTCCGCGAGTGGTGAGCCGCCGGGGAGCGGTGAGAGTCCTTCTGAAAAAGAGTTGCAAAGCAGTCTGAAAGAGGCTCTTGAAGATGCCGAGATGGAGGCCGCTCTTCTTGACCGAGCCCCGCACCGCGACCGCCGGCTGAGATTTCTTGCAGAGGAAGATCTTCAGCGGCATCTCCCCTAACGAGCAATGAATCGCATTGTAGGCGTCGAGACGGAGTTTGGCTGCTTGGTGCATGACTCCAATCTGGGCAGACCCGAAGATGTGGTCGAGCAGATCAAAGATCACACCTTTCGGGACCGCCGCTGGGGCGTGATTGACCGCCATGCACGGGATGCCTTCTTTGAGCCTGCCGAAGCGGGTGGCTTTTTGATCAACGGCGGCAGACTCTACATTGACGTCGTGGGAAGCCACCTCGAATATGCCACGCCGGAGTGCCGCTCCATTCGAGATCTCATCGCTTATGATCGGGCGGGACAGCGGCTGATTATTGCCATGCTGAAAGAGCTGGGCTGGGCCAATCAAGTGAGCTTTCACAACAACAATGTCGATCATTACGGCGGCCATACCTTTGGCTGCCATGAGAATTATTCGCTCTCGCTTGATGCCAACCGTTATCGCGGCGAAGACTTGGATCTCTTGTTCGCATTTTTGGTGACGCGCCAGATCTTTTGTGGATCAGGCCGAGTGGGAGGTCACAGACTTACGGAAGACCCGCATCGCATGTTCGAGGAGATCCGCCGTCATCGAGCCGATTATGCTTTTATAGATCAGATCTACGGCGTTGAGCCTGATCCTGACGTCGAGTACCAGATCTCTCAGCGTGCCGATCACATTCTGCACGAAGTCTCTGGTCGGGTACGCTTTCATCGGGCACTCATCAACCCCAAGTGGGATATGTTTCGCGACAACTCGCAGACCCCACGTCTTCATGTTTTGTTTGGCGAGGCCAATCAGTCTGAGTATACAACCTTCTTGAAGATTGGAACGACAGCGCTGGTGCTGGACATGATCGAAGCCCGTTGCGCGCCCAAAGGAGTAAAACTGGCAAGCTCGATCGTGACGCTAAAAAGCGTGTCACGAGACTCAACGTGGAGCTGGATCACGCGTCTGGAAGATGGGCGCTCGATTCGGGTGGTCGATCTGCAGCGGCGTTTTTTGAAGGCAGCCGAGCGCTTTCGCGGGCGGGATGTCGAGACGGATGAAGTGCTTGACGGTTGGGAAACGGTTTTGAATGGACTTGAGCGCAACCCATTGGAGCTTGCGGATCGTCTCGACTGGGTGGCCAAATATAAGCTTCTCAATCTTTATCGTGAGACGGAAGGGCTGATCTGGAATCACCCAGCTATTCACAGTCTCGATCTTGAATATCACAATATCAACCCGGAGCAAGGACTCTACCATGCTCTGCAAGAGTCTGAGGGGTTGCCACGGCTCGTTTCCGATGACGAGATTGAGAGAGCCCTCTGCGAAGGCCCGAGAGATACGCGAGCCCAGGCGCGGGCTCAGGTGGTACAGGGTCTGCGACATCACCCGACGAAAGACTACCTCATTGAATGGGATGGAGTGACCTTGGGTGCGAAGCGGGCCATCCTCTTTGATGACCCCTTTTCTACCTATCAAGAAGAAGTAAACCAGCTTTTCCAAGGGCTCCAACGGACTTCCTGACAATATCTCTTAATAAATAAAGAGGCATTTTCCAAAAAGCGGCAGATTCCTCTTGACAACAAAGTAGAATAAGTATATAATAACACTTAGAGGCATTTGAGTAATAAACGTCTTATTCTACTCGATGCTATTTGGGGGAAAGTTGCATGAGCACAAACGTAGCAGATCTTGAGAGCTATAAGACGATTAAAGTTCCACTTTGGGTCTATAAGAATGCCAAAGAGGTCGAGTTGGCTCTTATGAAGAAGGGGCTGGAGCATATTCCAGCCGAAGTGTTGATGCCGAGTACGTGCCCGATCTGCAAGTCTGCACTTAAACCGATGCAAGCGAAGGAAGATGAGACGGAATTTCTCCGCTGCGTGCATTGTGGCTACACACAACAGCGATTTGGCGAGCAAGCGGGTGAATTTGTCATGGGGACTGCGATTGGCATGGGACTGATCTACTTCTTGAATGCTTTGTTTGGCAGCATGTCCGAACGTTAAAATTAGGGGCCGGAGCCGTGTTCGCTTGTGGTGAGAGGAAAGTTGCATAGAGGACCCGGCCCCTAATCCTTCAATTATACAGATTCTTTCAGTAAAAATACACGAATGGCTCATTGAATCATCCTAAAGAATTGAATAAGCTCTTGTCACCCTCATGGCACTCTATCTATTTACAGGGGATGAATGGCTTCGGGAGCGGGCAGTAGAACGGCTCAAGCGTGAGCTTTTTGGCAAAGATCCAAGCGCATGGAGCGAGACTCAACTCGATGGAGAGGATTTTCGGGTCGCCCGCTTTGTGGAAGCTCTCCAATCCCCCTCTCTCTTTGCAGATGGCGTTCTCATTCATGTCAAGCGCATTGAGAAGCTTGGCGAGCCACTCGACCTTCTACCCCAACTTGGGCGCGCCCATACATTAAGAACGCATATCATTTTTGAAGGTGAAAAGCTAGACAAGCGCGGCAAGTTCTACAAAAAGATCGCTGAGACCGCCAAAGTTCAAGATTATACGCATCCCAACCGGCGAGATCTTCCCACGGTTGCAGCCCAGCTCCTCAAAGAATATGGCGTAAAGCTCTCTGGGCAGGGTTTTCGGTATCTACTTGAAAATGTCGAAGGGGATCTCTCCCGCATCGGACGTGAGGCCGAAAAATTGAATCTCTACGCACATGGGCGAGAGATTTCACAAGAAGAGCTGAGAGGCATTCTCTTCCATGATAAAGAGGGCGATCTCTTTGCTGCACTGGATGCGCTTATGGAGCGCCGTCCCTCTGCAATCCGCGGAATCGAAGCGATCGTAGAAGGCGGAGAAGAGGCGGGAAAGCTCTTTTTTATCCTGGCGGGTCAGATACGAAGTTTATTAAAGATTCAGGCATTGGCAGAACAGAAGATGTCGAGCCAAGAGATCGCGGCCAAGACCGGAGACTTCTCTTGGCTGGTTGCCAAACGAATAAAGACTGCGCAGGGCATCCCTCGGGAAAGACTTATCAGTTTTTTGCACAGACTCCACCAGGAAGATGTGCGCATCAAGCGTGGCGAACGTCAGCCCGAAGAGTCGCTCTGGTCTCTTGTCTTAGAGTGGATATACCCCGATGCAAGAACAGCAGCTCAACAGCCAGAAGATTATGCGCTGCTCTTGGCGCGCTGAGTCGTCTGTGCCTTGGCCTCCACAGCTCCTGCCAGCAGCCCGCCTCTGCCCCCTCGAAAGAGAATGAGAAACGGGCTGGCGATAAAGATCGATGAGTAGGTCCCTATTACAACTCCAATCAACAGCGCCAGTGCAAAGTTGCTGAGCACTTCACCACCTAGCAAGAAGATGGCCAGCGATACCAAAAATACAGTTGTGGAAGTGACGATCGTACGACTCAAGACCTGGTTGATCGAGTTGTTGAGCGTCTGCTCCAAAGGCATCTTTGTTCGCCGCCTGAGGTTCTCACGGATGCGGTCAAAGACGACCACGGTGTCGGTGAGCGAATAGCCCGCCATGGTGAGTACAGCAGTCATGATGAGCAGTGTGAACTCAGTCGGCACTATGAAGTCCTTCAGCCACATCAATCCCACAATGGCGAGCGCGGAGTGGAACATGGAAATGGTGGCAGCCAACCCGAACTTCCAGTCAAAGCGGATCGCAATATAGATGATGATTCCTAAGATCGAATAAAGGATGGCGTACAGAGCCTTGTCGCGCAGCTCGTTTCCGACGGCAGGTCCGATGGAGTTGCTATTGACAATTGTAATTGTATTGTCGGGATATTTCGTCTTAAAGATGGAAAGAATCTGATCAGGAACCTCGCTCACATCTCCCTCTTTGACGCGGATGAATAATTTAAATTTCGTTGCGTCCTGTGAATTGGTCACCTGCGGAGCGGCAAAATTGTTACTAATCAGAAGTGCGCGAGCTTCATCTAATTCGATCTGATTTGCGAACTCAAGGGTGAGCGATGTGCCGCCTGTAAACTCGATTCCAAGATTCGCGTGTCCCGTGAAAATCTGATAGCAAGCGATGAATCCTATGATGACCAGAATGGCGGACAAGGCCATCGCTACCCAGCGATAGCGCATGAAGTCAATGTTTGTGTCTTTGAGCAGTTGCAGATAACCCATCGATTTTTTCGTAGTGGGATTGGGCGTCATATGCTGAGCCTCCTTGGTTCACGCTCTTTGATAAATTCGAAAGCCAGCCGCGTGCCGATCAGGGCGGTGAAGAGGTTGATGATAATACCGATGCTGAGGGTAGTGGCAAAGCCTTTAATCGCTCCAGATCCAAAGGTAAAGAGAATCAGAGCCGTAATCAGAGTCGTGACGTGCGCGTCAATGATGGTGAGAAGTGCCCGCTCATAGCCATAGTCGATGGCTGCCCGCACTGTCTTGCCTGATCTCAATTCCTCGCGGACTCTTTCGAAGATCAGCACGTTGGAGTCAACGCCCATACCGATGGTCAAGATCAATCCTGCGATGCCAGGCAGGGTCCATGTGGCATTGAGCAAGACCATGACTGCGATCAGCATCAGCAAGTTGAGAATCATGGTGATGTTGGCGATTAAGCCAGCAAGCTTGTAATAGACCAGCATAAACAAAAAGACGAGCCCAGCTGCAAGAACGAAGGCAAAGAGCCCTTTGTTAATGGAATCCTGCCCGATGGAAGGACCAATAGCTTCCTGAGATAGCACAGAGACAGGCACCGGCAAGTTACCGGACCGGAGAATGATGGAGAGGTTGGTGGCTTCAGAGAGGCTTTGCATATTGGTGATCTGGGTTCCGTTCTGCAACTTTCTCCAGCCTCCGGTGCGGGCATCGGCGACCAGGCTCGGCTCAATGGTGGGTGCGCTCTGTATCTGGTTGTCCAGCATGATGCCCAGTCTGTCATTGCCTTTCAGAACCGGAGAGCTTGAGGTCATTAGGTTGACGAATTTCTTTGCCCCATCCTCTGTGAAGGTGAGTTGCACAACATATCGGCCAGAGGCACCTAGTCCAGTGGTGGTCTGCGGTCTCGCATCTGAGATATCAGCTCCGGTCAGCAGCGGAGCCTTGAGGAGGAGATATTGCTGGCCGTCCAAGCTTTGCTTAATCTCTTCTTGAGATGTCGGAGACTCTGTAGTGGGGTCCGTCACCACATGAATGACTTTTCTGAACTCCAAGAAGCCTTGCCGCTCGATCAGATCGCGAATCTCGCCAGGCTGATTGCAGGGAGAGGGCGGCGCCGGACAGGGGATCTCCACCGTTACTCTGTCAACGCCTGCTTGGGCAACTGTTGTTTCGGCCAATCCTGATGCGTTGACGCGGTAGCGAATGGTCTGGACGATCTGGGTCAAATCTTGTTGCTTTGTTTGAGTGTCCGTGACGCCGGCGAAATCGGCTTGCATGAGGAGTGTCACTCCGCCACGCAGGTCCAACCCCAAGATCGGCTTTTGCAAAATCAGGGCCGTGATCGATGCGGCGACAGCCACCAACATCAGCCCTAAACTGAGCCAGCGACTCATTTTCATGGCTTCTCCCTCTCTGTAGCGCTATCGCGATCTGCGATGCTCTCTTTCACCATTTTTAAGACGACCCCCTCTTGCACTTCTACCCAAATTCTGTCCTTCTCGACTTTTTTGACGACCCCGCACATGCCTCCGAGTGTGATCACTTTATCTCCCCGGGCGAGGGCATCTACTAATTCCTGGTGCTGCTGTCTGCGGCGGCGTTCTGGTCGAATCAGAAAAAAATAGAATACCACAAACATCAATAACAGCAGCAATAGAGTTGATATTAATTGAGGATCCATTTCCCCTCGGTCTCCCTAGTGAAGTTTAACGTATTATACCCAATGGCCGAAGGCGAGCCAACCGAGAACATCAACTCACTTTTGAGGTGACAATCCCCTTCTGGTTTTGATACTTCCCCTTCTTGTCGGCATACGAAGTCTCACAGACTTCTGAAGCCTCTAAGAAGATCATCTGGGCAATCCCTTCGTTGGCGTAAATTTTTGCAGGCAAGGTCGTTGTATTAGAGATCTCAATCACAAGCTGCCCCTCCCACTCAGGCTCCAGAGGTGTGATGTTCACAATGATTCCACAACGGGCATAGGTCGACTTTCCAATACAGAGCGCCAAAATAGTTCTGGGAATCCTGAAGTATTCAATCGAGCGCCCGAGTGCAAATGAATTGGGTGGGATGATGCAAATCTCGCCCCTGTGATCCACGAACGAGCCGCGGTCAAAGTTTTTGGGATCGACGACAATCGTCTCACCCGATGCAATCAGTCTTGGGTTGACATTGGTAAAGATCTTGAATTCATCGGCAATGCGAATGTCATAGCCGTAACTAGAGAGCCCGTATGAGATTACGCCTTTGCTCACCTGCTTTTCTACAAAGGGCTCGATCATCCCATGCTTTTGAGATGTCTCACGAATCCAGCGGTCATTCTTCAGCATGAAGCTCCCCTCTCAAGACCTTGCCAAGACTGCCATCAAGCCCGAACGGCTGTTTTGCTTTTGCTGAGCAGCTGGTTAAAACTCTTCTCCTGCCGCTTCTCCCAATGACGCTGGTGATAGACATAGCTGGCCAAGATAGGCAGCGTGATTGTTGCCTCACCAAAGACCATCTGCTCATACGTCGTCTCAACCTTGCCCCAGGAGCTTGCCTCTTTGAGCGTAGAGCCTGAGAGAGCGCCGTCACGCTCATCCGCCACCGTGAGCTGGATGGCATATTTGTGCATGGGAGCCTCAACACCCAGCAAATCAGCGGCTACGACCACGTCTTGCGCAAAGTTCTTTGGAACGCCGCCACCGATCATGACCAATCCAGACTCTTTTGTGGCGACCTTGATCTGTGTGAGCTCCAGAAAATCTTTGGCAGAGTCAATGGAGACGTGGCTTTCAGGATTCTTGGTCTGATGGAGCACAAACCCAAATCCGGCGCTGCAATCCGAGAAGGCCGGCACAAAGATCGGGATTCCTTTTTCATAGCAGAGCAGCACGATGGATTCACGCTCTTTGGCATGGGTCGAGAGCCACCGGCCCATCTCGTGAATAAACTCTCGCGAAGAGTATGGGCGTGGCTCTAAGGAATCTGCAATCTCAGTCACTGTGCTGTCACAAATGCGAAGCTCCTCTTCGTTGATGTAAGTATCGTAGATGCGGTCAATCATCAGCTCGCGGAGCTCGTTGTCATCGACGAACTGCGTGCCGATGTAGTGGCGAAAGCCGAGCGCCTCAAAGAAGTCTTGATCCACCATAATGGCGCCTGTGGAGACGATGGCATCGACCATGTTGTTGGCGATTAGCTCATAGATTGTCTTCTTGAGTCCAGCACTGACCAGTGAGCCCGCCAGACACAAAATGATGGCGCACTCTTTGTCCTGGATCATCTTGTCATAGATCTCAGCGGCGCGGGCGAGATTGCGGGCCTGAAAGGCCGTCTGCTTCATGCTCTCGATGAGGGGCACGGTATTAAAAGAGGTCGGATCAATATGCACCACCGGAGTTTTTAGATAGTCACTCTTCTTCGTTTTCATCTGAAATTGCCTCCTGGTCTTCTCAATCTGTGAGTCCACTCTTCAGTATAGCGAAAGGCATTAATCTGCGCGATGGATTTATCGAATGGGGACCCAATCAACTCCTCATCTTCGCTTGCAGATAGGCAATGAATCCGATCGCCAGAATGACATCCCCAATGCTAAATACATTTGCCAGTGGGAATCCCGCAGGGAGCGCAAAGACGTCCCCCATGAACCCGAGCGGCGCATTCTCTCCCATGATCACATTGTTCCGAAAGGGCTCCCCTGGGCTTAGAGTTGTGTCTGCAGTGACGAGCCCTGCAAATCTCAGCGTCTCGATGCGCGTAGGCATGAAGCCTCCGTTCGCAGAGATGACTACAAAATTCGATAGAGCCCCGATGGCCATGGCAACCATTCCCCACTCACGCCAGTTGAGCAACACAAATATCCCTAAAATGAGATAAGAAGCGATGTGCAGATATTCAGTCGCAAATGGAATGATGGGCGTTCCTTTACCAATTGGGAAGATCAGCAGTTGTATCCCGAGAGCGACAAAGATAAGCCAGGGGGCGTGTAAATTGATCTGATTGAGATTCTTCAGCCGTCCGCCCAACAGATAGCCGACAACAATACCAATGGGAATCGCCCAGAGAAGAAACATGCCATCAATTGTATTCAGTTTTAGGAAGGCATGCCTAATTCGCACAAGTCCGGGTCTTCTTGAAGTGATGGGCTTGAAGCAGACTAGCCCATTTTGACGGGATAGAATACGATGAGTATCCAGTGGAAATAGAGCTTCTCCAGGGAGGGGAAATTTTCATGTTCAGAACGATTATTGCGGTGATGATCGCCATCATGGCCTTGCTATGGATCTCCGGCCATATACCCGTGGGCAAGATGGATCAGGAGACTCCTTCAACACCGGCGGAGCAACCCGCAGAACAGCAGCCGCCCACTGAGCCAACATCGCCCACGCAGCCCTCTCCGCCCACTGAGCCGACACAAGTGCAGACGCCAAGCGAGCAGATCGCGCCTAAGACGCCTGCAGAGCCAGAGACTCCACCCTCTGTCCCGCCACAACCTGTTCAGACTCCTAGCACGCAAGTCACGCCGCCGACCCCACAGACACCTTCATCCAATGTGGCGAGAGTGGAGAAGGGAAACCTTGTCATCGAAGATATTCCAGAGATTCCACGTAGCGTGACGGAGCGCATGAATCAGTATCAGAACACCCGCTCAGCGGCCTTGCAGGGCTGGGGGCCAGGTGGCGCGGGGCTGGTCATCACCACGCGCTTTGCAGAGACTGCCCAGCTGCACTATGTGGCGGAGCCCGGCGGAGCCCGGCGACAGCTCACCTTCTTTAATGAGCCAATCAATCAGTCTGCTGTCAACCCCGATCTCAATAAGCATGAGATGCTCTTCACCAAAGATGTCGGCGGCGGGGAATTCTATCAGATCTTCTCCTTCCACTTTGATACAGGTGAGTACAAGATGCTCACCGATGGCTCCTCGCGTAATGGCTCAATTCTTTGGTCAAGAAAGGGAGATGAGTTTGCCTATTACAGCACAAAACGAGATGGTGCTGATTGGGATATCTACATCAGCAGCACAGAAAAACCGGAAAATGCCCGCATGATTCTTGAAGCGAACGGTGCCTGGGAGCCCCTCGATTGGTCTCCTGATGACCAAAAGATGCTGGTGCTCAACTACATCTCCGCCAATGAATCCTATCTAGATGTGCTTGATCTTGTCGCGAACACGATCACGCCCGTCAATTACAGCGATCAGACGATCTCGTACGGCTCGGCATTCTGGTCATCAGACGGAAAAGGAATTTATTTTACATCTGACGAGAATGGCGAATTTCAGCATCTGAGATATTACGACCTGGCGATGGGCACGCAGATGGATCTCACGGGTGACATCACCTGGGATGTGAGCGAGTTTGCTCTCTCCCCCGACGGGAAGAGCCTTTCATTTGTGGCGAACGAAGATGGCATCTCCAAGCTCTATCTGTACAACATTGCAGATGCTGCCTATGAGCCAGTCAAAAATCTGCCCATCGGTCAGATTTACACACTTACCTTCAGTCCGAGCAGCGAAGAGCTCGCGATGGTGATCAACACACCTCAGACGCCCGGTGACGTTTACACGCTCAATCTCAGTGATCAGTCGCTGACACGCTGGACCTTCAGTGAAGTGGGCGGGCTCAACACCGAAAAATTTATCAGCCCGACGCTCATTCATTATCCAACATTTGATAAAGCTCGTAAGGAGCAGCGCGAGATTCCGGCCTTTTATTATAAGCCTCGCGGAGATGGGCCATTCCCCGTTTTGATCTATATTCATGGCGGGCCGGAGTCTCAGTTTGTGCCGACCTTCATCGCGACCTTCCAATACTATCTCAATGAGATGGGCATCGCGGTGATCGCTCCGAATGTGCGCGGCTCTTCCGGCTATGGGAAGAGTTATCTAAAACTGGACAATGGCAATCTGCGCGAAGATTCTGTCAAAGATATCGGCGCATTGCTCGACTGGATCGCGCAGCAGCCTGATCTGGATGCGAGCCGTGTGGCCGTGATCGGCGGCTCCTACGGGGGCTATATGGTGCTCGCTTGTATGACGCATTACAGCGACAGGTTGAAGGCTGGGATTGAGCAGGTTGGAATCAGCAACTTTGTCACCTTTCTAGAGAGCACGGAAGATTATCGCAAAGATCTGCGCCGTGCGGAATACGGTGATGAGCGCGATCCGGAGATGCGGAAGTTCTTAGAAGAGATCTCACCCGCCAACCACGCGGACCTAATCACCAAGCCGATGTTCATCGCCCAAGGGCTCAACGACCCGCGTGTTCCCGTCCATGAATCAGAGCAGATGGTGGCAGCGATCCGGACGCATGGCGGCGAGGTCTGGTATGTCATGGCCAAGGATGAAGGGCATGGATTCGTCAAGAAGGCCAACCGGGACTACTACAGCAACGCCGTTGTGCTCTTTATGGAGAAGTATCTCTTAGATTCAGCTGGCAACCACTAAATCAAAGATTCAAAATAAAAAGAGAAGCGGCAGGACGCTCGATGAGATGTGAAGAGCATTCTGCCGCTCTTCATTTTTTAGTTGCACCCGCGAGTGCCGTGACCAGGCCAAGTGTGATGTAGACGCCGCTCGTGAAATACTTTTGAATGCGGAAGAAGCTGGCTTGGCGTTTGAGCCAGGCTCCAAATGTGCCTGCCAGTAAGGCATAGATGCTGTCACTCATCACACTAAGAACAATAAAAATAAGCCCCAACTTGAGAATCTGAGGAGCGATAGCTCCTGCGGCTGGATCGGCAAAGTTCGGCAGAAAGGCAAGAAAGAAGAGTGCTGTCTTGGGGTTGAGCAGGTTCACCACCACTCCTTGAGAGTAGATGCGGGATAATTTTTGCGGCTGGACATGCTCTGGAATTTTGCCGGTTCGCGTCAACAGAGTTCGCAGCCCCAAATAGATCAAATAGGCCGCGCCCAGATATTTAATAACTCCAAATGCCAGCGCTGATGCAGCCAGAATGGCCGAGACTCCAATAGCCGCGGCGACGACGTGAAAGAGAGTGCCTGTAGCAATCCCTAATACAGAAATGATGCCAGCAATTCGTCCCTGATCCATGCTCCGTGTAACAATATAGAGGACGGCCGGACCGGGGACGACGAGCAGCGCCATCGTTGCAGCAATAAAGAGTGTGAGCGATGAAGTCTCCAAGTTATGCTTTCCTCTCTTTGGCTATCACTTGAGCATGATGCTGCCTAGTCCCAATAGAAAGAAGAAGCCGCAAATATCTGTAAATGTTGTCAGAATAATGGTCGAAGCCAGCGCCGGATCGGCTCCGATAAAGCGCAATCCAAGCGGGATGAGTGCTCCCGTCATTCCAGCCACGATCAGATTGAATAACATAGCGAGTGCGACGACGATTCCCAGCGTTGGATCGCCATTCCAGAGATAGGCGGCTCCTGCCACAATGGCGCCCATCACCAGTCCGTTGAGAATGCCCAAGACCAGCTCTTTGAAGAGAACTATTCTCCCCTCTCCGAGGTGCAGATCGCCGAGCGCCATTCCCCGCACCACAACCGTCACGGTCTGCGAGCCTGCGTTGCCCCCTTGACCCGCGATGATCGGCATCAGCACGGCGAGCGCTGTAAATTTGGCAATTGTTCCCTGAAAGAGACTGACAACTGCCGCTGCGGCGAAAGCCGTCAATAAGTTGATGAGCAGCCAAGGATGTCTGCGCTTGAATGACTCATGCCAGGGAGACAAGACCTTATCTTCGGGCGAGACACCCACCAGGCGGTGCATGTCTTCCGTTCCTTCTTCACGGATCGTGTCGATCACGTCATCGACCGTGACAATGCCGAGCAGCCGATCTTCATCATCCACGACGGGCAGGGCGAGGAAGTTGTGGACCGCAAAGAGGCGGGCCACTTCTTCCGAGTCTGTAGAAGCATTCACTTTTACGACGTTGGTGATCGCCAGCTTCTCGACAGGAGTCTTGGGATCGGCGAGGATGAGATCACGCATCGAGAGGACGCCGCGCAGGTGTCTCTCAGGATCGACGACAAAGGTGTAGTAGATGATCTCTTTTTCGTCAGCTTCGCGCCGGATAAATTGGATGGCTTGTTCCACAGTAAGGTGCTGCGGCAGCGCCAGGACTTCGGGAGACATCAAGCCGCCAGCGGTGTCGGATGGATAGGAGGCCAGATCTTGCAGGACTTTGGCCTCGCGCGGGTCCATCTGCTGCAGAAGCTCGGCTTGCTCCTCTTGGGGAAGCTCTTCCATGAGGTCGACCGCCTCATCGGGGGGCATCTCCTGGAGAATCTCGGCTGCATCTGGCGTCTCAAGATGCGAGATCAGCTCGGTGGAGACATCCGTATCCATGCGTCCCAAGACCTCTCCAGCCATCTCAGGAGAGAGCTCAGTAAGGGCAGAGACTGCCTCGTGCTCTTTGGATTCTTCAAGCTTCTCTTCCAGGCTCTCTGCGAGCTGAACAATCTCTTGCTCGGTTAGCTCTTGGCGCTCTGGCTCAGTCACGGGCTCCTCCAGTCCGGCTTCAAAGTTGGTTGCAAAGAGAGTTGGGAATATTCTAAACTCACTCTCGTCAAGACTCAATGGGCAGCCACCACAGGCTGCTTAAGGGAGATCATCATGGCGGGTCATTCACAATTTGCAAATATTAAATATAGAAAAGAGAGACAGGATGCGGTCAAGGGAAAGCTCTTCTCCAAGTTCGCCAAGCAGATTTCCGTAGCGGCGAAGAGCGAGCCCAATCCCGCCCAAAACCCGGCTCTCGCTGACCTGATCGACCGGGCCCGAGCGGTCAACATGCCCAAAGAGAATATTGAGCGGGCGATCAAGCGCGCGACGGGCGAGCTGCCAGGCCAGATGTTTGAAGAGGCCATCTATGAAGGCTATGGCCCGTTCGGAGTGGCAGTGATGGTGCGCGTCATTACCGATAACCGCAACCGGACTGTGGCTGGCGTACGCAAGATCTTTGAGGATTTTGGCGGAAACATGGGAGGCTCGGTCGCCTGGATGTTTGAGCGCCGGGGCGTGATCACGCTGCATACAAACGGCGGAATCGACCAAGATGACCTCTTGATGAAGGCCATTGATCTGGGCGCTGAAGATTTGCAAGAGCAAGATGGCCAGTGGGTGATCTATGCGCCACCGGAGGCTCTTTCTGCCGTGAAGAAAGGGCTCGAAGCGCTAGGGATCACGAATGAGAAGGCCGAGGTGACGATGGTGCCCAAGACAATCGTGGCGCTGCAAGGCAAAGAGGCGGAGAAGATTCTCAAATTTATGGAGCGGCTGGATGAGAATGATGATGTGCAAGAGACCTTTGCCAACTTTGATGTCCCGGCGGAGGCGCTCGCTCAGGTAGGCTCGTAGTAAAGAGAAAGAGGAGGAAGCTCGTGCTTCGTTCTAGGACTGAGATCAAAGTTTTATTGTTGTTATTGGCCAGCATCTTCAGTGTAAGTCCATGGGCTGCCGCTCAATCGACACTTCCGCCCATTGAAGTGGGCGTAAAGGTCCCGCTGGCTGGCTTACTCTCCTTCAGAGCCAGCGATCAGGTACGCCTGGAGCTTTCGGCCGTTCTGCCTGGATTTAGCTCCCCTCTTGTCGGGTTTGAGGGGGCCTTGACGGCCAAGCTCTATCCGACGGGAGCCATCTCGATCAAAGACCTTCCGACGCATCCCTATGTGGGCGGGGGCGCACTCTTCATCTCCAGCCTGGGAGGCTTTGTGCCGGGCATAGTGGGGGTACTGGGTGCGGAGTTCGAGGCTCCCAATCTGCCGCTGATGGCCTTCATCGAAGGAAGCATCTCCTTGCCAATGACAGGCGATACGACCACGGTCGTCTTTCAGCTCAGTCTGGGTGCACGATACTCTTTTAGCCATCAATAATTCCTTTGTTCAAGTGAACTTCCTGGATTCCGGCTCGCGGCTGCGCCTTGGCCGGAATGACGGGCAGTTGTGGTATGCGGCTTCCCCCGTTCGCAGATGAACCCCTGGACAGGCTTCTGTTGATAGTCAAATTGAATGTCATTCCAGCCCCGGATCATGTCCGGGGTAAACTCCAGCGGGAATCCAGGAATCTATCAAAGCTGATTCTGCTCCATCACCCTCCCCGCTGGGCTGTCTTTGCTGGGATTCTGGGACTGTACTGATTCTATAAGGCTTTTCTTATGGGACTAGTCGTGGGACTGGCCTGGGACTAGTACCACTAATCCCACTAGTCCCATACTAGTACCAAGTGTAGTTCCACAAGATTATTCTGTTCTGTTGCGAAAGTCCCACAATCCCACCCCAGACCATGCCCTTGACAATGGATTCCGTTCATCTTATAATCTTCATTAGCAGACTCATATCGAGACTGCTAACTGAGGTGTAATTGCATGATCCGATTTGACAAGATGACCGAGAAGGCTCAGGAGCACTTCCGTGACGCGGCTGAGCTTTTGCAAAAGCACAAGCACAACCAGCTCGATGTCGAGCACATCTTCTATGTATTGGCAGAAAAAGATGGCGTCGGTCGTGAGCTACTGACCGAGATGGGCGTCCCGCTTCCTGGCTTGCTAAAGGACATCGAGATTCTGTTGGAAAAGAGACCCCAGGTATCATCAGCTGTGCTTGGACAACAGATCTTTGTCACACCCCGTCTGGAGCACATGGTCAAGATGGCGGAGATGGAGGCCGAGCGGCTCAAGGATGAGTTTGTCGGCGTGGAGCACCTGCTGATTGGCATCACAAGCGACAGCGATGTAAAGCTGCGCACCCTGCTCAGCAAATATGCCCTCACCCGCGAGAGCGTCTATGCCGCGCTTCAGAAAGTGCGCGGCGCGCAGCGCGTCACCGACCGCACGGCCGAGAGCCGCTACCAGATCTTGGAGAGATACAGCGTCAATCTGACCGATCTGGCGCGTGCCGGAACACTTGACCCCGTCATTGGGCGGAGCCGTGAGATCCGGCGTGTAGCTCAGATTCTCTCGCGCCGCAAGAAGAACAATCCCGTACTCATTGGCGAGCCTGGCGTCGGCAAGACAGCCGTGGTGGAAGGGCTGGCGCAGAGGATTGTTCATGGCGAAGTACCCGATACGCTCAAAGATAAAGAGCTGATTCAGCTCGATATGGCGGCCATGATCGCAGGCTCAAAGTTTCGCGGCGAGTTTGAAGAGCGATTGAAGGCCGCGCTCAAAGAGATTGAAGCGGCGCATGGGAAATTTATCGTCTTCATTGATGAGCTGCACACGATTGTCGGCGCAGGCGGCGCTGAGGGCGCGATTGACGCGTCGAACATCTTAAAGCCGCCACTCGCACGCGGCACGATCCAGCTCGTTGGTGCGACAACTCTTGATGAGTACCGCGAATATATCGAGACAGACTCAGCACTTGAGCGGCGCTTTCAAAAGGTTCTGTTGGATGAGCCCTCTCATGAAGAGACGCTGGAGATTCTGCGCGGGCTCAAAGCCCGATTTGAAGAGCATCATTTGCTAACCATTAGTGATGACGCGCTCAAGGCAGCCGTTGAGCTTTCGGAGCGATATATCACCGACCGCTATCTGCCGGATAAGGCGATTGACTTGATGGATGAGGCCTCATCAAAGATTCGCATTGACAAGACCTTTGCTCCGCAGATCGAAGAGATCAGCATGAAGATCCGCCATCTTGAAGAGGAGCTTGCCGCCATCCAGAAAGAGGGACATGCAAAATCCCGACTGGAGCGCCGTCTCAATGAGATGAATGCCGAGCGCGAGAAGCTCAAGCTTGAATGGGAATCGAAGCGCAACCGGACGGAAGTGACACCCGCAGATATTGCTGAGGTGATCGCGCTCTGGACGGGCGTTCCGGCCGAGAAGATGTTTGTCGAAGAGCGGCAGAAGCTGGCGCATATGGAAGATGCGATTCATCAAAGAATCATTAATCAGGACGAAGCGGTCAAAGCCATCTCACAGGCTGTGCGCCGCTCCCGCGCCGGACTCAAGGACCCCAAGCGCCCGACGGGCAGCTTTCTCTTCTTAGGCCCGACGGGAGTGGGCAAGACGGAGCTGAGCAAAGCGCTCGCCTGGTTCCTCTTCAACGATGAGAATGCGCTGCTCCGCATGGATATGAGCGAATATATGGAGAAGCACTCGGTGGCGCGTCTGATCGGCTCGCCGCCTGGCTACATCGGCTATGAAGAGGGCGGGCAGCTTACGGAAGCCGTGCGCCGCAAGCCCTATCAAGTCATCTTGTTTGACGAGGTTGAGAAGGCGCACCGCGAGGTCTTCAATGTCCTCTTGCAAGTCCTGGATGAAGGTCATCTCACCGATGGGCAGGGGCGCACTGTGGACTTCAAGAACACACTCATCATCATGACCAGCAATCTTGGAAGTGAGCGGCTGATGGAGACCGGGAAGATCGGCTTCAATCTGGATGCGAAGGATTCAGCGAAAGAGATACTCAAAGCAGCATCTTCGTATGAAGAGATGAAGCATCAGGTGATGGGCGATGTGCGGAAGTTCTTCCGCCCCGAGTTCATCAACCGGCTTGACGGGATTCTCGTCTTCCATCCGCTGAGCCGCGAGAGCGTGCGCAAGATCGTCGATCTCAAGCTGGCCGAGCTTGCTCATCAGCTGGAAGATCAAGGCATCTCGATGCAAGTCTCAGAGACTGCCAAAGATATGCTGGCTGATAAAGGCTACGACCCGATGTATGGAGCGAGGCCACTCACCCGCGTCATCCGCGAGGAGCTGGAGAATGAGCTGGCCAATCAGATCATTGATGGCACGCTGGCAGAAGGCGATCTCGTCCAGATCGATGTGCAGGATAGAACATTTGCGTTCGAGAAGCGGGTCATGACAGGAGTTGCAGTGTAGGTGCAGCATTGGGGCGCGCCGTTGCGTGCGCCCCAGTTGGTTTTAATATTACCGGTCATTCCTGCGAAAGCAGGAATCCAGAATATCAATTTGTTTCCAGCAAATTCTTCACAATCTGCCCATCTTTTATGACCAGCGCAATATTCTCAATCTTTTCTAAAGAGCGAATGTTTTTGATTGGGTCAGTCTTTGCCACCACAACATCGGCCAGCTTGCCTGGCTCCAGCGTGCCGACTCTATCTTGCCAGCCGAGACATTCAGCAGCAGTCTTGGTCGTTGCGACCAGCGCATCCATGGGGGACATGCCAATGTCGCACATCAGACCCAATTCACGCAGATTCGTGCCATGGGGCATCACTCCGGCATCTGTGCCCATGGCGATCTTGACGCCAGCTTTGTGCGCTTTGGTGATGCTCTGTTTATGAATCTCCAAGACTTCGCGCGCCTTGCGGACTCCCCACTCCGGGATCTTCCCGGTCGCCTCGCCAATCTCAATCACGGAGAGAGCGGCAAGCAGCGTGGGCACCAAGAAAGTCCCATGCTCCAGCATCAAGTCAATCGCCTCATCATCGAGATAGATGCCATGCTCGATAGAATGGATCCCCGCGCGCACGGCATTCTTGATTCCTTCAGAGCCCTGGGCGTGCGCCATCACCTTAACGCCGCGACGATAGTGACCTTCTTGCACCATCACTTCCAACTCTTCTTGGCTGAACTGAGTAAAGTCCGGATGATCGGTCGGGCTGAGCACGCCACCCGTTGAGCAGACCTTGATCACATCAGCTCCCGATCGCAGAATCTCACGGACTCTCTTGCGTACCGCTTCGACTCCATCGCA
This sequence comes from Candidatus Acetothermia bacterium, assembly GCA_016201405.1. Lineage (GTDB taxonomy): Bacteria > Bipolaricaulota > Bipolaricaulia > RBG-16-55-9 > RBG-16-55-9 > JACQCZ01. The sequence goes on along the minus strand of JACQCZ010000015.1, from coordinate 207,645 downwards.
GATGCCGCTCGGGTTGCCGTGATAGGGAGGAAAGAGATGAATCTCATCGCCCGAAGCGAGCCAAAAATCCGCATGGCCTCCTGTTGTGCTGAGGACTGCGATGCTGATTTGCAGGCGGGGACCTTGGATGAGGCCTTGCTCCACAGCGCACTTGACGCCGAAATCTGCGCCTCCGGCATCCCGCACGCTCGTAATTCCAGCTTCCAAGGTACGCTTCATGTAATGAATCGCGTTGTAAAATCGAAGCGAGAATGGCGTTGTTATCGTCTTGAGCAGATCGAGTCCTTCCATCATGACATGAACATGCGTGTCGATCAGCCCGGGCAGAATCGTCCCGCCCTGTGCATCAATCAAGAGTGCATTCTGTGGAGCTTTCACAGAGCTCGCTGGCCCAACAGCTTTGATGAGATTATTTTCGATAAGAATTGCGGCATTGGTCACGGGTTTCCCGCCCTTCCCATCAATCAGAGTTCCATTCTGAATGAGCGTCTGAGTCATGGTGATGTCCCCCTTTGGTTTTCGTGATTGTGCAGCATTGATGAGACTTGAAACAATTTTCAGCCAAGCGTACTCTGAGGTATGACCATGACTCACCGGGAGCGAGTCGAAGCGGCAATTCGAGGCGAGAAGCCAGATCGCGTGCCCATCGCCCTCTGGCGCCATTTTCCCAAGGCGGATGAGAGCGCTGAAGGGCTAGCCCAAGCGGTCATCGATTTTCAAAAGAGATTCGATTTCGATCTGGTCAAAGTGACTCCGGCATCCGGATATCCCGCTGAGGCCTGGGGAGCCGAGCTGATCAACAAGCAGAACAATTCTGAAGGGACGCGCGAGTATCTCAAGCGTGTCATTGCCCGCCCTGAGGACTGGCATGCACTGCCGCCGCTCGATGTATTGCAAGGCGTCTGGCTGCGTGAGCTAAAGGCCCTCCAGCTCATTCGATCAGGGGTTGGCGCTGATATTCACGTTTTACAGACCATCTTTAGTCCGCTCACGATTGCCAAACAGCTTTCAGGAGACTTGTTTCTGCAGCACATGAGATCTGATCCGGAAGATCTCAAGAAAGGGCTCCGGGTCATCTCAGAGACGACAGCGCGATTTGCGCTTGAGTGCCTGTGGCATGGCGCGGACGGGATCTTCTTTGCCACTCAATTTGCCAGCCGTGATCTTCTCAGCGTAGATGAATACAAAGAGTTCGGGATTGAGTTTGACCTGCCTATCTTTGAAGTGACCGGAGACGACTCAAAGCTCAATCTATTGCATCTGCATGGCACAAACCCAATGTTTGAGATTCTACATACTTATCCCGTTCACATCGTCAACTGGCACGACCGAGAGACAAGCCCCTCATTGGCCGATGGGCAGAGGCTCTTTCGCAGCGGCGCGGTGCTCGGTGGGCTTCATAGAATTGAGACCTTTGCCAAAGGGAGCCCTGAGGAAGTTCAAGCAGAAGTGCGAGACGCGATGGCTCAAACCTCAGGACATGGCTTGATTATTGGCGCAGGATGCGTCTCGCTAGTGACAACACCCGATTTGAATATTGAGGCAGCCATAAAAGCTGTGCGGTCTTAGTAAAGAATGCCAATCCAGTTATGTTTGTCATTCCCGCCCCGGATCATGTCCGGGGTAAACTCCAGCGGGAATCCAGGAATTATCAGTTGAATTAAGAATGACAGGCTTAATTAGAAAATTCGCTTGCCCAGTGCCGAAGCGATCAATTCCACCGCTAGCCGCGCTGTCTGATTGCGCTCATCCAAAATAGGGTTGACCTCGACCACTTCGAGAGAGCGCATCAATTCAGATTCTGCGATGGACTCCATCAGCAAATGAGCTTCACGATAGCTGAGGCCGCCAAGCACGGGCGTTCCGACGCCAGGTGCAAAATTCGGATCAATCACATCCATATCAAAGCTGACGTGGACGCCATCGGTTCTTGCGGCCACTTGGCGCAGGGCTTCGTCCAGTACGCGGTGCAAGCCTCTCCGGTCGATGTCATACATAGTGAAGACGGCGACGCCTGAGTCTTTCAAAAGCTCACGCTCTCCATGATCGAGTGAGCGGGCTCCGATCAAGGCAATCCGCGAGGGGTCAACAAATTTCTTTGCGAACAACTCCAACAATTCTGGTGCGCCGCGCCCCGTGCCGACTGCAAGGGCCATTCCGTGGATGTTGCCCGAGGGCGTAGTCTGCGGAGTGTTGAAATCGCCATGCGCATCAATCCACAAGACACCCGGTTTTTTCCAGGTAGTGCAGACAGCGGCAAGCGTGCCGATGCTCAGGCTGTGATCTCCGCCCAAGAGGAGCGGGAGCGCTCCCTCTTTCAAGGACTCCAGCACTTCATCCCGTACGCGGCGGCTCACATCCACCACGGATTCCAGGTGGCGGAGATTGGGCTTTCCCTCTTTGGCCTTTTCAGCCAAGACAACATCAAGATTTCCCCAATCTTCGCAGGGGACATTCATTGAATGAATCTCTTCATAGAGCCGGGCATAACGGATGGCGCTTGGGCCCATGTCGACGCCACGCCGCCCTGCGCCTAAATCGCTTGGCACGCCAATAATTTGGACTTTTTGAATAGCCATGATGAACTTCTTTCGTTGCGGATACTAGAAGCTAGCCCATATCCAGCAGAAATTCAATTATAAAGGTCACAAACGGCCTTCTGCCTTGAGTTGATGGGGGCAAATGCAGGCACAGGCTCGACGCGAAAAAGTGTGAGCACGGTTCTTGATCTGTGAGTGCTTATTATTTATTGACCCAGGCTGTGACTTGGCCCGCGTGTACGGCCTTTCCCTTCTTAGTTATGGCCAAAATCGCCCCATCTTGAGTATTGAAAAACGTCGCAGGGGCTTCATTCCCATAGACGATAAAATCCCCGGCCATCGAGCGTGCGGTCACTTTAGTGGATGGAAACTGATCCATGACGACCACGACCGTGCGCGCATAAGAATCAACAGTTTTGTAGGTGTATTCGATGCGCACCAAATCTTGAATAGGATAATAATAGGCATAATTGAAGAGCAGGTGCTGGATGGAGCCGAGCTCATCGGATTCTACATTGCCGACGAGATTGCAGATCGAACCGGTACAATCCATGCGCTGGATCAGCAATTTTGCAGGAATATGAACACTCTCGCCCACTTCATAGTGAAAGATAACGTCCCAAAGCCCCGTTAAATCGCGCACATCTGGATTCAATGGCGGGGCCGAAGGATCGGGGCTCGTTGCCGATGAGATCATACCACAGCCGGTTAGAGAAAAGAGCAGCAGCATCAAGACAATTCTTAGATAGAGCATAATTTCTCATTCTGGGTGCACAAATCTGAAAAGGCAAATCGTCCATCTGTATGATCCTCCAATTCAAGCGGCTCGCTTGCAGTGGTCAAAGAAGCTTAAATAGGGATGTGGAAGCTCAAATTGGAAGATATCAGAGGGCCGTGAACCAGACTCTGGATAGGATGAAGTCAGAGCACGTCATCTCGCGTCTCTGGCAACGGGATCACACCCTATGGCAGCCTGATCCCACTGAGATCAGCAATCGACTTGGCTGGCTCGACTGCCCAGAGAGAATGCAAGGTTCTCTTCCAGAGATCCGAGGATTTATAGACGAAGCACGAAGTGCTGGATTTACGAACGCATTGCTGCTTGGCATGGGCGGCTCCAGCCTTGCGCCCGAACTCTTTCGGAAGGTCTTTGGTGTCAATAATGGCTATCTTGATCTGACAGTTCTAGATAGCATCGATCCCGATGCCATTCGCGTCACATGCGCTAAGCTCGATCTTCACAACACTCTTTTCATTGTTTCATCGAAGTCAGGAAGCACTCTTGAAACGATCACTCTCTTCAAACATTTTTACAATCAAGTGGCGAAAGTTGTAGGCAGCAAGAGAGCTGGTGGACATTTTGTCGCGATCACAGATGCCGAAAGCCCCTTGGCAAAAATCGCAGAGCAAGTCCGGTTCCGAAAGATCTTTACTAGTGATCCTGATATTGGTGGGCGCTATTCGGCACTCTCGCACTTTGGACTGGTGCCAGCGGCTCTACTTGGAATGGATCTTGAGAAGCTGCTGGAGCGAGCAATGGCGATGGCCTGTCGCTGCCAAGCTGATGATGACAACCCTGCAACGCGACTGGGTGCCATTCTCGGTGAGCTGGCCATCGCGGGCCGAGATAAATTGACTCTGATCGCTTCACAAGCTATTAGCCCTTTTGGCACATGGCTGGAGCAGCTTGTGGCCGAGAGCACAGGCAAAGATGGCAGGGGGATTTTGCCTGTCATCGGAGAGGCTCTCGCAGAACCTCGACTCTATGCCAATGACCGCCTATTTGTTGCACTGGCTCTAGCTGGAGATACGTCGTTTGATGCAAAGCTGCAGGCTCTAGCCAACGTTGCGCATCCTGTTGTTGAGGTTTCATTGCAAGATTCCTATGACCTCGGTGCTCAATTCTTTCTATGGGAGATGGCCACTGCGATTGTGGCTTGGCGACTAAACGTAACCCCCTTCAATCAGCCAGATGTCGAATCTGCCAAATCTCTCGCTCGCACCATGATGATGTCTTATCTGGCGACTGGCTCGCTGCCAGAAGAGAGACCTCTGCTTCGATTGGGTGAGATCTCAGTCTATGCAGATGAAGAGGCTTTTAGTCTTAATCAGGCTCTCCAGACATTTTTGAATCATGCAAACCCTGGTGATGAGAATGGCAGAGGCCGAAGCTATGTGGCTTTGCAAGCGTACATTCAGCCTTCGGATCAGGCCAATCAAGCCCTACAAACTCTTCGCACTCTCATTGAGACGAGATTTCAACTAGCGACCACAGTGGGCTATGGACCGCGCTTTTTGCACTCAACAGGTCAGCTTCACAAAGGCGATGCGGGGCATGGATTATTTATTCAATTGACCTCAGATCCGAAACAGGATGTGTCTATTCCAGATGAAGCAGGTTCTGAAGAGTCTTCGATGACCTTTGGCCTGCTTCAGCTCATCCAATCCCTTGGGGATCGCCAGGCTCTGATTCGTGCCAAACGGCAAGTCATCCGTTTTCATCTAGGGCACGATGTTGTGCATGGCATCGCGAAATTGACAGAGGCATTGAGGTAAAGCTGGTGAATTATTCATAACACTGCAACAGTCTATTGAAGCAGGCTCTCCAAGCGATTCACATACTCAGCAAGAACTCCAAAGGCCTCCTCTACGGGTGCTGGCTTTGAGAGATCTACTCCTGCGCGCTTGAGTGCGTCAATGGGATAGAGAGAGTCGCCTGCTCTTAGAAATTCTAGATAGTCATTCGCAGCGCGTTGGCCTTCTTTGAGAACGCGGTTGGCTAGCGCATGTGCCCCTGCAATGCCTGTGGCGTACTGATAGACATAGAAGTTGGAGTAGAGATGCGTGGCAAACTGCGCCCAGGTGATCCCGACCCGCTCCTCGTCCATCTCAACACCATGGCCATAGCCCTCTCGGAAGAGATTGGCCATGAGCTTGATTAGGCTTTCCGCAGTAAGGGCTTCGCCGCGCTCTACGCGCTCATGAATCTCCAGCTCGAAGCGGGCGAGAGTGGGCATGATAAAGAAGTAGCGATGGAAGTTGGACATCGCCTCCTCAATCACAGAGATCTGAAAGTCGCGATCTTTCTTCTCGCTGAGCAGATAATCACGAACAAGCGCCTGGTTGAAGTTCGATGCGACCTCGGCCACAAAGAGCGTATAGCGAGCATACACAAAGGGCTGAGTCTTGCGTGAGTAATATGAATGCATGGAGTGGCCGAGCTCATGCGCCAATGTGCTGAGGCCATAGATGTCATCGTTGTAGCTCATCATAATAAATGGGTGAGTGCCAGGAACTCCTGTTGAGAAGGCGCCCGAGCGCTTGCCCTTGTTGGGGTAGATGTCTACCCAGCGCTCTTTCTGAACGCCATGGCTCATGGCCTTGACGTAGTCATCGCCAAGGGGCTTCATCCCTTCGCAGATCCATTTGAACGTCTCGTCAAACGAGATGGGCTTCTCTTGATCTGTGAGTGGGGCCTTGATGTCATAGACATGAAACGTCTTGTAGCCAAGCGCCTGCTTGCGGATGGCCCAGTATCGATGCCACGTGGGCAGATTTTTTTTAAAAACTTGAATCAGATTGTGAAAGACTTCGAGTGGAATGTGATTGGGTGTGAGAGCTGCTTCTAGAGATGAAGAGTATTTTCGAGCGCGAGCCAGGAAAACATCTTGCTTTATGCCTGTCGCCATACAACTGGCCATTGTGTTTTTTATGGCCAAATGGGCATCGGCATAATGCTCCCAGGCTGTGCGGCGAATTTCCCGGTCCGGGCTGTTGAGGAGTTTCCCGATGGTGCCCTGAATGATCTCGGCTGGCTCTGTCCCCTTCTCTGAAGACTCTGCCGGCTGAAAGCGCAGATCGGCGTCGTTCAGCGTCCCATGAATGGAAGCGGCCGTGCGGAAGGGGTCCATCACCTGGCTCAGAAGCTCTTCGACTTCGCCGGAGCGGGTATGCGCGCGGCGGCTCTCCATCTTTTCAAAATGATGCTCATAGATCTTTAAGCGCGGCTCCTCTTTGATCCACTGCTGCAGCTTTTTCGTTCCAAGTTCAAGCATCTCAGGCTCAGCAAAGGCTATGGCACCCATGGCGCGCGCCATCAGCCCTCGAGAGCGGTCATTCATCGCTGCCGCCTTGGGGTTGCTCGTATCTACGGTGAAGTGGAGTGTCGCATAGGTGGTGATCATACCGACGCGCTTCAAGGCATCTTCGGACGCCGCAAACCACTCCACAAGTCTTTCAGGGTTTTTACTGAGAGATCCCTTGAATCGCGACAGCTCTTTCAGAAGTTTTTCGGTCTCTGCAATCTCGCGCTCCCACGCTTCATCCGACGAATAAATGCTCGATGAATCCCAGGTATGCTCAACTGGAATCTCATTTCGGGTTCGAATGGCGGTGGGCATAGACTTCCTCCTTTAGTGTCATTCCGGCCAGGCAATGCGCGAGCCGGAATCCAGTGGCGTTATGATTTTAAAGCCTCTCAATTCCCACGAAAGCGGGCATGACAAGATCGTAGCACAACTCTACGGGTCTTGGATCAGACTCTTATAATTGACAGGGCTTTTCGGATCGAGAATGGGGAAATCCTTGCTCTGCAACAGATCCAAATGTTTGAGCATCGTGCCGCAGTTGAATAGAACAACTCTCTCATGGGCTGCAACCTCTCCGGCTTGCACCAATTTCTGGGCTGCTACGAGTGTGGCCGCTCCTTCGGGTGAAGGCATCAGCCCTTCAGACCTGCTCATCTGGATCATGGCCGCTTGGATGAGGCTGTCCGGCACAGCGACGGCTTTGCCGTTGCTCTCTCGAATGGTGCTCAAGATCAGGCGATCGGCGAGTGGGCCGGGGACCCGCAGCCCTCCAGCGATTGTTTCGGCATTCTCCCAGAACTCAGCCGTTTCAGCCCCTTCTCGAAAGGCTTTCACGATCGGGGCGCATCCCGAAGACTGCACGCTGATCATGCGCGGCCGTTTTTTACCGATCCAGCCCAAGTGCTCTAGCTCTTCAAATGCCTTCCACATGCCAACGAGACCCGTGCCGCCCCCCGTTGGATAGATGATCACGTCAGGCAGTGTCCAGCCCAGCTGCTCAGCCAGCTCAAGACCCATCGTCTTTTTGCCTTCGACACGATAGGGCTCTCTGAATGTCGAGAGATCGAACCAGCCACAAGCTTCGGTGCCTTGCCGCACAATCTTTCCGGCATCGCTGATCAGCCCATTGACCAAAAAGACCTTTGCTCCGGTGGCATTGCAGATGAGCTGATTGGCGAGCGGGGCATCTTGAGGCATGAAGACAAAAGCTTCCAGCCCGGCGCGGGCGGCATAGACGCTGAGCGCCTCGGCTGCATTCCCGGCTGATGGGATGGCGACCCGCTTCACCCCCAATTCGAGGGCGCGGGAGACGGCCATGACGAGTCCACGTGATTTGAAGGTGCCGGTTGGCAGGCGACTCTCATCTTTCACATAGAGATTTTCCAGCCCTAAGTGCTCCCCCAGCCTCTTGGTATGAATGAGTGGTGTATTCGTCTCACCCAATGAGATTATGTTTTTTTCATCTTGGACGGGCAGAAGCTCTCGGTAGCGCCACATTGTTGGCTCGCGGTCCCACAAACTATCCGGGTTCCAGCGGCGGGCCAGTCTGTCAAGATCATACCGAGGGAGTAATGGCTTGCCGCACTCTATGCAGACATTCTGTAGCTGTTGCGCGTCAAACCTCTTGCGGCAGAGGCTGCACTCCAGATGGCTGAGATAGCTTGGAGTCATGGGCAAAGTTTCTATTAATTGTGATGATCAAAGTCGGGATCACGCGAAGTGACGATGTGAGTCTTGGTGCTGATCACTCCATGGACCTTTTGGATCTCTTTAAAGACGATCTCCTCAAGAGTTGAGATCGAGAATGAAGATGGAAGCTCGGTGACGCTGACGCGGGCAATGACATCATAATCGCCAAAGACAGAGTTGGCCCTGGCGACGTGGTCCTTCTTGCGCAGCTCTTCCACGACGCGGGTGGCCGTGCCAGCTTCGCAACGGATCAGCACATACGCTTGGACTGCCATAAAATCCCTCCCCAAAATGCAACGGATGTATGATGGACTATCATAGACGATGAATGAGGCGTCTGGCTATTTATGAACGAGCGTGAGGTTCTCAAGTGGCTCAAGATGAAAGTGCCCTATGCTGGCGATGACTGCGCCATCCTTCCCTTTCGAGATACTCAGCTGGTACTGACCACAGACATGCTCTTTGAGCCTGCCGATTTTCCGAAAGGCACGACTCCCTACACCATGGGCTGGCGCACAGTGGCTGTCTCCCTCAGCGATATCGCCGCAATGGGTTCAACACCATTAGGCGTGGTCGTTGCTCTGGGTGCGCCAGAGTTTGAGCAAGAGTTTTTGGAGGAAGTCTTAAAAGGCCTGCAGGACTGCTGTAATCACGTGCAAGCTCCCTATGTGGGCGGCGATCTTTCAAGACATTCTGTGCTGACGCTGGTCAGCTCGGCAGTCGGTGAATCAAGGGAGCCAATCAAACGAAGCGGTGCAAAACATGGCGATCTTGTCTGTGTGACGGGACAGTTGGGGAGAACGGCCGCAGCACTCAAACTCTTTGCCAATAAAAAGCTGGATGAAGCCAATGAGTTATTCTGCTTTACTCCAAGAATCAATGAAGGCTTGTCACTGGCCCCGTTTGCAACGAGCATGATGGATATCAGTGATGGCTTGGCTCGCTCTCTCTATCAGATGAGCGAGGCGGGCGGAGTTGGTTTTCAGATCTCGCATGAAAAGATTCCGGTGACACGCGAAGTGCAAAGTTTATCCAGTACGAAGATGGAGCGAGATGAGATGGCGCTCTACACAGGCGAGGACTTTGAGCTTCTATTCACGATCTCAAAAACGAATCTTCAAGCTGCACAGAGAATAGCAGCTTTTCGGGTGATTGGAGAGGTCATCAAAGATGGAATTTTTCTTGAAGAGGACGGAAAGATTACAGAACTGAATGACAGAGGCTACGAGCATTAATTTTGCTACACGCCGGACCTGAAATGAACCCCTTCCCCCTCCCTTGGGGACAGATGCAGTGATGCGAAATCCCATGCGGGCAGATTGCTCGTGCGCCACGGCTGCTCCATCCTCGACCTAGTTCGGGTCTCCACATAAATAATTTCCTTCCCATCGCAAAAGATCACACGTAGGATCAAGTTGGTCACTGGACGACTTGGAGGTCCGAATGAGGGTTTTTGGCTTGATCCTCGGAGGGGTCGCGCTCTTAATTTTGACATGTGCGATCTTTTTCAATCCCGTTATCTTTTCTATTCTCATCCCGTTTGGAGCAGGGGATGATGAGCCGCACTTCGCTCTTGAATCTATTGCTACTACGACATCTTCTGCGGCACAGCTTCGACTCAGTCATGGAGAGCTGCAGGCACTTCAACTGAAAGATTCGTCTTCACCGACTGATTCCAGACCAGGCAGTATTTTCACGGAGATAGGGATCTTTGATATTGCCGATCTGGGTCCACTTGATGTGCCTCCTTATGTGCCTGGGGAGAATTTGAAGCTCTTGCCTCAGAGTTCTCATGCCATTGTGCCTCTGCCAGGGCTGATTCAATTTATGGCCCAGCTGAGTAATCCCTACCCGGACCAGATCTGGAAGGTAAAAGTCGAGGCAATTGTGGTCAATGCCGATGGCAGCACCCGTGAGGCCATCAGCCCCCGCGCCATCTGGCTCTTGCCTGGGCAGACGATCAAGCTGCCCATCAAATTTCGCGCCAAGGAGCCAAAGTACCACGCTGGCTTTACTCTCTTTAAGGCATTTGTCGAAGACGGGAGCGGTGAAGTGCTGGATCAGGCTAGCATCGCCTTTGTTCTGCAAAAAGAGGCTGTGCCGTAAGCTTAGTGCTGTTCTATAGATTCCAGATGCGGAAGATATGCGCGACCCGGCGGCGAGCTGGCGTGCCTCTCCTCACCGCGCGAACCAGCGAATAGAAGGCTATTAACAAGAGCCACGGACTGACTGCGAATAACATTAACAATAGAATATCCCCCATCGGAGGCCTTGGCCCCTTCAGAGAGGTCAAAGGGGCTAGATTCTTCTTCTTTTGAGGCTGTCCAGGAGATTGAAGGACCTGATTCTTTGAGTTTCCCAAGGTTCCCAACCCAATCAAGCCCCCATTGAGATATTCAATCGGGATCTCGCCAGTGACGCGCCTTAGACCCGGGCTCACTGTCCCTGGCATTGGCACCCAAGCTCCATTTTTGTAAAGAAAGATCTGCAATTTGCTCGGATCTAAGCCTGCAGGCTCATCTTCCTCTCGATACATGAATGTGATCTCAGCGACGCCCGTGTTCAGCCCATCCACGCTCACATTGTAGAAGCCAATCTCTTTCTCAAGGGGTGGAGCACTCTGCGGGCGGGCGTGATATCGCGCGGCAAGAACAATGGCCATGGAGGCCAGATCTTTGCCATTCAAGCCGGGTTTGAAGAGCTCCAGAATCATTCCGAGCCGATCGGTTGCGTCAAATTCAATACGCGGTCCCTCGGGAGAATCGAGAATCTTGCCTGAGACGGAGTGCAAATCCAAGTCATCTGGCTTGGCAGGCAGCCATGGAGTCACTTGACCCATATCCACGCCTAACGCAGCGTTCCCATGCCCCGTAAAGGCTCCAGAGGGGCCTTGGGGATCGCCCCAGAAGTTGCGAGAGGCCGAGACATCTGTGCTGTTTGAGGAGAGAAGCCCATACCGTGTGTTCTCGGAAAATTGGTTGGAATCGAGATCGGCACCATTGACTTTATCCAGTGATACCCCACCCAGGCCATTGGAAATGATCTTATTCTCTTGCATCTCCAGATGCTGCACATTTGAAAACGTTGCCCCTTGCTCAGAGTTGTCTTGAATGGTGTTGTTTAGCGCTGAAACGTGGCTGGCATCTTCCACGCGCAGACCCCCGGAGCCATTGTTGGTGATGACGTTGGATAAGAGGCGCAAATTATCGCTGCCTGAGATCTGAACGCCATCGCGCACGTTGTTCATGATCTTGTTCTCGGAGAGCAAGACACCGGAAGAGCTTTTCATCAATACGCCCACGTCGCCATTCTCTTTGATGGAGTTGCCTTGGGCGCTGGCATTCTTGGAGTTTTGCAAGAGCAGCCCGACAGTTCCGTTCTGCGAGATCTCATTCTGCTCAAAAATTGTGGCATCGCCGGAGTTGGCAATTCCCTCTTCCAGGTTTTGATGAATATTATTCTTGATAAAGCGGTTTCTCTGCGCTACCGGGTCAATCTGGATGCCCTGGCTGTCTGAGAGAGTGAACTCGTTCTCTTCAAAGATGTTGTTAGAAGGAGTTCCATTCTCATTTTGCGCCAGCACGAGCCCGGCGCCATTCTCAGAGACTTGATTCTTCACGAATTCGTTATCAAAAACATTTCCAGCTAATCGTATGCCGGTAGAGCCTTTACCCTGATTCCCCTGAATGGTGTTGTTCTTAAATGTATTGCCATGAGCCTCATTCTTGACCACAAGGCCTGCAGAGCGCCCCTGTTTCATGACGTTGTCTTCAATAGTGTTGTCCATGGAGCTGGTGAGCACCATGCCCACTTCGTTTGACAGGAACTGGTTCTTCTGGATCGTTCCTCCCGAAGAGCCATCCAGTGAGAGACCGACAATGTCGTTGTCTTGAATTGAATTCTCGTTGATTGCCAACTGTTGGGAATCTTTTACCCAAAGACCACCAAAGCGATTAAACGTCACGAGATTTTTATTAAATGTCAGGTTGTGCGCGCCTTCGACGCTGGCGCCCGCTCCCTCATTCCCGCGCAGCTCATTTTCGACAAACTCGACATCCCAGGCATCTTTGACAATGAGGGCATCGCCTGTGTGATTATAAATTTGATTCTGCTTTACCGAAGCGCTGTTGACCCCTTCAATGTCCACTCCATGAGCGGCCTCGTAGATCTTATTATTCTTGAGAAGGGCTCCTTCCCCTTCGATGGTGACTGCTGTGTTATTGGCGCCTGCTTCGATGGAGAAGCCGATGATCTGGACGTTGCGGGCGCGGATCTCGATCCGGCCATCAATGATCGTCTGAGGAGCTCCGCCTGTGGACTCCAGCTTGACGCCTTCTTTATTGATGACCAGATCGCCTGTATAACGTCCGGGCTTTACGGAGATTGTGGCATATTCATCCAGTTGTGGCGAAGAGAGAGCTCCTTGAATGCTCTTGAAGCGATTATCGCCGTCGGTATCCTCATTGGCTGCCGATGTGGCGTCAACGACCAGAGGAGGGCTCTGATGAGTCACCTGTGCAGGCAAGGGATGCGAAAAGATCGCAAGAGAGAGGAGTCCAAAACTGACGGCCAACCTCCACCTCTGTTTTGAGACCTTACCGACCATGACCACCCCTCCCTCGCGATGGTGAGAGTATCTTGAAATAGACGAGCATGCTACGGAGCTACAGCGATGATGACGCCATCCCGCAGCAGCTTGACGTCAATCTCGCCTTCGATCACATTGACGCTCCCCATGTTCTTGCTAGTGAGGGGTTGCCAGCTACTGCCCGTCCACTGATAGAGCCGCAGAGCGCTCTTATCGACGCCTTGGGGCACTTCCGAATCGCTGTAGTTGATGTCAATCACAGCCGATCCCGTGCCAAAGCCATTGGTGAGGATGCTCACCGCTTTGATGGCGTTGGATAGCGCGGAGGGTGCGAGGGCGGAATTGGCTGTGGGGAGAGGGCTTGAGTATTTGGCAAGGATAGCGATTCCGCGCTCCTCCTGCGCCACACTGAAGAGCGAGAGCCGCACATCCGCGTGATCTGTGGCATCGAGCTCGACTTTTCCTGGGCCAAAGTCCTGAAGAATAAAGCCGGTCACAGAGCTTTCTGCCTCTTCATTCACCCGGTCGGTGAGCCAAGGCATGACGCTCCGCAAAATCGTGTCCTGTTCCAAGATGGAGCTGTTCCCGTCCTGAACCCCCATCATGATCACAGCATTGCCGCTGCCTTCAAAGACTCCAGAGGGCCCTTTGCGGTCGCCCCACCAGTTGCGGCGGGCTTCAACAGTGCTACCGGCTGGGTTCTGCTCCACCCACATCCCGTAGCGCAAATTCTCAACAATTGAATTCAACTGGAGATGCGGGTTCTGACAATTAGAGAAGAAGACGCCACCCATCGAGTTGCCCGAGATTGTATTCCCTTCAAGATCAGGAGATAGAGAGCCTGACAGCGCCACGCCGCGCTCGCGGTTGCTCTGAATGACGTTGTTTTGCAAGAAGAGATTCTTGCTGTTTGTGGCATTGACGCCATCTTGCTGGAAGCGCTGGATCGTGTTGTTAAAGAGCTTGGTGCTGTCGGATTGCAGCATGAGGAGGCCGTTGGCCTCGCCATCTTGCAGAGTGTTTTGGTTGATGGTTGTGCTGCTGGAATTGGACAGGACGATCGCTCCGCCGTCATCCACACCGCTTTGGCCATTGCTTCCGCCATTATTGGTAATCGTGTTTTCGCGGACAGTATTGCGGTTGCTGTTTTCAATGCGGATGCCATCGTTTCCATTCCCTTGAATGGTGTTGGTGGCAAACTCGTCATTGCCATTCCCACCTAGCACGTGAACTCCTGTGCGGTTGTTGTTCAAAATTTGATTATTCAAAAAGATGTTGAGCCCGCTGCTTGCCTCAATCCGCACTCCATCTTCATCCGAGCTCTTGATCTCATTCTGGCTGATCGAGTTATTGCTCGGCTGTCCGGGAGAGACCTGGCTGCTGGTGAGGCGCACGCCATAGCTGTTTAGCCCAATGACGTTCTTTAGCACAATGCTTCCGGAGACTGTGCCCTCAAGAAGGACGCCTGAAGCGCCAGACTGCACATTCCCGGTAATCTGGTTATTCTCAACGGTATTGCTTTGAGCGGCGCCGTCGTCGCCTCGAAGAGCGACCCCTCCGGCGCGATTGCTGGTCAGAGTATTCGATCTCACTTCGTTGTTGTCGCTTCCGACCAGCGAGATGCCAAAGAGATCATTCGCATTGAGCGTGTTGTCGACAACCACGTTGTCGTGCGAGCCGTTGAGCTTGATCCCTTCCATGACGTTGGCTTCAATTGTGTTTTTGGTGATCTGGCCGCTGTCGGCACCCAAGATGAGAATGCCTGCGCCCATGTTGAGATCAATGTTGTTGTTCGCAATGTTGTAGCGATCGCTTCGGCCTTCTAACAAAATGCCGTTGGCTTTATTGCTCTCTAGCCGATTCTGTGTCAGTTGAATCCCGTGGCTGTCGCTGCCGATGTCAACTCCATTTCCACCCGTATTAAAGATGTTGTTATTGGCAAAGACAGACTCGTCGCTAAAAGGACTGACCAAGATTCCATCGAGCTTTGACTCATGAATGATGTTGTCATGAATATTGGCTTCACGCTCGGCGACCGTGATGCCGTGATCACAGCTGACTCCATTGATATCAAAGCCGCTGATCTCGACTTTTTGCGCCGTCAGATTGAAACAGCCATTGATCTTGGTGCGGGGGGCGCCGCCGCTTGACTTGATGATCAGCCCCTTGACCATGATCGTGAGTGGGCCCCCTGTATCTGCCTCGCTGTAGGTGCCTGGATCGACCATGATGGTGCCAAACTCCTGGAGAGGGCACTTGGTTAGAGCTGCTCGAATAGTCTTAAAATGAAAGTTGCAATCATTATCATCGGTGCTGTCGTTTTTATTGTCCACATACGTGACGGGCCCTCCATGATTGGCAAGCGCCACAGTGGAGAAGCCAATCCAAAGCAAAAGCAGGGCTGGTAATACGTTCCAGAATGAAAGATTTCGGCAACAGGTATCAGAAACGCGTTGTGTCATCTTGAATCACCCCATATCTTATTTTTTCCTCAAACCGTATCATAGGTCACCTCAAGCCCGGATCGCTGTCCGGATTATACGGGACGTCGGTCACCTGGACTGTAATCACAATCACTGAGCCTCTTTGCTTGCGCCATTTTGCGCGCTTGCTATAATTCAGTTGGATAGCGCAAGAGGAGGATTTCATGGCTGAGCGAGGTACATTCAAAGTCAAGTCAGGTCTTGCGGAGATGCTCAAGGGCGGCGTCATCATGGATGTAACCAACGCCGAGCAGGCTCGCATTGCGGAAGAGGCGGGCGCTGTTGCCGTGATGGCCTTGGAGCGCGTCCCGGCTGACATCCGGGTGCAAGGTGGCGTCGCGCGCATGTCCGATCCCACCAAAGTCAAAGAGATCATGGAGACGGTCACAATTCCCGTGATGGCCAAATGCCGCATCGGCCACTTTGTCGAGGCTCAAATCTTGGAAGCTCTTGGCGTAGATTATATTGATGAGAGCGAAGTGCTCACTCCTGCCGATCCTGAGAATCATGTGGATAAGTTCAAATTTAGCGTTCCCTTCGTCTGCGGAGCGCGCGATCTGGGTGAAGCTACCCGCCGTCTTGCCGAAGGGGCGGCGATGATCCGCACCAAGGGCGAAGCAGGCACGGGCGATGTGATTGAGGCCGTCCGCCACATAAGGCTTATTAATAAACAGATCCGGCAAGTGATAAGTTCCCCAGAAGATGAATTGGTGCGCCTCTCGAAAGAATGGGGTGCCCCGCTAGAGATTCTGAAGCTCATCCAGGCTGAAGGAAAGCTGCCCGTCGTCAACTTTGCCGCAGGCGGCCTGGCAACACCAGCTGACGCAGCCCTCATGATGCAGCTTGGCTGTGATGGCGTCTTTGTCGGCTCCGGCATCTTTAAGTCTGACAAGCCCGACCGCAGAGCGCGTGCCATTGTGCAGGCCGTCACCTACTTCAACGATGCTGCAAAGCTGGCCGAGATCTCAGAAGGTCTGGGTGAGCCAATGAAGGGGCGTGAGGCGAAGAGCCTTGAGCCTCAAGAGCTGCTCCAAACGCGTGGACATTAGTCTATGATTGTTGGGGTGCTTGGGCTCCAAGGTGACTTTCGGGAGCATCTTCAAGCGCTGGAGCGCATGGGTGTAGAGAGACGAGACGTGCGCACACCCGAAGCGCTTCAAGAGGTAGATGCGCTGATTATTCCCGGAGGCGAGAGTACGACGCTCTCCAAGCTCATGAATATGTATGGGCTCACTCCCGTTCTTCAAAAGCAGGCTCGCAAGGGATTTCCCGTCTATGGAACATGTGCTGGGGCCATACTGATTGCCAAAGAAGTTGAAGATGGCAAGCCGCAAGGTCTTGGGCTAATGGATATCACAGTTGCTCGCAATGCCTATGGCCGTCAACTGGATAGCTTCGAGACTGACCTAAATATTAAGACGATCGGAAAATTTCACGGCATCTTTATTCGTGCACCCAAGATCACGCGCTGCGGCTCTGGCACGGAGATTCTGGCCGAGCAAGATGGCGATCCGGTTCTGGTGCGCCAGGGAGCGATGCTGGCGGGCACCTTTCATCCCGAGCTGACGCACGATTCCCGGGTCCATGAATACTTTCTGCGCATGATTGGATGACTCGATCTCCTATCAGGGGAGTGGGGACGATGACGGATAGAAATATCTTGGTGGTTGGCACCGGAACAATTGGCGAGCCGCTGATCGGAATCTTTGCGGAGTTTGCGGATGATTTTGATCTCGATGGAGTTGTATTTCACAAGAACAGCCCCCGCATAGAAGATCGCCCCCGCATTCAGCGTCTGATGGAGCGGGGCGCACGGCTCGCTGTCGATGAAGCCAAGCTCAAAGACTTTGAAAAGATTGGACTCAAGCCTTCGCTCATGATGAGCGAAGCATTTGAGCAAGCCGATGTGGTGGTCGATTGCACACCTAAGGGCTGTGGCCTAGCGAACAAAGAGAAGTTTTACAAGACGATGGATAAGAGAGCTCGCGGCTTTGTCGCCCAGGGGAGCGAAGTTGGTTTTGGCAAGATGTTTGTGCATGGCATCAATGACGAAGCCCTTGTCCCTGGACAGGATAAATATATCCATGTTGTAAGCTGCAACACGCATAATCTCTGCGTGTTGTTGCAGACCCTGGTGCTGAGCGATGGCCCGGATAATCTTGTAGATGGACAATTTGTCTGTATGCGCCGCTCCAGCGATGTTGGTCAGTCCGATGAATTTGATCCCGCTCCGGTGGTCAATAGACACAAAGAGAATATTTTTGGGACTCATCATGCTGTGGATGCTGCCCATCTCTTTGAGACGCTGGGATTGAAGCTCAAGCTGTTCTCATCGGCTGTGGTGCTCAATACCCAATATATGCACACCCTCTGGTTTCATTTGCAGCTAAAGCGGTCTACGACACTCGATAAGATCCATACCAGTCTTGAACAAAACCCCTTTATCGCGGTCACACAAAAGATGAGCGCCAACGTGATCTTTGCCTATGGGCGTGACTATGGCTACTACGGAAGAATTCTTAACAACACGGTGATCTCGCTTCCGACTCTGCATCTCAGCGCGGATGGGAAGGAGCTGCACGGGTTTTGCTTCACCCCGCAGGATGGCAATTCACTCATCTCTAGCGTGGCGGCTGCTCTCTGGCTGCTTGACCCGAGTGAGTACACCGAGCAGCTTCAGGCTCTTACTCCCTATTTTTTCTCGGAGATATGAAGGCCCTGGAGCGGGCAAAGCGCGCCGGGAGCGGAGCGCTTTGGGGGACGCTGGGACTCCTCTATCCACCCTGTTGCGCCCTCTGCGATTCTGCGCTTGAGCCATCTCAAAAGCACTTTGCCTGTCCAAGTTGTTTGATGACAATCCAGGCTATTAGGCACCCTTGGTGTCTGCGTTGTGGTGATCCTCTAGAGACCCCAGGAATCGATCTCTGCGAGCGCTGTGCTCATGAGAGCGTCTCGTTTGACTGGGCACAGTCTGTGGCTCTCTATGATGGCGTGCTGGCGCGGCTGATTCAAAAACTGAAGTATGAGCAGGAGCGTGCGCTGGTGCATGAGCTTGCTCCTCTATTGGAAAAGCATCTTCAGGACGAACAGCTTGCCGATCAGTTTGATGCCATCACCTTTGTGCCGATGAGCCGCAAAAGTCTTCAGCGGCGTGGCTTCAATCAGTCAGAGTTATTGGCAAAGAGAGTGGGCAAGCTCGTTGCAAAGCCTCTTCTCTTCTTGCTGCAAAAGATTCGCGAGACACGCTCACAGATGGAGTTGTCGGGTGAAGAGCGCCGCCAGAATCTGCAAGGCGCATTTATAGCTCGACCGCACCCTACGCTCAAGAGAGTCTTGATCCTAGACGATGTCTATACAACTGGAGCGACGGCCCGCGAGTGCAGCCGGGCGTTACGTGAGTGCGGCTGGGAGCAGGTGATGGTGCTGACGCTGGCGAGAACCCCAATTGCGAGGAGTGAGCCCAATGCGCATTGAGCGGCTCATTCTTTCGCAATATCATTCCAACTGTTACATCGCCGAATCGAAGGGTGAGGCCGTCATCATTGATCCGGGTGAGCCCAGCCCTGAGATTTTGGAGCGCGTTGCCGGTCTCAAAGTCTTGGATATCATCAACACACACGCGCACCCGGATCATATCCATGGCAATGCCTTTCTAAAAGAGAGACTAAAAGTGCCTGTAGTCTTGCCTGATCTGGATCGAGAGATATACAAATATGTCGCTGGGGTCGAGCCTGCGCCTGATGACTGGCTGGTTGGTGAA
The DNA here is from genome assembly GCA_016201405.1 of Candidatus Acetothermia bacterium. Taxonomy (GTDB): domain Bacteria; phylum Bipolaricaulota; class Bipolaricaulia; order RBG-16-55-9; family RBG-16-55-9; genus JACQCZ01. The sequence continues at coordinate 188,497 of JACQCZ010000015.1, read as the reverse complement.
AGTGATGTAATTGCTTTTGGAGATGCGAAGCTTGAAGTCTTGCGGACTCCCGGTCATTCGCCTGGCCACGTCATTTTGATTGAGCGCATGGAGCGCGTCATCTTTACGGGTGACTTGATCTTTATGGGGAGCATCGGGCGGACGGATATCCCTGGCGGCTCGGACATCGAGATGCGGAAATCTTTGGAGAGAGTTGTTAAGCTTGAAGGAGATTGGAGACTCTACCCCGGGCATGGCCCAGAGACCACGCTAAGCGAGGAGCGTTGGACCAATCCGTTTCTGCTGGAGTTTCATTGAGGGGGAACTCTATGGCGAACCGTGAAGAGAAAGAAGAGATCCGCGCCCGTGCCGATATCGTGGAGATCATCTCGCGCTATGTGACTGTGCATCCCAGGGGTAAAAATTATCTGGCCATCTGTCCATTTCATTCTGAGAAGACTCCTTCGTTCAGTATTGACCCCGAGAAAGGCTTGTTCCATTGCTTTGGCTGCGATGAAGGCGGAGATGTCTTTCAGTTTTTGATGAAGATTGAGAAGCTCGAATTTGTCGATGTTCTTCAACGGCTGGCCAATGAAGTGGGTGTGACTCTCTCCAGCGAAGGGCAGAATGCTGGAGAGAGTGTCAAGCTTCGCGAGGTGGCCAAGAGCCTGGCCAAATTCTATCAGGCGGCTCTGGCTGAGCCTGGTGGTGAGAAGGCGCTCCAGTACCTGCAGGGGCGTGGCCTCACGCCCGAGACAATCAGGAGATTTCAGTTGGGATATGCCCCCACATCCGGCGATCACTTATTAAAAAAATTCTCCAAGTCTCAAGATGAATTATCCAAGCTAGGATTGCTCCAAGAGAATGAGAGCGGCAAGTGGAGCTTCCTGCGAGGGCGGGTGATCTATCCGCTCTTCTCTGTTCAGGGTGAGGTCATCGGCTTTGCCGGAAGAATTCTGGATCAGGGCGAGCCCAAATATTTGAACACCAAAGGGACATCTCTCTTTGAGAAGGGGCGCATGTTGTACGGTCTCCATCTGGCACGAGAAGCCTCTCAACAGGCAGGACACGCACTTCTAGTTGAAGGGTATATGGATGTGATCATGGCACACCAGCATGGCTTCAGCAATGCAGTGGCTAGCATGGGCACGACATTCACATCCGATCAGGCGCGTCTCCTCAAGCGCTTTGTTCCACGTGTGCGCATTGCCTATGACCGGGATAATGCCGGTCAGGCTGCGACTCTGCGTGGCATGCGTCAGTTGCTGAGTGCTGGGCTTGAAGTGGAAGTCGTTCTTCTTCCAAAAGGCGATGATCCAGATAGCCTGTTGCGCAAAGAAGGAGCTGATGCCTTTCGCCAGATTTTGAGTCGCTCCATGACCTTCTCTGATTTTTACATTCAGCAATTATTTGAAGACCACACGACCAATACTCTAAGCGGGAAAGAGGCGATGCTGGCAGAGACGCGTGAATTTCTTGCAGAATTGTCGAGCCCCGTGATGCGGTCGCAAATTCTGAAAGAGCTCTCCGGAGGGCTGATGATCCCGCTGGAGGACCTGCAGCTCATCATGAAGGGAAAGATGCGTGCGCCTGATCCGAGCGCTATAATAGGCAACAATGCCTCTGAAAAGCTTGACTGGGAGGTAGAAGAGCATCTTATGTATCTGCTGCTCCAGGGGGAGATCAGCATAGATCAAGTTCGGAATGAGCTCACCCCTAGCGATTTTCAGAGGTTCTCTTATGCAGCAGAGATTTTGTTTTCTCTCTCCAGCGAACAAGGCATCACGCACATTGAAGGCGTAGCTGGCCAGCGGTTTCTCAACGAATGGTTATCCAGCCTGAGCGTCGAGGATCAGCGTGATCTCCGGAAATTGGCTGTAAGCGAGAATCGCTACCAAGACAGCGGGATCGCACTCGCGCAACTAATTGGACGTCACCATCTGATGAAGTTAGAAGAGCGATCGCATAAGGTACTTCAACAGATCAAAGAGGCTGGGCCTCAGGCAAATCAGGAGGCTCTCGTGAAGCTTCAACAAGAATATCAAGAGTGCATCAAAGAGAGAAAGAGATTGCTTTTGGAGTTAGGCTGGGGGACAAGCAACGTCATGGGAGGAGGGAGAACCTCGTAATGGATGAGCTACGCGACGAAGCCGAGGAGTTTATCCCGCAAGAAGAAGAGCTGGTCTTGAATGGCCACGCCGAGGGACAGGTCTTTGATGTCCCAGAGGTCAGTGAGGATGATCTGGAAGAAGAGATTGAGGAAGAGACCTCCCTCCAAAGCGAAGAAGATGAGAAAGCCATCTCCACCTCATCGGGAGATCCTGTCAAGATGTATCTGCAAGAGATCGGGAAGATCCCGCTCCTCACCCGCGAAGAAGAAGTTGAGCTTGCCAAAGGGATAGCCCAAGGCGATCTTCGTTCCCGTGAATCACTGATCAACGCAAACCTGCGTCTGGTCGTTTCAATTGCCAAGAAATATATTGGGCGAGGGCTTTCACTGCTCGATTTGATCCAAGAAGGCAATCTCGGCCTGATGAAGGCCGTCGAGAAATTTGATTACACTAAAGGCTACAAATTTAGCACCTACGCCACCTGGTGGATTCGCCAGGCGATCACCCGCGCCATTGCAGATCAGGCGCGCACGATTCGTATTCCTGTCCACATGATCGAGACAGTGCGCGAGCTGCAGCGCGTTAAGAAAGAGCACATCCAAGAGACAGGTGCCGTGCCCGATCAGGAGACATTGGCTCATGAGCTGGGGATGCCCATCGAGAAGGTGAAGCGGGTGGAAAACGTCTCGCAATTTACCAGCTCGCTGGAGCGGCCCATCGGCGAAGATGAAGAAGATTCTCTTGGAGATCTCATCACCGATGAGAATGCGCCCTCACCTACCCGAGAAGCCTATAAGCAGTCTATGGCTGAAGAGCTGGACCGGGCGCTCAACCAGCTGAGCGAGCGCGAGCGGGCCATTCTCATTCTGCGCTATGGCCTCAAAGATGGCCATCAGCGCACGCTGAAAGAAGTGGCCGGTGAGTTCAACATCACTCGCGAGCGAGTGCGCCAGATCGAGATCAAAGCCCTTGATAAGTTGAAGCACCCCACGCGCAAGGAAGAGCTGAAGCGCTTCCGCCAGCTGCTGCTCCAAGAAGACCTCTAAGGCAGTGCCAGCGAATCATCCGATCCCCTTGATCCTCGGCCCCACCGGGGTGGGGAAGACTCGTGTTGCCTACAGGCTTGCGTCTCTGCTGGGGAATGCGGAGATCATCTCTGCTGATGCGCGCTCCATCTTCAAAGAGATGGATATCGGCACCGACAAGCCCTCTCGTGAGTGGCGTGAAGCGATTCCTCATCATCTCATTGATTGCGTAGAACTAGACGCAACCTATACAGCCATGGATTTTCGGCGCGATGCGCTTCGTCTGATTGACGAGATCCATCAACGAGATCATTGGGCGATTGTGATCGGCGGAACCACGCTCTATGTCCACGTGCTCACTGGAAAGTTTTTTGAAGGGCCATCGGCGGATCCCGAGTTGAGACGTACGCTCTCTGCTCGTCCTCTTGACGAGCTTTATGGTGAGCTCAAAGATATTGATCCAGAGTCAGCGATCCGAATTCATCCCCATGATGAGCAGCGCATTGTGCGGGCGCTGGAAGTCTACCAGCTCACCGGAGTGACGATTTCAGAGCTGCAGCGCCGCTCTGAAAAGCCTCCTCATAGTCTTCTCAAAATTGGGCTGACGTGTGATCGAAAGGTCTTACATGAGCGCATCGACAGCCGCGTGGACGAGATGATGAAACTGGGGCTACTAAATGAAGTTCAACATCTTGCCCAGAAAATCTCACCCGATGCCCAAGCCTACAAATCAAATGGCTACAAAGAGCTTTTTAATTATCTCAACGGAGTCTGGTCCTTAGAAGAGGCTATCCGAAAAATCAAAGTGAACACACACACACACGCTCGGCGTCAATTCATCTTCTTCAAGCGCGTTCCAGGGATCCACTGGATCGATGTCACGACTCGTGCTCCAGAGGATGTCGTAGAAGAGATTTTGAGAATGATACAATAAGGGCGCGATGAAGATTCTTACGGGGCAGCAGATGAGGGAGTTCGATCAGCAAGCCATCAAGAAATGTGCCATTCCCAGTCTGGTTTTGATGGAGAATGCAGGCCGCAGCATCGCTGAGGTGATGGCTGAAGCGATTGAGGACTTCGAAGAGGCCCAGGTTGTGGTCGTTGCTGGCCAGGGGAACAACGGCGGGGATGGGCTTTGTGCTGCTCGCCATCTGATCAATATGGGGGTTTCAGTTGAAGTCTTTGTGGTGAGTGATGAGAAGAGACTCTCTGAGGAGACTGCGACACAGGCAGAGATTTTGAAAAAATCTGGCCTTGAGATTTCGCATATCACGAGCAGTCAAAAGATTGCAAAACTAGAAGATGCGCTTTTAGATGCGGATGTTGTGCTGGATGCTTTACTGGGGATAGGAGTGAAGGGCGCTGTACGAGGACTTCTAAAACCGGCCATCGAAGCAATCAACACCAGCGGAGCCCTAATTGTAGCCGCCGATCTGCCCTCTGGAGTGGATGCGGACAGCGGGCAAGTAGAGGGCGTGGCCGTTCTGGCCGATTTCACCATAACGCTGGAATACCCGAAAGCGGGTCTCTTTCTCTATCCAGGGGCTGAATATGCCGGAGAAGTTGTCGTCACACCCATTGGCTATCCAGACTCATTGAAGAATTCATTCGCAAGTGGCTTGACTCTGGTGGAAGAAGATGAAGTGTTGAGTTGGCTGCCGCTGCGCAGCCCTTACAGCCATAAAGGGAGTTATGGGCGTGTCATGATTCTGGCTGGCTCCAAAGGGCTATCAGGTGCGGCGCTGCTGGCTGGCGATGCGGCTCTTCGCTCAGGAGCAGGGCTGGTCTATATGGGCTATCCAGAGAGCTTGGGCCCTGTAATTGAGAGCCAGCTCTGGGAAGCCGTCAAATTGCCGCTCCCCGAAAAAGATGGGGCGCTTACGGAAGCCGCCTGGAAGCCCCTTCAGAAATTTATCGCAGAGCATGAGATTGAGGTCCTGGCGATTGGCCCAGGGCTCTCACAACAACCCGAAGTCAAGGCGCTCATTCACAAGCTTCTCACTGGTGCGAAGATTCCGCTGGTCATCGATGCCGATGGCTTGAATGCGCTGGCCGATGCAGAAGGACGAAAGTTGCTGAAAAAGCTGAAAGCTCCTGTTGTTCTGACGCCCCATCCTGGTGAGCTCTCTCGACTGACAGGACGCAAAATTTCTGAGATTGAAGCCTATCGCATCGGGGTTTCCAAAGAGATCGTCAAAGAGCTGAACGCTGTGCTTGTACTAAAAGGCGACCCCACGGTGACGGCTCTTCCCGATGGCGAAGTCTATATCAACTCCACGGGTAATTCGGGTCTGGCCAGCGGGGGAAGCGGCGATGTGCTCACCGGGCTGATAGCTGGGCTGATAGGTCAGGGAATGCCTATTGAACGGGCTGCGCCTGCAGGAGTCTATATTCATGGGCTACTTGCGGACCGCCTCGCTCCTGAGACGGGAGAGCGGGCGATGCTGCCGCGAGACTTGCTGGAGATCATGCCCGAAGTGATGAGTGAATTTGAATGAGGCTGATTGATACTCATGCTCATCTCGACTCGCAAAGCTTTTCTGAAGACCGCGAGGAGGCCATCCAGAGGGCACAGGCTGCCGGAATCCAGATCATCACAATGGGCACAGATCTTGATTCGAGCGGGATGGCAGTCCGTATGGCTCAGAAGCACAAGCTCTATGCGGCAGTAGGCATTCATCCTCATCAAGCCCAGCGCTATTCAGATGGAGAAAAACTGGATGACGATGTCATCCCCAGACTGGAAGCTCTGTTGGGCGAAAAGCGAGTCGTGGCCGTGGGAGAGATCGGGCTCGACTACTTCAAAGAGTTCTCGCCGCGGGATGCCCAGCATGTTGTCTTTCGGGCACTGCTTGGATTGGCGCAGAAGCATAAGGCACCTGTAGTCATTCATACGCGCAATTCAGAAGAGGATGTGCTCAAGATTCTGGCTGAGTCCAAGACGCTCGGAGTGGTTCACAGCTTTGCTGGTGATGCGGCTCTGGCAAAGAAGATTCTCGATCTGGGCTTCTATCTTGGCGTCAATGGGATTGCCACATTTCCCAAGAGCGGCCCGCTCCGCGAGGCGATCAAGACAATCCCGATCAAGCGCTTATTAACAGAGACTGATTGCCCATTTCTCGCTCCCATTCAACATCGCGGGGCGAGGAATGAGCCGAGTTTTGTCGAAGACGTCGCCCGGGTCGTCTCGGGCGTCTATGGGATGGGGCTTGAAGAGTTTGCAAAGATTACGACTGAGAATGCCATGCGATTATTCAAATTGGGGTGAGATTAGTGCTCTTGGGATGTCACTTGTCGATTGCGGGTGGCTTAGAAAAATCGATTGAACAGGCTGAGAAGCTGGAGATCAACGCGCTTCAAATCTTCTCACGCAACGCGCGCACCTGGAAAATCACCCATCTAAAACCGGAGCAGATCGAGCTCTTCAGACAGAAATGGGAGGCAAGCCGGGTCGAGTATATCAATATTCACACCAGCTATTTAATCAATTTGGGATCGCCCAAAGAGGAGGTCTTTCAAAAATCGATTGAAGCACTCAAGGATGAGATTCTGCGCTCCGGGCAGCTCGGCATCCCTCATGTCAATACGCATGTGGGTGAGCACTTGGGCAGCGGTGTGGATACGGGTCTGGCTCGAATTGTCACAGCACTAAATGAAGTGCTCGCCGGACCTGAAGCTGAGCAATACCCCGATGTGCTTGTGCTATTAGAAAACGACGCTGGATCAGGAAGCGCCCTCGGTGTGCGATTTGAAGAGATGGGAGCGATCATAGATAATGTGAAGCATCCGGAGCGGCTTTGCGTCTGCTTCGATACCTGTCATGGACATGCTGCCGGATATGATTTCACTTCTGAAGATGGACTGGCTGCCATGCTGGCGGAGTTTGATGAGAAGATTGGTCTGAAGCGATTGAAGCTCATCCACGTCAATGACTCAAAAAATCCGCTCGGCTCAAGAAAAGACCGGCATGAGCATATTGGCAAGGGGCAGATTGGTGAGAAGGCATTTGAGTTGATTGTCAATCACCCCAAATTGAAAGACCTGCCCTTTGTCTTGGAGACGCCAAAGTCTGCCGATGAAGATGAGAAGCTCAATTCTGAGATGGATATTGTAAATTTGGGAACGATGCGCAGACTGCGCCATGAAAAATAGCTGAGGAGGAGATTTTGAAGTTCTTTTTGGATACAGCCAATCTGGAGGAGATCGAGCAGGCAGCCAGTTGGGGGCTGCTCGATGGCGTCACGACCAATCCCACGCTCATCCCTCGCGAGATGGAGCGGACTGGCCTCACCTTCAAAGAGATTCTGAAAAAGATCTGCAAGATGGTGGATGGGCCAGTCAATGGCGAAGTGATCAGCACGAGCGCCGAAGGCATGCTCAAAGAGGGACGGCAGATCGCCAAGATTGATGAGAAGATGGTGGTAAAAGTCCCCATGACGCCGGAAGGCATGAAGGCCGTAAAGGCCTTTAGCCATGAAGGGATCGGCACAAACGTCACTCTTATCTTCTCACCTTCGCAGGCACTGATCGCGGCAAAGGCTGGAGCTTCGTACGTCTCGCCCTTTGTCGGGCGCATTGATGACAAGAGCGGTGACGGCATGGAAGTGGTCAGCCAGATTGTACAGATTTTTCAGAATTATGTTCTCCCCACAGAAGTGCTTGCGGCCAGCCTGCGTCATCCCCGTCATATTGTAGAGGCAGCGCTGCTCGGTGCGGATATTGCCACCATGCCCTTTGATGTGTTGAAAAAACTCTTTGAGCACCCACTGACAGACATTGGCTTGAAGCAGTTCTTGAAAGATTGGGATGCTGTAAAAGAGAAGATCGCTCCTTAACCTATGAAGAGCCAAGAAAAGAAGAGATTGGCCAATCGCCTTCGGCAGATCGCGCTGCGGCTCGTTTATGAATCACAGTCGGGCCATCTGGGCGGATCTTATTCTGCCGCCGAGATTTACATTGAGATTCTTTTTGAGCAGCTTCGCTTGGATACAAAAAAGCCTGCCTCACTAGAGAATGACATTTTTGTGGTGGATAAAGGGCACGCAACGCCCGGTTTTTTCGCTGCTCAGCATCTGGCGGGTCTGGTCACTGAAGAATCCCTCTCGACCTACAGACGCGTAGACGCAGCATCTCCGCATGGCAAATCAAAGAACTTGCAAGGCCACCCAAAATATCTTCCTCAACAGGGAATCTGGTTCTCCACTGGCAGCCTGGGAGTGGGCATCTCTCAAGCAGTTGGAATGGCCATCGCCGAGAAGATGGCTGGACGCAAGACCCACATCTATGTGCTCTTGTCTGATGGGGGTCTGCAAGAAGGGATCGTCTGGGAGGCGGCTCGCAATGCGGCCTATCACAAGCTCGATAACTTGACGGCAGTCTTAGATTTGAACTGGATTCAGAATGACGATTTTGTCTTCAAGACCACGGAGCTCCTTCCCGTGCGCGCAAAGTGGGTGAGCTTTGGCTGGGAGGTCTTTGGTGAAGAGGTGGCCTTCTCTGAGCGAAAGCCCACGTCTCTCAATGGACATGACTTTGACTGGCTGTCGAAATCATTTGAACAGGCTCGCGCTGTAAAGGCCAAGCCAAGCCTCTTGATCGCAAACACGGCCAAGGGGCGTGGCATCTCTGAGATTGAGAACAGCCCCGAATGGCATGCCAAGGCTCCATCGCCAGAGCAGTATCAGAAGTGGATTGCGGCTTTGCAACGGGAAGAGCAGGCTATGGCTCTATGAAATATTTTATTGATATCGCGCGCTTTGTGGATGAGAGTGGCAAGTCAAAATCTCTGGAGAAAGAATTTATTCGCACATCATTTGGCAACGCCCTCGCAGAGTTGGGTGACCAAGAGAATTTTGTTGTTCTTGGAGCAGACCTGGATAGCTCCACAAAGACTATAAAATTTCGTCAAAAATTTGGCGAGTATGGCAAAGAGCCATTTGGACAGAAGGGGCGCTGGGTCAGTTGCGGTGTCTCAGAAGCCTTTATGTGTGCGGCAGCAGGCGGCTTTGCTGCACGGGAGATCAAACCCGTCATCACCACATTTGCCCGCTTTCTGGAGCGAGGCTACGAGCCATTGCTCCAGTCAGTAGTCATTCCTGGCTTGGATGCCTTTGTGCTGGGCAGCCATGGCGGAATTGCCACCGGGCAAGATGGCGCATCAGCCCAGGCCATTGAAGACGTTGCGTTCTTTCGCGCGATGCACAATGTCACAGTGATTGCACCGGGTGATCCTGTCGAGACCGTTCAGGCCACCAAAGCGGCTTTCCGGCAGAGTGGACTGGTCTATATGAGGCTCTCCCGAAATCAATTCCCCAATCTATTTGGACCGGATTATGCATTCAAAATTGGCGAAGGTGTTGAGCTGATTCCCGGAGAAGAGATCACTCTTGTGACAACCGGAGAGACGACATTGCAGGCCATTATGGCTATCGCCAAGCTACAAAAGAGGGGGTTGAAGCCCCGATTGATTCACATGCCCACCATCCAGCCTCCAGACCAGATGATTCTGGCGGATGCGGCCAAGAATTCAGAGCTCTTTATCACTATTGAAGATCACAGCCCGCGCGGTGGTTTGGGCGATGCCGTGCTGGAGGCGCTCTCGATGGCCAACGCCCCGCGCAGAGTGGTCAAGCTCGGTGTCGATCTCTATGCGGAATCCGGCACACCGGCTGACCTGTACAAGAAGTACGGGCTCGATGCCGATGGGATTGCTGCAAAGACCCTAGCTGCTGTCGAGACCCAAGCAGCTCGTCATCCTTGAAGATGCCCATCCGCGCACTCATCTTTGATTTGGATGAGACCTTATTATTCGAAGAAGCCTCAGTGCACGAGGCCCTTCTGGTAACTGGGACCGCGATCCAAGGACGCTATGAGGCTGACATCGCAAAGCTCTCTCAGGCGGTCCGCTTTCACGCTAAAGAGCTCTGGAGATCATTTCCGACCTATGAGGCTTGTAAGGCCCTTGGCATCAGCTCATGGGAAGGGTTGGCGACCGAGTTCATCGGTGAAAGCACGCTCATCCACAGCTTGCGGAAATTGGTTCCAGCCTATCGCAAAGATACATGGATGCGGGCTCTCAATGACCAGGGCATCGATGATGAAGGTCTGGCCGTTGAGTTAGCGGAGTTGTTCCCTATTATAAGAAGAGAGAAGCACATCCCTTTTCCAGAAACGGGCTCTGTTTTAGATGAGCTGAAGGGTCAATACATCCTAGGAATGATCACCAATGGCCCATCGGAGCATCAGAGGGAGAAACTAAGAGTTGCTGGATTAGAGCATTATTTTTCAAAAATAGTCGTCTCGGGAGAGATTGGCATTGGAAAACCAGATGAGAGAATCTTTCAATATGCACTCAATCAACTTGGACTAAAACCCAGTGAAGCGATTATGATTGGAGACAGCTTGGAGCGAGATATTCTGGGAGCGGAGCGAGCTGGACTGCAATCGGTTTGGATCAACCGCCATGGAGCCGTGTGCAGTTCCAGCCAGCCGAAGCCCTGCAAAGAGATTGCAAATTTACGAGAATTGCAAGTAGTCCTGAAAGAGATGTGACGAGTACATTGGGAGAACGTAACTGAACATGCTGCAGCGTGGAATTTATCTGGGAAAGATACTTGGAATTGAGATTGGCCTCGACTACTCCTGGTTCCTCATCTTTGGATTGGTCACCTGGACGCTCTCGAGCTCGTACACAGAATTTTATCCTCACTGGGCCTCACAGTATCCCGTGTGGGGGAACAGCGTCTTCTGGGTCGTGGGTCTCTTAACGAGCCTCCTCTTCTTCTCTTCGGTATTGGCGCATGAGATGGGGCATAGCATTGTCGCCATCCGCACGGGGCTGCCTGTCCAAAGCATCACTCTCTTTCTTTTTGGTGGAGTGGCCCGAATCGTGCGCGAGCCTTCCAGCCCCATGCAAGAATTTGTGATCGCGATTGCAGGCCCGATCGCGAGCTTGATTCTGGGGCTCTTATTTTGGCTCCTCTCGATCACCTCTGTGCCCGATACACCCGTTCAGGCGCTGGCTGACAATCTGAGCTATATCAATTTAGCGCTCGCCATCTTCAACATGATCCCGGGCTTTCCGCTCGATGGCGGTCGCGTTCTCCGTGCCGTTCTGTGGAAGGTCTTTGGGGACATCTATCGTGCCACGCGGATCGCCTCGCTCGCTGGGCGTGGAGTGGGCATCCTCTTTATCGCCGGCGGCGTCACGCTGGCTCTCTGGTATCCCGAGCACTTGATCAACGGGCTTTGGCTCGGCCTGATTGGTTGGTTCTTGCACAACACAGCCTTCAACAGCCAACGGCAAACGCTCCAGCGCCAAATCTTGGCCAGCTACCGGGTTGGAGATCTGGCTCACAGTGATCTGCCACAGATTGAATCGCATATTACCTTGGATGAGCTTGTGCAGGAGTATCTTCTCAAGCGCGGAGCGCACTCTGTGCGAGTCGTCCAGAATGGAGAGTTTGTGGGCCTAATCACTATGAATGATGTGAAAAAGATCCCAAGGGCCATCTGGGAGATGACCCGCGTAAGCTCAGCCATGACCGCGCTTCACGGGATGCTAAAAGTGGATGCCGACGAATCCTTGGCGGCGCTCTATGACCGCATGAGTGTCAACGGAGTAGGGCAGGTTCTGGTGGTGCGGGGAAGCGAGATCATCGGGGTTGTTACACATGGGCAGCTGCTGGGCTTCTTGCGCACCCATGCAGAGATGGGATCAAAGTAGACTACGGAGGCCCTTTCAGAATCTGCTCGCCAAACTGAATGGCAGATTCAATGATGGTGCGATAACTCATCTCTAAAGTCGATTCATCTGCCGTCATCAATCCGGGATGTCCCTCACCGAGTACGTTGAGTGAGCGATAGAAGGCATGAATCAGCTCCGAAAGGGTTCTGTCTCTTTTCATTGAAAGCAATTGATACTCTTCAAACTGGTATTCTTCTGCAAAAGGATGCTCGCTGCTGTCTGGATTCGAAAGAGCCTCTAGATCAGCGCGCAAGCAATCGAGATTATGCTGGATTTCGCTTTGAAGAGGTTGGGATAGGATCTCTTTTGTACTCATTACACTCATCTCGTCATTCCCGCGAAAGCGGGAATCCAGGAATTGTTATTTGAGATTCCTAGATTCCGGCTCGCGCCCTTCGGGCTTGGCCGGAATGACGTTCTTGGAGTTCATGAAACTGTGACTCTCTCCAGCGCCTGCTCTAAATCGGCAATCAGATCATTGACATCTTCTAGGCCAATCGAGAGACGAAGAAGATTCTCTGGCACCTGGCTCTCCGGTCCTTCCACGCTCTTGCGGTGCTCTAAAAGGCTCTCAACACCGCCCAATGAAGTCGCTGGAATAAAGACCTCTGCGTGCTTCGCAACTTCAAGCGCGCTCTTGGCTCCGCCGTTGACTAAGATCGAAAGCATTCCGCTAAATCCACCAGTCATCTGCCTCTTAGCAATGTCGTGGGCAGGATGTGCCTCTAAGCCAGGATATAAGAGACGCTCCAGCTTGGGGTGCTTCTCAAAATGTTTCGCGATCTGTAGAGCACTCTTCGCTGAATGATGGACGCGCACAAAGAGAGTCCTCAGCCCGCGCAGCAGGAGCCACGCTTCAAATGGGCCAAGAATGGAGCCGGCATTGTGGCGCTCCCACTTCACCGCCTCCCAGATCTCATTCTGATCTTTGGTTACCAAAACTCCGGCGACCACATCGCTGTGCCCATTGAGATATTTCGAAGCCGAATGAAAGACAAAATCGGCGCCAAGATCTAGCGGTCGAGTGAAGACTGGCGTAGAGACTGTGTTATCCACGGCCAGAGCTGCGCCAGCATCATGAGCTAGTTCAGCTGCAACCCGAATATCTGTGATTTCCCAGGTCGGATTGGCGGGAGTCTCGACCCAGACGATTTTTGTCTTATTCTTTTGTATGGCTCTTTCTAGTGATTCTGGTTTTGCGGGATCATAAAAGGTGAGCCCCATCTTGCTCTTGCACGCGAAATGCTTGAGCCAATGCACCACACCAAAATACATCTTCGATGGTGCGACAATGTGATCTTTTTCATTCAATGTGCGAAAGATCGTCGCAACCCCAGCCATGCCTGATGAGAAGAGCAGGGCTTCTGATCCCCCTTCAAGCTGGGCAATGACCTTCTCGGCATGAGCGAAGGTCGGGTTGTCATCGCGGCTGTACTGAATCTTCTCTTGGGTCAGCTTGTAGTTTTTGTCGCGGGCAAATGTTGTAGCCGGATGAATCGGGGGAACGACGGCCCCACTAGCTGGATCAATGGCGTGGCTGGCTTGTGCAGCTACCGTAGCATTGCCAAGACTCTTTCGCATCTTCATGATACACGATGATACCATATGAGCTGTCTATGAAAGCCAAAGAGCGCCTGCTAAAGATTTCAAACAAACTGGAGAAGAAGTACGGGAAGATCCCCTGGAAGAGTCACGGCGATCCGCTGGATCTTCTGATTCTGACCATTCTTTCACAAAATACCAACGATGTAAACCGGGACAGAGCCTACGAAGCACTCAATCGCAAATATTCTTCCTATCAGCAAATTATTGATGCCCCTCTGAGTGAGCTGGCAGATACAATTCGGGTTGGTGGTCTCAACCAGCAGAAAGCAAAACGCATCCAGCAGGTTTTGAAAGACATTCGCAGAGAGCAAGGAAAATTCAGTCTCGATTATTTGAAGAAGCTAAGCCGTGATGATGCGTTGGTAGAGCTTCTCAAACACAATGGCGTTGGGAAGAAGACTGCAGGAATTGTCTTGACTTTCAGCTTAAACAAGCCTTATTTCCCCGTCGATACGCATATTACTCGCATCACCCAGAGATTAGGTCTTGTCAAAAAAAACCAAGACCCGCACGACGTTATGAATGAGCTGGTCCCTGAGAAATTGACGTATCAACTCCATATGCACCTCATCACACATGGGCGCGAGACCTGCAAAGCTCGCAAGCCGCTCTGTGATCGATGCGTGATTCGGGAATTCTGTCCCTTTCCTAAAAAAGCTCTTCATTGAAATTCAGCGTACCCTTCTGCACTTGCGAGCAAAAATGAGTTGCTCTATAATGTCTCAATGGTTAATCGGAGGGGATCGCAGATGAGAAGGGGCATGACCTTCGACGACGTCTTGCTGATTCCCCGCCGCTCAGCAGTCCTTCCGAATCAAGTGGATGTGCGTACACAGCTCACGAGTCATATTTATCTCAAGATTCCCATTATTAGCGCCGCGATGGACACTGTGACGGAAGCGAAGATGGCAATTGCCATGGCTGTAGAGGGCGGGGTCGGTGTGATTCACCGCTATCTCAATCCGGAGCAACAGGCCGAAGAGGTGCGGAAAGTCAAACGATTTGAGTCCGGCGTGATCAAAGATCCATTTACACTCTCTGCGGATGAGCCTGTCTGGAAGGCGCTTCAGCTCATGCGGGACAAAGGGATCTCTGGCGTTCCGATTGTGAGCGCAGAAGGGCGCCTGGAAGGACTTTTGACACGCAGAGATTTGCAGTTCCAGACCGAGCTGGATGTGGCTATCGCCAAAGTGATGACCCCCCGCGAGAAGCTGATCACAGCCCCAGCCAATGTAGATTTGGAAGAGGCCAAAAAGATTCTCTATCAGCACCGCATCGAAAAGCTTCCGCTGGTTGACAAGAATTTCAAGCTTCAGGGGCTGATCACCATCAAAGATATTCGCAGGGCTTCCGAACATCCCAATGCCTGTAAAGATAAGCGCGGGCGGCTCGTTGTAGGCGCAGCGATCGGAACTGCGCTCGATCTCAAGCGCGAAGAGCTGTTACTGGAAGCTGAAGTCGATTTTCTGGTCGTTGACACGGCCCATGGCCATTCAGAGCCTGTTTTAGAGAAGATTCGCATTCTCAAAAAAGAGTTTCCCAAAGTGGACATCATCGCTGGCAATGTCGCCACATCGGACGGCGCAACGGACTTGGTGGATGTCGGAGCCGATGGCGTAAAAGTCGGAATTGGGCCGGGCGCGATCTGCACCACCCGCGTCGTGGCTGGGATCGGCGTTCCCCAGCTTACGGCCATTCTTGACTGTGCAGAGGCCTTACACGACTCGGGCATCCCGATCATTGCCGATGGCGGCATGCGCACCTCAGGCGACATTGTGAAGGCACTCGCGGCAGGAGCCAGCTCTGTGATGCTGGGAAGTCTATTAGCCAGCACAGAAGAGGCTCCGGGAGAGCTCTACACTTTGCGCGGTGAGACCTATAAAACTTATCGCGGCATGGGAAGCGTCACGGCGATGAAAGAGGCCCGCGACAAAGAGCGCCGCTACTTCTGGGATGAAGTCAAAGAGCCAATCGCTGAAGGAATCGAAGGGCGGGTCAAATATCGCGGCAAGCTAGATGGCGTGCTGCACCAGCTCATCGGAGGGCTGGAGCATGGCATGGGATATCTGGGCGCTCCAGATCTCAAGAGTCTGCGCGAACAATCTGAATTTATCGAGATCACGGCTGCCTCTGTGATTGAGTCGCACCCTCACGACATTCAAATTACCCGTGAAGCCCCCAATTATCACTTTGAGGACGGCATTTGACGCGATCTCTACTACTGTACTAAGATTTACTGGTCGAGTCTTAATTTTCAAAATTCAAAGGAGGAGAGATGTACATTAACAGAAAGATTCTTGTGCTGGCTCTCGTTGCGGTGATGGGACTGCTCGCATCGGGGGTTCTCTTTGCCAGCGATTCGAAGTTGGCCGCCAGCTCCACACTGGAGCAGATTTTGCAGCGGGGAAAGATTCAGGTTGGCTCAGATTATCCCTTTGAGCCCTTTGAATTTCAGGACAACGCTGGAAAATTGGTAGGTCTGGACGTTGATCTGATTAAACAGCTCGCCAAAAATATGAGCGTGGATTATGAGTTTATTGCCACGCCATTTGACACAATCATCTCCACGCTCAACAACGGAAACTTTGATGTGATCGCTTCTGACATCACGGCGACCCTGGGACGCGCTCTGACCGCAAACTTCACCGAGGCCTACATCCGCACGGGGCAGATCGTGATGGTGAGCACCACCAAATCTCCAGGGAAAAATGTCGCCAATTACACTGATCTGAACGCCGCTGGCGTGATCATCACGGTGCAGCTTGGAACGACCGGCGAAGCGGCGGCTCGCACCTTCTTCCCCAAGGCGGACATTCGCACGTTCGACAGCGCTGATCTCGCCTTCCTAGAGGTTTCCGGTGGCCGAGCCGATGCGATCGTCTTTGATGACGTCTTTCTTAGACCCAAAGCCGGCACAGCTGGCGTCGATCTTTGCTGCCCGCGCGGGAATCCGGACAACTTGACCAAGGAGCCGATCTCTTTGGCGGTTCGCAAGGGCGACCCCGATTTCCTGACCTACCTCAACCTCTACATCCGCGAGGCGGGCTCCGACATCGTTGTGACGAACGATCTGGCAACGGAGTACGGCCTGCCAGCATCCACGGTCGGCAAGACCTTCTTGGATGCCATCAAGAGCAAGTGGATTGACAAAGTCACTCAATAAGCTGCTAAGGCGATTATTCGCCTCATGAACGGAACATCGAGAGGGAGGGTATCAGAGCCCTCCCTCTTGCTCTTTAAAAGCATCTCATGATCCGTTTTGAGAAGAGATCCAAGAGCTATCTGTTCGCGCATTATCTCTGGATCGTGTTTCGCGTCCTTGTGGCTGGCGCGGTCCTGTTTGGGGCGATCTATCTCGTCTTTTTAGGATTGGGGAGCAACTACACCTTTCATTGGGAAGAGGCAATTCAGTTTCTTCCCTTCTTCAATCAAGGTCTTCTGGTCACTCTGCAGATCGCAATTTTGGGGGCAATTCTTGCTGTGTTCTTAGGAATTGCCGTTGCGCTTTTGCGGCTGAGCCCATGGGGAGTGGTGCGTGATCTTGCCGGAGCTTATGTCCATACATTCCGAAATCTTCCATTTCTAGTCGTTTTGCTTCTCTTCTTTTTCGGACTGGGCAAAGCGATCAAGATTCTGCCTTTTGAGTTTTTGGGTCAGACATATCGGCCCCAATTTATCTGGGGTGTGCTTGCGCTTGGCGTCTACGAATCGAGCTATTTGGGCGAGACGTTTCGAGCCGGAATTGAGTCGGTGCATAAAGCCCAAGTAGAGGCGGCGCGCTCACTGGGCATGAAATATTTTCAAGTGCTGCGATATGTAGTCTTGCCGCAAGCGTTCCGGGTAATTCTGCCGCCCCTGACGGGGACGCTGATTGCACTCATCAAAGAGTCTTCGCTGCTGTATTTGATCAGCGTGCAAGAATTGACGGAAGCCGCGCGCCAGCTTGCCATTCCCAGCAGACCCTACTTCTTTGAGTTCTACACCATCCTGGCCTGCTATTACCTGGCCATGGTCGTGCCCCTCAGCCTCCTCTCCAATTGGCTGGAGAGCCGTTTGGGAATCAGCCGTGCGTCGAAAAAGGTGAAAGATCATGGCTGAGATGCGAGTGCTTGGGTCATCAAGATTGATGAAGCTTGCATTGCGTGCGCTGATTCTAGTCGTGCTATTGGCACTCATCATCTTCGGCTTATATTATCTGCTCTCGCAGAGCTATCCCTTCCGCTGGAATCTCGCCTTCAATCCGAAGAACCTTGATGCCTTCAATGAGGGGCTTCTGGTCACGCTGCAAGTCTCTGGGCTGGCTATGATCGGAGGCGCGCTGCTTGGATTATTGGTTGCGCTGGCCAGGCTCTCGCCCTTTGCCATCCTGCGGGATATGGGAATGCTTTATGTGCAAATGCTGCGCAACATTCCCTTTCTGGTCTTCATTCTCTTTATGTATTTTGGCGTCTCCAAGGTCTTTTCGGCAGGCCCGACTGTGCCGGTTCCCTTGTTAGACATTGAAATCGATTCACGAATCTTTTGGGGCGTGATCGCTCTCTCGCTCTTTGAGGCGAGCTTTATCTCTGAGATCTTCAGGGCTGGAATTCAGGCGGTCCACAAGACACAGATCGAAGCGGCGCGCTCTTTGGGAATGAGCTACGTCCAGTCTATGCAGCATGTCGTTCTGCCCCAGGCTTTCCGGATGATCATTCCGCCACTGACGGGTGAGCTGATTGCGCTCGTAAAAGAATCGGCTCTGCTAATGGTAATCTCGCTGGAAGAGTTGACGCTGACGGCACGGCAGCTGGTGCAGCAGACTCCGCTCAACTTTGAATTCTATGCCATTCTGGCCGCCTACTATCTGGCAATCACCCTGCCACTCAGCTTTGTTTCGCATCTCTTAGAGCGTAAGCTTGCGATCGGAAAGGCGCGGTAGCTACGGATGAACTCCATGATTGCCGTTCAAGATGTGCACAAGTGGTTTGGGCTGCTCCATGTGCTCAAAGGGATTGATCTGGAGATTGCCCAGGGAGAGGTGCTGGTCCTGATCGGGGCGAGCGGCTCCGGCAAGTCCACGCTGCTGCGCTGTATCAACGGCCTGGAAAAGATTCAGCATGGAAAGATTGTTGTAGACGAGATGGATATTCACAAATCCAGAACCAATCTTAACAAAGTCCGCCAAGAGATCGGAATCGTCTTTCAGAGCTTCAATCTCTTTCCGCACATGACGGTGATGAAAAACATCACCATTGGCCCCACCAAAGTGAAGCGTATCTCACCACAGGAATCCAAAGAGATCGCCGTGCAGCTGCTCAAGAGAATTGGCATCCCGGAAAAAGCCGACTTCTATCCTGATCAGCTCTCGGGCGGTCAGCAGCAGCGTGTGGCCATCGCCCGTGCCCTGGCGATGAAGCCCAAGGTGATGCTCTTTGACGAGCCCACCTCAGCACTTGATCCGGAGATGATCAGCGAAGTGCTTGATCTGATGCGTGAGCTGGCCAGTGAGAAGATGACGATGGTGGTGGTTACACACGAGATGGGATTTGCGCGCGAGGCGGCCAACCGCATCGCCTTTATGGCGGATGGGCAGATTGCCGAGATTGCTCCTGCCGAAGAGTTCTTCAAAAACCCGAAAGACGAGCGCACCCGAAGATTCATCGAAAAAGTTTTGGCTGTTTAAATATCATTGCACATCAAGCAGAAATCAAACCAGTAATTCGTGACCACCATTAAGAGACGAAATATCGTTTGTGTTCGATGACTCAAACGATATTTGGAAGCTCTTGTCCTGTCATTTCATGGTCAAATTTTCATCAACCACTCAGTACAAGGAAAACAGACCCTAAAACGGGATCCTCAGAAGACGTCAGGATTCGAGATCAGGTGTTCCCTGGACCACCTAAAATACCTATATTTTGGTGGTTCCTCGAATATCGGTTCATCTGGAGGGACTAAAGAATAAAGAGGGCATGCGAGCATTCTAACCCGGACGCCTACTCTAAGATTCCTAAATATCTAACCTTGATTTTAGTTTCTCCGTGTCTGCTTCTTATTCCACTTTCCCAGTCACACAACCTTGGTCATTGTCCAAGTTTACATCCCCTTCGGTTCTCACCTTCGCTCAGTTCTTGATCTCTGTCCCGACTTCGGGTCCTGATTTTCCTTCCCCGCCTGCGAGCTGCACCGTGATCTGGATCGGGAGGCTTTGTCCAGGAGCAAGAACAGCAGAAGTTTGACAGGTCGTTTGCCGACCGAAGGTGAGGCAAACGAAGCCATTTGCAGAGAGCGAGACCAGGCTCAGTGTACTCGGCAGCGCGTCCGTCACGGTGATTGTGCCCGTCGTCGGTGCTCCGCCACTGTTGGTCACTGTCGCGGTAAAAGTGACCGGCTGCCCAACAATGAGCTTGGTATCCAAGGTCATTTGCAGTGCGAGATCTGGCAGCGGTGGCAGGGTGGAGGAGCAGACCCCAAGTACACTGCACTCGAATACCTGTGTGTCGGCTGACCCTTGATCATCAGCCAGGGTCACCCCGATAGTTATAGGCTTTGGGACTAGTTTGGCGTCAACAACGTGAATAGGAGCTCGCAATAGAACAAGCGCGCTTTTGCCAGGTCCTAGGGTAGGGGTCTTCTTTTTGGCTCCATCAGGATCCAGATTTAGAGCCGAGGCAATCTTCTCTAGGTCGTCTGTAGCGACCAGTGCCACCATAACATCGGAGGGCGCTTGCGTACCGTCATCCGGGCCACCAAGGAGACCCGCGTCGATGAGGATTAACTCCCCTATCAAACAAGGGTCCTCAACCTCCGTGGTC
Source organism: Candidatus Acetothermia bacterium (assembly GCA_016201405.1). Classification (GTDB taxonomy): domain Bacteria; phylum Bipolaricaulota; class Bipolaricaulia; order RBG-16-55-9; family RBG-16-55-9; genus JACQCZ01. The sequence continues at coordinate 168,237 of JACQCZ010000015.1, read as the reverse complement.
GAAAGGGTAAAGTTATCAATACACAAGGGGGCAAAAGTAAAACAATCCCAGTTCCAAAACAAGAAGTGATGGCCGCATACCGTTAGCTCACCCGCCCCCCCTACCCCTGCAGGCACAATCGCGCTCCTAAGATAAGGTTGCTCAGGAGCAAGACCATAGAGCAAGTAAAGCGATTTTGTGCTACCGTTTGTCAGCTCTGCGGAAATCTGCGGAATGAAGCGACCCGAAGCTTCATCTTGAATTACTTGGCTACCAATCAACCTCAGAGTGACCCCCGAGGGCGCCTTAAGCAATAGTTCGCTGCTGTTTAGCAGGGGGGCCTGGTCCGCCTGAGCGGCAGAGAATGATTGCAAAGCAATCACAAGCGCCAATAGCAGCCCGCGTGCCGCCCACCGCAGCATCAACCTCAACAAACCAGTCGTTTGCTCCTTCATTGTTCCCTCCTAGAGATTGGCCTCTTTGAGATCTATGGAATTCATACTACACCTTGATCGTCTATAAGTACGTCAAATCAGAGAATTATGATAGGAATTGCAGTCTCTTTCTATCCGATAGAGAGACGTTGGGGGAATGCAGAGCCAGTCATGCAAACAGTGGATGACAAAAAGGCTGGGAACTGCAAGGGGAAAGTGAAAAGGGGGAATTTGACAAGGTCACTTCACTGTCAGCCTCGCCACTGAACCGCCCATTATGACTAGTTTGGGTAGTTTAATAGAGACCCGGTCGTGAATTGTTGAGAATTTGCTAGCGTTTCAATGACTTCTGCCTTTCATGTTGGAGACCGCAGAGCACCGCCTGGCCGATGTGATAGGCCTCATGCTGAATGATGTGATAGATCACCCAGCGCAGCGTGTATTCGTACTTGCGTTCGGCCAGAGTGGATATTGCAGCAGGGTCGGCCGCTTCATGGATAATCTCTAAAGTTCTTTTGCGAATGGCGTCCTGTTGCTCGTAGTACCAGGAGAGCGGCCTCTTCGTCGGCTGCACCCATTTGACGCTGAACTGATCAATCTCTTCGCAGCGCAATCTCTTAACCAGCTCCGGGTCGCGGACCCGCTGGGCAACGACCTCTTCAAACCAGCGGCTCTCCGCACAGGCGATGTGCAGCAGGATCGCCCCTATGCTGTGGCCATCGGGGAAGGGCTGCCAGAGGATCGCCTCTTCTGGAAAGTCCTTGAGGTCATCACGGCCATCCCGGGTGTTCTCTTCGAGTATTGCGAGCAGCAGCCCCAGCTCTATGTTGATACCCGGCTGGGGCTTCACATCCAAAAGTTCTTTAGCCATCGCTCTCCTTTCAAAAGACTTTCATTGTTCTTCAATAACCCATTGAAACTTTTTGAGCGACTCCCTGTAGATAACTCTGAAAAGCTGCAAACAGACAGAAGGAAGATGAACAGGGAGTGAAGATGATGATCTGGAGAGCGCTGCTGAGAATTTGGAAAGAACATTTGACCTCCTTAGGTAAGAGCCCAAAGGTTGAGGGCTTCCAAAGAGTGGGACGGGGTCTTGTTTGTAAGGTTGCCTCCTTACCACGGAGCATGACCCCCGTGCCACTCCCCGTAAGAACCGCCGGGAGAGAAGCCCTCCGATCCGATAAATAATCTCAGCGTGGTGCCTGAGCCTTCAGGATCACCACGAAGAGAATCAAGCCCCTCCCATTCCTCACCGCAGGGCGGTCGCTGATAACCTCAGCGGCCGCCCGCCCGCCGTTCTACTCCTGCATTGAATATCTGTTTGTCAATTCATTACACTTGGAACGTCTTCCATTACAAATCGGCGGCTCGTTATGACAGACAGAATCATTAAAAAGCTAGATGAATTAAAAGAACAGGCTCGCTTGGGAGGCGGCGTTGAGCGCATCGAGCGCCAGCACCAGGCTGGTAAGCTGACTGCGCGCGAGCGCCTTGAAGTCTTGCTCGATCCCGCCAGCTTTACCGAGCTTGACATCTTTGTGACCCACCGCATCCATGACTTCCCGATGGAGAAGATCCCAGGCGATGGAGTGGTTACGGGTTATGGGACAATTCATGGACGTAAAGTTTATCTATTTTCTCAAGACTTTACAGTCTTTGGGGGATCGCTCTCCAAAGCCCATGCCGAGAAGATTTGCAAGATCATGGATCTGGCTCTCAAGGCTGGCGTTCCCGTCATCGGCCTCAACGACTCCGGTGGCGCGCGCATCCAAGAGGGCGTCGTAAGTCTTGGCGCCTATGCTGACATCTTTCTGAGAAATGTCCTCGTCTCGGGCGTCATCCCACAGATCTCAGCGATTATGGGCCCCTGCGCAGGTGGAGCCGTCTATTCACCAGCCATTACCGACTTTATTTTTATGTGCAAGGGAACGAGCTATCTCTATGTGACCGGACCCAAGGTCGTCAAGACAGTGACTCAAGAAGATGTGGATCATGAAGCGCTGGGAGGAGCCGGAGTCCATTCGCAGCAGAGCGGGATTGCGCACTTTAGCGAAGAGAATGACATCGCTTGTCTGGAGCGCATTCGTGAGCTGATGGCCTATATCCCGCAGAACAATCGCTCTGAGCCGCCCTTGATCAAAAATGATGATCCCGCAGACCGGGCGTCGCCTGCCCTGGCTGGCATCATCCCCGAGAACCCGAACAAGCCCTATGACATCAAAGAAGTGATTCTTGAACTTGTCGACAATCGGGAATTCCTGGAAGTTCACGCCGATTACGCCAAGAATATTGTAGTTGGCTTTGCACGCCTCCATGGGCGCTCTGTCGGGATTGTGGCCAACCAGCCGGATGCCCTGGCTGGCGTTCTGGATATCGACGCCTCGCTCAAAGGCGCTCGCTTTGTCCGCTTCTGCGATTCGTTCAATATTCCCCTCATCACTCTGGTCGACGTCCCTGGATTTCTGCCCGGGACTGACCAAGAGTGGCACGGCATCATCAAGCATGGAGCAAAGCTGCTCTATGCTTTTGCCGAGGCCACAGTTCCCAAAATTACAATTATTGTGCGCAAGGCATATGGCGGTGCGTACGACGTGATGAGCTCCAAGCACATTCGGGGCGACTTCAATTATGCCTGGCCGACGGCAGAGATCGCGGTGATGGGGCCGCAAGGGGCTGTTGAGATCATCTATCGCAAAGAGCTGGAGGGCGCAGATGACCCCGAGGCAGCCAAGCATAAATTCATCGAAGAGTACCGTGAGAAGTTTGCCAATCCGTACATCGCGGCTCAGATGGGCTATATTGATGATGTGATTGATCCGGCGCAGACTCGCTCAGTCTTGATCCGGTCACTGGAGATGCTCACCTCCAAGCGGGATGCCAACCCCTGGAGGAAGCATGGCAACATTCCACTCTAAATAGTTGTAGAAGTCAATTTAGTATTGCAGACGCTTGACAGAATGAGAGAGTTCCATTTACGATGCGTAGAACCCAAGGGGGGATCAAATTGAGACCTGGTATTCTAGTTTTTATCTTTTTGTCTCTTGGATCGGTGCTTGTCAGTGCCGAGCAAAGCTACAACTGGTCAGGCGCTTCTGAGGAGTCGTACTGGTATTCGCTCTACAATGCCAATGCTTTAATCCACTCCGGGCTCGGAATTCCTCTCACTGGGCGCGATGACTTGCTGAGCCGTGTGATCGCAGAGGCCGGCTTCGCGCGAGGCGATAGGCACGGCACGAATGATCTCCCTGTGGTGATCCCGTACAGTGCCGGCAGGCCGGAGTACGTCCAGTCCGGCAGCCAAAAATGGACCGATAAAAATCAGAGCCAGACGATCAAGACCGCAGCGGTTGCCTGGACCATTCTCGCCTATGTGGAGCAGGCCAAGCAGATGGAGCGCCTCTATCACATCGACATCGGCCAAAATGGCGAGACCAAGCTTGAGGCGATGCTGCGGGGCGTTCTTGCCTCTGAGGCCGCCGACATGCTGCACATGAAGATGCGCGACTCGGCCAGCGGGCTCTATATGAGCCAGATGAATCCAGGGGATGCAGCCGCAACGGGAATGACCCCTACGGATCAGTTTGTGATGCTCTGGGCGCTTGCCGAGCTCTCTTCTCTTGCCGAAGGCTACTCCATGTATGAGGGGAGAGTCTCCTGGGTGGAGGCGAGCCAGTGGGCGGAAGAGCTTTATCAGTCCATCATGAAGTACAGCAAAGAGCATCCAGAATGGATGGCCCTTTCGAAAGAAGATATGGCGTTATTTATTCAATCTCTCTCGGCCTTTGCGGCCACATCTGGTAATCTATCACTGCTCGAAGGGATTGTGGACAAAATTCAGGCTCACGCAGGCCACTTGGCAGCCATCGGTGCAGATGCCCCGCTCGAGCTCAAAGCCAAGGCGGTGCGGGCGCTTATCACAGCGGAGCAGATGACCGGGGATGAAAATCTTCGAACGGCAGCGCTCAAGCTCTGGGATTCCATTGAAGCATCCTGGGACTCGGCCAATGGGCTCTTTAGCCTGCCTTCATCCAGCAATCCAAATGTCTATGAATACAGCACCTGGGATGTCGGCGATCTGGCCGGAGCGTATGGCGCTGTCATTTATGGCGCAGGCAGGCAAGACCAGATGGACCAATACGCCCAGTTCTTCCATCAAGTCGTGAAAGCCTCCCGCCTGATGACCGCAGAAGGCGCCGAAGCCGGTGGGAGCTCGGATGGAGATGAGGTCCCTGGAAGCGCGAGCGCTGGAGGTCCGCTGGGCATGGCTCCCGTCTTTGCCAGCAAAGTTCAATTCTCACCCGATACCAAAGAGTGGCATGTGAGCAACAGCAATTTTGAGACAGATGGCGCCATGTATCTGGCCACCCAGCTGATGTGGATCGGCCAGCGCGATCAGCAATCCTACATGGGGCCGCCGCGCTACGGCTTGCCTCTCAGCCGAGAGACACAGTTTATGGGTCTTCAGAAACAGATTGCAGAGCTGAGCGCGGCCAAGGTCGATCCCGCACAGGTGGATGCCATGAAGACACTGCTCCAAGACTTGGAAGACAAGGTGCTGGGAATTCAGAAGAAGCTGATCGGCCCGCTCAGCATGGTCGATGATCTAAAGGCCGTCAAAGACCAGCTGGATGACATCAATACGCGCTTAAAGACAGTGGAAGAGAAGATGACAGCGTCATCTACGGACTCAGCCAATGCGAGCGAGCAGATCAGTCAAATTGCGAAACAGATCACAGATCTGAGCACGCGCTTGAAGACACTGGAAGACATCAAAATTGCTGACCAGCTGACCGCTCTTACCGCTACAGTGAACGATGTGAAAGCCAGACTGGATGCAGCCGACAAGGCCAAGGCAGCATCCAGAATCACCAATGACCAGACCATTACATTGATCTTGATTGTGCTCATCGCCCTGGTGGGAGTGACTGCCTATCAGTGGGTGATGCGCCGCTCTAAGAGGGAGGCGGAGTAAGCCCCTTCAGGATCATATTGATCGCGGAATAGAGCAGCACAATACCAAAGAGACGCCGCAAAAAGAGTTGGGGCACACGGGTGGTTGTATAGGCGCCTAACTGTGCCCCAATCACAATCCCAATAGCCAGCGGCGCAGCAAATTCGAGTCTCACATTCCCCAAGAAGGCATGCTGTGCAACGCCAACCAGCGAGATGGGACCCATCACAAAGAGGCTGGTCGCAACCGCAGGGACGATATCGACCCCGAGCAAGATTGTCATCGCTGGCACCATCACAATGCCGCCGCCGATGCCAAAGAAGCCTGAGGCGAGCCCGGCCAACAATCCCACAATCAAGACAAAGAGCCAGTGCGGTCTTGAATTCCCATCTTCACTCTTCTTCTGAAATTTTGCGGCCAGATCTTTGGGAGCCTTGCCCCAGAGCATGATTCCAGCGGAGTAGAGCATCACCACGCCAAAGGCGAGCGCCAACATCCCGCTGGAGATAAAGTCTGTCAGATAAGCTCCGAGCCAGGCCCCGACTGCCGCTCCTGGCAGGATCATCATGGCTAGCGAGAGCTGAATCACGCGCTGCCGTGCATAGCTAAAGGTGCTGGACAGGCTGTTAAAGACGATGGCCGCAAGGCTTGTGCCGACGGCAATCTGAGTGGTGGGCACATACAACAGAGTGAGCAGTGGCACCATGAAGATGCCACCTCCAACACCGATCATACTGGCGACCCAGCCAATCGGGATCGCTATCAGTGCGAGAAGTACAAAGCTCAAATTTTCAGTCCGAAGTGATTATCGATTTTAGTTGCTCCATCGAGACGTTTCCGCCGCTCACGACAATGCCCACTCGTCTGCCTTGGAGATGAGTCTTGATCTTGAGTGCGGCGGCAAGAGTTGCGGCTCCTGCTGCTTCGACTATATTGCGCGTCTTTTCCAGATAAAGGCGCATAGCAGCTCGCATCTCGTCGTCACTGACTAGAACAAAATCATCCAGATATTTTCGCAGAATCTTTTGAGTCAGCTCAAAGGGAACTCGCGTTGCCAGTCCCTCTGCAAAGGTCTCCATCTTCGCCTCTGTGGGCTGACCGCTCTTCCACGATAGATAGGCGGCAGGAGCACCTTCGGCTTGCACGGCGATCACTTCGATGTTTGGGTTGACTGCTTTTGCAACGACGCAACAGCCGGATGCCCCGCTACCGCCGCCCACTGGTACGATGATGACTTCAATGTCTGGCTCATCTTCTAGAATCTCTAGAGCAAAGGTTCCGACACCAGCGATAATGAGTGGCTCATTGGCCGTATGGATATAGCGACAGCCCTGCTTTTGGCTCAATTCGACGGCATACATTCGGGCCTCATCGAAGTCCTTGCCATGAAGAATCACTTCTGTGCCCATCGCACGCATCGAAGCAACTTTGATGGGATTGGCTCCTTCCGGTGCGGCAATCTTCGCTTTGACTCCAAACAATTTTGCGGCATAAGCGATCGACTGGCCGTGATTGCCTGTGGAAGCCGAGATGATGCCCTGCCTCTTTTCAGAATCGCTAAGCTGCGAGATCACGTTGATGCCGCCACGAACTTTGAAGGAGCCGGTCGGCATCTGATTCTCATGTTTTACGAATAATTTGCAGCCAGTCAGCTCATTGAGCGCGGGATACACGCTGAGCTGCGTCCGCGTCAGATAGCTCTCAAGGCGGCGTTTGGCGCGTAAGACGTCTTGCAATGTGGGTATGAATAATCCGCTCATAACACTCAATTCTTGGGTTGTCTCAGATAAGCCTCGATCAGCTCATCCAGATCTCCATCCATGACTCCTTGCACGTTTCCGATCTCTATGTTGGTGCGGTGATCTTTGACAAGCTGATAGGGCTGAAAGACATATGATCGAATCTGAGAGCCCCATTCTATGCTCTTCTGCTCACCGCGAATCTGAGCGATCTGCTGCTCCCGCTCTCGTCTCTTCAGCTCGTACAACTTTGCTTTGAGAAGCTTCATCGCAATATCTTTGTTCTGATGCTGTGAGCGCTCGCGCTGACAGGCGACCACAATCCCGGATGGGAGATGCGTTATACGCACCGCAGAATCTGTCTTGTTGACATGTTGGCCGCCAGCCCCCCCGGCGCGATAGGTATCAATTCTAAGATCCTCTGGATTGATCTCGATATCGGGATCTTCGACGATGGGAATGACAGTCACAGCCGCAAACGAAGTATGACGCCGCTGGTTGGAGTCAAAGGGCGAGATGCGCACGAGACGATGGACGCCCTGCTCCGCTTTCAGATATCCGTAAGCATATGGACTCTGCACTTCGATTGTGGCACCTTTGATGCCAGCCTCTTCGCCCGGGCTCACTTCGAGGATGCCATAGCGATAGCCACGGTGCTCCAGCCAGCTGACGTACATCCGCAGAAGCATTTGCGCCCAGTCCTGCGCATCGGTGCCGCCAGCTCCTGCATTCAAGCTCAGATAGCAAGGTCCGGCATCATAGGGGTCGCTCAAAAAGGTCTCTAGCTCTAATTGATTGAGTTTTTGGGTGAGCTGCGCAGCCAGAGCTTCAATCTCGGCCAGCGAAGAAGTGTTGTTCTCTTCTTGGGAAAGCTCAAGCAAGACTTCTGCGTCTTCCAGCTCGCTTTCAAAGGCCTCATACTTTTGGAGTCTCGCTTTTTTGGAATCAAGCTGTTGGGAGACTGACTTTGCGCGCTCGCGGCTCTCCCAGAAGCCGGGCTCGGTCATCTGGGCTTCCAACTGCGCGATGTCAGTTCTTAGCTGAGGAACGTCAAAGGCGATCGCTGACTGCCTGGAGTCGTTTGCGAAGCTCTTGTACAGTTTCCATTTGTGGTAGTCCTGAGTGCATTCTAAGATACGGCTATGGAGCCTGCAAATGGGGATAGTAAAAGAGCTCAAGGAGTTCTCTATCTTGTCGCCACTCCGATTGGGAATCTGGAAGACATCACTCTTCGTGCGCTTCGCATCCTCAAAGAGGTCGATTTTTTGGTGGCCGAAGATACACGCCACACCAAGATGTTATTACAGCATTATGGTATTCAGGCACACTGGGGTCCAAGCCTTTATGAGGGAGCCGATCCGCGCAAGATCGAAGAACTGATCGCGAGATTGCAATCTGGCTCCACGATTGCTCTCGTCTCAGATGCCGGTACGCCGCTCATCCAAGACCCAGGCTATCCCCTCGTGCGGCGTGCCGTCGAAGAATCGATTCCGGTGATCGCCATCCCAGGTCCGACGGCGCTCATCACGGCCCTGGTGCAATCCGGGCTTCCCACGGACCACTTTATCTTTGATGGGATCCCATCCAAAAAAGAGGGCAAGCGAAGAAGTTATTTTGAGTCTCTGCAAGAGGAGAGCCGCACGGTTGTTATTTACGAGTCTCCACATCGCATCTTGAAGACGCTGGCAGCCATTGCTGAAATCCTTCCCGAGCGCAGGATTGTCCTATGCCGCGAGCTCACCAAGATTCATGAAGAAGTGTTGCGCGGCACCGCCGCAGAGCTCTTGGGTAATCTAGAGTCAAGGCCGAGCGTGAAGGGCGAGATCGTCTTGCTGATTGCAGGCAGATCGAAGAGGCCTGCTGATGAGGACACCTGAGATTGTGGCCATTGGTCATCTGTGCTATGCCAATTTATAATAGGACTGTTCTTATTTGCGAGGCTTTATCTCTTGGTTATAGGGTGAAGGAGGACAATTCATGAAGCTTCAAAAAGCAGGCATGATTGCCTTGCTTATCATTTCGTTTGCTGCGATTGAGAACGGATTTGCCGAGCTCTTTACGCTGCCAGGTGTTATTCCGCCCTCCGGCTGTGGTGTCGGTGGTGTGGTAAGCACGGATCAGTTCACATCGACCGGATTTAGCAATGTGCGCACGGCCAATCCCAACGATGAGATTGTGGCAGGTGCCTGGGTAGTGGCCAATGAGTTTTCACCGGACACCAGCATCATTCTGCCACCAAATTGCGAAAATATTGGGAGCACGGACAACGATACTGGGCTGAACCTGATGGCTGTGCGCATCAAGCCAACCATCAGCAGCGCGGCCGATTCCGATATCCGCCAAGTCATGCTGGTCTGGGATGTCAACGCCAACGCGCTCTATGATCCGCTCCTGGACTTGATACTTCAGACGAAGCCAGGCAGCGATCTTGATTCTAAAGCTGACGCGGTCTTCTTTAATGGACCCCAGAGCCCATTGGCCTTCCTTACCACTCCGGAGACGGATGAGCAATGCAAGGTCGGAGATGAGGACGAAGGACCAGAAAGAGGCATCGGCCCTGATCATGGCACAAACAGCCGAGCCGGATCAAATGGCTGCTTCATCGCATTATTGGCTGTTGTCAATATTGGGGACAGCCCCAAAACGGGGAGCCAGTTTGGACTTTCACTGGAGGCCATGGCTGGGGATATTCCTGGCACGACGGGCATAAGCTCTTACACAATCAGCAGCGGTTTCTCTACCTCTCTTAACCCGCTAGGCAGCAACGTACGGCTGGATATGATCGGTGGTCTGCCCAGCAGCCACACCCCACTCGAGAACATCTCCAACAGCAGTGGCGCTCCAGAGAGCGCTGTTCGCCCACTCGGTTTTACAGGCGGCCAGAGTGGTGAAGGTCTTCTCAGCCGATTCCGAGCTTTGACTTTGATGCCGGGCACACGCGAAGCCATTGCGATGGCCGTCGGTCTCTGCGACGGCGGTGAGCTGGCCAACACGATTGCTGCAGTCTTGCCGCCTATAGCTGGTGCACCTCCAACAATTGCAGGAGGACTCTCTTCGCTGCCTTGCATTGCTAGTGCTGGAACAGATGGCTACTCGACAGGGATCAATGGCGCGACCTTGATCTTCCGAGGTCCATTGGCTCGTTACATGGGCACAGTTCGCATGTATGTCGATGAGTGCAGCATATTTGGTCAAAGCGCGGCAGCGGGTCCGGCCTGTGTCAGCGCTGCTATTGCACCCGGCGCAACATTAGCCTCTACCGCCGGTGGTGGAGATGGCTTCTTGTTCCAGGCTGGTGAGCTCTCGGAGCAGGCGACCCCTGTCTTCAACGAGCAGACCGGTGAGGCCATTGTTCAGTTCGGTGGCCGACAGGAGCAGATTCTCTACACCGGCAATGGCAACCCTGTGGCAGCGGCCTCAGACCCGACATGCCGCACGAATCCTGGTTGCAGTGGCTTCCCAGTTCCTGTCGCGGGCACAAAGCCGCTCATCGTCATCTGGACGGTGGATATTGACGACAACGCTCCTGGTGGGGCGGTCGATGTGCTTTTGGGATTGCAGAGCTTCGATGATACGGCCATCAATATTGCTACGGGTGGTGCTGGCAATCCGTGTAATGTTTTCTCTGCGACAAATGCTCCAGGCGGGAAGCCTCCAAAGATCGTCGCTGGTGGCACGTGCGCATCTAACTTCCTGAACATCGGACCTGAGACCTACAGCTTCTCGGTGGCCGCTCCGCAGCACCCGAGCACTCCCAACAGCTTGGCCGCTTTTGACACCAACAAGAGCTGCTTCCTCGATGATCCAGAGTTCTTCGCCATGATCGATGGCTGGGTCGCCAACCAGATCGGCGACACTCTCTTCTTCGCAGGAGTAGACGCCTGGGTCGGTCAGACCAACGTCTGCAACATGCCTACGGCGGCTGGAAGTGCGCTCTTGAGCAAAGTCGGGCTGCAGACCCCTGGACTGGGCACGACGATATTTGTTGTGAGTGGCCAAGGCATCGAGAGCATGAATGTGAGCATCTTTAGCTTAAATGGCACTCTCGTCTTCCATCAAGAGGCTGTCGGTACGCATCTCAGCTGGAATCAGACGACGACTTCCGGCGCTCCTCTGGCCAACGGGACGTACTTGTATGTGGTTAAGGCAATGGGAGCCGATGGAGAGACGCAGACGAGTGAAGTCAAGAAATTGGTAGTCATCCGCTAGTTTTAATAAGAACTGAAAACGAAGAGCCCCGGGGTCATCCCCGGGGCTCTATCCTTTTAGAGTTTATTTTTGCGCTTACAGATGTCAGTGCATGACGACTAGCTTCTTCACTTCACTACGCACCACATTTCCGTTTCGATCTTGGGTTGTGATCACATAGAGATAGATGCCATTGGCTACTGCACTGCCATTGGCCCCGCGAAGGCCCCATGTGAGATGAGACCCCTCGGCTGAGCCACTAAAGGCGTGCTCACCGCTCAAGCGGTAGATCTCCACCCCGACAGAGCGGCTCTCTCTATCCATGGCTGCGAACGTCATTCCGGAAGGTGTGGCTGAAAGAGTGACCTCACCCGGATTCGCTGAGTGGCCGACGGTATTCTGTCTTGGAAGTGAGGCTGAGGCTACCCAGGCATCCACCACTTGGAAGAAGAGGTAGTCATCAATCGTCTGATTGATCCAGAAATCCACAGCCTTGAAGAATTCGTGGTCATCAATGAAAAGGTTTTGGTCTGCATCAAAAGAGTAGATGGTCGTCGGATTCTCGTCAATCTCGCGGAAGGCAAACCACTCTTGTGTGGTGCCTTTGTAGGGATTGATCCTTGCAGGCGCGACGTCATAGCGCACATCGAACTTCATGATCAAGAAGTCGGTGCGTCGTGCATTGTTGACCGGGAAGGTAAAAAACTTGCCTGGGAGGAGCTGCATATTACTGGGAATATTGACGCTAGAGAACTTTCCCGGAGGAATGATCGAGCTGTCCAGATCTCTAAGCTCTGCAAATGGTCGTGACATATACGAGATGTCGTCGACCAGAATGGCTTCGTTGGTCGTGTTGGAGATTGTGACCATCGCCGTTCCTGTATAGGGGCTGGAGATGGAATCAATCGACACACCGGGGACAATTCCGAGCTGTGTCCTCTCGCTGGGGCATTCTGACCAGTATATGTCCTGAACTCTGGGCATCATTTGACCTTTGCCGCTGATCCCAAAAGAATAGCGCTGGCTTGAGCTTGGAGAGATCACTCGGTCTCCGGTCCAGGCCACATGAACGCTCTCCCCAGTATCTGCCAGTTTCCAGCGAGGAGTGGGGAATGAGTTGGATACATCCATGTCTCCGCCACTCAACCCCTGTGTGGAGGTTGTCCCTAAAAGAACTGTATCAAATGAGCATTGATCTTGCGAAAAGGGCTGCAATACTTCCTGTTTGATCATCCAAGTTCCTGCCCAGGCGCTGCTTCCGGAGATGGCAGCAAACAAGAGCGCAAAAAGCAAAACTTTACATCTCATAGAGCCTCCTTAGGGTCTTTTGCGATTGGAAAAGATTGACTGCACGTCTGGGATTGTATTCGTTTATATGCGACCGTTCAAATAGGCTGGTGGACCCCCAAAATTTTAGGTGTGCTTGTCTGCAACGCTCGAAGCGGCATAGGCATCGGGCTTGGTCTTGACTGAGAAGCCGGAGCCAACAATCATACCCACCACCTCATCGATCAGCTCTTTGGTCTTGCCGCGCTCTCCCACATCCACGTGGATCTCTAAGTTGTAGTCGAGCAGCGTGCGATCCTTGAGCTCTTCCATGACGGCCTTGGCCAGCTCGAAGGAGAGTGTGGCTTCCCGGTAGATCTTTTGCCGTAAAGTATGAATTTTGCTCTCGCGGGTCCGTCTCCAGAAGTAGCGGCCTCCTTTTCCCAGGCGGTGGATGATGATGGCGCTAACAAAATCCACCTCACCCACGCTGGAGTGGGAATCAGTCCCAACCACAATTGCATACGGAGCTTCCAGATCGCTCTCCATGATGCGCACGACGTCGCAAATCACTTCTTCAAACGACATCCGCCCTTTGGTGGGACTGTAAAATCTCTCGGTCTTAAAAGAAGTCTCGCTCATCGCTGAGATTATACAAAAGAGAGATAGAGCCGTCTAGCTAAAGCTGATTCATATGAACGGAGAGTCGTTTATCGGAGCAGAATGAGTTTTTTGATCTCTTGTCCCAGCATCTTTCCCGCAATGTCTCGATAGATGACTCGGTAGAGATAGATGCCATTGGCCCAATGTCTCCCCAAGGGAATGGCCATGTGCTGCCCTGGAGAGAGCTGGCTGCTCGATTGGGCGTGCCCATCTAAATTGAAGATCTGCACGTCTAGCCTCTCAATCCCGGTCTGAATCAGCCGGTTGAAATGAAACTCAATTGCGCGTTTCGTGATTTGGGTCGTGATCACAGGTCTATTTGTGATTTGAGCAGAGCGGGCTTCATAGTGCACTGCGAGAGTTGTGTCTCCAGTCACAGTCAATCCATTCAGACTTCCACTCAGCTCATATTGTGCTGGAGATGCCTCGTTGGGCACGTGGATATGATAGGTCGCCCGGCGCCTCTCGCCAGGGCCGACGGCGCTCCAGAGCCAGCGAATCTGCATTGGGTCTGAGTCTTTCTGGAAGCTGACTTGTGCGCCATCTGCCTCAATGCCTGCAACAACCAACTGCCTTGGCACAGATTCGACCCATTCGAAAGTCCCGAAATGGGAAGCCGGCATTTGGGCAGTCAGCGTGACCACCACATCTTCACCGGGATGGACTTGCGTCGTTGAGAGCGCTCGGGATGCCTGCGGCGATGCCAGACTGAGCTGCATTCGGCCATAACCACTGAAATTATCTTTACCCGGTTCATAGAGATCGACAGTCTGAGCTTCGAGTGCAGCTTCCAATTCATTCACATCCCACTCTGGATGCTCTGAGAGCAGAGTCGCTGCGGCTCCGGCTACGCCAGGGGCAGCAGCCGATGTGCCGGAGAATCCCCGGATGTTATCCGGAGCCAAGAGATCGGGTTTGATGCGGCCATCGCTGGTTGGCCCCTGCGCGCTGTAGAACTCTGCCCAGCCCTTCTCCCACTGAAAGACATTAATAGCGCCCACAGCAAGAGTGCAGGTGCAATCTGCAGGGGCGACCACGCTTCCGGCAGCAACTGCAGGCGAGAGAGAGTGCTCAGAGTTTAGACTCCAGACCTTGAGACGCACCGGTTTTGAGACCCGCCGCGCCTTCACTTTGACTTTGTAAAGACCTGGCTGCGCGACGAAATGCTGAATCATCTCACGCGGTGGAGCCAGGCCCATCTGGTCCTCTTCGGACGAGGCAATCACATTGTCTTTCCAATCGGTCAAATATAAATCGAAGTCTTGATAGGTGATCGGCCACTCATCCCAGACGAGCACCAAATCAATCTCGCCGGGAAAGGTTGCATAGATCTCTAGGTCATTCACACCCGGCGCAAATTCGATCCACTCATTATTATTATTGACTCGTGCAAGACCCATCCAGTGATTTGTGGCCTGATTGCCAGCCGCATTGACCCAGAGAACTCCAGCATTGAGCGCCCGCTTAGCGATCTCATCAACCAGCCCTTTGCCATCGCCAAAGTTCGAGTCAAACCAACCCAGCGAATGGCTGATGATTCTGGCTCCCAATCGAATGGCGTCGTCGACTGCATTTCCCAGATCGACTTCATCGCCAACACGCATCAAGATGAGCGAAGCGCCAGGAGCCATCTCGTTTGCAATCTCGGCTACCTGTAAGCCATGCTCCGTCTCCTCTTCGAGGCCTTCGCCTGTGTAATCAATCATATCGCTGATCGAGCTGCTGGGGAGATCACCTGTCTTCATTGCTTTGGCAAGCCCTTGGAAGCCGCCATCAATCACCGCGATCTTTACTTGCTGCCCTTGAAAGCCATACGAATGAAGAAGCTGCGCCCCTGTCTTGAGAACACCGCGATTCTCGGCAAGATCTAGCTCACGGAAGGTGTAGGGGCGGCGAATAAACGAGACATCTTCTAGACTGGCAATCTCTTCTAAATGCTGAGTTGGAATGCTGACCCGTAACAATTGGGAGTTTTGCGCCTCCACACGAACATGATGCTGTTCGAGTTGTGAAGTCACGCTTGCCGGGGAGGCTCCGCTTCGCAGCTCGACAATTGCCTGGACGGCGTGGATCTGCACATCATAGCGAATTTCATGCTCTTCAGCCCAGACCGCACTCTCCGCAGCGTCAAGATCAGCAAGCCTGGCCAGAGCCTTCTCCATCTTCGAAGAAGGGGGCTGGTCTGCGCCCAGTGAGGCAGAGAGGAGAAGATCACTACCGAAAAGAAGCAGCAGGACCGCAAGGGTTCGCAATCGCATCACCATTGACTATACCCAGAAGATGAAGAGGCCGTCAATTCGATCAGGGAGAAAGGGGTCAGCGGTCCCTTTGGAAGAGAATACGCGAGACCAAGCGATGTAATCAGGTTCACAGCAGCAATTTTTTTATTCGATTACAATGGGGAGTAGTTCAGGAAGGTCACGTATTGTGACCTTATTTGATTTGGGAGGTTATTTTGAATCATCTGAAACGAAGGAGGGCTACAGCCATGAAGATGAGGAATATTGGACTTTTGCTATTGCCCTTGCTGATTGGGTTTCTCGCTTCTGCGCTCATCAGCCTCGATACCAGCGCTCAGACGACGGGAAAGACAGTGCTCAGCACAAGCGTGAAAACCCTCGATTTTGGCAAGATAGAGCTTGGCAGTACGACCAGCGCAACCTTGGACTTTGACATCATCAACAACGTGAATCTTACCAACAACCAGGGTAACAACCAGGTCAATCTATCCAGTACCTTTGTGAGCGCGCAGCTTCGTTCCAACTGTTCAGCGATTCAATTGACTCCCTCACAAGTGGACATTCCTGCCGGTGGCCGCGTCACGATACAGGTCACCTTGAAACAGCTCAGCAACCCCGGCCCATTTGACTGCTCGGTTGTGATTGTAAGTGATGAGACCATCGTGGGCACAAACACAACGGGTGGAGCCAATACAAACATTCACTCGATCAATAGCCCGTTTTTAGCCGTCGATGTGCTGGCCAACGTTACAGCTCCAAGGCTGTCATTGAGCAGCTTCAAGATCACCCGTACACAGCAGTCCGGCACGAATCAGAACAACAACAATCGAAACGTCACCATCACCCAGACGGGTAGCCGAGGGAATATTCAGCTGACCGCCAATGTTGGCAGTCTGAACGTCTTTGAGCAAGATGTGCTCACTTTTAAAGTTGGCAATAACGGAAATGCTGATTTGAATGTTCAGGTTCAGGCAACAAACAGCAGGGATGTCTCATTTACGGGTGCCATCGGCAACAGCATCGTCATCCACTCAGGACAGACCCGTGATGTCACGGTGACCATACGCCCGGTGGATGGCGGAACGCTCAATGCGACCATCACCATCACGGCAACAGGGAAAAACGCAACGGCCCTTAGCCAAAAGGTCTCATTCAAAGTCACAGGTGTGGGGAACACAATCAACATTGTCCCCAGCTCGTCTTTTTTGAATTTTCAAGCCAAAGTTCAGGTGAATAGCAGTGCTGCTTCTGCTGCCGGAGCTGAAACGAATCCGACCATTGCTGATTTGCATCCCAAGTCGGAAGTCAGCGCGGAACAAACAAACATCGGCCAGGACACTCAGACTCTCACCTTGCGCAACGATGGGAAGGGCGATAATGGGGCGACGGCTGACGTTGACTTAGAGATCCAAAGCACGACAACGGGTGGTAACACACAGACCAATACGAACCCGTTTACCTTTGAAGGTGGCGATAAGAAGATCAACGTATCGATTCCAAAGGGTGGATCACAAGCAATAAAAATCTTCTATAAGCCCACAAAGCCGGGCATTGACCAGGGATTAATCAAAGTGACCGTCCGTGTGACCAATACGACGAACACGAGCACTGGATCCGTCATTCAGATCTTCTATATCAACTTGCGCGGCATCGCGGTGGCTCTGAACCAGAGCACAACGGCCGCCAGCAGCGGACCGCTCCCACTCATCGTAGAGGAGTTGGGATTGCAGCAGATCAGCTCCGCTGAGATTGTCTTTCAAGCTCAGGGACAAGGGATTGCGGCTCTTGCGGCCGAAGTCTTCACTATGGCCGGCCGAAAGATCTATGAGAGCGGATCTGTTTTGGGGCAGTCCATTCGCTGGAAGCCGGAGCTGGCGACAGGAGTTCCATTGGCAAACGGTGTCTATTTCTATCGGCTAGTCATCAAAGGGCAGGATGGAACGGAGCAAAGAGTCATTCGCAAATTTGTCCTGATTCGTTAGTTGAGAAGTGCTTGCTGCTAATGGGGTATCTTGCAAGAGAATCCCCCCAGGGAAGACCTGGGGGGATTCTCACTGATTTGTATGGGATTTTTAGTTCGATGTGCTTCGAAGAAGAATGAGCTTCTGAATAGAGCTAGCCCACGTCTTTCCCACAGCATCGCGCGTGGTGAGCCGATAGAGATAGGTGCCACTTGCAACATGCTTGCCTTGCAATGTGTTCAGATGCCAGACGAGGTGGTCTCCATCAGAGCGCTCGCGAGCGATCAATCGCCCATCCAAGCTGAAGACCTCGACCTGCACGGCCGTAACTTTAGCACCTTGAACTGCGAATAGAGCAGAGGAGCTGCTTGGGTGATAGCTCAGCTCAATTTGGGGTTTACCGGCTGTCGTCCCTGCTGCACTTGCAGAGCAGATGTTGGATTGTCCAATCCAGGCATCCACTCCAGAGAAGAAGAGTGAGTTATCGGCAGAGCCGCCAATCCACTGATCTACCAAAGCAAAGAACTCTGTATCTTCAAGCTTGCAGTTCTTGTTAGTGTCATAGTGACTCAGTCCAGCGCCGCCGTTGGATGGAGGCGGAGTCGGCGTTGGCGAAGGGGTGGGTGTGGGGGTCGGAGTGGGTGAAGGCGCAGAAGAGCCGGAGCAGCTTGGATATAAGAATGCCCTTCCGCCAAGGTCATCCGGTGTAAGACTGAGCCGGTATGAGCCGGAGCCCCCGGATGTGGCAATGGCATTGACAGCGATGCTTGGAGAGAGTTGCAAACCCTGGAGCGGATCTTGGCAGTTGATGTTCATAGCGTCATTGGGATCCGTGTCCGTGTCGAAGTTTCGGTTTGAAAATTCATCCGGGTGATCGAGACCGATGGCGTGAGAGATCTCATGAAAGATCAACGACTCAAGATGATTGAGCGGCTGGCCCTGGCTCTGCAGCTGCTGAACTGCGGGGTCATTGGGATTCATGAAATACATGGCATCTGTATTGACATAGATATCGGCGCTGCTGATCGTGCGCCCTGGAAGCTGCTGGCCATTCGTCCCCATGGGCTTATCACTGCTAAAGATCACGAAGGTATTGCCAGCCAATGTATTGTGACGGAATGCCAGATCTCCATGAGGCACAGCAAAGATGTCGATCTCTGCACCTGAGCCTGGATAGGCTGCGTCCCCAATCGCAAAGATCTGATTGGTCACATCCGTGAACTTGAGCGGACTGCCGCTCGCCCAGCGATCAAAGTCGCGACGAATGGCTGCATAGACCTCGTCTTTGGTAGGCTTGGTCTGATCCACAATGGACGGAAGAATCTTGTCGTAAAAGTCGGTGGCAATCGAGTACTCCAATCCGCCTCCGAGCCCACGCACGTTGTCGGTCACGTACGTGCCAGAGATGTCAGACCAGCGGGCAGCATCATGCAGATCATCCGATGGATCCTGAGTCCCGTTGTCCAGAATATGATTGATTGTAAATGCACTGACGGAGACCGGCAGAGCCAAAATCAAAAAGAGTCCCCATACGAGCCAGCGCTTAGTTTTGAGCATAATGGCCTCCTTTATCGAAGCAAGATAAGCTTTCTGATGCCGCTAAACCCCATCGATCCATCGGCTCGCTGCCACGTGAGGGCATACAAGTAGACGCCATTGGCCCATAGATGCCCGTGGTCGTCCAACGGACGCCAGGTGAGGCGATTGCCTGAAGCTTTCTGAGCATAGAGCCGTTCCCCCGCCAGACTGAAGATTTCGATCTGTAAAGAATGGGTCTCCGTGGCCTGAGCAGTAAAGCTAATCGACGTGCTATCAGACTTGATGAGAGCCACTTCACTATTTTGTTGCGTTGCTAGACTTGAGATTGCTGCCACCTGAATCTGTCTGCTTGAGACCCATTCGTCCACTGCGGCAAAGAAGAGACTGTTCTCAATCTTGTCACCCACCCATGCGTCAACAACCGCAAAAAACTCGCTATCTTCCAGGATCTTGTCGCCATTCTTGTCAAACTGGGTGAGTTTCAGAGCTTCCACCGGAGTGCTCTCTCCAATCGGATCATAGCGAACTTCGCCTTGTCGGCAATTGTTGGAATTTCTCTTGGTGCAGGCTCCGGATGCGATGTGCTGCCCATCCGGAGTAAAGGCGACCGTCCAGATATCACTCTCTGGATCGGTGTGTAAAACTTTTAGTTCTTTGCCTTGCATTGGGTCCCACAAAATCACGCTTCCATCCCGTGCACCCGATGCGAGCAACTTACCATCCTTGCTAAAAGCGATCGAGCGAATCTGTTCGGTGTGTCCGGTCATAATGTGCATCAGGATTCCTGTAGACGCGTTCCAGATTCGAATGGTCCGGTCCTCAGAGGCTGACGCGATGATCTCGCCATCTGGGCTGAAGCTGACGGACCAGATATTCCCGGTATGCCCATCCATTTCATGGAGCTGTGCTCCCGTCATGACGTTCCAAACGCGCACGCTGTAGTCATCCGAGCTTGAGGCCAGACGCTTTCCATCAGGGCTAAACGAGATCGAGACGACCCAATCGGTGTGACCTTCAAGTGTGCGCATCAAATGGCCGCTCGGCATGCTCCAGAGCTTGATAGTGTGATCCCAAGAGCTGGAAGCAAGAATGCTGCCATCGGGACTGAAGGCCAAGGCACGCACAAACTCGGCATGTCCTTTCATGACCTTCAGCTCGTTGCCGGTTGCGACGTCCCACAAAATGATGGTGCGATCATCTGAGCCTGTCGCCAGGACTTTCCCATCGGGGCTGAAGGCGGCGGACCAGACCTCTCCGCGATGTCCAAGGAGTGTCTTTAGCTTTGCGCCAGTGGCCACGTCCCACAACACCACCGACTGATCACTGGAAGCCGTAGCCATCAGCCTTCCATCGGGGCTAAAAGTCAAAGCACCAATGATGTCGTTATGAGCCACAAAGGAGCATGAGATGTTCTGCACAGGCGCACAAGGCTGAGCCCATCCCCGTGCCATGTCAGCCCAGCCCATCATTCCAATCCATGCCAAAGCAAGTGCAAGCGAAGCCCTGATGATCCTCATTTTCTTCCCATTCCCGATTTCGTTGCTCGATTTGCATCTATGGTACAAAAAATTGAGACGGCGGGTGAAATCCATCCACCCGCCGTCTTCATGGTCTTTCTGTTGGGTGTAGCTTAGCGAAGAACGGCCATGCGTTTTACTTGGCTCTGGGTCACTTCGCCATTGGGCCCATGCACGGTCGCCCGATAGAGATAGGTGCCGTTGGCCAAGGACTGGCCGCTGGATGTCCTCAAATTCCAAGCAAGCAGCGATCCAGGGGTCGTCCCCGCGTAGATTCGCTTGCCATTGAGACTAAAGACCTCTACGTCCACCGAAGCGATATTCTGGCCATGCGCCTCAAAGAGTGCGGTCTGCAGAGATGGCCTCAAGCTGAGTGTGACACCACTCCGCGAGTCAGAAGCCGCTGCGGTGCAGACGCTCGATTGACCGATCCAGGCATCCACGCCAGCGAAGAAGAGCGCATTGCTGACGGAGCTGGCGATCCAGCCATCAATCATGCTGAAGAATTCGGCATCATCGAGTTTGCAGTTGCTGTTCGAATCGAAGGCCTTCAGATTGGAGCCGCCGGGTGTTGGAGTGGGGGTCGGGGTGGGTGTAGGGGTTGGAGTGGTGCTGCCACCGCCCGAGCCAGTGATATTGAAGAACGTAGTCTCTGGGCCTTGACCGCGAATGTTAGAGCCGCAATTGAAATGAGCGATGGGTGGAAGGAATGGGAACGCAGTCTTACAGAATCCGCCCAGCCCCTGGGCCGTATCATCGCCGACTTGGAGACCGAGTGCCACATCTACACGGCCACCGCCTGCTGACGCGTCAATATCCACGGTGAAGAGGATGATGCGTGGAGCAGAGATGTTCATTGGAGGCATACCCAAGGCAGCTATAATTGCCGGTACATCCGGTGCGATCAACGGCTGCCCGCTTGAGGTGGCCATGAATTGCCCCTGTCTTCCACCAAACTGGGCGATGGCTTCTCCAGTGCCTTGCATCATCGGGACAGTTTGCTGAACGAGGTCACCCCCCTGAAAGAGGACTCCATCGAAATTCAGATCAGCATACATGCGAACCGTGCCCATAAATTGGGCTAGTGGGCCGCTAAATGTGACCACAGCGCCATTGACTCCTGTGTTAAGGCCGTCGCTACCGCCCAGGGAGATGCACGGCAAAGCAGCCAGTCCACCGGCAATCGCAGGAGTTCCAGAGACAATGGATGGAAGGATCGTCACATTCTTATTGACGACTGTACCTGCATCGCAGACGGCGACGGCAATCGCCACAACCTCGCGATCACCTGGCCGTATATCTTGGGATGAGCTGAATCTCTCTTTTAGAGTACCACCAAAATCGAGTCTGACTACATCTGTTTCAGCGTTTCCACTACCATTTGAGATGTGCCCGATGGGGATTGTGAGAGCCACTGAGCTCCCTACGAAAATCAGGACTAGAACGCCAAGAAGCACTCTCCCTAGCAAATGACGAATATCTCTTGCATTCATTTTTTACGCCCCCTTCCTCTTCATTGTTAGGTTTAACGAATCAGAACGAATTTTTTGACTTCACTCTGTGTCATAGTACCACGTTGATCTCGCAGAACTACCCGATAGAGATAGGTGCCGTTGGCCAAGGACTGGCCGCTGGATGTCCTCAAATTCCAAGCAAGCAGCGATCCGGGGGTCGTCCCCGCGTAGATTCGGGTGCCATTGAGACTAAAGACCTCTACGTCCACCGAAGCGATGTTCAGGCCATGGGCCTCAAAGAGTGCGGTCTGCAGAGATGGCCTCAAGCTGAGTGTAACGCCACTCCGCGAGTCAGAAGCCGCTGCACTGCAGACGCTCGATTGGCCGATCCAGGCATCGACGCTCGCAAAAAAGAGTGTGTTGCCAACCGAGCTGGCGATCCAGCCATCAATCATGCTGAAGAATTCAGAATCATCAAGCTTGCAGTTGCCGTTCTTGTCGAAGGCTTTCAATGTAGACCCGCCCGGAGCTGGTGTTGGTGTAGGAGTGGGTGTTGGCGTTGGGCCAGTGCTGCCACCACCCGAGCCGGTGATGTTGAAGAAGGTGGTCTCTGGACCGCCCCCGCGCAAGTTGGAGCCGCAGTTCTGTACGCCCGTCGGATTCAGAACAGTAAGAGGCACATGTGGCAATGTGGATGAACAGACTCCAAATGTCTTCTGAGCGGTGTCATCGCCGACTTGGAGACCGAGCGCCACATCCACACGCCCACCTCCTGCCGATGAATCCACATCCACGGTAAAGAGAAGAATCAGCGGATTGAGCGGCCCAAATGCAGGAAGCGGTGGTCCAACTGGAAGCACTGTGGTCGGATCAAGCGCTGCCAAAGGCTTTCCGCTGGGAGTGATCATCATCTGCCCCTGATGGCCGCCAAACTGGGCGATAGCCTCCCCTGTTCCTTGCAAGAATGGCACCACTTGCTCGATCAGATCCGATGACTCAAAGAATGTCCCATCCCGATCCAGATCGGCATACATGCGCACTGAGCCCATAAATTGGGCAAGGGGACCGCTAAAGGTGAGCACGGCTCCGTTTATGCCTGTCGCAAAGCCATCGCTGCCTCCCAAGTTGATGCAGGGGACGGCCGCAAGACCGCCGGCGATGGTCGGAGTTCCGCTTGCAATGGAGGGCAAGATGGAGATGGTATGGTTGGCCAACGTGCCGCCATCACAGACTGCGACAGCAATGGCCAGCACTTCGCGTTCACCAGGTCGGATATCTTGTGCGCTGAATCTCGATTTGAGACCTGCGCCGAAATCCAGTCTCTGGATGTCCGTCTCGACGGCTCCACTTCCGTTAGAGATGTGTCCTATGGGCAGGGAGTACGCCCCGGGACTTCCCGTCAAAAGCAGCACCACGGCTCCAAGCAGAACAGCCCAGCAGAAGCGTTGAATGCCCTTCGACTTCATTTGAGTTTCTCCTCCCTCATCTATCGAAGAACGACAAACTTCTTGACCTCGCTCTGTAGAACTTGGCCATTTGGCCCTTTCACAGAGACTCGATAGAGATAGACGCCATTGGACAAAAGCTGTCCCGCTTCTGTTCGAAGATTCCAACGCAGATGGGATCCTGCAGCCTCGGATGAGTAGATGCTCTGCCCATTGAGGCCAAAGACTTCCACGCTTGTGGAGGCGATATTCTGGCCATGTGCCTCAAAGAGAGCGCCCTGAAGAGCAGGTTTCACACTGAGCGTGACGCCGTGAAGAGAGGCAGCCGCGGCCGCCGTGCAGACGCTGGATTGGCCGATCCACGCATCCACACCTGCAAAGAAGAGCGTGTTGGTGACTGAGCTTGCGATCCAGCCATCAATCATGCTGAAGAACTCTGGATCATCGAGTTTGCAGTTGGCGTTCTTATCGAAGGCCTTTAGGGTGGAGCCACCTGAAGGCGGGCCAACTATGATCGGGTGTGGAGTTGGCGTCGGTGTTGGCGATGGTCCTCCCGTTCCTCCACCAACAATCTGCAAGCGGAGGCTGCTCCCCTGCGGGTTGCGGGAGCTCGAGAAGCTGCTGCTAAATCCCGTTGGCCCAAGCCCCGGAATATCGGTGGAAAGACCTTCAAGCGAGAGCCCGAACTGCGTGCCGCTCAATGGGTTGGGTCCGATCTTGACGACCACCATAATGCCCGTTGCGCCCGCACCACAAGCTGGCGGCATGCCGCCACCAACGACAAATAGCGGCGAAGCAGGGCCATTGACAAAGGTGACACTCTTCCCCTGCTGCAGCTCAGTGCCCGT
This sequence comes from Candidatus Acetothermia bacterium, assembly GCA_016201405.1. GTDB lineage: Bacteria > Bipolaricaulota > Bipolaricaulia > RBG-16-55-9 > RBG-16-55-9 > JACQCZ01. Next base: position 144,013 of record JACQCZ010000015.1, on the reverse strand, counting down.
CTTGGTCTGCATGGTGAAATCAAGGCCAGGGTCATATTGCGCATCGCAATTATTATCCTGGATGAGATCCACCTCTTGAATATCGGCGTCCTGCCAGCTTCCGATGGTGGGAGTGAGTTTAAGGGCGACCACCCGAAGTGGGTAAAGGTCAATGCCCGAAAGCGGACAGTTTGGAGTAGCGACAACGCTGGTGACCGGAACAAAATCATCAGCAATCACCCACGCGCCTGCAGGAGCGACATCATCTGGGCCAACAGTGCGCACCTGGCTAAATCCGGTTGAGGTAAATTGATCCGTGCTCATGATGGCTCCAGAGGGGCAGCCCGAGGCGGGCACCGCACCTGGAACGCTGAGAATGGCATAGCTCGACGCCGAAGTCATGCCAAGCAGCAATAGAGCAGGAATTAAAATTCGAACAAGATTTGAGATTTTCATAAAACCTGACCCCCTTCCTCGAACAAAGAATCACGTCCAGTCTAGCATAAGCCCCATTTGCGTTCAATATTTGTGATCACACTGGGTTAAAGGAGGCCTGGGAGTCAATAGTTCCTGCACTCATCTCTCTCTTTACAGAAGGGACGTACAGAGTCGCAGATAAAGCCCTGGATTCCTGCGTTCGCAGGAATGACAATTGTTATAAATGCCCATCATAAAGGCAAAACTTTAAATTCCCACTGGCGTTTACCCTGGACTTGATCCGGGGCGGGAATGACGGCCCTTTTTTAGCACGTCATTCTGTTGACCTGTATTTTTGTTCGTCATTCCGGCCAAGGCGCAGCCGCGAGCCGGAATCCAGTGACTTTCATTTGAACAGCCTTAAAGTCAAAGTCCTGGATTCCCGCGTGCACGGGAATGACGACCATAATAAAACTTCATTAAGTTTTGCATTCTTCCTGCTTGTCATCCCGGCCAAGGCCATTCACCCTTTTTCGTCATCCTGGACGGAGCGCAGCGGAGATCCGGGATCCAGTGCATGTATTAAATAGCAAAAAAGAATCTCCCCGAGGGATTGCTCCCCCGGGGGGTTCATTGACTAGAGAGTCAATTAGCCAGTCTTGATTCGCTTAGCGAACGACGACGAGCTTCTTGACGACGGAGCTGAGGGTCTGACCATTGGTGCCCTTGACCTTGACGACGTAGAGGTACGTGCCGTTGGCCAATGGAGCGCCGTTGGTGTTGACCTGGTTCCAGCTCAGGTGGTTGCCAGCAACCTCTTGGTTGAAGACGACGTTGCCGTTGAGACCATAGATCTCAACGTTCATGCCCTCGATGCCCTGGCCATTGGCGACGAATGTAGTCGTGCCAAGGGTGTTGGTCTCGAGAGAGACGCTATTCAAGCTGAGGCCGTTGACGCCAGCCGCAACTGGGGTGTTACAGACGTTGGTCTGACCGACCCAGGCGTCTACTCCCGCGAAGAAGAGCGTGTCACCGATCTGGTTGGCGACCCAGCCATCGATCATGGCGAAGAACTCTGGGTCATCGATGAAGCAGCTGTGGTTGGTGTCGAAGGCGGCCAAGCTGTTGGGAGTGCTCGGGTGCTGAGGAGCGGCCACCGTGAAGCTGTAGGTCTCGGGTCCCGTGTTGTAGAAGTTGGAGCCACAGATGCCAGGGGCAAATGCGGGAATGCCATTCTTGATCGGTATTGTTGTCGCAGTGGCGGCAAAGACGAGACAAGGCGCCGACGGGGCTGCCAGACTGAAGTGTTGGGCTGAATCATCAAAGCTTTGCAGCCCGAGGAGCACGTCAACCGTGCCGCCTGGGGCATTCTGATCAATGTCTACAGTAAAGATGAGGATCAGCGGTCGTGATCCGCAGTTAAGTCCTCCAATACAGGGAGTCGTGCCCGGATCAGAGCCGGCAGCAATAACGCTGCCGTTGCCCGTGTAGAGAACCTGTCCCTGTCGGCCGCCAAACTGTACAATCGCTTCGCCTGTCTGCTCGTTGAAGACAGGGGTCGCCTGCTCCGAGAGCTCACCCGTCTGAAACAAGAAGCCATCGCCACCACCCTGGACAGTGACCGTTGTCGGAGGTGTGGCAAGTACCGTACAAACCCCTGCACCAATAGGTGGGGGCAGAGCTCCAAAGTGGCTGCACTCATCGACATACATACGAACGGTGCTCATGTACCGGGCCAGTGGGCCGCGGAAGATCAAGGTTGCGCCATTGATGCCTGTGGCGTAGCCATCCGTGCCTGCGCTCTTGATACAAGGCAACGAAGCCAAACCACCCGCGATCGTTGGCGGTGCGCCAGCGATGGGAGGCAAGACGGCTGCCGTCGTGTTGGCTAAATCAGCGCCATCGCAAATGCCGACGGCCATGGCAATCGCCTCACGCGTGCCTGGGTCAAGCTCTAAGGCACGGAATCGGCTCAGCAGCCCTTCGCCCTTCTGACCACCCGTGAAGGTGAGCGAGCGAACTGCACTCTCCGGAGAGCCGCTTCCATTCGAAATATTCTCAAGTGGAGTATGGCTGCTTGGCAATCCGCCCATCATCTGCAATCGTACGTTGGAAGCCTGCGGGTTGCGGGAGCTGCTAAAGCCGCTGCTGGTGGTGAAGGAGCTGATTCCCGTTGAGCCAGGAATGTCTCCGGCCATGGCTTCAAGCTCCAGACCAAATTGGCTGCCAGTCTTGGGGCTCTCGCCAATCACAACGACGGCCAGTAAAGCGATATAACAGCCTTCGCTTCCACCACGGCTATTTGTTCCACTTATCGGCCCAATTCCAATTAATGCTGGAATATCGGGAGAGAGAAGTAGTGTACACCTAAAGTTAGAGGGTAGGGGTCCACCAATGCCTGTCGTGTCGGCCAGGAATGCGATCGGGTTTTGCGGGCCATTGAAGTAGACGGCGCCACCCTTTGAATCGAGATCGGCACCGGGCTTCGTCTGAAGCACCATATCGAGGAGCGGGTCATACAGGCCATCGGCGTTGACGTCCCAGACGAGCTTGACCTCGTTGATGGCCGCATCGGCCGCGCTGCTGATAGTTGGCTTGAGGCGCACACCCATCAGGTTCAATCCTGTCCCCGAGAGTGTGGGAATGGCCAGAATGGCTGGTGAACAATTGGGTGGCAGCTTCACGCTGGTGTCCGGGACGAAGTTATTTGCAACCACCCAGGCGCCGGCCACAATCTCGTCGTTGGGATTGGCGGTGCGCACGTTGCTAAATCCGGTTGAGGTGAACTGCTCTGTGCTCAGCACAGCGCCCACCCTGCATCCTGATGGAGGAATTACGCCAGGCAGATAGAACATATCCGCCTGAGCGGAGACCTCCACTCCGATAAAGATAACAAAGAATAGAACGATGACTTGCTTCAAACTCTTTAGCATTTTCCACTCTCCCCTAACCCACCTCTTCCGGGTGGTTGGTAAGAGTATAACAGGCTTCATTTGTCCATTCCAATTTTTGGATTACAGATGAGCTGGGGCTAAGAAAAGTCGGAGTGACGGGCATTACAAAGCTTGTCATTCTGTCAACTCTGCGTTCTTCCTGCTTGTCAGCCCGGACAAGGCCATTCACTCTTTTCGTCATCCTGGACGGAGCGCAGCGGAGATCCGGGATCCAGTGGCTTTATTAAAACCCAAAAGAATCCCCCCGAGGGATCGCTCCCCCGGGGGGTTCATTGACTAATCAGTCAACCAGCTAGTCGGATTCGCTTAGCGAACGACGACGAGCTTCTTGACGACGGAGCTGAGGGTCTGACCATTGGTGCCCTTGACCTTGACGACGTACAAGTACGTGCCGTTGGCCAATGGAGCGCCGTTGGTGTTGACCTGGTTCCAGCTCAGGTGGTTGCCAGCAACCTCTTGGTTGAAGACGACATTGCCGTTGAGACCATAGATCTCAACGTTCATGCCCTCGATGCCCTGGCCATTGGCGACGAATGTAGTCGTGCCAAGGGAGTTGGTCTCGAGAGAGACGCCATTCAAGCTGAGGCCGTTGACGCCAGCAGCGACTGGGGCGTTGCAGACGTTGGTCTGACCGACCCAGGCGTCGACTCCCTTGAAGAAGAGGGTGTCGCCGATCTGGTTGGCGACCCAGCCATCGATCATGGCGAAGAACTCTGGGTCGTCCAGGAAGCAGCTCTTGTTGGTGTCGAAGGCGGCCAGGCTGTTGGGACTGCTCGGGTGCTGAGGAGCGGCCACCGAGAAGCTGTAGGTCTCAGGTCCGATGTTCAGGAAGTTAGAGCCACAGCTGCCAGCGCCACCCGTAAGACCCGATACACCCTGCTTGGGTGCTGTCAGAGCCGTTGCTGCGAAGACGATGCATGGGTTGGCCTGTCCACCAGCGACGGTTGATGCAATGTTGATGGCCGTGTCATCAAAGGTCTGGAAGCCGAGGAGCACGTCAACCGTGCCGCCTGGGGCGTTCTGGTCAATGTCGACCGTCCAGAGGATGATGAGTGGGCGCGTTCCAACAGTGGTTCCACCGATTGCAGGTGTGGCTGGGTCAGCACCTGCAGCGACGACGCTGCCGTTGCCCGTGTAGAGAATCTGTTCTTGTCGGCCACCAAATTGGACAATGGCCTCACCGGTCTGCTCGTTGAAGCTAGGGGTCGCCTGCTCCGAGAGCTCACCAGCCTGGAACAAGAAGCCGTCTCCACCACCCTGAATCGTGGCTGTTGTTGGAGCTACATTGCCACCGGAGACGTTGCAGACACCAGCACCCGCTGGGGCTGCTGCAGCACCGAAGACGCTGCACTCATCGACATACATACGAACTGTGCCCATATAGCGGGCCAATGGACCGCGGAAGATCAAGGTAGCGCCATTGATACCGGTGGCGTATCCATCGGTGCCTGCGCTCTTGATACAAGGCAAGGAAGCCAAGCCACCGGCGATCGTTGGCGGTGCGCCAGCGATGGCAGGCAAGATGGCTGCGGTTGTGTTAGCAAGCTCGGCACCATCGCAGAGACCCACGACCATGGCAATGGCCTCACGCGTGCCTGGATCAATCTCAAGGGCGCGGAAGCGGGAGAGCAAGCCCTCACCCTTCTGGCCACCCGTGAAAGTGAGCGGGCGAACAGCAGACTCTGGAGAGCCGCTGCCGTTGGAGATGTGCTCCAAAGGCGTGTGGCTGCTCGGCAATCCACCGATCATGTCCAAGCGGACGTTAGAACCCTGTGGGTTGCGGGAGCTGCTAAAGCCGTTGCTGATGGTGTAGGAGCTGATTCCGGTTGTGCCTGGAATGTCTCCACCCAAAGCCTCAAGCGACAGACCAAACTGGCTGCCCGTCTTGGGGCTGTCACCGATCGTGACGATGGCGAGCAAGGCGATGAAACAGCCATTGTTTGTACCACCACCGGCTAGTGGTCGGCTGTTCGTGCCGCTTGCTGGGCCAACACCAAGGTGTCCGCTGCTTCCTGCTACTACAACTGCATCACCAGCAGTGATCGCACAACGAGCTGGGATGGGTGCACTAGGTGTAATGCCAGGCGTGTTGGACAAGAAGGCGATTGGGCTCTGTGCGCCATTGAAGTAGACTGCACCAGCTGGGGTGTCCAAGTCGCTGCCTGGCTTCGTCTGAAGCACCAGGTCAAGCAATGGGTCCCAGAGGCCATTGGCGTTGACATCCCAGACCAGCTCAACAGTCTTGATGTCGGCGTCTGCCGCGCTGCTGATGGTTGGCTTCAAGCGGAGGGCCATCACGTTCAAACCCTGTCCATCCACTGCATTGCCCACCGGGGCAGTGCAGTTTGGCGCAAGGATGACGCTGGTGTCTGGGGTGTACTCGTTGGCCACCACCCAGTCACCGGCTACGATCTCGTCATTGGGATTGGCCGTGCGCACGTTGCTGAATCCGGTCGTAGTGAATTGATCTGTGCTGAGCACAGCACCCACTCGGCAGGATGACGGCGGAATGACGCCCGGCATTTGGAACAATTCGGCATAGGTGTTGAATCCTAGACCTGCAGTTACCAACAACAAGATGGCAGGCAGGATCAGGAACTTACTACCGTTTCTCATCGACGTATACCTCCTTTGCTGCATACTCTTCACAAGATTTGAATGGTCGAACTTACCAAACACTGAATGTAGTGTAGTCATGGGTTTTCGTCGGTTGAAAACCACCTCCCCGGTCTCTTGATTACTTTGAATCCACATATTCCGCAACTTCCTTAGAATACGAACTCACCGGAGACGACGAGGCTGTTGCCCAGAACTTCGTTCTGAACATACGCGCCGTCCACGCTGAACCCACCCAGGGCGAGTCCTGCACCCGCGGTGAAGCTGAAGTCGCCGTCCTGCGGCTTCTGAGCGCCGACGCGGATCGCAATCGAGTTCGTAAGCTTGAACTCGGCTCCGATGTGCAAGGAGCTGCTGTCCACGTTGTACTGTCCGCTAATCGTCCACGGAACGGGAGCGCTAAGAGTCAGAGCGCCGCCGACGCGGATGGCCATATCCACAACGTCAACCGCACCGGTTGACCAATTGATTTTGGTGCCACCAACGTCGGAGAGTGTGGCGCCCAGTTGCAAGCCGCCGAGCGAAGCGAGCAGGCCGAGGTCTCCACCAAAGCCTGTTCCGCTCTCATTGGCGAGAGAGTGAGAGTAGTACTTCACGTTCCCACCGAGGGCCAGGGGCATCCCGCCAAGCGGCAGGGCCATAGCCGTGGAACCCATGAACAAGAATTCGTTGTCGTTCACAGTTCCTGCTTGCTGACCTGTGGCGTCAAAGGTCTCGATACCATTGATCGTGGAGCCGAGGAATGCTCCGCCTACCTTGAAGCCGCCCAGAGAGAGCGCAGCTCCAACATAGTTGTAGTTGATTCCAAGACCGAACTTGTTTGTATTCATGCCACCGACGTGAGTGCCCGTAGCGAGCGTCAACCCAGCCGGGTTCCAGTAGGGCGCGCTGTATCCGTCTGCGACGGCCACGAACGCCCCACCCATCGCCAAGGCTCGAGCGTCAACGCCGAACATGAACGACGCGCCGGCACCGACACCCTCTTGAGCCTGGGCAGCAGCAGCGGCGATGAAGATCAGCGCCAAGCCCAATAAGACTGTTCGTCTCATCGTGTTTCTAGACCTCCTTCGATTCTGCATATTGTACGTTTCCTTCATGATGATGGGTCGGGTTGCACGTGGAGGTCTTCTTGAAGACCCCCACGGCCTCCCGTTTCATGTTAGTGCGTTCGGACCAACTTCATAATGTCGGTCGTCACAGACTCACCGCTCCGGCCACTGCAGTCGACGAAGTACAGGTACACGCCTGCTGCTAGGCTTGAGCCATCTGACATGCGGCCATCCCACATGACCTTGTCGCTGTTGGCAGAGATCAAGGCTACGTGCTGGCCAGCCAAGTTGTAGACGTGGACCGTAATCTTGGTCACGCCAGAACCGACGGCCTGGAAGTTTGTCGTGGCTTGGAACGGGTTCGGAACGTTCTTTGCGCCCGTGCAGCTGAACTGGCTGGAGACCACGTTGGCTTGGTCGTTCACGCTCTTGTAGGCAACCTGGAGCGTGTCGTTCGGCTCAACCTCGAGCATTCCGCCGCCGCCTGTCGTGCTTGTCGAGACAGGGTCAGTGACGAATGTGCCGGTGTTCGGGCCAGTCTCTGTCGCGTTCACGGTGACGGACACGCCAGTGCGCAGGTCGTTAATCTTGACCTGACCCTGGATGACGTCAACGGTGGACGAAGAGATGTTAGCCGCAGTGTCTGTGACCGCAGCGTAGACAGAATCGCCAACGCCGAACTCAGTCACGGTGCGACCCGTGGAGTCGCTGAAGTGGACGCTCACCGGAGTCACTGGGCCAGGACCGCTTGGGCCAGGACCCGGCTGTGGAATCAAACGGATCCAGGCAGCGCTGAAGTCCTTGGCGTTGAAGTTGTCCTGATAGTGAGCCTCGATGACGTCGCGGTCGAACATCTCCAGTCGGTTGTTGTTGATGCGGACGGTCGCAGGCGTCAGGGCCGGCTGCAAGGAGAGACCCTTGCTGTTCATGAAGATGCCGGTGTTGGCTCCCGTCTCCTCCAAGATGACGTTCTCCCAGTCGCCGCTGTTGCGGTCGAGCACCAGGATGTCGATCTTGTCCACCACATCGGCGGAGGAGTTGCGGTCGTCGTCTCGCAGCTTCACGAAGACGTCCTGTCCGATCTTGTAGGTGTCGATCGGGTTGCCGTTCTCATCGACAAACTGGATGTTATTGGTCGTGCCGTCGAAGGTCTCGAAGTCGGCTATTGGAGCCGTCGCGTAGACCACGTCGTACGGGTCAACAAGCTGGTCCTGATAGACAGCGTAGAGCACGTCACCGGCGTGGGCCGCGATCTTCCATGGCACATCTTCGCCAGGGATCTTGGCCGCATCTGGGTTGTCCAGACCGAAGTCCGTTGGGAATGGGAACTCTTTGTCCGCCAAATCGGACTCTGCGGGAGAGTTCCAGACACACGGCTTCAAGACGGTGCCGACGCGTACGCTCTTCTCTGCCCACCACTGGGCTGGGTCATCCGAGTGGAGACCTGGCTTGAAGATGGGCTGTCCAGTCAAGTTCATCTTGTGGATCTGGATGTTTAGTGTCTGGAGTGGGTCGGTGTCAAATGGGTAGACATCGGCCTCTGCCGGAGCACAGATCGGAAGGATCTTGAGTGTGTCCGGGTTGCGGAAGATGCCGGTGTTGGTGCCGGTCTCGACCAGCTTCACACCCGTCTTCCACATAAAGAGGTCGCGAACATGGTCCTCCATGCAGGCGCGCGGATCATCCTTGAACAATGGGTTCAAGTCGCGGGCGATGCCGGGGGTGTCACCTTCGTGTCCACCATTGACATCAAATACCTGGACGCAGAGCGTCTCCACGTGGTCAGAGTCCATGTTCTGATCATCATCGACCAACGTGATAAAGACGTCCTTGCCCAAGCCCAGCTCTGTGATCGGGTTGCCATTGATGTCCGTAAAGGACAACGTGGCAGGGTTCAAGTGGCCGACCTTGGCCTGAGCCAATGCGAAGTCTTGGTTGTCGTTGAAACCGCCGCGTCCACGGTTGAAGCCGGTGACGACGCCGGTTGGTGGAGGTGGCGTTTGGCCGCCGCCCTTGCCACACTTAACCGTAGAGGTCTCGACGACTGCGGTCTCACCTTTTGTCTCAGCTTTGCCTGTGATGGTGAATGTACCTTCGGCTGGGCACTTGAGCTGATAGCTGAAGTCATTGGATCCGCCTGCAGCGGCACCGGGGATGATTCCACGAAGCGTGGTTCCCTGATCCTGAAGCAGCGTTCCAATGTCAACCAAGGTCAATCCATCGTAGTCTTCCTTGATCGAAACGAACTGAAGGGCCTTGCCAGCGCCAAAGTGGAGCTTGACTGTGAAGGGCTCGCCAACATTGGCTTGAGTCGGCGCAGTCCGCACGAGGCTGCCGATAGCTCCGGTGGCTTGTGCGCTCACACCGGCGGAAGAGACTCCGGCGGCAGAGGCCGAGCTGCTAGCGGCCACCACATTGAATGCTGAGATCAGTGGCACAGTGGGAAGCGGGTCCAACACGACGCCACGGATCTTGGCGGGTCCAACCTGGGAGCCTGCCTGCATCGAATAGGTGATGCGGAAGGTCTGGCCAGCCTGGATGTTGCCATCCCATGCAGCACGCAAGCGGTCGCCACGAATGGCGGCGTTGGTCGTTTGTGGGCTCTGTTCTTTAATGTTGATAAAGCTAAACCCGGCCGGAGCGCTCTCTGAGATGCCAACGAGCTTGATCGCCTGTTTGGCGGTGATCTCGATGGTCACATCGAACGTCTCACCCGGAGAGACCTGGGTGGGAAGGGTTCGCTTACAGTCAACGATTGCATTCTGAGTACAAAGATCGGTTTGGGTCGGGCTGGGTTGAGGTGGAAGCTGTGGCAGTGAGCCGGTGATAGTTGGCCGGCGATAGAACGCGACGATGGTGTCCTTGTGCTGAGCGAACAACTGGAAAGCAGTTGTCACGTTCGGGAATTGTACGTCCGGACCCAATTGATCAAGCAATGTAATGCCATTGACATTTCGGAAGACACCCGTGCTTGGGCCCGTCTCGTACAAGATCAAAGAATCCATGAATGGATTCGGGTTGATCCCCGCATTCTCGGCAATGTGTCGCAGAGAAGCATCGTAGGCCACCGGGCCGTTACAAGGCTTGGGCTGTGGGTTGTCCGAGCGTGGGGCGCCAGCGCGCTCCAACACGTTCCACACACAGCGGGGGTTCCAAAGGGTTACGCCCTTAACGGAATCCGGGCTGAGTGGATTGATGTCGGCATCGGCATCCTCAACGGTAATCCAGACCTGCTGACCGAGCTGGAAGACCGGAACATCCTGACCAGCCTGGTTGGTGATCCGGATGGTGGCGCGTGTCGAGCTGATCTTGGCCAGATCGAGATCAATGTCGTTGTCATCGGAGGCGGACTGATAGCGCAACGCAATCGTGTCGCCATTGATGACTTCGAGGGTTCCGTTCTCGTCATAGTTCGGGTCATCCTCAAGTGGCTTGATCAGGATGCCCGTCTGAGAGCGGAAGATACCGGTGTTCGAACCGGTCTCTGTCAAAATCAGTGATCCATAATTCGACTCGCTGTCCTTTGTGTTGGGGTCCCAAATCTCGACACACGGTACTGGGACTGTGGTGTGTGTCTCACAATGGAAACGAGTGTCAATCATCTCGACTTCATCGCTTGAGCGATTCTCGTCGTGAGAAATGACGGTGACGTAAAGGGTTTCGCCCACCTTCCAGTTCGTCTTAGGGTTACCGCTGACGTCTGAAAAATAGGCCTCGCTGCGTCCGGCTAGGGCCGCAGGGGAGAAGATCGCAGTAATGGCAAACACAAGCGCCAAAACCGCCATCAATGTTACTACTTGGCTCCTACTCTTCACTGGCATACCTCCTTCGTATCTGAACTGATTAACTTGCTTAGAGTTTCGAGAGCTCTGGTCATAAACAACCGAAAACCCGTGAGGGTTTGATCACTCTGCAGTGGTTACCACCTCCTTGATGATTGTGGTGCCTTCTTGTTCAATCTGCAAAGTTTCGAATAAATTCAATTGGTTCCTACTTCGAGTGGGGTCCTCAACCTACTCGGGCTCGAAAAACGCCAATAACCATTGGTGAAGCCTTGCCAATGTACTCTGCTCTCAACTTGGGTGTATGTGATTCTAGTCACAGGCTCGAACGCGTTCCCTTCGATCTCGACAAGGTTATCGTGGGGTGAGAAACTAGCTCTGCGGAGAACAATGGGGAAATAAATAATAGCTTAAACAGCTTGATTCCCACTCCCACCACTCTTACCTCTTGGTTGCATGCTAGCATATCCAAAATGCCCCTGTCAAGAGTCTCTTCCGAACTCCCATTCCCAATCATAGGGTCTGGCCTATCTTATCTCTGAACTTGCCACGGCCACATTCCCATCGGGGAGTCTAGGAGAGGACATTTAGGAGGGTAAACGCCGGACACGCGTCGCGAAAAAGATAAACAAAGAAATGATAGCTAACAGCGTCTTTTGTCTACCTCTCCCAACAGGTTCTCCTCTTCACTCCCTGGGAAACCTGGTTAATCTCGATACTATCAAATCGTTTGCCCGTTGTCAAGGCTGCGACGTACCTGTTGGCAAACCGGTGCCTGATGGGCTACTCTCGTCCCGAGATGAGTGGGCTGGAGCGAGAGGAGAGGCCAGACAGATTCAGCGAAAGGCGCATATTCACGGTGCTGGGAGTGCACCCCGAGCCTGGAGGCTATGGCGTCGCCAAATTTAGCCGCTCCAGCCAGCCCTATCAAAAGTGGATTATGGACCTCACCCAAGAGGGGGCTCAGAAGTTCTATGAGACCTTCTATTTTGATTACGGCCACTCGTCCATTGCCGACCTCGCGCATGTGACGGTGATCTTTGAAAATATCTCGATGGTGGCCGCTGAAGAGCTCTGGGATGAGCCCCTGATTGATGGCCAAGCCAGCTCTACCCGGTATCAAGACTTTGAGAAGCGTGGCTTTCATATTCCAACAGAGATTAAGGGAAGTCAGCTTGAGGATGAATACCGAAATCTGTGCCAAAGATTGCTGAGTGAGTATCGCGCGTTCCTTCCAGAGGTGCTGAACTTCCTGATGGAGCGGCACGCATGGGAACGGCCTGCTGACATGGATGATGCGAAGTACGAGCGGACACTCAAGGCCCGAGCCTTCGATGTGGTCAGATACATCTTGCCTATGGGAATTCGCACAGGGCTGGGCCACATCCTCAGCGCGCGCACCCTGGAGCGCAGACTGATCGATTTGCTCTCGCATCCCTTAGTAGAAATCCAGGAGATTGCACAAGAGCTCAAAGAGGCGGCTGTCAAAAAGCCGGCATTCAATCCCGTCAATGAGCGCCTTCGGCCTCTAATAGAAGAAATAGAGAAAGCCCTGCCTAAAGACTCGAAAGCGTTGTCCAAGAAAATTGAAGAAATAGCAGCCTTCGATGCGCCCTCTGTCCCTACGCTCGTCAAATACGCAGAACGAAGCGAATCTTTGATCAAAACCCGCGAGGCGACCCAAAAGCTGGCCAGCGAATTGGCACCGCGCATAGGCGAGGTCGAGACGAGACTGGGTGCACAGCTCAGCGAGCGGTGCGATCCGGAGATCGAGCAGCTAGCAACGCTGCTATACACGGCATTGCCGCATTCCTATTCACAGCTCGAAAGATTCGTCGCTGATGGGCTGAATGCCAAAGAGAGGCAGGAGATTCTGGCCATTCCCCAAAAGTATCGGGGGAAGTTCGACCCGCCACCCTTTCAGACGCGTTCTGGATATCAGTTTGTCTTTGATCTGTGCGTGGATTGTGGTGCTTGGCGTGACTTTCACCGGCACCGCAGGCTCGTGCAAATCCACAAGAATTTAGATGCAGAGCTCGGCTTTGATACGCCGCCCGATCTTCAGGCATCGAGTCTGAGAGAGCGCTATGAAAAATTGATGATAGAAGCGGGTGGTTTGGCACGCAGAATTGATGCGCAGCACGCCGGCGTAGGCCAATATGCGCTCCCGTTTGCTTTTCGAAGAAAGAGTCTATTCAAGATGGACGCAGCAGAGCTTCAGTACATCGCCGAGCTGCGCACGGGACCTGAGAATCACTTCTCCGTGCGCGAGATTGCCTACCAGATGTATGAGGCCTTCGCAAAGCGCTATCCGCGACTGGCAAAGTCTATGCGTGTCATCCACCCATCCAAACAAGAGTTTTTTCAGCGATAATGGATATTGTGTTGAGTCTAATCTTGTGGTAAATTGATGGAAAGCTTGCTGTGTGATCGAAAGGAGTTGTGTGAAATGCTGACAGTGACGGATAAGGCTGCGACGATGATGAGCGAGGCGTTGCGTCTTGAACAGAAAGAGGAATATGGCTTGCGTCTCGTGGCACAATTGGGAGGCTGTAGCTGTTCTGGCCCATCCTATGGGCTATTCCCAGAGAAGGAGAGTCAGGCTGATGACACAGTTCTTACGCAAGGCGCACTTCGCATCTTCATTGACCCGTCCAGCCTGAGTCTGTTGGATGGCTCAACGATTGATTTTGTGGATGACCCGCAAATGGGACAAGGCTTTGCGATTCAGAACCCCAATCTTGAGACTTTAGGGCATGAAGGTGGAAGTTGTGGCTGCGGCTCTGGCGCAGAGGGCAGTGGCGGTGAGTGCGGCTGTGGTGGAAACTGCGGCTGTCAGCACTAATTCAGCCCTAAGCGATCTCCGATTTTAATCTGATACCCACGCACAAATTCAGTGCCTGTTAGAGCCTTTTTCCCTTCGGGTTGGACTTCTGTTAGTTCGAGTGAGTTATCTCCAGTTTTAAGAATCAAGCCTTGAGGGTTGAGTTGAATGACTTCTCCAGCTGTAGCGCTTCCAGCATTAATTGATGCGACTCGGCTGCGGTGGATTTTGAGACGCTTCCCTTTATAGAAGGTGTATGCGCCCGGTGATGGATTGAGCCCCCGAATTAGATTGAATAACTCTTTTGCGCTTTTTGTCCAATCCAGTTGAGCCAGCTCTTTCTTGATCTTAGGGGCAAGAGTTGCTTTCAAGTGATCTTGTGGTTGTGCTTTTAGTTTTCCAGTTGCGATTCCATCGAGAGTCTCAAATATCACCTCTGAGCCAAGCTCTGCAAGCTTGGCTTCGAGTGAGCCGGCAGTGTCGTCTTCTGTGATTGGGATGGCTCTTTTTAGCATAAGATCTCCTGTGTCTAGCCGTTCATTGAGCAAAAACGTTGTGATGCCAGTCTCACTCTCACCATGAATCAGCGCCCATTGGATCGGCGCTGCACCGCGATATTTTGGCAAAAGTGAAGCATGGATGTTGATTGTGCCTTGTGGCGGAATAGAAAGAAGCTCTTTAGAGAGAATTTGGCCATACGCGGCAACTACGATCACATCAGGATTGTACGAGCGAACTTGGTCTAAATCGCGATTGATCTTTTCAGGCTGATAGACAGGAATTTGGTGTTCCAATGCAAATTCTTTGATGGGAGAGGCTTTTAGCTTGAGACCGCGCCCTGCCGGCCGATCCGGCTGAGTAAAGATGGCGAGCAATTGATGATCATTGGACTGAATCAGTGCCCTCAGGGTGGGCAGCCCGAGGGAGCCTGTCCCCAGAAAGAGCAGGCGCAAATCTCACGACACCGCCTCTTCCGATTCTTCTTTGAGGTGCTTCTCAAATTCCCGGAGCACGAGCTGGCGCTTTGCCCGACCCAGATGATCGATAAATAGAATCCCGTTGAGGTGATCCACTTCATGCTGAAAGGCGCGAGCCAGCATGCCTTCGGCTTCGATATAGACCTCTTCGCCGTCCAGATTGAGTGCGCGCACGGCGATCTTCTGCGACCGCTCCACATCGGCCTCCGGGCCAGGGATGCTGAGACAGCCTTCGGGGCCCATCTGCTTCTCTTCGCTGAATGTCAAAATCTCTGGGTTGACGAGCACATAAAATTTGTTATTGACGTCTACAACGATGAGCCGTTTGGAGACGCCCACTTGCGGAGCGGCGAGGCCATAGCCGATGGCATGGACGAGCGTCACGATCATCGCATCGGCCAGCATGCGAATCTCGTCATTGATCTTTTCAATCGGTTTTGCGCGCTCGCGCAGAACCGGATCTGGATACAGTCGAACCTCTAGACTCATGGCTCACTTTCTAAGCACTCCGACACGTGGACTTGTGCCCATGCGTCAAATCTCTATCATCATTATAGCGAGATGAATCTTTCAAAGCAGGCCATAGAGCGCATCCAGAAGATCCTCCAACTGGAGAAGAAGACAGGCTATAAAAATACAGCTGTCATTGGGGGTCTGCAGGGTTTTCTTGAGCAAGCTCTTGCTGGAGAGCCTGGCGAAGCAAGAGAGATCGTTGCTGGCTTAGACAATTATGAATCCATGAGTGCCCCCCAGAGACGCAAAGCGATCGAAGAGGCAGAAGACCGGCTTATTACGGTTGGAGTGGGCGAGGATGTTGAACCCGTAGTCGCTGGCACGTATGAGGCTTCGTCAGCTAAAACAAAATCTCAAAACGTCACTTTGGAAAGTCCTGTCCGCTTTGCCAAGGGGGTGGGTGAGCAGCGCGCCAAGCAATTTCAAAAATTGGAGATCAAGACAATTTCAGATCTGCTGATGTATCTGCCACGGCGCATTGAAGATCGAAGCCTGATCAAAAAGATCAGTCAGGCGCATGCTGGAGAATCGGTCACAGTGCAGGGGCGCATCCGTGCGCTAGATATTCTCAGGCCTCGGCCCAATCTGGAAATCTTGAAAGTGGCCGTACAAGACAACACAGGGGTGATCTTTGCGACTTGGTTCAACCAGCCCTGGCTCAAAACTCAGTTCGCCCAGGGCGAGCGAATTTCCCTATATGGCCCGATAGAGAGAAATTATGGCGGTGCCCAGATGAGCAATCCAGTCTGGGAGCCAGCCGATACCAACTTTCTCACTGGGCGGCTCGTCCCGATCTATCCAGTCACCAAAGGGTTGACGCCCGCCATCTTATACAGATTGATTCGTGAAAATCTGCAGCTCTATCGAGATCAGATCCTTGAGATTCTGCCCGATGAGATTCGTAACAGACAACATCTGCTTCCGCGATCAGAAGCCCTTTACAAGATTCACTTTCCAGGAAGTATTGCAGAATTTGAGCAGGCTCGAATGACATTAGCTTTTGAAGAGCTGCTTCTCTTTCAGGTTGGCGTTGTGCTCCAGCGGCGCGGCATGGCTGAGCGACGCGCTGCTCTTCTTTCCGCGCCCGAAGTGAAGATGGAAGACTTTTCAGCTCATCTTCCATTTCGGCTGACCAAAGCGCAGGAGCGAGTAATCTCTGAGATTAGTAGAGACCTGGCATCTGGCCACCCGATGAACCGATTGTTGCAGGGGGATGTCGGCTCTGGCAAGACCATCGTGGCAGCGGCAGCGGCCTTTATTGCTTCGGTCTCGGGCGCGCAGACTGCGCTGATGGCCCCGACCGAGATTCTGGCGCAGCAGCACTTCCGAAGGCTCCAAGAGACGCTGGCTCCCTTAAAGCTGCGATTAGCACTGCTTGTTGGCAGCATGAAGCCCAAAGAGAGAGATAAGATTCAAGAGCTTATTGCTGCGGGCGAGATTGATTTGATTGTGGGCACCCATGCGCTGATCAGCGAGAGCGTTGAATTTCAGAATCTGCAGCTGGCCATCATCGATGAGCAGCAGCGCTTTGGAGTCATTCAGCGCGCTCAGCTTGAGGAGAAGGGCAAGTCAGCTCATGTCTTGGTGATGAGCGCCACGCCCATTCCGCGCACCATCACCCTTACGCTCTATGGCCAGTTTGAGATTTCCATCCTTGATGAGCTGCCTTTCAAAAAGGAGATTCGAACGTACTGGGTATCGGAAGAGAGACGAGAAGTGGTCTATCCATTGATCGCCCGCGAGTTGAAGAGTGGCGTGCAAGCCTATGTCGTCTATCCGCTCATCGAAGAGTCAGAAGAGCTCGATTTGCGGGCTGCCACTCAGATGAAAGAGGAGCTTGAGAGCACCTTCTTCAAAGAGTTTCGCGTCGGATTGCTTCATGGGCGAATGAGCGATGACGAGAAGAGATCGGTGATGGAAGAGGTCGTGAAGAAGAAAATCGATGTGCTGGTCAGCACGTCGATCATTGAAGTGGGGATTGATGTGCCGGATGCCTCGCTGATGGTGATAGAGCATGCTGACCGCTTTGGGCTCTCACAGCTCCATCAGCTGCGAGGCCGCATTGGACGCCAAGGTCAGAAATCATTGTGCTTTGCCGTGGCCACCGCAAAAACGGACGAAGGCAAAGAGCGTATGGAAGCCTTTCGCGACTGCACCGATGGCTTTGACATTGCTGAAAAGGACCTGCTCATTCGCGGCCCTGGAGATCTGCTAGGAGTTGCACAGCACGGACTGGAGTCCTCGTTCAAGGTGGCCGATCTGATTCGGGACCTGGAGCTGATGAAGAGCGCACGCGAAGAGGCGAATGCCCTTCTAGCCAAGGATCCACAATCCTCATTGATCCAAGAATTTGAGCGCCGCTTTGGAGAGCGCTTTGATCTAGCAAGAGTCTAAATAAAAATCCCATCTAAAATAAGAGCGGGAACGGATCGCTCCGCTCCCGCTCTCAGAGGCCATCCTCGTGTGAGGTGATCTACACGGATTGAGTCTCTACATCATTTGCTCGGCTGTGTGATGCTGCTGGGAATGTTGGTCGAGAAGTTTGTGCCGTTGTTCTGGACGGTGTTGCCACTCCCGACCAGTACAGACTGGTCATCTGCCGTGATTCCAAACTGCTTGTTGTCGTTGATGGTGTTGCCCTGGAGCAATGCAAAGGAGTCACTCATCGTGATGCCATGCTGCGTGTTCCCAGAGATGGTCGCGCCATTGGAGAAGAGGCTGGAGCGATCCACGGCACGGACGCCGCTGGCTGTGTTGCTGGTCACCTGAGCGCCGTCGCGCAGCTCGGCTGAAGAGTTGCTGAGGCCCAGTCCATCTCCGCCATTTCCACTGACGACCGTGCCACTCAGCGTGACGGAGCCATTCGTCGAATCTATGCCATTGCTTCCATTCTCACTCACCTGGCCGCCTGTGGCCTGTACGACCGAAGAGACGTTCTCAATGCCCTTGCCCGTGTTGGTGGTGATCGCCGTGTCGGTCAGCTGAACGCTGGAGTTGGAGGAGAGGTCAAAGCCATTCCCCTTGTTGTTCAAGACTTGAGAGGTCTCAACTTGTGCAATGGCCCCCAAAAGCTCGATGCCGTGCTTCTGATTGCCTTCCACTGTGCTATCCTTCAGAGAGATGGCCACACCCTGCTGGGCCGTGATGCCCGACTCGTTGTTGGATTGAATCACACCGCTCTCAATCTCAGCCGATGAAGAGTCAACGAGCAAGAGACCTGCCGCGCTATTCTGAGAGAGTGTGATGTTCTGCAACACAAGTGTCGAGCCTTTGGTCGCCTGGATGCCGCGTCCCTGGTTCTGACTGATTGTTGTTCCGTTGATATTGACGGTTGAATCCTGCAAGGTCGCTCCATCGCCGGAATTGCCGGTTACCGTGCCGCCGTTTAGCGTCAGGGTCGATTGGCTGCTAGAGACACCGGTCTTCTTGTTGCTAGTAATCGCCGTGTTCTCGAGCGAGGAGGTGGAGTTCTGCAGGAGCAGTCCTTCATCATCGTGATTGATGACTGTAGCACCGCTCATCGTGAGGTTGGATTGTGCTTCGGCTTGGACGCCGTTGCCTCGGTTCCCATCAAACTTTGTATTGGTGATCTGAGCAATCGAGTCCTTCAGATGAAGACCCGTATCACTGTTCAGCGCGATGGATCCGCCAGAGGTGGTGAGCCTCGATAAATCCTGAGCATCGATGCCCAAGCTGCTGTTGCTGGTTACGCTGGTGTCAATGAGCTGGACCGTCGAGCCATCGATCACCACGCCCGTGCTGGAGTTGCGGGTCACTAAGCTGTCAGAGAGGGTGGCCAGGGCTCCGAGCGATGCGCTCAATCCGTTCCGGTTGCCCGTCAACTGGACATTGATGAGGCGGGCTGTGGAAGCGGCAAGATTCACTCCGCTGTTGGGATGGTTCAAGATGTTCGTGCTGTCGAGCAAGAGCGATGAGCTGCTGGAAGCGTCAATTCCGCTCCCGCCGTTGTTGCGGATATCGCCATCGCGAGTCTCGAGAAACGAGCTGGAGACGGTGATCCCACGATTCGTGTTGCCCGAGACTGTGCTGCTGATCAGCCGGAAAGTGGAGCCACTCTTCACTTCCGCTCCGGCGCTGCTGCCGGTGAGCTCAACATTGGTGAAGACTCCGGTGGAGCTGGTCAATTGGACTGCGTCCACGGTGTTTCGGTCAATCGCCCCGCCGGTCGAGACGATAATCGAGCGGCCTGTCGCGACGATGCCATTGTTATTGCTGCGGATATCTACGTTGTTGAGGAGTGCCGCAGAGCTCTCCATGACAATGCCGCTTGCTGGATTGCTTTCAATGAGCAGGTCGTCTGCATCAATCACAGAGCGCCCGATGGCACTGATTCCATTGCCGCCATTGTTCTTATCTTCAGAATTATTGTAGATCGTGAGTGATGAATTACTGAGCGATACTCCATCTCCACTATTCTGGTCGATGGAAGTCTGGGTGACGACAGCACCCGGGACGTCCGCCGTGCGGACCTTTAAATTGCGCCGGGAGGATGAGTTCACCTCGGAAGATGAAGAGTCCTTGAGCTGCAGACCCGCACCTTTGTTGCCCGTGATGAGGCTCTCGTTTCGCGTGCTTCCGCTCACAGTGACTGTGGAGAAATTGACGGCAAGAACACCAGCTCCGCCGTTGTTGACGATCTCACCATCGGAGATCTGCAATGTCGCATTATCAAGCGAGACGCCGTTTGAGGCGTTGTCTTCAATCAGCACTTGATTGACTTTGTTGCCGTGGGTGAGGTTGACGGTCGTGCCGCCGATGGGTGTGGTCCGCGTTGGGGTGGTACGGTTCTTGTTCTCGATGAGAATGATCTTTGAGTCATCTTCTGCGCGTATGCCTTCACCCGGTCGTGCTCCGGCGACGGAGCTGACTGCGTTGCCGCTGACCTCGGGGTTGGTGAGCTGAACGACGGAAGAATCCCGAATGGTCATGCCGGCGCCAGCATTCTTCGAGAATAAGTCATTTTCCAGTGTGGCATTCGATTCGAGATCTAATAAGAGTCCCACGCTGCCGTTTTGGGTGATGTCATTGTCGTTGATTTTGGCGCTGGAATTCGAGAGGACTATGCCCTCCGCATCATTTTGAGAGATGTCATTGTCCGTGATGGTGGCACTTGATTTATCAGCAATCAAGATGCCGTTCCCGGCAAACTGCGCGTTCACCGTTATATTTTTCGTGATCTGGTTCCCTGTAATTTGCAGCAGTGTCGATTTGCTGGCGGTGATTGCAGGACCGAAGATCTGAGAGAGGATGCAATCGATCACTTCAACATCGGTGCTGTCTTCGATGGAGATTCCGGCCCGTCCGCTGCCTGCGTTGGAGCCCGCAAAAGGACCTTGATCGCTCTTAATTGTGATTCCGACGATGGAGATGCCGCTGGAATTCTGAATTGAGACAATCGGCGCATCAATCTGGCCTAGCAAGATCACGCGATTGGCCTGATTTGCATTGCGTGCCCGAATCGTGAGGTGCGGCTTGCCCAAGATGCTCAAGTTCTCGCGGTATGTGCCTGGGGCGATTGTGATGACATCACCCGTGGTGGCCGCCTGAATTGCAGCTGAAATTGTGGGTTGCTGCTCTGGCACCTGAATATCGGCAGCCCATGCTGTGGTCGAGAACCCAAAGACCAACAGTGCGATGATTCCCGGAAGGAATCCCACCCATTTCCTGGATTGAACAAAAGATAGATTACGTGTAGTCAAGTTTCCTCCTTTTCAATCAATCACAAGGCGCATTGATTGTTGGTAACGCCTCTCATTCCATTCCTGCCTACCTTATTATATAGCCTCTTGAGCCCAAAAATTGCTGTATTCACGGTCACACAATCGTAGCTGCGGATGTTGAGGAAGCGGTGAGGAAAGTGTGAGATTTCTTGAACGGATGCGCATAGTAATGGTACACTTTTCAGCATGGTAGAGATCAGCCATGAGGAAGTCTTACAGATAGCCTCTTTGGCTCGCTTAAAGCTGAGCGTTGAGGAGGTCTTGCTCTTTCAGGAGCAGTTGGTGAAGATTCTGGATCACTTTCAGGCTCTCTCCGAGGTGGATACTTCTCACGTCCAGCAAAGAGACGTCTCTCTTCTCAGCAATAATCTCTTTCGAGAGGATCAGCCCCGCCCATCGATTCCTGTCGAAGAGGCACTGAAGAACGCTCCCAAACACAAAGATGGCTTCTTTGTGGTGCCAAAGGTGCTTGAGAAGGGCTAAGCTCCTCTTCTACAACTCAGGCTTACAGCGTTTACAGGCGCGCAGCCCGGCGTTTTTGGCCGCTTCGATGCTCTCGAAAAATCTCACATTCTTTGAGTATGGAAGCCTGGATGAGCAGCTTGGCTTGCAAAAGATTCCCGTCGTCAAAACGCCAGTGTAAAAGACTCCATAAAACTCTGAGTTTCGTGCTCTGACAGCCTCATAACACTCCTCGTGATTCATTTTCACCGCTCCTTCCCTTTTCGTGATTGATCTTTCATTCCAAAGTAGGTCGCAGATAACTCCTAAAACGTTAGGAAAGAGAATAGAGATGAGATGTGCGAAGAATGAATAGAGCCCTATGAGACCAACGTGCCAATGCTTTGTCCCAACACAATTTTGTTGAGATTCCCCTTTTTGTAAAAATCAAAGATGATAATCGGAACCCGATTCTGTCTGCATAAATCAAAGGCCGCCATATCCATCACAGCCAGATTCTTCTTGATTGCTTGGTCATAGCCGACTCGCTCAAAGCGCTTGGCATTTGAGTCCTTCTTTGGATCGGCGGAGTAGACTCCATCCACTTGAGTCGCTTTGAGGAGCGCATCAGCGCCTATCTCACTGGCGCGAATGGCAGCCGCTGTGTCTGTCGTGACAAATGGATTTCCGGTTCCGCCAGCAAAGATGACCACTTCGCCATTGGCCAGTGCCTTCTTGGCTCGGGCAGGCTGGATTGGGTCCGTCCACGGAGTAGCCACCGCTGACTGCAATAACGCAGGGATCTTTTCTTGATGAAGAGCCTCTGCCAGTGCCAGTCCGTTCATAATTGTAGCCAGCATTCCCATCTGATCAGCTACGGCGCGGTCAAGAAAAGCTGTTTGGCTGCCCCGAAGAAAATTGCCGCCCCCAATCACGAGGGCGGCTTCAACTTTCAGAGTATGAATAACTTTGATTTCGCGGATGGCGTACGCAAGCGCCTCTTTGCTAATCCCAAGATTGTCGTGGCCTGAGAAGGCCTCACCTGAAAGCTTGAGAAGGATTCTAGAATAATTCAGGGGCGCTCGTTTGCCAGCCACGTTCTTTATGAAAAGAATCTCATCATCACGATGGGATGAGTCCTAGCGGCCCACCTGGAAGCGTGAAAAATTGCGAATCACAATGTTCTCTCCGATTTTGGCCACCAAGTCGGCCAGCACATCTTCCACTTTTGTCTTGCCTGTTGTGTCCATGATGTAGGGCTGCTTGAGCAGGCAGATCTCTTCATAGAGCTTGGAGATGCGGCCTTCGACAATCTTCTCGGCGATGTTGGCGGGCTTCCCCTCTTTTTGGGCCTGAGCTAAGTAAATCTCTTTCTCGTTGGCGATGACATCGGCCGGAACCTCTTCCGGGTTGATGAAGCGCGGCGGCGGCGCGGCAGCCGCAATGTGCTTCGTCAGGTTCCTGGCAAAGTCGCGGAAGGTATCGCTGTTGGCCGTAAAGTCGGTCTCACAGTCAATCTGGATCAGGACGCCCAACTTGCCATTGTGATGAATATACGACTCAACACGGCCCTCGGAGGCAGCCCGGCTGCTGAGCGTTGCCATCGCAGCCTTGCCCTCTTCGCGGAGTACCTTGCGCGCCTTCTCAATGTCCCCTCCGGCCTTCTCCAGGGCGCGCTTGCAATCCATCATACCGACCCCGGTCTCTTCCCGAAGCTGACGGACCAGCTCAGGTGCTATGCTCACTCAGACTCATCCTTTCCACCGGGCTCAGCGGCAGCTTCGAAGCTGTCAAACGCGGACTCTTTCTCTGCAAAAGCCTCTTCCAGATCGACAGCCACCTCTTCAAACTCCTTGGCCGCCACTTGGGCTACCTTTTCGGCAACTTCGGCCACCATCATCGTAGCGTCGGGTATGGCTTCATCTGGAGCTCTCGTTGAGCCGGCAAAGTTCTTGCCTTTGTTGCCCTCAGCTACTGCATCAGCGATCCTGGAGATGATCAGCTTGGTCGCCTTGATGGCATCATCGTTGCCTGGAATTGGGAAATCGATCATGTCGGGGTCGCAATTCGTGTCGATCACGGCGATCACGGGAATCTTCATCAGCTTCGCCTCACGAATCGCGTTGAGCTCGACCTGTGTATCAATCACAAAAACCATATCCGGAACACGCTTCATGTTGCGGAGCCCTTCGAGATTACGCTTGAGCTTTTGCAGCTCTTTGCCAAGGCGCTGTGCCTCTTTGTTGGGCAGGCGCTCGAAGTCGCCAGCGCGCTCGTGCTCTTCCAGCTCAATCATGCGCTGAATACGGGACTTGATCACCGAAAAGTTGGTGAGCGTACCACCTAGCCAGCGCTGATTGACAAAATGGGCTCCACCTCGCAGGGCCTCTTCCTCAATCGTCTTCTGGACCTGACGCTTGGTTCCTACGAAAAGCATCTCCTTCCCTGCGGAAACAGAATCTCGTATGAAAAAATAGGCCTCTTCAAATAATTTGATTGTTTTTTCCAGATTGATGATGTGAACCCCTTTGCGCTCCATGTAAATGTACTCACGCATCTTGGGGTTCCACTTTCGCACTCGATGGCCGAAGTGAACTCCGGTCTCGAGCAATTCCTTCATTGACAGAACTCCCACATTGTTTCCTCCTTTCTCCATGTTGAAAGCCGGGCACCAGTCCGCGAATGTGCTGACCTCCCGTGAATCACTCCCCTTTCTTCTCATCTTCGATTGAGATTGAATGAAATGAGCCTTCTACTATAGCAAGCTGGGCTAAGAATCCGCAAGCAGAACTTTCAAATGCTAGATGCGCAGCTATTGTGGAACAATTCCACTGACGGGCGTCACTCTGAGACCGCGCTCTTCCAATGCGGCGATAAAGGGGTTTATGCCCAGTGAGTCGCTGGCGATGTGCCCGGTGATGATCAGGTTTTTGTTCTTTTTCTGAAATTCATCTTTGAGCGTTCTGGAAGCGGCCCCTTCACAGTGAATATAAATGACTGTGTCAATGCCGTGGTCAAAATAGGCCTTGGCGACGGGATAGCCGCCATTGGTCCCACAGGCATGAGCGACGGCCACCCGCCCGATCTTATTCTTTGCCTCCCCCACTCGGATGTCTATATCCGTCTTGGCATTGCGGAATTCGCTCATGTCAGCTTTGAATGTTTTTATTAAATCATTCACGCTGCTTGTGGGCGTGAGCTTATGGACAGAGCTGGCCATCAGCTTTCGGCCAATCTCATCGAGCGCCAGATGAATATTCATATAGGCAACATTGAGATGACGCGCAAACGAGGGCGCGTGGTCATAGTTGGCGATCTGAGCGCGGCACTCGGCGTCATAGATGGTCTCTCGCATCGCTGCTTCGGCAATGGCCTTGGGAACGCCATGTTCGATCATCATCTCGACGTGGCGCTGAAGGACTTTGGGGAAGTTGATTGTGGAGTCTCCGCCCTTGGGATGATGCGAGATGACGAGGTCATAGCCCGCATCTTTGGCGTAAAAGAGCTCTGGGGCGTCGAGATCGATCCCGATCAGTGCCTTTTTTATGTTTTTGCCTGGGTGATAGATGGCGCTGTCGGCGGGGACTTCATCGAAGCCGGACATCTCCAGCGAGAGCTGCATGATTTCGGTGGTATTCATAGTCGATGATCTGGGATGATAGCGGTTTCATGGGAAAAAGCCAAGCGGACAGAAATCGGTGATAATATGATAAAACTTGCAACAGACCTGAAGAATTCGACGATACTATTCCTGACAATACGATGATAATACTGTTCATAGTATCGGGGTATTATCACGACTATTATCATGAGAAAAGCCTCATAGAATCAGTCTTTTCTCATGATATCATCAAATGCCGCCCTGCTGGGTGGATCAGCGTGGCAGCTCTTCTTAGATTCCTGGATTCCGGGTCTTCGCTTCGCTCCGCCCGGAATGACAAGCTTTGATTGATTCTCGTACCTGCTTTGTCAGTCATTCTCGCGAAAGCGGGAATCCAGGAATTTGCCGTTTGACATTCTCACGGCCAGATTCTTATAGTAAACCCCTATGGCTGCGAACTCTCGATTGCAGAATCTTCAGGCATTGTTGGCAAAGAACAAGATCGATTGCGCCGTCGTCATCCCAGGTCCCAACCTCTATTACCTCACGGGACTAAAAATGCATCTGAGCAAGCGCGTCACCTGTGGTTTTATTCCCGCCCAAGGCAAGCCACTCTTTGTGCTGCCCGCCCTCGAAAAGCCAAGCGCGGAGCGCACGATCAAGGTCGAAGCCAAATTCTTTAGTTATCTCGATGGCCAGGGAATGACCTCGGCCTTTGAGCAAGTCTTGAATGAGCTAAAGCTGGGCAACAAAAAAATCTGCGTTGAATACGAAACGATGCGCCTGCTCGAATTCAGAGAGCTTGAGAGATATCTTCCCGGTGTCTCATTCCAAAGACTGGAAGATACTCTGGGGCAGCTTCGCATCATCAAAGATGCCGATGAGATTGCTCTGATGAAGAAGGCAATTCAGATCACAGAAGCGGTTCTGCAAACGACAATTGATGCGCTTCGCCCGGGAATGACCGAGAGCGAGGTGGCCAGGTTCTTTCAACGTGAGGCGCTTGAGCAGCCGATCGATGGCTTCTCCTTTGCGCCGATTGTCGTTGCCGGACCCAATGGAGGCTCGCCACACGCCGCTCCAGGTGAGCGCGCCATCAGCAAGGGCGATCTTGTCACCATTGATTGTGGCGTCTTCTACAAGGGCTATCCGGGTGACATCACCCGCAACGTGGCGATGGGAACGATTGACCCAGAGCTGGAAAAGATTCACCAGGTTTTAGAAGAAGCCAACGCCGCTGGCCGCGCCGCCTGCAAGCCGGGAGTCGCTGCCGGAGAGATCGACCGCATCACCCGCGATGTGATTGTGAGTGCAGGCTATGGCGAATATTTTATCCACCGCACGGGGCATGGGCTGGGTCTTGAGATCCACGAGCCCCCTTTCATCATGCCTGAGAATATGCAGCTTTTGCAGCCTGGCATGACATTTACCATTGAGCCCGGGATCTACATGCCTCAAAAGGGTGGGGCGCGAGTTGAAGACGACATGCTGATCACGGCCAAAGGCGTCGAGACTCTGACGAAATTTCCGCGAGAGCTGATTCGTAAATAGCCTCAGTCATTGAGAATTTGGTTTGACTTGCCCATATTGCTTACAATGGAGCAGCGGTGGGATCATGGCACTTGAGATGAACTTCAATACACTCTTGATGGCGACGGGGCTCAGCTTGGGGATTGCGGTCATCTTCCTGGCCGTCAATCTGGGACGGGTGAAGAAGCCCTCGGTCTTGAGAGAGGCGATTGCCACTCTCTTGTTCTTTGCGGTGATTCTGCAATTTCTCGCGCTCTTTATCCCCCTAAGTGAGTTGAGCAGCGCCTTCTGGTTTGTCATTGCCGCGCTGCCGCTTCTGCTTCCTGCTCCCATCTTGATGAGCGCCAGAGTCTCCGCAGAGCCCATCGGGATCGCCGAGGACTCTGAGGCCGAAACGAAGGCCATTCCGAGCCGCTCTGCACAGGCCGAGTTCAATGAGCAGTTGGGGCAGATCCCGAGAATCCTCGCGGCAAACCCGCAGGGCTTGACCTTGGTGGAGATCGGTGAGAAGATGAACGTAGAGTGGAGGCGGCTCACCGGTGCGGTCCGGGAGCTCTTGGAACGGGGACGCATCGTCAAAGAGGAGAAAAAATACTTTTTAAACAGAACCGGATCGTAAGAGGGTGATTGGCCATTTCAACCATATTGTTTGTGGCGGGCGCAATTGTCTTTGGAATCATCGGGATTCTCTTCACGCTCTTCGGCGTCCTGGGGCTCGTCACTCCCAAGAAGAGAGGGAGCGACGTGGAGTACACCGATCGCGAGTTCTTCTTCATGACTCTCGCCGGCATCGGAAACATCGTGGCAGCCGCGCTGCTGCTCAACCGCCTTCTCGGCGGGTAATTCCCATCTTTTTTTCTCTAGCAAGACTAAAAGGGAGTGGAGCTAGATCGGGCTCCATCCACTTCTCTTTTGCTTGGAGCGAGAAGACGAGATCCCGGCTGTAATGCTTAAAGAGGGGCTCCATGCTGCCGTAATGTTCAATGGCCCAGTTGATCTTCGCATAGAGTGGCTCTTGGCGATCCAAAGATTTCAGAACGTGACTGAGTAGCTTGACCCAAAAGAGTGTGATCGTCTCGTTGTAGAGCGCGCGAACCTTCTCTTCGGGCGCCCCGTGATTCTCAAGCAGGCGAATCAAGCCCTGCCGGATCTTTTGACCCGTCTTCTCTTCTGAAAAGTCATTCAAATAGCCCATCGCGACAGTCATGTGCTGATGATGATTGAAGTGGTGCGGATTGATTTGGCACGTCTCAAATTCATTCACGAGGGCATAAATCTCTTGGTCAGACCGATAATTCTGCTGGGTCATTCTGCCTCCTCTGAGGGTCTATGAGCGGCTTCTGCGCGGAAATTCACACTGTGAATAGTTCTATTGTGCTATAATGCCCGCAGCTTTACAACGCATTGCAACGGGGAGATTGACCATGAAGCCGCTCGTTCGACCTCTGGCATTTTTCATGTTGTCACTCTTGTTCATGTCCATCCATCCGACCGAAATATCGATGGCCAGCCCTGACTGGGAAGATATCCGGATGGCCTCGCCATCGCCGCCTAGCATCACGTCTTGGGATGCCTTTCGCCGCGATGTCTTTGTGCGCGGCTTTGATGGCGCTCTCTACTGGAAGTCCTGGGACGGCGCGACGTGGAGCGACTGGACCTCTCTTGGCGGCAGCCTCACCTCGGCACCAGATTGCGTTGCGCCCGCGGCAGGAGTCATCTATTGCGTAGCGCGTGGAAGCTTTAACTGGATGATGGTCAAAGAGGGGCTGTTTGACCATAAAGGCAGCATGTTTTGGCTCGACTGGAAGAATGTGGGTGGTGATCTCGTTTCGGCACCGACGCTTGCATCCATCGTCATGCCCAACAATGTCATTGCCTTTGAGGCTTTTGCCCGCTGGAGCGATGGCAACCTCTGGGGGATTAGCCACGATGGCAGCAACTGGGGCACTTGGTTCAAGCTGCCCAACTCATCATTCCAAGGCGATCCCGACTGCCTCTTCAAGGGCGCTGGGGAAGTGGATTGTGTTCTGCGAAGCGGGAAGAATACTCTTCTTCATAACATCGGCTGCTGTCTCAATGCCGATGGCACGACCTGGGAAGACTTGAGCAGCACCCTGCTCTCTGATCCAACAATTGCCGCTCCCAATCAAGAGATTCTCTACGTTCTTGCACGTGGAATCAACGACGCTCTTTGGCTCATCTTCAAAAATGACCAAGGCTGGTCGAGCTGGCGGGAGATCGATGCTAATCTTGCACTCTCTGATGCGCCGGATTGCGTATCGATTGCCGTGGGAGAAGCGGATTGCGTTGTCCTGGGGCCGCTCGGCAGAGTCTTCTACAAGCGAATCTTGATCAATCAGTTCTAGCTGGGAACAGGCAGAAGTGCGACTGGAGAGTGCAGTTTTGTGAGAATATGAGAAAACCAGCATCAGTACTGAATAATCCGATGAGAATACATCTGAGAATAGTCTGAAAATAGTGAGAATATTCTCAGTGTAGTCTCAGGTTCATTCTCACGAGAAAAGCCTCATAGATTCGGTCTTTTCTCATATTCTCATCAGAGACAGCCTTACGCAGATGATGTGTCGATAAACTGCGCACTTTGAGTTGATTCCTGGATTCCGGCTCGCGGCTTTGTGCCTTGGCCGGAACGACAGGCTTAATAACCCCAATCATTTACAACTCTTCGGTGTCCGTCATTCCTGCGAAAGCAGAAATCCAGATGAATTTCTAGTAAGCATCTGCAATTCTGCAATGAATACAAAATGAGAGGAGCACGGCTCTCATTCCGTGCCCCTCTCCACTATCAGAGTGATCGTGCTGCTAGGTTCGGTTTCTATTTCTCAACGGGCTTCTGCGTAACCAGGTACGCAGTGATGTGCTTCAAAGTTTCCAAATCGAGCTTCTGGCCGCACGTTCCAGGGACTGGATCATCTTCGAGCCAGTACTGGAATGCGAGCGACTCTTGCTCGCGGTTGATCAAGTTATCGAGCTTGAGATTGATCTTTCGAGTCTCCGTATCTATCTTAGCAAAAGCCAAGGGTAGTGAGAGGCACTGCGTCAGGATGACTTGATTGTCTCCCTTGATAGGACTCACATAGGTAGTCAGCCAGCTATCCGAAGAGCCCATTAGGAACATTGCACCAGTCGGCCCATCCGTGGGCACAGTGACCTGATAGACGATCTTCTGCGACTTTCCGGCTGGAATCAGCATGGGGAAGTAAATCTCCCGTGTCTTCATTTTGTAGACTGCCCCGTTGAGCGACAGCGGCTGGACCTTCCAGCCTTCATAAAATTTCTCAGTGACAATAAGACCCGTCAAGTCTTTGAGTGCAGTCACCTTCAGCTCGACCTGGAAGACGTTGCCGCCTTCGGCTTCGCTGCCCACATAGACCTGCATACCCGGGAGCGGCGTGATGATCGTGCGGGTCACGCTCTCTGCCTGTGCGCTCTGATCAGAAGTCGGCTCTGGCAGGGCCTGATCGACAGGCAGCTTGAGCAAGTAATGACGGATCACATGATCGAGCTCCGGGGTCGTGATCGAATTGTTGCAGGCGCATGGCACGGGCTCTTCGCTCTGCCAGAAGGCAATCGCGCGAGCGGCCTGCTCCTGTGAGATGATCTCGGAGCCGCGCAGATCCACTTCATCGGTGACCGGATCCATGTGAGAGAAGATGACCGGCATGCTGAGACACGTAACGGCCTGCACGTGATCTTCTCCCAGCGTTGGCAGATCATAGGCGGGCGAGACGCTCTCAATGTGGCCGGTGATCATAAAGGTGGCGGGCAGGGACGGCGGCTGCAGTTTATCAGCAGAAGGGACGCGCACATCGTAAATGATGCGGCGTGTCTCTCCCGTCTTGAGCAGCGTTGGGAAGACCCATTGGGTCTGACCCGAATCTGGGTTGTACTTAAATACGCCTCCATCATTCATCACAGGCTCTGGCGTCCAGCCCTTGGGTAGAGACTCTTCGACTCCAAGCCCGTTGCTGGCCACTTGTACTTTGATATCCAGAGTGACTCGGAAGATCGAATCGGGTTTCACTTCCGGCGTCGAGATGGAGCGGACAGCCGTGGATTGATTCTCGAGAACATCCAGAGCACACGTCTTTGTTGAAGTTCGGCCCGTCGCGTCTGTAACAAGCAGAGCCACGTTATAGCTTCCGCTGTGCGGGAAGGCATAAA
The DNA here is from genome assembly GCA_016201405.1 of Candidatus Acetothermia bacterium. Classification (GTDB taxonomy): domain Bacteria; phylum Bipolaricaulota; class Bipolaricaulia; order RBG-16-55-9; family RBG-16-55-9; genus JACQCZ01. Next base: position 113,404 of record JACQCZ010000015.1, on the reverse strand, counting down.
TGATTATGGGCGAGTCAGACGAGATGTCATACTTTCCATCGCCATCAAAATCCCATTGAAATTTTGGAGTTGTCGCTTGGGAGTGGCTGGCATCAAATCGTGAGGGCACGAGCGCATATAACGTTCCGAATGAATTGCAGTCAAACTCAGCCGTGATTGCGCCAGGCGTGACGATGGGAGGCTGGCCGCCCTTGAGCGGCGAGTAATTCTCTGCCGTCTTGCCGATCTGGATGATGATCGGCGTGCCCATCGAAACGAGTGGAACACGCTCTACGGGGCTGGTGCTCGTCTTCTGAGTCAAGAGATACCAGCGGCTGATGCCTGGCCCAAAGGATGGAGTTATGGTGATCGTGCCTGAATCGGGCAGATCATTGATTACAACGCCATCGGTGTGTCCGGTCGTCCAAGTCCAATCAAAGTGGGCCGTTGGCGGGTTAAAGCTATATGCATCGTTGGGGTCATCTTTCAGGGTCACTTGTGCTCCTGAAGGTATGCCTTGAAAATCGAGGCTAGCCTGGCCGCCGGGACCAGTATTGGGCGCGTTATGAATAATGACAAGTGCCAGTTTCTGTGTTGTCAGATCGCGATAGAAAAATAGTGAGCTCTGGCGGGGCACTTCTAAGAAGGTCCGCGACTGATAATCAATTGCAGAATAATTGTAAAACTGCTCAGCGGAGCTCGGTCGCTCGACGGGGAAGATCGTCCACTGAAAATCTGTTCCTTGGTTGACGAGGACGGGAAGCCCACTCTGGGCCCAGGCGTGGCTCACACCCACCAACACGAAGAGCAGACCAGCAATCAGACTGCGAAGCCATTGAGTGCCTGTCATGCTTTGCTAGCACCTCCACTGGAATTCCAAACCCATTCAAATATCAATGTCTGCTTGTTCACCCAAAATTACCACTGGATCCTTCGAAGAGTGCTCGAAGGATCGTAGCTCATTATGGTCTCTGGGAGGTGCACTTTCGTGTAATCCCGATCACTTTTGGGCGGCTTTGAGAGACTTTTGCACTTCTGCAAAATCTGGCATCACTTTGGGGTCGTCACTGATCCAGCGGTACAGAACTTTTCCGGTCTTCTCCAGAACGAAGATGCTGCGTTTGGAGACGCCCATAAATCCTGCGAGATCTTCATGCAAGGCGCCATAGGCTCTGCTTACGCTCTTGTTAAAATCGCTGAGCAGCTTGAAGTTAAGGTTTTGGGCTTTGATAAAGGCATTGAGCGTAAAGGGGCTGTCAATGCTGATGGCGAAGACCTGTGCATTGAGCTTGCCAAAGATCGCATAATCATCGCGAAACTTGCAGACCTCATTGGTGCAGACCGAGCTAAAAGCAAAGGGGAAGAAGGCCAGAACTAGATTCTCTTTGCCAAGCTGCTCACTCAATTTGAAGGGCTGAAACTTCTCGCCATCGCAGACCCAGGCGCTAAAATCTGGAGCCTTTTGTCCAATCTCAATTGCCATCTGATTTTCCTCCTCAATATTCTCGTTATTTTCATTGTAACGGGCAAAAAGTGCCTCTTCCACCAAGCCGCTTCCAGTGAGATTTGTCGTATTGAAATTCTCATCTACGTTCGATACACTCAGCCGAATTGAGAAAAGCCAGATTGACCGGAGCCTCGATTGAAGGAGGAGAGTAAATGGAGCGGAGTATCAACCGCTTGAATTGGCTAATCGGCGGGGCCCAAGGAAGTGGCGTAGACTCAGCGGCAGGTATGTTCGCCCGGGCCTGCGCCATGGGCGGCCTGCATGTCTACGGCCAGCGCGAATATTACTCCAACATCATGGGAGAGCACAGCTACTTCCAAGTGCGCGTGGCCGATTATCCGGTCTTAGCCACATCGGATCGAATTCATTTATTAGTCTCATTTGATGCCGAGACTGTCTTTCTTCATTCGCAAAATGTCGTTCCTCAAGGTGGGATCATCTACGACCCCAAGCTTGAATCAACATCCTTGGAGCGCGTCCCGACGATGGATGAGCGAGTGCGGCATGATCTCGCCGCCTATCTCCAAGAGAATGGCGCCAGAGATACGCTTGGAGATTTTCTAGAGCTGCAAGCCAAGCGAGGCGTGCAGCTCTATCCCGTCCCATATGATGAGATGCTGCAGAAGCTGGCCAGCGAGCTGAACGAGCCTCTCAGCGGTCTCAAGCGAATGACCAATACGATTGCAGTCGCGGCTTCATGCGCGCTCCTAAAATATGGCGTTGAGTGGCTGGACAAAGCCCTCAATGATGTCTTTAAGGGCAAAAAGAGAGTTGTTGCGCTAAACATTCGCGTCTGTGAGATGGCCTATGAGCACATGTCAGGCGGCTTTGCACATAAGTTCTCATGGAGTTTGGAGCCAAGGCCTACCCACGAAAAGCGCATCTATGTCAATGGCAATCAAGCCGTAGCCATGGGCAAGATTCTGGCTGGCTGCACATTCCAAACTTACTATCCTATCAGCCCGGCAACCGATGAGAGCACCTATCTTGAATCGCACGAGGTCTTCAAGCTGAATGACCGCGCCAAAAGTGAGATGGGCGCACTACTGGTCGTTCAGACCGAAGATGAGATTTCAGCCATCAATATGGCCACAGGCGCAGCATTGGCCGGAGCCCGCGCTGCTACTGCGACCTCAGGTCCTGGCTTTTCGCTCATGGTCGAAGGGCTTGGCTTTGCAAGTATTAACGAAGTTCCGGTGGTCATAACTCTCTATCAGCGAGGCAGCCCGTCGACTGGACTTCCCACGCGAACAGAGCAAGGGGATCTTTGGTTCGCCGTCTATGCGGGTCACGGCGAAGGGCCACGCATTGTGCTTGCCTCAGGTGACGCCGAAGAAGGATTTTATGATGCCATCCGCTCATTCAACTGGGCCGAGCAGTACCAAGTGCCTGTCATTCATCTGATGGACAAATCGATTGCGTCCAGCAGCCAGACCTGTCCTGACTTTGATGTGAGCGGTGTTGAGCTGAACCGTGGGAAGCTGCTCACAGAAGAAGAGCTTCTCTCGATCAGCCAGAATGGGTCGTACAAGGGCTTTGAGTTTAGCGAGGATGGAGTCTCACGGCGCAGCATCTATGGACAGAAGGGCGGGATCTTCTGGAAGACGAGCGACGAGCACAATGAGACCGGGCACATCACCGAAGACCCAGTCATTCGTGTCAAGATGATGGACAAGCGCATGAAGAAGCTTGACACAATCGCCAGTGAGATTCTGGAAGATGAGAAACTGGCCGTCTACGGGGATCCAAAATCCGAGAATGTGATTGTAAGCTGGGGCTCTCCGAAGGGCGCGATTCTTGAAGTGATCGAGATGCTACGCAAAGAAAGCATCTCCGTAAAATTTGTACAGGTCAAGCTGATCTGGCCGCTGCCAGTCCATGAGATTACAGAACATCTTAAATTAGCAAAGATCAAGATTGGAATTGAAAACAATTTTTCGGGTCAACTGACAAAGTTGATTCGCCAAGAGACCGATATTGCAATCGATCAGCTTATTGTGAAGTACAACGGCCGTCAGATGTCCATTGATGAGCTCTACGAGACACTAAAAAAGATTCTCTCTGGCAAGAAGGTTGAGAAGAAGGTGGTGCTTACGCATGGCACTTAACGTGCAGGCGTACAAGACAGAGGTCCATAACAACTGGTGCCCCGGCTGCGGGGACTTTGGAATTTTGAATTCGATCCAGATGACATTCTCCCAGATGGGATTGGAGCCGCATCGCGTCGCGCTCTTCTCAGGCATTGGCTGTGCAGCCAAGACGGCGCACTATGTCAATGTCTATGGAACGCATACGCTCCACGGGCGCGTCTTGTCGTTTGCGACGGGTGCCAAGCTGGCCAACCCCGGGCTTACAGTGGTAGCCGTCGGCGGCGATGGCGACGGATTGGGAATCGGCTCAGGCCACTTTGTGAACACAGGCCGCCGCAATGTGGACATTACCTACATGATCTTTAACAACGGTGTCTACGGGCTTACCAAAGGGCAAGCATCACCAACACTGAAATTGGGAGTGCAAACTAAGAGCCTGCCGCAGCCCAACATCAACGAAGGGGTTAATCCAGCGCTGCTGGCCTTCTCTGCAGGGTACACATTTATCGCGCGGGGCTATGCCTTTGATATTCCACACTTGATTCAAGTCGTTCGCCAAGGCATTGAGCACAAGGGCTCGGCTTTCATTGATGTATTGCAGCCCTGCCCAACGTACAACAACCTCAACACAAAGGACTGGTACGGCGGGCTGGACCGCAAGGATGGCAATGGGAAGGCGCTGCCACGCGTCTACAAGCTTAGCGATGAGGGCTATGATCCCGTCATAAAGCCGGGAACGCCCGCTGATGAAGCCAGCCAGAAAATCTCAAAGTTCATTGGAAAGTCGCTGGAGTGGGGTGAGAGAATCCCCATTGGCGTCCTCTTCAAGAATGAGACGACGAGCAATTATGGTGAGCGTCTGGCCAAGCGCTTCCCGCTTTATCAGAGCGAGCCGCCAGCCTTGCGGGAGATCATGGATGCAAAGGGACGCCCCACGGCGGATCTGACCAGCTTCTTCGAAGAGTTGCGGGTCACTTAGCGTTGAGTTTTACAAACGCAATTCGAGAACGGCTGTAATCAAAGACAACCCGAAAGGGCACTAGCACTCCTCCGCCAATGTTGCCGGTCGTAGCTGGGTCGGCGAGCGGTCCAGTCCATCCGATAGCGAAGCCGACGTTTAGATTATCAAAGCGGTGACCTGCCAGCTCGAACCAGGCAATCTTCCCTACGGCAACCTGGACTTCTCCTGCCTGCCTTTTTGTGACCTGGCGGCCATTGAGCAGATCCAGAGTCTGGACAGCTGGGCTATGGAAGATCACTGTGCTCCTCCCCGCTCCGAGATCCAGCCGAAAGAGCCCTTCTCGACCTCCCTCAAAAGAGGCGCGTACAACCGGGATCTGCATATCCAGTATCAGCTCTTGCCAGGTCCCGCCCTGCAAGGAATAGCTCTTCGGGTCATAGAGTGCAACGCGATTGGTTGAGACCTCAACTTCCATAATAGTACGGGCAAAGAGCGGATAGCCGATCACGCCCTCAATGGGTATTCCCACGGCATGGCTTACTGCATAAAGATCCATCTCTGCAAATTGCGGATTATCAATGGTGATCGGGCCAACTTGGAGTGACTTAGCTGCTCGAATGGGACTCTTCACTGCACCAAAAATGCTGCTCAGTGGTGACTCTCCGATTTGGGGCAGCTTGAGCTTTGCGGCCGCAGCAGGGGAGAGAGTAGAGATTGCAGCACCGCTGTCAAGAATGAACCAGCCCAGGTCTTCGTCATTGATCTTGGCGCGGATGAGGAAATGGCCTGTGGCTGCTCTCTTCACTTCGATCTCTGCTGGAATGGAAGGATCGAAGTGTGCGTCATTGGGCATCTCTGTCATTGGTATATAAAGATTCTCTTCTGCGGACGATGGATCCATAGATACGGATTGAATCTCATAGGATCGAGAGGCTATCCCGGCATGCGTATAGGTGATTTGGTGTGGCAGGGTGATGGCGCTCGGCTGCGCGAAATCAGCGAATTCAACGGCCTCTCCATTTTCACTGTTGGCCCGCTCCAATCGAGTAGGTCGCAGAGTCTTTGAGTCTATGTGAATCTGAGCCCTGAAGGGCTCGGTCTTGTGCCCAATCGTAAAGAGCCATTCGCTGCCAGATTTTATTCTTTCTGTTTTGGTAATGGTGTACGGGGCGTCATCTTGAAGCCACTGACCTGACAAGAGATCGATGATGAGCCTGTTCCAGGTAAGCTCATCGGAGCTGAGCTTACGCGGCATACCGCTGGCATGCACCATCCAGCCCATCTTGCCGTCAAAGCCGGTCGTTTCGCTGAGCGCACTCTCAATTCGATTGATAAAGCGCCCATCCGCTGAAAATGCGATCTCGAATCTTCCTGAAGTCCCATAGATCTGAGCGGTGCCTTTTAGAATGACTTGCCCCCTTGGATGTTGAAGAGATTCATTGGATGCGGCCTCTTTGACTTTTGCTATAATCGTCGGATCCTCGTTTTGATTGACTGGAGCTTGGTTCTTTCCTGCCAAGATCAAACCGACCAGGGCGAGACCAACCGCAATAATCAACAACAGAATTCTTGCATTCATGGTGAAACGCCACCTCCCGATCATGATTATTTATATATACAGTAATATTCACACTTTCGCAAATAATACCTTTTGTCTACAATACCGGAGATGGAACTGGGTGAACACCAGCATGCAAGCATTCTGGTGTTCAAGAAAGCGGGTAGGCTAGTATGGCAAAAGACAAAAAGAAAATTGCTACCCATCCTGAAACAAAAGGGCAAGACACATACATCGTAAAGAGCCTGGATCAGGCCAAGCTGCTGGCCGATCCCCTGCGGCTCCGCATCCTGCAGGCATTTGTGAGAGAGCCTCGAACGACCAAACAGGTCGCGGACTCCCTCGGCGAAAACGCCTCTAAGCTCTATCGGCATGTGGATGCTCTTCACCAGGCTGGGTTTTTGGAATTGAAGGCTGAAAAGCGCAAGCGCGGCACGACAGAGAGGTACTTACAAGCGATTGCTCATCAGTTCGTGATTGACCCGACGCTCTTTCTTGCGGGTCCCGATTTGCAAAAAGGGGTTCGAGGCAGCAATGAGATGCTCGATGCCATCATCGAGCTGACCCGTGCCGAGTTGAAGAAAATCCCGGGTCACAAAGCGGAAGAGGGATTGAAGCCGATTGTCTTACGCTCGCAATTTCGGGGCAGCGCCGCACAGATTCGGAAATTGCGGCAGGGATTGATGGACTGGCTCACGATGTGCCATGATTTGGCCAAAGCGCGCGATGCGAGTAAGAGCACCCATGAAAAAGAGTACGTTGTAACAGTTGCCTTCTATCCAATCGTGAAAGAGTGAAACCTCTAATATTTCTTAAGGAATTGAGTACTGTTAATATAGAATTTGCTTGAGGATGTGTAGTGAATAATGAAAAGTTTTTCTCAGAGAGCAGGGTTTAAGCCTGTCAAAAGTGCTGTACAGGTCGATTCAATGGATAGCGATCTGAGGAACAAGCTTTGGAATGCATTGACGATGTCATATTGGGATTCAGCAGATAAAACAGCGACTTGGATTGGGGAAAATGAGAATCTTGAAATTCTTATAAATAGACTTTGGCACAATTTTTATAGAAGGCCAGTTGACACAATTGCCCGTTACTGGCAAACTACCCGCGAAGAAGTAAGAAAGTATTATTTCGCTTGTTCATGGAATGAAGTTTATGATTTTATAGAGTTTGTCGGTGAAAATTATCCTGACGAAGCAAAGAATCTAAGGTTTCAAGAACTTTGTAACTCAATTCTTGAGAAGGAGTTATCAGCTTATCGCTTTGTCAACAAAGTCATAACTCAAATCACATCAAAAATTGAGATCTCCGAAATTGAAGATGCCATAAACGGCACTCAAAAAATGCAAACCGTAAAGGTCCATCTGGAAACCTCGCTTACACTTTTATCTGATCGCAAGACTCCTGATTACCGCAATTCGATAAAAGAATCCATCAGTGCTGTGGAAGCTCTATGCAATTTAATATCGGGTTCTGAGAAAACAACACTCGGCAAAGTGCTAAGCATAGTAGAGGACAAGGTACCTTTGCATGCAGCCTTAAAGCAGGCATTTGAAAAGCTTTATGGTTTTACAAGCGACTCAGACGGTATCCGTCATGCCTTGCTCGAACTCCCTAATCTAGCGCAAGAAGATGCAAAATTCATGTTGATAACTTGCTCTGCTTTCATAAATTATTTGGTCACAAAAGCCGCAAAAGCAAAGATCAATCTATCGTAACCAGACAGAATCTGTCAGCCTTTCCTAGTCTTGGCCCAAGTATCTCGAAGCGTGACAGTGCGATTGAAGACCAATCGCTGCGCAGAAGAGTCAGGATCGACGCAGAAATAGCCCAGTCTCTCAAACTGGAAGCGTTCCCCTACGGTGGCTGAGGCCAGGCTTAACTCCAGCTTGCAGTTCTTCAGGATTTCCAATGACTTTGGATTAAGATTGACGATGAAATCTTTGCCCTCTGGGAAGTCGTCTGGATCTTCTTTGCTAAACAGATTGTCATAGAGCCTAACTTCAGCATCCACGGCGTGATCTGCCGAGACCCAGTGAATTGTCGCTTTGACCTTGCGCCCATCGGGGGCTTGTCCGCCGCGAGTCTCCGGGTCATAGGTGCAGCGAAGCTCAGTGATGTTGCCCTGCCGATCTTGGATCACGCGATTGCACTGGATGAAATAGGCATAGCGCAAGCGCACTTCGCGCTCGGGGGCGAGCCGAAAGAACTCTTTGGGCGGATGCTGCATAAAGTCGTCCTGCTCGATGTAAATGACCCGCGAGAAAGGAATCTTGCGCGTGCCGGCCCCTGCATCTTCAGGATTATTGACGGCGTCTAGCTCTTCGACTTTGCCTTCGGGATAATTCTCGATCACGACTCTGAGCGGGTGCAGGACGGCCATCTTGCGCAGCACACGCTTGTTCAAATCTTCTCGAAGGCAATTCTCCAAAACAGACATTTGAAGAGTGCTCGGGGTCTTGGTGACCCCTGCAATCTCACAAAGATGCCGGATGGCTTCAGGTGTATATCCGCGCCGCCGCATACCGCGCAGAGTGGGCATGCGCGGGTCATCCCAGCCGCGTACATGCCTGTCCTGAACGAGCTTTACAAGTCTTCGCTTGCTCATCACAGTACAGGTCAGATTGAGCCGTGAGAATTCCATCTGTCTTGGATGATGAATTCCAAGCTGCTCAACAAACCAGTCATAGAGCAGGCGGTGATTCTCAAACTCCATGGAGCAGAGCGAATGGCTTATTCCCTCAATAGAATCGCCCTCTCCGTGTGCCCAGTCATAGGTTGGATAGATGCACCATGCATCACCCGTGCGGTGGTGATGAGCTTTGAGAATACGATACATCGCGGGGTCACGAAGATTCATGTTGGGTGAGGCCATATCGATCTTTGCGCGCAGAGTGTGCGTGCCATCGGCAAATTCGCCTTTGCGCATTCGCTCGAACAGATCAAGATTCTCTTCAACGGAGCGGCCGCGGTAGGGACTGTTCTTGCCGGGCTTGTTCCAGGGGCCGCGGTATTCGCTCATCTCCTCGGCGCTGAGGCTGTCCACGTAAGCCTTGCCATCTTTGATCAGCTTAACGGCATATTCATAAAGCTGCTCAAAATAATCGGAGGCATAATATTCTCGATCTTCCCAGTCATAGCCGAGCCAGCGGATGTCCTCTTTGATGGCGTTGACATATTCTGTCTCTTCGGCCAGCGGATTGGTGTCATCAAAGCGCAGATTGCAGAGGCCGCCGTACTCTTTGGCGATCTCAAAATTGATGCTGATCGCTTTGGCGTGGCCGATGTGGGGATAGCCATTGGGTTCTGGAGGAAAGCGGGTGTGAATGCGCTTGAACCGGCCACTTTTTAGATCTTCGTCAATGGCCTCTTGGATGAAATGCTTGGGTTTTATGTTTGATTGATCTTCGTTTTCGTTTGTCACGCCATTCCTCCATTATGTCTTGAGCGCAGAATAGATCTCTAGCAAATTTCCATCAGGGTCCCGAAAGTGCGCAACCCGGATCCCCCACTCTGTGCGGCTGGTCGGCTCTGTGATAAAGCTTACGCCCTTTTTCTTGAGCTGCTGATAGCTCGAATCAAAATCTTCCACGCCTAAGATGAGCGCGGCTCTGTCTTGAGATTTTGCAGCACTCGGCAGACAAGCCGTTTGAACAGCTTCGGCCATGATCTTTCGATCAAAGAGCGCCAGCGTCACCGAGCCAGCATCAAAATCGGCGTAGACTTCATCTTCCTTTCCAAAGGTTGCCTTGAAGCCGAGGACATCCCGATAGAATCGGAAGCAAGAGCGAAAATCTGCTACCAAAAGCCGAATGTGCGTAAGATTCATTTCTCTGCAGCAATCCTAAAACTGCACTTTTGGAGTCTGCCGCATCGCGGGGTCCTCAAGCTCGAAGAACTCGCGCAGCTTGAAGTTGAACATGTTGGCGATGATGCTGGATGGGACGACCTGAATCTTGTTGTTCAAATCGCGAACGTTGGCGTTGTAGAAGCGGCGCGCCGTCTGGATGCGATCTTCCGTGTTGGAGAGCTGAGTCTGCAATTGGAGAAAGTTCTCGTTGGCTTTGAGATTTGGATAGCTCTCTGCCAAGGCGAAGAGCTGCCGCAGCGTGCCAGTCAGGAGGTTCTCATTCTTTGCCTGTTCCTCCGGTGAGCTACCTTGGGTCGCCATCGCCTTATTGCGCGCTTCAACCACCGCATTGAGAGTTGTCTTCTCGTGAGCGGCGTAACCCTTCACGGTCTCCACCAGGTTGGGAATGAGATCGTAGCGCCGCTTCAGCTCGGTGTCGATGTCAGACCAGGACTCATCGACTGTGTTTCGGGTGCGGATGAGCGCGTTGTAGAGCGCGATTACCCAGATCACAAGCAGAAGAATGATTCCTAATACAATCCAGGTTGCATCCATAGGTTTTGTCTGCCTCCTTCAGGTTATGCCTGCCCCTTTTGTTGTTGTACCACATAATCAGGCAGCCGTTCCAATATGCCGCAGATGACATCCGCTGCCTGCTCAAACTGCTGAGCAGAAAAGGTCGAGTTATGATAGGCCATAATCTCCTTGTAGCCTAGCTGAAGATTGAATCTTGGCGAATCAAGCAGAAATTGCATTGTGCGCTGCTGAATCACGTCAAAGGCCCACTTTTTGTCGGGTGCTTTTACAAAGAATTTTTTACTAAACTCCGTGGACTCAAAATCGATATCATCGGCTCCAAAGAACTCAGTCACTTTGTCGAGCAGCCCTTCGGGCCGAATGAAGAGCGGCTGCAAAGGAATCGGGCTTGTCAAGATCACAGCAGAAAAATAATGATGATTGGTCTGGCGGCGTCCTTTGGAGTCATAGCTATAGGTCTCATAGTGATAATCGAAGCCGGAGAAGTCGTGCTCTTTCCACTTTCCCGTGAGGTGATTGTAGCTATAGCGGTTGGAGCCTTGGTGCAGGCAAGTGAATTGAGGGTATGTGTTTTCAATTATATACTCCCGTGATTCTGAGAAGCTGATGTTGTGCATACCAGCCCAGGCAGCCAGATCTTTGCGACGTTTTGCGGATGCGTACGCGCCCCAGATGATGGCAGCTATAATCACTACGATAACTAAGACGATTAATAGATTATCCACGCCATGCTTCCTTTCGAGAGTATTTTGTAATGAACTGAGAGGGCTGTCAACCAATGGCTACTTCGTTGAAGATTGTTGAGCCTCTTTCACATAATCAGGCAACCGATCCAGAATGCCACAGATGACATTGGCAGCCTGCTCGAAATCTTCGATTGAAAACCTAACGATATCATACGCAATGACACAATCTTCCCCGAACTGAATCCAATAGCTGCGCGAATCGAGCATGAGCTGCATGGTGCTCTGTTGGATCACATCGAAGGCCCACTTTTTGTCTGGTGCTCTTACAAAGAATTTTTGACTAAACTCCCTGGATTCAAAGTTGATATCCTCGGCTCCAAAGAATTCAGTCACTTTATCCATCATGCCTTCAGGTCGAATGAAGAGAGGTTTCAATGGTATGGGACTCGTCAAGATCACAGCGGAAAAGTAGTGATGCGTTGTAGATTTCCCTGAGCCGGTCCTGTAGTGATAGTCAAAGCCAAAGAAGTCATGTTCTCTCCATTTCCCCGTAATGCGGTTAAAGCTGTAACGTTTCTCTCCTTTTTGTAGGCACTCAAAATGAGGATAGGTTTCATCAATCGAGCTCTCTGAATATTCGTCAAAGCTTAGATTGTGTGCATTTGCCCATGAACCCAGCGTCTTTCCGCGTATCGAGCGGATGTAACTGGAAACGAAAAAGCCAATCAGAACCAATGCCAATACGAAGATATAAACAACTGACTCACCTGAATTACTGAGTAGGAGCGTATCCATTCGATAAGCCATTCATCGATTATTGTGACCATGAACGAGAGGCCAAGTCAAATTGAATTCCATCTTGACCTCTTGTCAGATTTCGATTATTATTCATATAATCGTTGGTGATACCGAATGATCAACGACATTGATAAAGAAATCCTGAAGATTCTTCAGGAAGATGCCCGAACTCCCAACGCGGAGATCGCGCGCCGATTGGGAATGGCACCATCCGCCATCTTTGAGCGGATCAAGAAACTCGAAAAGCTGAAGATCATTCAAGGATACCAGGCTACCCTCGATGCGGACGCCTTAGGATTTGGCCTGCTGGCCTTCATCTTTATTCACACTCGTGAGCCCATTGGCTCGAGCGAGATTGGTCAAAAACTCATCAAATTTCCCGAAGTCCAAGAGGTCCATCACATCACCGGAGAAGATTGCTATTTGGTGAGAGTGCGCGCCGCCAACGCCGATCATCTCTGGCAGTTTCTCAAAGAGAAGGTCGGCTCACTTGGCCCGGTCAATACCCGAACGACCATTGTACTGGAGACGCTAAAAGATACTTCTCATCTGCCCTTTGAGAAGAAGGCCAAGAAGCGATGAGCTAAGGAGCAAAAGCCATGTCCCAAGTCGAGCGGTATACGCTGCGGCGACCCGATCACGGCATCCATGAGCGAGAGGTGATCGAGGCATTGTTGCAATCCGCACTCATTGGGCGAGTGGCTGTCATTGCGGATGGCGAGCCGTATGTCATCCCAATGAATTTTGCCTACGACGATTCAAAGATCTGGATTCATGGGGCCAGCGAAGGGCGGCTAATCTCTGCCGTCAAGACTCATCCACGCGTCTGCTTTGAGATTGATGAATACGTCGCCACACTGCCACATCCTGTGCTTTGCGAATTCGATACAGCCTATGCGTCCGTTGTCTGTTTTGGCACGGCGCGAGTGCTTGATGCGGTTGAAGAGCGGACGACAGCCCTCAAATTGATCACCGGCAAATACGCTCCGGAAGAGCAAGTGGATGCGCTCCGCGAAAGCACAGTAAATAAATTTCGCGGCGCATTTGAATCTCACACGGCTGTCATTGAGATTACGGTGGATGCGATGACAGGCAAAAGACAGAAATTTAATGTTCAAGATTTCTCGCCCAAAGAATCAAAGAGTCTCGAAAAGCTCAATCTAAGCTCCGTGGGGAATATTGACGAAGCATATCATCATTTTGATTGCGTGATTGCCCCAAATCGCCCATTGGAGTTACTGGGCGCAGTCCTGAAGTGGTATGAGATACGGCCTCCACAATTGATCATTCCACTCTCGCTCATTCGGGAGACACGACAATTCTTGGAGCGCGAGGCCAGCGCTGACAGACTAGATCTTGGGCATGGCTTGGGTTTTGTATTGCTGCACTACACCGAAGAGCTCATCTATCTGGTTGTCTGTCTATGGAAAGATGCAAACGAAATTTGGGAGACGCAGTACATCAGAGAGAATCGGCAAGGCGCGGAATTTCGCAAAATCAATCTGGGCGTAGATGGGCCGACGCTCTGCCTTTGGGAGTTAGCCCCGGTGTGGCACGAGCGCGAGGCATGGGTGCAATATTTACGATCGCAGCGGGACGAAGCGGCCAAAAGGACCTATCTATCGGATCAATGCAGCGGACTCAAATGAGCAGGAGGTGCTTTGTGAATCGGATCAAAGATGCAGCGCTAATTCTAATCGACGTGCAAAAGGGCTTTGATGATCCCAAATGGGGCGCAAGAAACAATTTGGATGCGGAGAAGAGGATGGCTCAATTGCTGGAGGCTTGGAGGGGCGCGGGAAGACCCGTCTTTCATGTGCAGCACCTCTCGCGAATGGCGGGTTCTCCTCTTCGACCAGGACAGAAGGGCTGCGAGATCAAAGAGATCGTCATGCCGCTGGATAGGGAGCCTGTCATTCAAAAACATGTGAACAGCGCATTTATTGGCACAGCCCTTGAGTATCGCCTGCTGGAGAGCGGGATCGAAGCTGTCGTGCTGGCGGGTCTCACTTCCGATCACTGCATCTCAACAACGGCTCGCATGTCAGCCAATCTCGGCTTTGAGACCTTTGTAGTCTCCGATGCGACGGCGACCTTTGATCGCACCGGGCCCAATGGGAAGCACTATGCTGCCGATCAGATTCATGAATTAGCCCTCGTCAGTCTACATGGGGAGTTTGCTACAATTTTGGATACAGGAAGATTGCTGGAGAGTCTGGCTCCTGAAGGGGTTCTCACATGATTCGTAAAGTCAATTTAAAAGAGAAGTTTGCCTCATTTGACGATACCTGGAGCCCCAAGATTGTGGGCGAGGTCAACAACTTCCATGTCAAGATGTCCAAGGTTTTGGGCGATTTTGTCTGGCATCATCACGAAAACGAAGATGAGCTCTTTCTCGTCGTCAAAGGCAGGCTCAGGATCAAGCTGCGAGATCAGGAAGATCTTGTGTTAGAGCCGGGAGAGTTTGCCATCATTCCGCGGGGCATTGAGCACAACCCAGTTGCCGAAGAAGAGACGCATGTGCTCCTCTTTGAGCCTGCAGGGACATTGAATACGGGCAATGTGCAGAATGAGCGGACTGTGTCCAATCTCAAAAAGATATGAAGATTGCGCTAATCGCGGACATTCATGGCAATGCAGTTGCGCTGGATGCCGTGCTCTCAGACATCTCCAAAGAGAGAGTTGATCAGATTATCTGTTTGGGTGATATCGTCAACGGACCACAGCCATTGAAGGTTTTGAAAAGAGTGCGAGAGCTGAGGTGCCCCATTGTGATGGGGAACGCCGATGGCTGGCTGCTGGGCCAGTTCACGCCAGAGCCAGAAGGAGAGATCGGGAAGAGAATTCTGGACATGGGGAATTGGTGCCGAGATCAGTTGTCAGCGACCGATCTTGATTTTCTGAAATCATTTGAGCCGACAATTCGCGCCCAGCTGAACGATGAGACAGAGCTTCTCTGCTTTCACGGCTCGCCACGCTCGTATGATGAGATTATTCGCGCAACGACGCCAGATGAAGAGCTAGAGCCGATCTTTGTCGGTCTCGATGCCCAAATCTATGCGGGTGGCCATACGCACACTCCCATGTTGCGGCGCTACAAGTCTTCATTTCTGATCAACCCCGGCAGTGTGGGTCTTCCGTACTTTATCGATGCAAAGAGTGGATCGCCCAGAAATCTCGCCGAGGGTGAATATGCGTTGCTTCGCGCTGATGGAAGAGACTTGAGTGTGGATTTTCGCCGGGTCCCGTTCGATGCTGAAGAGTTCGCACGGGCTGTGCTTCAGACTGGAATGCCTCATGCTGAGTGGTTTGCAGCCGAATGGCGAAAGTAACGATGTCAGGTGCATTGATTCGCGAAGCCCATTCTGCAGATTTGCAGGCCATTTTAGAGTTGTTCGCCCAACCCGGAGTGGATGATGGCAAGCACCTCTCGTTAGCCGATGCTAAGAAGATCTTTGAGAAAATTAAAGAATATCCCGACTACAAGATTTATGTTGCGGTGCTAAATGCAAGAGTCGTTGGCACATTTGGTCTGCTCATTATGGACAATCTCTCGCATCTTGGAAGTCCATCCGGTCTGGTTGAGGCTGTGGTGGTTGATCTTGCCTTACAAGGGCATGGCATTGGCAAAGAGATGATGGGTTTTGCGATGGAGCGCTGCCGCGAGCAGGGTTGTTATAAACTTGCGCTATCCGGCAACCTCAAGCGAGAGGCAGCCCATCGCTTCTATGACAGCTTAGGCTTTCAACAACATGGCTACAGTTTTTGGGTGGAATTGAAAGAAGACGAAGATCAGCTTCTTGCTCTAAGATAGAGTGATGAGTGTCTTAGTTCTCTTTCGACATGGCCAGGCGAGCTATTTGCATGGCGAATACGATCAGCTTTCATCGCTGGGCGAGCGGCAATCTCGTCTGCTGGGACAATTCTGGGCCGATCAGCATGTGATCTTTGATCATGTTTATATAGGGCCGCGCCGCCGCCACCGGCAGACTCATGACCAGTTCGCAGCCCTCTACCGCGAGAGAGGTCTTTCCTGGCCAGAGCCCGCTGAGCTGCAAGAGCTTGATGAATATCCAGCCATTCGGCTCGTTCAAAAACATCTATTGAACGATTGGATTCGGCGCTCATCTCTGGAAGGGATGGAGAAGGAGAGCTTGAATCGAGAGCTGCGTAGGTCAGACGGCTTCAATGATGCCTTTCGCGAGCTGATGCTGACGTGGGTGCGCGGTGAGTTGCAAGACCCCGAAGTGGAGCGCTGGCATGAGTTTCAGAGCCGGGTTAAATGCGGAATCGAGAAGATGACGGGTGACTACAAAAAGGGGCGAGTGATTGCTGCTTTTACATCTGCAGGGACTGTGGCTGCCACAGCGGGCAAGGCTCTTGATGTATCGGATGAGAAGATCTTGGAGATGAGCTGGAATGTCCGCAATGCGACCTTTACGGATTTTCTCTTTACCCAAGATCGATTCTCGCTGAGAACGTTCAATGCCAGTCCGTACATCCACAATCCAGAGTTATTGACGTATTATTAACATTGGGTGAGATAATGAGAATTTCAATTTCTGAAGAGCTGCAGATCATTCACAAAAAAATCGCAGAATTCATGTCACAAGAGGTCACTCCATTGGAGAGCCAGTTTCTCAATTCCACTTTTCGGGACTTGCTGCCTGAGCTGAGAAAGAAGCGCGAAAAAGTGAAAAGACTGGGACTCTGGGCTCCCCATATTCCACAAGAATATGGCGGGCTTGGGCTCTCGCTCTTGGAATTTGCACATGTGAGCGAGCAATTGGGACAGAGCCCCATTGGGCACTATCTCTTCAATTGCCAGGCCCCAGATGTTGGCAATATGGAGATTCTGATGCACTATGGCACTCCGGAACAGAAAGAGCGATTCTTGATGCCGCTCATTCGCGGCGAGATCCGCAGCTGCTTCTCGATGACGGAACCGGAATACCCTGGCTCCAATCCGGTCTGGATGGGAACGACAGCTACTAAAGATGGCAGCGACTACGTAATCAATGGGCATAAGTGGTTCACCAGCTCTGCGGATGGAGCAAATTTCGCCATTGTGATGGCCGTGACCGATCCCAATGCCGAGAGCCCTTATCTGCGAGCGAGTCAGATCATCGTTCCTTTAGAAACTCCCGGTTTCAAGCGGATCAGAAATACTTCAGTGATGGGCAATACGGGCAGCGACTACGCCAGCCATGCCGAAATTGAGTACAAAAATTGTCGCGTGCCGCAGAGCAACCTGCTGGGGCCAGAAAATCAGGGCTTTATGATTGCGCAAGAGCGGCTTGGCCCAGGCCGCATCCACCACTGCATGCGCTGGATTGGAATCTGTGAGCGTGCCTTTCGACTAATGTGCGAGCGGGCTGCGACTCGAGAGATCTCTCCGGGTCAGCCATTGGGCACGCGGCAGATGATTCAAGAGTGGATTGCAGAGAGCCGCGCCGAGATCAATGCCTCCCGGCTCGTAGTGCTCGATGCTGCCGAGAAGATCGATCAGGAAGGGGCAACTGCTGCCCGAGATGAGATCTCACTGATCAAATTCTTTGTGGCTGGGGTCTTGCAAAAGGTCTTGGATAGGGCCATTCAGACGCATGGCGCGCTTGGCATGACCGATGAGACGCCGCTTGCTTACTGGTATCGCCATGAGCGGGCCGCCCGAATTTATGATGGGGCAGATGAAGTCCATAAAGCCTCTGTGGCTCGAAGGATTTTACAAAAATATGGAATGAAAGACTATTAAACACTACTTCAAAACTCGTCAATCTTTGCCGCCAGAATAAAATCATTCTCCGTGAGCCCGTCGATCTTGTGGGTCCAGATTGTGATCGTGACTCTTCCCCAGGCCAGATAAATATCAGGGTGATGAGCTTGCTCTTCTGCGAGCTTGCCAACCCGATTAGTAAAAGCAAGAGCCTCTTGAAAATTCTTGAATGTGAAATCTCTTTCAAGATGATGCTCTTTACTCACACGCCAGTCATGGTCTAGTTGAATGATCAGATCTTGGATCCTGCTGGTAGTTAATGGCGGCACGTTGCCCTGGCAGGGAATGCAATTTTGCTTCGTCAGATTCTTCATAAACTTCAGGTTCGCTTACGACTCTTCTTCCAATAAAAGAGTATGAATCCTAAGCTGACGGCCAGCGCCAGCACTCCAAAGACCGCCCAGAGCCAGTTTCCAGTAAAGAGTGAGAGCTTGAAGGCATCAATGGCGTGAAGAAGCCAGAGCAGACCAAAGAGACCAAATGGGAGCCAGATCAGTTTTGAGATCCATCGAAACATGGGAGCCCTTGATGGGCATTATAGAAAAAGACAAATTGATTTACGAGATTGAGAGATGCTTATTTGGCAGTGGACTTGCTGTCCGGGGTGATCTGATTCATCGCTTGGTGGATCGCCTCTATGCGATTGGCATACACAAAAGCGGCATCCAGCGCCTGCAAAAGGGTATTGAGCCGGGTCGCAGAGAGCGAGCTCTGAAGAGGGGTCAGTGCTCTGGCGTCGCCAACATGGCTCAGGGCCGAATATGCAGCCTGGCTTGAGCGGCGGTCTTTGTCCAGAAGCCAGTTTGAGAAGAGATCGACATCATCAGAGACAGCGATCTGTGCGAGACTTTCCAAAGCCGCCCGTCGCACCAACACATTCTGATCGGATGAGATGTAGGGCAAGATCTTCTCGCGCGCGGCTCGTCCTTCCACTGCGCTCATGGCCACAATTCCCAGGTTTTGCAAATAGGGGCTCTCATCGCTGAGAAGCAGATCCAGTACTTCAGGTGCGGTCTCTGCGATTTCGGTGGTCACTCGCACCAAGTCGGGCTCAACGAATGCGAAGAGCAGGGGCAGAAAATCTCTCAATTGCTCGATGGAGCTTTGCAGCAATTGGACGGCCAATTTGCCTTCGCCTAGCTCGGCGAGCGCCGAGAGAGTTCCCAATGCCAGATTGCTGCATGCCGCCGGATCGCACTTGGCGAAGTAGCCGCTGCTCACGAATGCCAAGATAGCGCTCTTTGCATCATCGCCACCGATCTTGACCAGGCTTGAGATGGCAGCGGCTCTTACTGTGGGAGACGAGTCTGAGTTCATTGCAGAGATGAGGGGTGTGACTGCACTTGGCCCGAACGTAGCCAGCGCATTGGCGGCGTCAAGACGAAGCTCAGCAGATTTACTCGATTGAAGGAGATTGGTGATCGGGGTAAAGGCACTGAAATCGGCCAGGCTCCCAAGAGCAGCCAATACTCCAACTTGAATCGCTTGCTGTCCGCTGCTTAGCAACCGGATCAGGTCATCTACAGAGTCGCTCGCTTTAAATTGACCTAGCACATAGGCAGCCGTGCCACGCACAAAGGGATCTTCATTTGTGTTATTGAGAATGGTACGGATGACCGGAACAGCCCTGCTAGTCCCAAATTGCAAGAGGCTTCGCATCATTGCAGAGCGCACGATAGGATCGAACCTTGCAGCATCTGTGATCCCTTGGATAAAGCCGTCCTCAAGAGTTGGCCACAATGAATGTGGAAATTTCGCGGCTGTGGTAGGGTCCTGCAAAGAGAGAGCAGCTTCTGTAAGAACCTTTGGATCACTCACCAGGCTCTTTAGAAACTCAAGCTCTATGGGCCTCATAATTAAGATTGAGACTCCTGCCGCCCAGCGGGTGCTGGCTAAGGATTCTGTTGATGCGACTTCGCGTAAGGCCGGGATGGCCTGATAATCATGAAAATCTCCAAGACTCTTTGCAGCCTCCCTCCGGACAGAGGCAAAGGGGTCATTGAGCATAATCTCGATGAGCAGCGGCACGGCATCTGGGTCCTGACTTCTGCTAAGAACGAGAATGGTGCTGAGTCTGTCTGCCTCTTTTCGTGCTGGGTCTTGAAAGATCGAATGGATGATACTTAGAGCCTGAGATTTGAGGGGCTGAACCTCCTCCACTGTTGGATAGCTATCCAAAGGATTTGCCTGCCCCCAGAGAACGAGGGCAGGCAGCACCATCAACAATAAGGAGGTCAGTCCTAGTCTTTTCATCTCTATCTATTTGCCAAGCTGTGCTGGATCGAACTTCGCATCTGGGATCTCCTCGTGCAAAATGTTGCTGACAGAGAGACGCGTGTAGTTCTCTGGTGTAATCAGGTTGTGCAAGTTCTGCGTCTTGAAGAATGGGGTGCCGTTGAGGTCTCCGTACTCTTCGAACGTGTTGAAGTGGAGAGCATCGGAGTCATCTTTGTGGTCGACACCAAAGAGCTCCAGTGTATATGGCAGATAGGTCGTCTTATCGCCGTTTGTAATGGCCTCGGCGACTACGGTGGCGTATGGGAATGCGACGCCATCATGAGCTGGCTCCAAGCTGAGCCGAATGTAGGTCTTCCCGGGATGATCGGTCAGAGTCACGTTGTCATCCCGCTTGCCGATCTTGTAATCGCCTCTGAAGCCGATTCCAACGACCTCGGCCACCGTTGCATCTCCGAAGACTTCGTAGGAGCCGGGAACACGAATGGCGCCTGTCTCAGCCAGATCCGGCTTCCAGAAGAAGATGCCCTCAGGTGTGATGATGAATACCTGTTGAGCCAGATCAGAGGGGGCCAGATAGTCAATACGCCCATAAAAATTGCCTTTGATCAATTTGAATGAGACCTGAACTGTTGCAGTAAAGGTACCACTGACTCGCTGAGCTGTGACATCCACTGTAAACGAGGAAGATGGGCTGTTTTGACTCAGATCAAAATAGGCACCAAAGCGCTCATAATCCATCTGCCCCAAGAGCTGATCGTCGGGAGATGGCGGCTGTCCTCCGTTTTGTGCAAAGGCACCCACCGCTCCACCCAGTACCAATAATAGCGACAGAATAATAAACTTTTTCATTTCAACTCCTTTTATTGTAGCTGCGATTCTGCTAGCGCTGTACTTTAGCATACCATCTGCAAAGTTCTTACACATCGGGAAAATGACAGGTCTGCGATTGGACAAATGAACTGGCCAGCGTGGCCGATCTCTACGTAAGATGGTCGAGAGCATACGTCATTTGGCGTACTAAACTATTTCTCTAGACGTGGCTAAGCGACTCTACTATATTGCGTCGCGAGTTCATATACGCGGGATAGAGCGTCCCTAAGAGTGCAGAGGCTAAGGCTGCTAAGAATGCCAGTGCGGCAACCAGAGGACTGGCTCCAATGATGACTGGGACTGGATCGATCGTTCCGGGCGGCAGCCAAGTGAGGCTGGAGCCATTGATCAGCGCCGCTATCAAAAAGCCCAAGAGAACTCCAAGCACTCCGCCGATTACCCCCAGCACGACGCCCTCTTGCACGAACATCAAGAAGACTTGGCGGCGCCTTGTGCCCACAGCGCGGATTGTGCCGACCTCACGCTTTCTCTCTAAGAAGGCCATCGTCAGGACCTCTAGAATGCTGAAGAATGCGAGAATGAATACCCCAATATAGGTGTAGAGCGTAAAAACATCACTAAATTGTCGAATGGAAGCATAGAGCGGGCTAAGCTGCTGCCACGGGCGCACTTGCAGCGAAATGCCAGCGGCATCAAACTTGGCTTGCAATTCACGCGCAAATTGAGGCGCAGCGTCAATGTTGTCTGTCTTGACGATGATACGCTCAATCTTGCTTTTGGTCATGAGCAGCTTCTGCACGGCAGCAAGGGGGATGAAGCCCAATTGCCCTTCTTGCTCCAGATCATTGAATTTCATGATGCCAACGACTTGAACGGCGCTTGCATTGAAATTTCCAATTTGGGTTCCTGCTCCAACGACAATCCAGTCTCCCACGTTGAGCCCCAGAGAATCGGCCAAGCTCTTTCCTAACAGAATCTCACGAGGATCGGTGCGATCTTGAAGCGGGGTGCCATCCACAATCAGGTCGCCGAAATTCTCCACGGGGTTGGTGGGATCATAGCCCTGCGCGGTGAGCAGTGTGCTCCCCTTGATATTCCCGATCAGCCCTGTAAAGCCCAATTGCGTCTCGGTCCCCAGCACATGGGGGTCGTTCTTTAGAATCTCTTCAGCGCGATCTGCGGCATCTTGATCCATCAAATGCATATAAGCTTTGGTCTGGTTGGCAAAATATTTGCTGCTTGCGACCTGCACAGAGCCATAGAGCCGGGCGAGGCTCTCTTTGGTCGTGACCAGACTGGCGGAGACGAAGCCGACGACGACATACAAGATGGCCACACCCAAGGCGACCACGCCCAAGCTGATGGCCGTTCTGCGTCTGTTTCGAAAGACGTTTCGCAGCGCAATATTAAAAAACATAGCCAGCTCCTTCTAGTTGGTCCGAAGAGCGTCCACAATCTGAATGCGTGCGGAGTGGATCGAGGGGATCAGAGCCGAGAGCAGTGTAGCGACTGCGCTGATCAACAGTGGAATCCAGGCGTTGCCCAAACCGAGCGTCAATTCAACAGGCACAGGCCGTATCGCTCCTGGAGGCATCCAGTCGATCCCGATGGAATTGAAGCCCTGCCCCAAGACCCAGCCTGCACCGAGGCCGAGCAATCCTCCTAGAATGCCCAGCACGAGGCTCTCGATGATGAACATGGCAAATACCTGCTGCCGCTTCGTCCCGATGGCACGTATCGTTCCCACTTCGCGTGTGCGCTCCAAGAATGACATGGTCAGAACCTGAAAGACGATAAAGAAGACGAGCAGGGCGACTGTGATAGTTAAGAAGCCAAAGAGCGCCATGAAAAAGCCCTCGACCTGTTGATAATAGACAGATAATTGCTTCCAGCTCTTCACTTGCAAGCCGAGGCCCGTTTTGGTGCAGGCTTCAACCTCAAACGAGTCACTGCCGACGAAATCAGTCTTTGGGTTGTAGGTCACTTCTCCAGTCGAATTGTTGACGCTAAGAGAGCCGTTGCTCGCTCCATGCGCGATGCGAATGCTGGCTGCGTCCAGATTCTCTTTGGAGTGGCTCTGCAAGATATTGGTTGTAACGGGCTTATTATCGTCAGTGATGATCGTGTGGTTATCAGCAGGCGTGGTAGTGCTAGTGCCGACTAGCACATTGTAGCTCTCCGTGTTGCAGAGCCGGGTCGCATCAAAATCGGCTTGGAGCGCGGCCGCGGTCGGCTCCGTGTCTTCGAGTTTATCGAGAGTCACAGCGACTTTTGAATAGTTGTTTGTCTGGATAAGCTGCTGTGCGGCGCTGAGAGGCACAAAGATGAGCTGGCTCTCATCTTTCTGGTCATTTCGGCGAAAGATTCCGGTCACCTTAAGACGAATGCGATTGTGCTGTCCCCCGACCGTGGAAGCCGTCAGGTCGATTCTCTGCCCCAGCTTGAGATCGAACTCTTTGGACAGACTTTCTCCAACGAGTATGTTTGTACTCTTGCTCTGCACTCTATCGCCATCCACGACAATGTCGTTGTAATTCAAAGCAGTGTTGATCGGATCAAAGGCGATGGCGTGCAGCCCCTTGGAGGAGCTTCCCGTGGTTGCAATGCCAGAGAGCATGATCTCCGGAGTGTACGAAGCCACGGCTGGGTACTTTTGCAAAATCTCCTGGACTTTTGCATAGACGGCGGGTGTAATCATGGATTGATATCCGGCAAGCGAATCCTTCCAGAGGCTCGCGTTGGCGATCTGCAAGTTACCATACTGTTTTACAGTCTCAGAGCGCAGCTTGTTAAGCGCATCGTCGATGTAGCCAGCCACGGCAAAGCTCATGGCTGTGCCGAGAGCAATCACGGCCAGTGTCAGGATCGTTCTTCGCCGGTTGCGGGCGAGGCTACGAAGCGCGATTTGAAACCACATACTCTTCATCCTCGCGTTGATTTCCGTTCAGGTCGGCCTTGAATGTTGCAGGCTGATCGGTCTCCGAAAGCTGCCCATCTCTGATGAGTACAAGCCTGTCCGCATAGTGATTGACCATCGGGTCGTGCGTGACGACCAAGAAGGTGACGCCGTGATTCTGGTTGAGGCGCTGAATCATGGCCATGACGCGCTCGCTCGTCTTGGAATCGAGGTTGCCAGTTGGCTCATCGGCTAGCACCAGCTTTGGATCATTGACCAGTGTGCGGGCCAGCGCCACACGCTGCTTCTGCCCGCCCGAGAGCTGGTCAGGGCGGCGGTGGGCCTCTTTCAATAATCCAACCTCTTCCAGCAGGCTGAGCACCTTCTCGCGGCGCACGGCTTTGGGAACGCCTTTTAGTAAAAGCGGGTATTCAATATTCTCAAAGGCTGTAAGCACCGGAATCAAGTTGAACGACTGGAACATCAGGCCAATCTTATCCCGGCGCAGATTGGCGAGCTCGCTCTGGGATAACCCCGAAATGGGTTGTCCTTCGATCAGGACCTCGCCTGCGGTTGGCTGATCAATACAGGCCACAAGATTGAGAAATGTCGTCTTGCCGCTCCCTGAGGGCCCGTTGATGACGATAAAGTCGCCTGGGTCTGCCTGAAAGTCAACGCCACGAAGAGCATGAACCTGCTCTTGGCCTACTGTATACGTTTTAGTCAGTTGTTCGGTTTTGAGGACCATGTTACCTCCTTGTGAGGTGCAGAGGCTCTTCACTTTCGCTGGATTTCTTTGCTTCCGCACACTCTGCCAAATGTTCTTTGAGTAAATTGGATGGCACGATTTTGCTCAATGCATCGATAAACTTTTCAGCCGTTGCGCCCTGGAGCAGAACTTCATCGGCTCCGGCGACCTTGGCCGATTGCTGTTGCACGATGTTGTCCACAATGACCAGAGTCTTGGTCTCTGGAGATTTCAATTTCAGCTCTCTCAAAAATGATTGAAACTGTGGATTTGGCAGCTGAAGTCCGAAAAGGACAAAATTTGGTGATGATTTCGCGATAAATTTTAGGGCTGCTTCTGGGTCTTCGATCAGCTCTACGCTCTCGACCCCTGAGAGAGATGCCAGCATGGCATGGACACACTCTCGTATCCGGCCAGGCTTGGCGATGATCATTCCGCGAAGATGTTGTTCCATTCAGAGCTCCTTACAAAAGGAAGGCTGATTTCCATTCCATAGGCAAAAGTCGATTCGACTCTACCATGAGCCCAGATTTGCCCACATCGGAGTAATGACCCAAAGGGAGTGGGATAAAAGGAGGGCATCTGTCTTGGCTCTTCTACGTCTTTTGACTTATAAAAATTGGCTTTGCACAAATTCCCGATTCTGCACAATATCTGGCAAAGCTGCACAAAAACTCTCGCCATTTCGGGGCGGTGAGATAGTTTGAATAAGGATTCATCGTCGCATCGGAAGAACGCACCTGCACTGCCCGTACCAGGAAGACTTGATCTGGGTATAGCAAAAGCAGTTGAGTGCCTTCAATGCAATGGCATTGAGACTGTCGAATCCTGTGAGGGTGGGGTAGGTCATGCCTACACTGAACCCACAGTAAGGTTTGTCGGCACTCCAGAGGCAGGCTGGAGAGCCTTAGCAATCTGTCTTGCCTATGGGTTCCCAGTTTTATGCCTGCGAAGAGTGTGGTATGTATGCGAAGGAATAGAACCAAACGGTCCAGACTGGGAAATCGTCTTTAGGGTTCGAATATATTAGCCCAGCTTAATGCATTCCTTACATCGGGGCTTATTCCCCGTTCCATTCACTCGATGTTAGGGCTTGATGCGCTTGCCATCAGGACAATTATCGTGATCATGATATACATTCCTATGCGTTGGTGGGTACTCTTCTGAGTTGGTGTGATATGCTGATACTTTAGCCATAAAGACCTCCTCTATATATGTGTTATTGAGACTATGGCAGTTTTACTCAGTGTTGTCAATTTATTGCGTTTTGATGAATAACTTCTTTACTCTCAAACTGCATTTACAGTAAAATTTGCGTATTCACTATGAATACTTGGGAGAGGATATTATGAAAATTTCCTTATTCATATTTTCGGGTCTTTTCTTGCTTGGTTCTGTTGCAACCTTTGGCAATTCCGCATCAATCGATAAAAGCGCGGACACAATCATGCAGCAAATTTACGCTGCTGAAGGTGGAACTCGATCTGCTGTTTTAATGTTAATCTCAATGGTTGCATTTGTGGGTGGTGCAATTCTTAGAGAGATTGGCAAGTCAAACATGAATAAATAATCTAGATTGTCGTATGTCGTTAAGAAAACACGGCTAAGACTCTCGGGAATCTCGGCTTGGATACTTGTGTCTAAGGTCAGTTTGACTAGACTGGTATAGCTGATATTAATTGTTCCAAATGCACAATTTCGATTAACTTAATATCTCATCTTGACATATACAACCCGGCTCCTCCAATATACTGCCGATCATTCCGACGACAGCCGCTAATATCATTTGAACAATTCGATGTAGTTCCTTGCCGCGGATGTAATTATATGCCCCAATACCAACGCCAACTGTTATGAGGGAAATTGGCAATATGAAAAGCGGCACTAGAGCCATCACATATCCGAAGATTATAACTCGATCAACTTCTATTGTAATGTTGAGGGCTGCGGTTTTTTCTTTGCTACCGGCCATTTGCTCGACTGCGTCTACATCCTGATTAGGTTTCTCCAAGCTCATTGCCTCCCTATCTGCGATGCACAGTAACTTTTAGACACGACTAACCTGGTGCAATTGGATTCTTCATTGCTAACCGCTGCCCTACCGCCTGAGAAATTTTTTCTTTGCTACAGGGGTACCTTAGCGAAACACCCAAGGCGACATCCTCTTCTTGTCCGAACCAACTAAATTTAATCATTTGTCTTATAAATGTCAACACTTTCAAATACATACAAGTAGCCTCTTTATGCAGAGATTCTGAAGGCAAGCAATGAAGAGATGTAGGATGGTGCAGTCCAATCTGCTTCTCTCGAAGTCTGTACGTCAATTCCAAGTTTAAACATTGATTGAATCAAGCAGCAAGTATTGTGACATATCACCTTTGCCAAAATCTCATACTCCGGCGCCCTGAGTGTCTTATTCCGAACGTGACCACAAAACTTAGCTTTGATTGCCGAGAACGTGCTCTTGACATTTGAGTGCAGGGTTTCAGGAGCCAAAATTTTTGTTTCAAGAGGGTAAGCACGAGAACTCAGATTGAACATCAACTTAATATTGTAATGACGCAATAGGCCACTTTTCTCTTCCTTTTTATTAGTCTCGCAAACCCCAATGATGTTTTCGCGAAGACGTGAATCTTATTGCTTATTGGGTAGACTGAGTGTGAGGTGAATTATATGAAAAGAATTTTGACATCCTTGATTTTATTAAGTGCGATCATTTTTGTATTGGGAGGAGCGGGCGCCGCGCAAGCACCAATCCCATTCTCTCTCGCCATCGCAAAAGTGGCGACTGTCGTGGATGGCGACACGTTCGACGTCACCTACATATCCGGCGGGAATAATCTGCCCACCCGCATTGAGCTTTATCTGGTCAATGCACCAGAAAATGTCGGTGGTGGCTTCTTCGCTACCTCCAACATCGAGTGCTACGGCCCAGAATCTACGGCCTTTGCGCAAAATTACCTGCAAGGCCGAACAGTCTGGCTCCAACACCAAGGGCGAACGACTGTATTTGCAGGGAAAAAGAGAATCTATGCTCTGGTCTATTTGGACAGCGATCAGCAATCTCTCTTCCAAACGATGGAGCTCAGCCAGGGTCTAGTCGTTCCTCAGGTGGAGTACTCAGAAGAGCAGGCCTTCTTCCCACGTGTGATCGGACTGGCGAACGAAGCCAAAGATGCTAAGAGAGGCATTTGGGGTTCTTGTGATGTCAATTTGCTTCAGAAGCGCTAATGGATAGCGCCATTCATTGAAAATCATTTCTCGACTTCGTTCGGCGAGACGAGCCCTTCACGAATGGCATAGAGGGCGGCCTGCGTGCGGTTGGGCAGATGCAGCTTTCTCAAAATGTTGCTCACATGGGTGCGCACGGTGCGCTCGCTGATCGCAAGTTCTTTTGCGATGTGCTGGTTGGGAAGTCCCTTGGCGATCTGCCTCAAGATCTCATTCTCGCGCTCGGTGAGCCCGTCATCTTGCGGCTCTTGAGTCGGGCTCTGAATGGAGTGCAAGACGCGCTGGGCAACAGCGGGGTGGAGCGAAGACTCGCCGCGGGAGACGCTGCGAATGGCGTGAAGCAGCTCATCCGGTGAGGCATCCTTGAGTAAATAGCCAAGCGCTCCGGCTTTGATTGCCGACATAATCTTCTGATCTTCTGCAATACTCGTTAAGACTAAAATGCGCGCGTTTGGATTCTCTCTTTTGATGTCAATAATCGCTGAGATTCCATCTTTGCGCGGCATGACCAAGTCCATCAAGATGACATCTGGCTTTACTGTGCGGGCCTTGAAGACGGCCTCTTCGCCATCTCCCGCCTCTCCGACGACTTCCATGCCGGGCTCCGTCTGTATCAGGGCGCTGAGGCCCTTGCGGACGACAGCATGGTCATCGGTGATGAGCACACGAATCGGCTTCTCACTCATGCTTTTGCCGCCTCCTGTGGAACTTCCAGCTCAAGGGTCGTTCCCTTGCCAGGTGCTGACTCAATCTTGAGCTTGCCCTTCAACCGCTCCGTACGCTCCTGCATGCTGGTCAGCCCCACTCCGCGAATCTTCTTAATGTGCGCCATATCGAATCCAGAGCCGTCATCCGAGATCACCATTTTAACTATTCCATCGAGCGATTGTAGCCGCACGACGACACTCGAGGCGTTGGCATGCTTGAGGGAGTTGTTGAGCGCCTCTTGCGCGATGTGATAGATCTCAGTCTCAATACTCTTCTGGAGCTTCAATTCATTGCTGACTATGAGCTCAGCTCTTACTCCTGCCCGCTCTTCTACGGTGCTGAGCCGCTGTCGCAAGGCACCCGCCAGACCTTCAGCCTCCAGCATTGACGGGCGCAGCTCATAGACCAGCAGCCTCAGCTCTTTGAGCGCCTGCTGCGCCGTCTCTCGAAGCTGCTCCAGATGGCTCTGCGCTCGCTGGAGATCCCCATCGCTCGCCAGGCGGCGAGCCGCTTCGGCAAAGAGTGTCACGCTGTAAATCGACTGCGTCACAGAATCATGGAGATCCCGTGCGAGTCGCTGCCGCTCTTCAAATACGGCCACCTGTTGCGCTTGCTCATGGAGCTTTGCGTTCTCAATGGCCACACCCACCTGATCAGCAATCGAGGCGAGCAATGCAACTTCCTCGATGCTGAACTGCCGCTCCACCTCGCGCATCACGGTGATTGCGCCCAGCACCTTTCCTTTGGCACGCATCGGGACGCCGACGCCCGTTACAGGAGGCGGATTCTGTTCTTTGATAAATTGCGGAACGCGAGGGTCTTTCGTGATATCGACGATTACCAGTGGAACGCCATGCTCGATCACCCAGGCACCAAGATTAGAGCCTGACTTGACCATATCCATCTTCTCGGGCAGCTTGAAGGGAATGTCGCGGACTGCGCCTATTTCTGGCTTGCCCGTCTTCTCATTGAATAAGAAGATGGCACCCCGGTGCGTGTCCAGCGCATCAAGCAGCTTCTCGAGCGAGCGCTCCATCGTCTCTTGCAGATCGAGAGATTCGCTGGCCACTGCTGTCACTTCATAAAGCGCAGAGAGCTCCCGTGTGCGTGCGGCAACGCGCTGCTCAAGCGCGGCGACTGACTCTTGATCGGTGTTGCGCAGGCGGCGGGTGAGCTCGGCCAGCATCTTGAGCGCCATGTCGGGGTGCTCGCGCATCAGCGTGTGGAGTGTGTGGCTGGAGATCACAAGACAGCGCGTCTCTTCCAATGCGATGACATCGGCGGAGCGAAGCTTTTCGTCGAGCAGCGCCATCTCACCGAAAAATTGCCCAACGCCAAGTTTTGCCAATCTCTTTGAGCCTTTTCGGACCTCGACCTGTCCATTCAAGATCAGATAGAACTCATCACCTGGTGAATGCTCTTGAACGATGGCTGTGTGCGGCTCGAATTCGTCCTCGGATGCCCGCTGGATCAGGAGCGCCAGCTCTTCGCTTTTGAATTGCGAAAAGAGTGGGACTTCTTTTAGAAGCTGAAGGATATCTTTCTCTTTCATGGATGCGTGAGCGCTGACCCCCACAACGCCTTATATTCTATAAGAATTGGTCATGAGACTTCCAGCGATTACTGTGCAATCTAGTGAATGCGCTCTTGCCGCAGGGCGTTCAAAGAGCGCGTCTTATGGTGATATTGACGAGAGAATCAGAGTATACTAAAGCGTTTTGTGAGAAAGGAAATGGAAATGTCAAATCTAGAAGAGAAGAGCTCGATACCGCCCATTCCGATTGCATTTTTAGTCTGCGACCAGGTAATTACCGACGAAGCGACAAAAAAGAAGACGCTCGTCGGCGTCTTCGATCACATCATGGTCAAGCAGTTCCCAGCCCGTCATGGCCCAGTCGCGCTCTATGCGCGCATGTTCGACAGCGAAGGAGTCCACGACTGCAAGGTTGATTATCTGAAAGTCGATTCTCAGCAGGTTCTTGGCAACGCAACGGGTCAGATCCATGTGAAGAGCCGGAACCGCTCCTTTGAGTTTTCTATTAATCTGCCCGCGATCGATCTTCCTGAGCCCGGCGAATACGAATTCAGGCTCTATATGGATGACCGCCTGATGCAGCGCACCAAGCTCGCAGCGGTTGAGATGAAGAACATGCCGAAGCAGCCGAATTAGTCATTCATGATGCGCTCACCTCCGCCTAAGAATTTTGCACTCCCACGATTTGTCTGGGCATTCAAGAGTCGTGTATTCTCAGCTACTTCAGTGGAGATGGCAGAGAGGAGAGATTCATGGCGGATATTCACATCAATTATTTGGCAGTTCTCGTCTCAAGCGTGGCTGCATTCGTTCTGGGAGGGCTTTGGTATTCTCCCCTACTCTTCGCGAAGTTGTGGGTCAAAGCGCACGGCTTTAGCGAGCAGCAGACCAAAGAGATGCAGAAGAAGGCTGGGCCAGGATACTTTATAACTTTTCTGGGCAATATCGTGATGGCGCTTGTCTTCTCTGCGCTCATCAGCTACGCGCATCCTGCCGATATCATTCAGGGATTGTGGCTGGGGTTTCTTCTTTGGGTTGGCTTTGCGCTTACAACAGGGCTGAGCAACGCCATCTTCTCTGGCAAATCCATGCTGGCTCACTGGATTGATGCCGGATACCAACTTATTTACATTCTTCTCATCGGAGCCATCTTAACAATCTGGCAGTGAGTCTGTGACCACTGCTGAGATAATAACGAGTCTGTCACGATTTTTGCTTTTGAGCCTATAATTTTCTTTAGAGAGTGCGGCGCAAATTCAATGGGACGAGGGAGGAGGATTGACTTGAGCTTCCTCAATCAACGCCGCGGGAGTGACCGCAGTGCTCTAAAAGCTGTAAGGCCCTGACGTTACGAAAGATTCGGGGAAGGCTCATGGGCCAACCTCCTTGCCCTGAGATTCTTCACGAATGCTTTCCCCTAGCGCACAAGTGGGGCCTGCGGTCACCCCTTCTCATTCGCTTCGTATAAATAATCAGTTTTTTGCGGTGACTGGAGTCTGCTCTGGAGCCTCTGCACGGCGCGGCTTGACGTTGACAACGGCGATCCCGCCAATGATGAGCAACCCGCCTACAACCAGTTGCCACGTCAATTGCTCGCCCAAAAATATTGTGCCCAAAATGACGGCCATGGCAGGCATCACATAAGTGACGAGTGTAGATCGGGTTGGCCCCCAGGCCTGAATCAAGAAGAAATACATGAGATAGGCGAGTGCTGAGCCAATTAAGCCAAGCCAGACCACAGCCAGCCAGGTGATGGGCTGTGTGGGAAGCCGAAAGTTTGGATCAATCCAAGGTGCAGTCAGCGCCATGAAGATGAGCGCCGAAGTCATGGAGACGGCTGCAATCAACATCGGTGGATAGCCCTTGAGGAATTTTCGAATCACGACGCTCGATGTGCCGTAGAGAACGGCTGCAACGACAACAGCCAGCTGCCCAAGAATATCAGAAGATAGACCTGATTTGCTCAAGTCTTTGCTGAGCAGCAACACTAACCCTGCAAATCCCGTCAAGAGCCCAATAATCTTTGGTAGTGAAATTCTGTCATCATGCAGAGCAAGATGCGCGATGATGATTGTGAAGAGTGGCACCGTGCCATTCAAGATTCCAGCCAATCCCGAATCTATGTGAACTTCCCCCCACGAGATGAGCGTGAATGGAATGGCCGTGTTGATCAGCCCCACAAAGGCCATGATTCCAATCGCTCTCAGATCGTGTGGAATCACAAATCTCTTTAGCCAGAGGAAGAGCCAGATGGCGCTCGCTCCAAAAAAGAGCCTGAAGGTGACCAAGGCCATCGGCCCGATCTCTCCTACAGCAATCTTGATCCAAAGAAATGACGTCCCCCAGGCAAAGCAGCCCAGCATCAGAAAGGCGCCCCATTCCTTCAATCTTTTCGCAGAGAGCAGTAGATTTCTCATAAGCAGTTAATTATATAATGAACTTATATCATCTCATTTATCGCTTGTCAAGCGCTTGTGATTTCATGATTTTGTCCATAATCAACAGTTAGTCCTCGTCTCGACAAATTTGGTTAGACGTGAGCTGAGATGACAAGCTCTTGCAGAATGTGGCAAGCTGGCAGAGATTTGGGAAATTGGACTGAGGAGGTTCTCCAATGAAAGCCGTTCGCATTCATGAGCATGGTGATGTGAGCACGCTCCGCTATGAAGAGATTCCGATTCCGCAGCCAGAGAAGGGACAGGCGCGTGTCAAAATAGCCGCTGCAGGAGTCAATTTTATTGATATCTATAAGAGGAAAGGGCTCTATCCTGTCTCACTTCCTGCGACCTTGGGCATGGAGGGCGGGGGGATTGTGGATGCTCTTGGCCCAGGCGTCAAAGAGGTGCGTGTGGGAGACCGCGCCGCCTATGCGATGGAGACAGGCTCGTATGCAGAATATGCAGTTGTTGACGCCTGGAAGCTCGTCCCACTTCCCAACGAAGTCGATTTCCAGCAGGGGACGGCGGTCATGCTGCAAGGGCTGACGGCCCATTATCTCAGCCACAGCACCTTCCCGCTCAAGAAGGGCGATACGGCACTCATCCATGCGGCGGCAGGAGGCGTGGGGCAATTGCTTGTCCAGCTGGCCGTGATGCGAGGAGCGCGAGTGATTGCCACAACTTCGACTCCCGAAAAAGCGAAATTGGCAAAAGGTGCTGGTGCCCATGATGTGATTTTATATACCCAGCAAGACTTTGCCGAAGAAGTCAAAAATCTCACCAAAGGACGAGGAGTGGATGTGGTCTATGATTCTGTTGGACAGGAGACCTTCTGGAAGAGCTTGGACTCGCTTCGGCCCCGCGGAATGATGGTTCTCTATGGCCAGTCGAGCGGTCCTGTGCCCCCTATTGATCTGCAAGTCTTCAATCTCAAAGGTGGGCTCTTTGTGACCCGTCCTTCGCTGCAACATTATGCCGGCACACGCGAAGAGCTGCTCGGCAGAGCGCGCGATCTCTTTCAGTGGATGCGCTCAAAAGAGCTTCGAGTCGTAGTGGACAAGACTTTTCCATTACAGAATGCGGCAGACGCCCATCGCTATCTGGAAGCTCGCCTGACTCAAGGGAAAGTCCTTTTGATTCCATAGATTGAAGAGAAGCCCAAAAGTGAGTAAACTCAATCAAAATTGAGACTGCATCTTGAAAGATTTTTTCTGAAATTTCGAAAGGGCTAGGTGAGCTTGAGATGGCGAGGAGCGGCGCAAGAGCCAGAACGAAAGTCAAACAACGCAGTAAATCGCGCCAGAGAGGGCTAGTCAAAGGTGGACGGGGGACCAATCCGGCCACCCAAGTGCTGCTGCATAAGATGGGGCAGCCGATGAAGTGGGATCAGATTGGCTTCAACTGGAATAAATATTTGGGCGAAGTGATGAAAAAGTGGAAGAAGTTCACTCATCACGAGCTTGAGGCTATCAAAGGAGACCGCGATGCATTCGTGGCTCGGCTCGCGGAGCGCTACAGTCTCTCTCCAGTTGCTGCAAAAGAGCAGCTTAAGGAGTTTTTGATTAAGCTTAATTCCAAGTAAATTTTCAAGAGTGTTGAAGCGGAAGGGCGCATTCGAAAATGCGCCCTTTTTTTATTTGCTGGCGTCTGAAGAGATCAGGCGCTTCGCAACTCAACGAGCGCAGCAGCCACCCATGTCGGCGGTGGGGCGTTGTACATATCAGTCGTATCTGCATAGGTGATGTCTAAAATCTTCCCTGTTAGTGGGCCGAGAAGATAGCGGACAACCTGTCCGGCATCGCGCCCATCACTCTTGGCTTCGACACAATGCTGATTGAACTTCCAGTATTCTCCTTTGTGCAGCAGAGCCAGGCCTTCATTGATCTTCTTCTGGGCCAGTTCGAGACCGCCGCGCTCGGGATCAAGTGCCTTTTCGGGCGTGTCGCCATAGCCGATACCATGATGAAAGGCATCCGCAGTCGTGACGATAACCGCATTTTTTACAATCTTTTGAAGCTCTGTTATGTTAGGAAGTTGCTCCGGTTTTCCTCCAGCCAGAATGGGTAGCGCATGATCAGCTCTGGAGCTTTGATCTTGCGGCGCTTGATCTCTGTCTCCCAGAGTTTCTGAAAGTGGAGCAGTGAGAATTCACTCTCCCAGTGCGCATGCCCTTGGAGTCCAGGTCCCTGAATACCCCACAGCTCTTCTTTGCTTGGATCACTCCCTTGAGCGACGCGGACCCGTGCAGCCTCCATCTCATCGCTAAGCGCATGGAGCACTCCAACGGCGAGCACCCGGTCCGAACCGGAATCAAGAGCGGCATGGACGGCTGCGGCACTCTGGTGCCCGCAACGGGCGATGGCAGCATGGGGGAAGAGGACGGCTCCGCCGCCCGTAAGCACATCGGCCAATTGGAACTCCCGGCCTCTCTCTAAGAGCTGATGTAGCCCTTTCTCACCCTCTTCTCTCCACTCATCTTGGATCATTTGGTGTATATATTTCTTGAATGCTGTGCGGTCGTGTGCCATATCCTGATCACCCATTTACGTGAATTACATTGTCCCTGTAATATTGATCCATGACGGAAGCGAATGACAAATTCACGATTGGTGCTTTCGGGGTCATCTTCAATGACGATGGGGAGGTCCTGCTCTGTCATCGGCGTGACTACGACATGTGGGTGCTGCCAGGCGGTGGCATGAATCGGGATGAGACGCCCTGGGAGTGTGTCATTCGAGAGATCAGAGAAGAGACAGGACTCGAAGCTGAGCTTGTGCGACTCACAGGTGTTTATGCAAAACCGCCACAGGAGAATCTAGTCTTCACATTTCTTTGTCGCGCCATAGGTGGAGGGCTTAGCCTCACGGATGAAGCCGATCAGATTGAATATTTTGCGTTAGACAAACTGCTTAAAAACACATCTCCAAAATTGATAGAAAGGATCACAGATGCCTGTGGGGAGAGTGGGACTATTCTCAAGACGCAAAGCAGCATTTCTTATGTTGAGTCTATGGGGCTTATCAGACGAGATGGCTAATCAATAACTATGGATCGCAAATCGCATTGGGAAGAGATTTATCACGAAAAATCTCACCAAGAAGTCAGTTGGTATCAAGAGCAGCCTAAGCTTTCTTTGGAACTGATTGAGTCTTTGCAACTCAATAAAAGTGCGCGAATTCTCGATGTCGGTGGCGGTGCATCTCGTTTAGCAAAAGGCTTGCTCGATGCCGGATATAATACTATTGCAGTGCTTGACATCTCTGCACAAGCGCTCGAACAAGCAAAGAATGAGCTTGGAGACCAAGCCACACGAGTCGAGTGGATCGAGGCCAACGTGCTTGATTTCGAGTCAAGCACCTGCTTCGATCTCTGGCATGATCGTGCTCTCTTCCACTTTTTGACCGATGCTTCTGAACGAAAGCGCTATGTTGAAGTTTTGAAGAGAAGCTTGTCGCCGGGAGGATTTGTGATCATTGCCAGCTTTGCCATCGGTGGGCCGGAGCAATGCAGTGGACTTCCGATTGTTCAATACGATGCGCAGAAGCTGAGCCGAGAGCTAGGCGCTGAGTTCAAGCTCCTGAGAGCGAAGATTGAGCTGCACCGCACGCCATGGAACACGGAGCAAAAGTTCATGTACTCTCTATTCCAGCGGAATCGCAAATCGTAGCGGAGGCGGCTTGAATTCCTCATGGCTCGATCAGCCGAAAAGCGTTCGTGCAGGCGAAGAGCTTTCAATTGAGTTGTTGCAAAATTATTTCAAAACTCATTTTCCCGAGATCAGAGGGCCCATTGAGATCACGCAGTTTCCGGGCGGGCACTCCAACCTCACCTATTGCGTAAAATCTGGAACTCAAGAATACGTTTTGCGACGGCCGCCCTTTGGAGCCAAGATCAAGAGCGCACACGACATGGGCCGGGAATTCAAGATTCTTTCCCGCCTTATCAAAGTCTATGAAAAATTGCCACATCCATTGATCTATTGTGAAGATGAGTCTGTCATCGGCGCGCCATTCTATCTGATGGAGCGCGTCCAGGGAGTCATCTTGCGAAGAGAGCCCCCTGCTGGACTTGCTCTCACGCGAAATACCATGGAAAGACTGTCGGAGTCCTTTATCGACAATCTTGTAGAGATTCATTCGCTTGACCTGGAGAGAACAGGTCTCAATGAGCTGGGTCATCCCCAGGGTTATATTGAGCGTCAGATCACAGGCTGGACGGAGCGCTACCAGAAAGCCCGCACCGATGAGATTCCAGAGTTGGTACAAGTTGCAGCCTGGCTCCAAGAGAATCAGCCCATTGAGTCTGGTGTTGCGCTCATTCATAATGACTACAAATATGACAATCTAGTTCTGAATCCTGAAAAACTGGCTGAGATTCGGGCTGTGCTCGATTGGGAGATGGCGACGGTGGGCGATCCGCTGATGGATTTGGGCTGCACGCTCAGTTATTGGGTCGATCCCAGCGATCCAGCAGAGCTGCAGGCATTGCGCTTCTGCCCGACGACTTTGCCGGGCAACTCCACTCGCGCCCAACTCGCAGAGAGATACTTTCAACAACTGGGAAAGCCCGTAGTCGACATGCTCTTTTATTATGTTTATGGACTCTTCAAGCTGGCTGTCATCATTCAGCAAATCTACGCCCGCTATGCACGAGGCTTTACACGCGATGAGCGCTTTGCTCATCTCAACCTGGGTGTTCGGGCGCTTGGAGCTGTGGCTGAGCAGGCGATTGGAAAGAGAAGTATTTCATAAAGGGGCAGACAGAGCGGTCTGCCCCTTTATCTCTCAATCAGCTAGTCATGTTGGATAGGGTTGTCATTCCGGACGGAGCGAAGCGAAGATCCGGGATCCAGGAATTTCATTAAGATGCGACTCATCAAATGTCACTGGATTCCTGCTTTCGCAGGAATGACAGAAAATATTCAGCACATACCACCGCAAAGAGTGCCGCGCCCCAGATCCGAGTTCCCTTCTAAGAAGTGCACGTTTGAGACCTCTTCTTCGTGAGGCCCGTGATAGCGCAGAATGTAGAGCCCGTTGCGAATATCCACGACATAGATCAACCCATCCTGAATGACGGGATAGCTCCACATCGTGACCGGATTCCCCCCCAAAGCCGGGTCATCCAGGGCAGCCGCGGCGATGGGGGCGGGCATAAAGACTCCCACCTCTTGCGGAGATTGTGCATTGCTGGTGTCGACGATTCTGAGTCCGCCGGAGTGCCAGGTGACAATGGCCAGATGCTCTGTGGCTGTGGGGTTGTGAGAGGTGAAGCTGGTCTGAAGAGGACCCAAATCGCTTGGGCAGCTCTCTTTTTCGTTTTGGGCGAGCTTGAATTCACTTACGATGCTTGGATGCAGCGGGTCGTGTATGTCAATCAGCCGCATCCAACCCCAAGGGCAGCCATCAAAGAGCGGCTTGGAATAAATCTCATCAGTAGCTATTACTAAATCTCGGTTTGGAATCTTCACAGCGCTGTGATTCCCGGCTGGATAGGGAGGTGTGTAATCGACCCGATTCTCGATGGGTGTGATGGCATGAATTTTCGGATTGGGCTGATTGGCTGCGACCTCACTGGTGTCCACCAAAAAGAAGCCTGCAGCCTCGAAAGCTAGATAGGCGACCTTCCCGTCATCCGAGAGCGAGAGCGAATGAAGATAGGCATCTTGTGAGGAGTCATTCAGACCGCCATCGGCCTTGCCATCCCATTGAGTGACTAGCTTTGAATTTGCAGGATCGCTGACATCAAGCACTTTCAATGAAGGAGGACCAGAGGGTGTGGTGACGTAGAGCAGAATTCTGTCCGTGCTTTGCGGGTCACGCCAGAGGAAGAACTCATGCGGTTTGGCTGGATTGGACATGCCAGGGAATGTCCCGAAAGAATAGGTCCCAATGAGCTTTGGATGGACCCGGTCGGAGATGTTGAAGAACTTGAGATTATCTCCTTCAGCGACGCCTCCGGTCTGCGGAAATCTTGTTTTATCGCGAGTGCAGAGGTGAATCACAGTGCTGCATGAAAAGTTGAGCACAATTAAGAGGTTCTTATCCGGAACGGCGCGAAGCTCTCGTGAGGTCATTCCCAAGAGCCCTTCATCGGGTTGCCCGATCTGGCCTGCGATCTTGGGATTGCTGGGATCGCTCACATCCACAATCAAGACGCCGGCGTTCGGATGAGTCTCTCCTTCGGTGCGTGAGCCGACATAGACATAATTTCCCGCAACAGCCAAGGCTGCGTTCATGCCTCGGCCCATCAGATCACTGTGTCCGATAAGCTCCATGTTCCCGGGGAACCAGGTTGAAGGGGGGAGCTCGCCCGACGCTGATTCGAAATAATTGAAGAGTGAAAATGAAGCGATTAGTACAAGAACCATGCTGCCATTCATCATCCGTCTGCGCATGTGAAGTCCTCCTTTTGTCCAAATAGAGACGATAAAGATTTCTCCGCAATAAGTCAAAAGCAATTGCCTCTCTTGCAAACGATTGGCTACAATTCGCTCATTATGGAATTTGCATTGAATGAAGAGCAGGAGCTTTTTAGAAAATCGGCACGCGATTTTGCGCAAAAAGAGATTGAGCCTCTGGCTGACAAACTGGATAAAGAGCACATTTTTCCTATTGAGAACCTAAAAAAACTGGGTGAGCTCGGCTATCTCGGCATGACTGTGCCCGAAGAGTACAACGGCACGGGCGCGGGCGCGCTCAATTATGCCATCGTGATGGAAGAGATCTCGAGAGCCTGTGCCTCCACGGGAACTTCTGTCAGCGTACAAAATTCGCTTGTCAATGATATCTTTGTCAAATCCGCCAGCGAACTGCAGAAGAAGAAATACCTAACAAAACTAGCAACAGGAGAGTGGATCGGGGCATTTGGACTCAGCGAAGCCGAGTCGGGTTCTGATGCGGGCGGCATGAAGACGCAGGCCGTCAAAAAGGGCAGTGACTACGTCCTGAATGGCTCAAAGATGTGGATCACCAACGCTGGCTTTGCCGACATCTTCATGGTCTTTGCCTCTACCGATCCAGCGGCTGGAAATCGTGGTGTGAGCTGTTTTATTGTCGAAAAGGGGACACCCGGTTTTTCTCTTGGCAAAGAAGAAGACAAGTTAGGCATTCGCGGCACATCGACCTGCGAGCTCCATTTCTCAAATTGCCGCATCCCGGCCGAGAATCTGGTCGGAGCTGAAAGCCAGGGCTTCAAGATCGCGCTCGCCACGCTCAATGGCGGGCGTGTTGGAATCGCGGC
Source organism: Candidatus Acetothermia bacterium (assembly GCA_016201405.1). Classification (GTDB taxonomy): domain Bacteria; phylum Bipolaricaulota; class Bipolaricaulia; order RBG-16-55-9; family RBG-16-55-9; genus JACQCZ01. Next base: position 73,796 of record JACQCZ010000015.1, on the reverse strand, counting down.
ACAGGCACTAGGAATCGCACAAGCGGGACTCGATGCAGCCCTGGCTTATGCCGTGGAGCGCAAGGCGTTTGGGAAGCCGATTGCCGAGCTGCAGGCGATTCAGTTCAAACTTGCCGATATGAAGACCAAAGTAGATGCGGCGCGTCTTCTCACCTATCGCGCGGGATGGATGAAAGACCAAGGCGTTGACTATGTCCAAGAGGCTTCCATTGCAAAATTATACGCCTCAGAGATCGCGAGTGAAGTGACGGATGAAGCAATTCAGATTCACGGCGGTTATGGCTACGTCCGGGATTACAAAGTGGAACGGCTCTATCGCGATGCGCGAATCACCCGCATCTATGAAGGCACCAGCGAGATTCAAAAGCTGGTCATCGCCAGACATCTCCTCAGCGGAAGATAATGTCTGAGGCCATCCAAGAGAACGTCCGAAGAATTCGAGAAGAGATTGCGCAGGCAGCCCAGCGCTCCGGGCGTGATCCAAAGCAAATCAAGATTCTCGCAGCGACCAAAACGCGAAATATTACAGAGATCTTGGCTGCCGTAGAGGGCGGAGTCGATCTCATTGGTGAGAATACCGTTCAAGAGGCGCGCTCGAAATTCGAGTTTCTTTCTGTCAATCTTGGCAAGCACATGATCGGAACGCTACAGCCCAACAAAGTCAAAGCTGCGTTGAGGCTCTTTGATCTGATTGAATCTGTCCAATCGCTGGAGCTGGCGCGTATCATAGATCGCGAGGCCAGCAAGTTGAAAAAAAAATATTCTGTGCTGATTGAAGTCAATCCTGCAGGGGAAGCGAGCAAGCAAGGTACAGGACTGGACGATGTCGAATCTCTTGCCAACGAAATTTGCAAGCTGGAGCACATTCAACTGCGAGGCCTTATGTCAATGATGCCGCACGCAGAGAATCCGGAAATATTGCGCCCGCTCTTTCGTACGACTCATCAATTATTTGAGAAAGTTCGTGCATCGATTGGGGACAAGTTTGATATTCTCTCGATGGGCATGAGCAACGACTATAAGATTGCCGTGGAAGAGGGATCGACACAAGTTCGCTTAGGCTCTGTGATATTTGGCGAGAGGAAGTACTGATGGACGATCTCATTTTTCGTCTTCGCCGATTTCGCGAATTTCTCTGGCACAACAGTGAGCCCGTTACGCGGACGCTGATCTGTATTGAGCTCTTCTTCTTTCTCGTCAATTTCTTATTTTTCTTAGGCTCAAGCTCCATTGCCGGATTCTTCAAATTTGATACAACAGATGCCATTTCTCGACCGTGGACATTTCTGACGTACCCGCTTGTTACAACCGATCCAATCGGACTCATCTTTTCAGGCTACTGGCTTTGGATCGTTGGCTCGACGCTGGAGCGCTCCTGGACAAGCCGAGTCTATCTCCGTTTTCTTATCATCGCTACACTCGTAACCTCGATCAGTCTTTGGATTGGAAGTCTTCTCTTGGGCGCAATTGGCGCGAGTTTTATCCAGAACACAGACGTGGGATTGGAAGGGCTCTGGATCTTGCTGGCCGCGCTCACTGTCGCTTGGGCGCTTCTCAACCCTGAACAAGTTGTGCTGCTTGGATTCCTGCTTCCCATCCAAGGGCGTTATATTATGTGGATTACAATAGCGCTGTCCTATTTCCTCTTTGCCTTTAGTTTTCGCGCACCCTGGCTTGGGTTCTTTGCACTTGCAGGGATTGGTTATGCGTACCAGTTCACACGCAACAGAATTTACAAGCCCTTCAGCTATTCCAAGAGACCTCACCGCATGGGAGATACTCCACCCATCGAGCGCATCATGAATAGAGTCGATTCCTTTCTTCGAAAATTCAGGCGTTGATTATTCTCCTCTGATACATTAAATGTCGATTTCGCAAATCTCTCTTTTTGGGTGTATTCTTTTGTACAGTTTACAAATCTACTCTCACCAGGAGGATGCAAAATGCGCTATCAAGATCAGGCGATTCGGATGACCACGAAGGCAGTTGACGACCTGTTCAGATTTGCCAAAGGAACGACAAAGGATAAGGTTGCCTGGAAGCCCCTGGACCAAGGCAGAAGTGTGCTCGAGCAGCTTCAGGAGTGCGCACAGGCTCCTAGTTGGTTTACGGCTATGTTGCAGATGAAGAAGATGCCAGAATTCCCGCCCGATATGGCCGAAAAGGCCAAAAAAGATCGCGAGCAGTGGAAGACGATTGAAGCCTGTGAGAAGGCCTGCAAGGATACCAGCACAAAACTCTACGAGGTAATCAAGAACTTCCCTGACAAAGATATGGAGATCTCCATACACCTGCCCTTCGGCAAGGGCTTTGATGCGTCGATGGGAGACATCATCATGTTCCACTATTGGAACGTGGTCTATCACCAGGGCCAGGTAAACTTCATCCAAACTCTCTACGGAGACAAGGAGATGCACTGAGCTTCGCTCAATAACGGACCGCGCATAAAGCAGACATTTTGCGAGGCCGATCCGCCATTGCGGACGTCTCTTTCGTCAGCGTTGGTGACGGCTAGCGTGGCTGAAATGTCGCTACGTGATTCATGCTGTTAGTAATTGAAAAACTCTGCCTCTTCGCTCACAAAATCCAGAGAGGAGGCAGAGTTTCAAAGTATGAGCCCGACGATCTTTCGCTATAAAGAGTATCGATTCTTTTTCTTCTCCAGAAAAGAAGCAAGAATGCACGTTCATGTTGCATCTAGCGAAGGTGAAGCGAAGTTCTGGATCGAGCCAAAAATTGAGCTCGCTCAAGATTACGGCCTAGCCAAAGAGAAAATTGCTGAACTTCTCGAAATTGTAGAGAATAGCGAGATGAAATCGAAAAGAGATGGAAAGATCACTTCGCCGTTGAAGTGCAGAATATCTCGAAGCAAGGCTTTTGGCTCTTCATCAACGAACGAGAGTACTTCCTGTCATTTGAAGAGTTCCCGTGGTTTAAAGAGGCAAAGGTTGCTGAGATTCTTAACGTAACCTTGCCTCAGCAGTACCATCTCTACTGGCCCGCTTTGGATATTGATCTGGGACTAGAGTCTCTACAATCGCCGGATCAATATGCTCTGATAGACTGACTCGATCAGCTTCACAAGGTGAAATAGCGAAAGGAGTCTCAATCCATGAAAACAGAAAAGGCGACATTTGGCGCAGGCTGCTTCTGGGGAGTGGAAGCGGCTTTCCAGCAGATTGATGGCGTAACAAACACTGCCGTTGGCTTCATGGGCGGCACGACCAAGAACCCCAGCTACAAAGAGGTCTGCACGGGCTGGACAGGTCACGCCGAAGTCGTCCACATTGAATATGACTCCAGCAAAGTGAGCTATGAGCAACTGCTCGACCTCTTCTGGAACTCACATGACCCGACGCAGTTTCATAGACAGGGGCCTGATGTCGGGTCTCAGTATCGCTCGGCAATCTTTTATCACAGTCCCGAGCAGGAGGCCGCAGCCAAAGCCTCAAAAGAGAAGCTGAACGCGAGCCACCGCTTCCATTCGGAAATTGCGACTGAGATTGTCCCGGCTGGCGAATTCTGCAAAGCTGAAGAGTACCACCAGCGCTATCTGGAAAAGCGCGGATTAGCTAGCTGTAATCTTCACTAATCAAAGTCATCACAAGTTGACTCATAAAATACATTATGATATATTTCTTGCGATTTGGTTTCGTCTCAAATCTCAGGAGCATGGTGAGTTGATGTTGAGTTCTTTTGAATTGATGTGCTGTTGCAAGTCAAAAGTACTTCCATAATCAGATTTTTGAGAAAAGGCTAAATGCCTTTTCTCTACATGGAGACAGTTCATCGCGGGTTGATGAGCATATTAGCCAAAGGGAAAACGAAAATATGGGTTGAAGTGCACTTAATCATGCCATTGGTCCCTTTTTTGCTAGAGGGGATCATAAGATTCGTATTGCTAGGCTATCGAATGAATTTGGAGACATTCAATATTGCAACATTAGCCATTTCTTTCACATTTATCTGTCGTTTTACTCAGCAAAGCTTGATCAACAATGAGCACCTTCTAGCGAATGATGAGGTTCTTGAAAATATTAAAGTAATTGCTCAACGATTGTATTACTTTGGGTTTGGCAGTTCAGTGTCTTTCATGTTAATAATTGCTCTTAAAGCTTTAGCTGATAGAGGTGACAGCTTCGCGGTAGGGCCACTGACCATATTTCGATGTATAACCGTTGCATACGTATTCGCTGTATTAGTCCCCCAAATTATTCAAGTTCAGCGAAGCTATAAGCTGGGGGTAAAGATCTGATGTTCATTCAGTTCAGTTGGTTAGTTTCTATCTTAGTCGCAGTCCTTGCCCCTATGCTCTTTATCGCTATATTTTTCCTCGTGAGGCAAACTCTAGGCAGGAATATCCCACGTGCATGGAATGTAGCCGTGATTGGTTTTCCCAAGGCAGGGAAAACGACGTTAATCACTCGACTTTTCGGAGAGTTATTTGCTGGGAAGTTAAAAATTCAAACTATAATTAGAGGAAAAACTACAATTGAGAAGATTAATGAAGATTTAAGACGCCTTGAAGTAGGGAGAAATTTGGGGCCAACAACAGATCAGGACTTATTTGCATATCGTACAGATATTACCCTTGGGCAAGGAATCTTAAAGAAGACCTACAAAATACAAATTGGAGATTTCCCTGGGGAGGCATCAGAGAAATTGGCATATGAAACTGAGATGTGGTTCCATGACACTGAATTTTTTAAATGGGTAATGGAAGCCGATGCATTTCTATTTGTTGTAGATTTAGCTCCAATGTTAGATTATCGGACGAACAGAGACTATGTTGCGAGGGTCAAAAGTGCTATTAGAGCTGCTTGGCAACACATAGAGGAATATTATTCAGAGGGGAAGACTGATCTCCGCTATAGACCAGTTGGGTTAGTTTTCACAAAAGCTGATTTGTTTGCGCACTCAACAGTCGTCGCAATTGATGATGACGTAATACGGAAGATCGAAAGACTTGGATTTGGTGATGATAAAGTATTCTTTATAAAACCGCTTACTGAAGACGAGTTGAAGGAAGGGGGAAATTATACTAAAGACCAATTTGAGGATCTGATTTCATACTTAAACACGAAGGTAAGGAAAATGAACGTCATTTTCACCAGCAGTTTTTCGTATTTTAATGGAGAGAGACTTGGGATAAAAGAAACATTAGAAACAATATTACCCAGTTGAGTTCGGAATCGTCGACGCTTCTAGCAAAGTGGGGAAATTTCGGAAAAAAATGATTGACTGAAATGACCAATCCTTCCAAAAGACCTAAGCTGAAGCCAAAGGTCAATCCGGAACAGATTCAGGCTGCCGAGCAGATCATCGGCTTAAAATTCACAGACTCCGAGCGTGAGTTGATGCTTGAAGAGCTGAGCGAGCGCCTTGAGCAGTATAAGAAGCTGCGAGAGATTTCGCTCGGGAATAACGTGCCGCCCGCGCTTCACTTCAACCCCAACCTAGACGGAGTCAAGCCAAAGAATCAGAGTCGGTCTCTCAGGCTGAGCAATGTTCCTGATCTGAAGCGGCCAAAAGATAAAGATCTGGAAGAGCTCGCCTTCTATCCGGTCACACATCTGGCAAAGCTGATCAAGAGCCGCAAAGTCAGCTCCATGGAGCTGACCGAGATGTACCTGGATCGGCTAAAGCGCTTTGATCCCAAGCTCAAGTGTGTGGTCACGCTCACGGAAGATTTGGCTCTCAAACAGGCGAAACGCGCCGATCGCGAGATTGCCAAAGGAAAGTACAGAGGTACTCTTCATGGCATCCCGTGGGGTGCCAAAGATTTGTTGGCTGTCAAGGGCTATCCAACGACCTGGGGCGCAAAGCCGTACAAAGATCAGATTTTTAATTATGATGCGGCTGTTGTTGAAAGACTCGAAGAGGCAGGCGCAGTGCTGCTGGGTAAGCTAACGACTGGCTCGCTGGCCTATGGCGACGTCTGGTTTGGCGGAACTACGAAAAGCCCTTGGAATCTGAAAGAGGGCTCCAGCGGCTCTTCAGCAGGTCCGGCCTCTGCTGCTGCCGGAGGACTGGTCGGCTTTTCAATTGGCTCTGAGACGCTGGGCTCAATCGTCTCGCCCTCGCATCGCTGCGGCACAACCGGGCTGCGTCCGACTTTTGGGCGCGTCAGCCGCCACGGCGTGATGGCGCTCAGCTGGAGCATGGATAAGATCGGACCGATCTGCCGAGCTGTGGAAGATTGTGCCGTTGTGTTCAATTCGATCTATGGACCCGATCCGCGAGACATGGCGACTTCGGATCATCCATTCAGCTGGGATGTGAAGCAGAGAATCAAAAGCCTGAAGATCGGCTATGTAAAGAGCGCCTTTGAAAAAGAGAGCGATAGTCTCATTTTTGATAAGCAGACCTTAAAAGTATTGAAGTCTCTAGGGGTCAAGCTTGTTCCTATCGAGTTGCCGGATCTCCCTTGGGCAGCGATGCGGCTCATTCTGGTTGCAGAGGCGGCGGCCGCCTTTGATGATCTGACTCGCAGCAACAAAGATGATTTATTGGCACGCCAGGCGAAGGATTCATGGCCGAACCTCTTCCGCATGGCCAGGCTGATTCCAGCCGTAGAGTACATCCAGGCCAACCGCGTGCGGACATTGTTGATGCGGCAGATGATGGATATTTTCAAGACAGTGGATGTCTATGTCTGTCCCTCTTTCAGAGCGAACAATCTCACCTTGACGAACCTGACGGGTCATCCTTGCGTTGTCATTCCTAATGGCTTCTCCCGCAAGGGAACGCCGGCCAGCAGCATCACCTTTATGGGGCAGCTCTACCACGAGGGCGATGTGCTCACAGTGGCCAAAGCGTTGCAGGATGCGACCGACTTTCATAAACGGCAGCCGAAGATGAATTTCTAAGCTCTACGTTAGCAATTCTAACAGCTCACGAGGGCTTAGAATCTTCGTTCTCCAGGGCATGGCCGTGATGTTTGGGTTACTTTGAAAATGAGTTAGATCCCCAGTCACGAAATAATCGACCTCGTCCAGCATAGCCAATGCAAGTATCGGTGCATCTTGCTCCGGCACGAATGTTTCGGCGAGAGCCAACTTCCCGCGATATGTTTCAGCAGCTTTCACATCCAAGTCAATTTGAGCCAAGATGTGAAGTAACAGGTCAAGGGCTTGAGCTTTTTGTGGACCCTTGAACTTTATGCGAATTTTCTCTCGCAATTCTTCAAGAATAAATTCACTCGTTACAATGGTGTGATCCTTGGTGACGAGAGTTTCCAGAAGCCGGCCAACGACGCCCTGAAATCCCAATCCTGAGAAGAGCACGTTTGTGTCAAGAAGAATCTTCATGCAGTCTTCTTAAACATCTTTTTATAAAGAGCCTTGCGAGATGTTTTGTCATCTTTCCAAATCTCTTCTTCAGAGAGACCTGCTTCTGAGGCTATCTTCCTAAATTGGTTGAGTGATTCGAAAAAATCTGCTTTGCGAATGTAGTCGCGAATCGCTTCAGATCGGCTCTGATAGACTCCCGCTTTGACTTTCTCATCAATGCTCTTTAGTTGTTCAGCCGTGAGGCGAACTTGGACTGTCTGCATGGACATTGAGGTCACCTTCTCATTCGTAATTGTCCACAATTACGTGATGATAGTATAGCTCAAAGTGCTGGGCTGTCAACCAAGTATAATAGCAAGTTGACTCCCCAAACCTCTTTTATTAAAATGTTTCTAATCTCTTAGATTAAGGAAGGTGATTCACATGATAATTTCATCACTGTGTATCCAGCTCTCCGAGGGATCTAAGGGATCTTCAGCGCTATTCTGAGACAAGGCTTTTCAACTGGCGGCGCGAGATCCCCCGATCTCTAGCGCCGTTTCTGACTTTCAAATTCAAATACAATAAGAACGGCAGATGGAGCTTGATCAGGCTCCGACACTGACTGTACGTTATTTTGATTGAGCACAAGCAGCTCAAGTTGATTCGGAAGGAGCAGCATGAAATTGGCAATTCGAGAGTTTCAGCCCACAGATGCAGAATACCAGGCCATTGCCAAACTCGATGGCAGCGTATGGCCGGACTATGCCACTACCGCAGAAGAATTCAGATTTGAAGATGAGACGCAGGACCCCAAATATGTTTCGCAGTCTGTAGTTGCCGAGCTGAATGGCGAGATCGTCGCCTTCGGCTGGTATGAGGAGACCTATTGGTCCTATCAGCCGGGGAAGTACATGATCTCGTGCAGGGTCCACCCCAAGCATGAGCGAAAGGGGATTGGAGCTGCGTTCTATGAGTATGTGATGGAAAAGCTTGCGGGGCTTGGCGCAGCCAAGTTTGTGGCCAGCTCCCGCGAGGACAAGCCGCAGGGGATTCGCTTTTTGGAGAAGCGTGGCTTCAAGCAAGTGATGCGGATTCCTATCTCGCTTTTGGATGTGACGAAATTTGATCCTGCTCCATTTGCGAGTTCTATGGATAAAGCAAAAGAGCACGGCATCAGGTTCCGCCCGCTGGCAGAGCTAGAGAAGTCTGATCCCGATTGGAAGCAGAAGATCCTCGATCTGCGCTGGCAGATTGTGCAGGATGTTCCTTCACCCGAGCCACCATCGCAGATCCCGCTGGAGACTTATGACAAACAGGTCTATCAGCACCCGAATCTCTTCAAAGAGGGCTGGATCATTGCGCTGGATGGCGACAAATATGTTGGCTATAGCAATCTATGGAAGATGCCGGGAAAGCCGGGCAAGCTCAACACAGGGCTCACGGGTGTGATGCGCAGCTACCGCCGCCTGGGAATCTGTACGGCTGTCAAGCTTCAGGCGATTGCCGCCGCCCGCAGACTGGGCATCACACAGATTGAGACCGATAATGAAGAGAACAACCCGATGTATCAGATCAATCTTAGATTGGGCTTTCAGCCGCGACCGGCCTGGCTTAGCTTTATGAGGGAGATTCAAAAGTGACCCATGCTTTTGCGAGAATGATCTGACTGGGTGGGCGCTCGCGATTTCGTGCGCCCCTTTGACTCTTTGCCGATATATAATGGACTTATCCAAAATTTGGAGGTCATCATCATGAGGAGAGGTTGGGTAAGTCTGATTCTGTTGCTGCCCCTGCTTGTAGCAGGCTGCAATCTTTATCCAAACATCGCAGCTGGAACGGGCAGTAATCCAAGCTCCAGCGGGCGGGATATGACCGGGACGTGGAATCTGATCCTGCATATGGAAGCGATCAAAAACGATCTGCTGGAGTACAAAATGATCATTCGTGGGATGCAGTGCCACGCGGGCGCCTGCAAACTCGATGGCTATCTGGAAGAGAATTCGTTTGACAAGATCCAGCGACACGCACTCAATGCCAGCTACTACTATCCGGGTCAGGAGCTGGTACGGCTCGATTATGACTACAAGACAATCAAGAATGAGCTTCGCGAAGCCGTGATCATCTTTGATACCTTCCCAACTGGAAAGGTTCCGCAGGATGCAATGGCTGGCCATGTGGTGATCTATGATTCGCAGGCGCGCTCGGTCTATCTGACACCCGAAGATGAATCTATTCTAGAGATTACGCACAAGGGCAAAGCAGAACAGGCGGGCCAGGTTACTGCATGGAAGGCGAAGCAACAGTAAACTTCAATTAAACTCAACTAGATTTAGGAAGATTGCCTTCATTGGTCTTGTATAGAAGGCTCATGGGTATTATCATCTCTAAAGGTTAGAAATGGCGTGAAAAAGGAGGTAGCTTTAGTCGGACCTGGCTGATATATGGCAATCCCAAAGGACCTTCAAGAAAGCATAGAGCAAGGTCAAGTTATTCCTTTTGTAGGCGCTGGTGTTTCAATCGCAGTCAAACGAAAGGGCTTGCAGAAGAGCCTCTTCCCAAGCTGGAAACAACTTCTTGAGAACGCTTGCAAAGAGCTAGATGCAAACGACAAATCCGTATTCGCAAACTCCATAAAGAGCGAGTTGCATTTGCCGGAACCTGATCTTTTGTTGGCGGCACAACGAGCGAGACAGGGTTTGAAAGGAGGATTGTGGGCAAAATTTCTGAAAAGCCAATTTGATCACTCAAAAGATGATGTGGAAGACGAAAGTTTGAAGTTAGCAAAACTTGTGTGGGAACTCGGTAGCAATCTCATCATACCGACTAATTATGATCGAGTACTGAGGTGGTCATGTGGTGATTCTGCCAATTTGGCTGAATGGGACATTGAAGCACCCGCTGAACAGGCTGATGCCTTGCGAAATGGGGCGAAGAAACCCACCATCTGGCATCTGCATGGTCAAATAGATAATGCATCCGACCTAATCTTGACACCTGATGGGTACAAATTTCTCTATCCAGAAAAGGAAGGAATCGAAGGCGTTTATAAAGCTGCTTTGGAGACGTTAAGATCTTTCCTTGTTTCACACTCTTTTGTTTATCGGATTCAGTTTACAAGATGAGCATTTTGGTCTGCAGCTAAAAGCAGTCAGTGAAATATACAAAGGATCTAATGGACCACACTATGTTTTGGTACGAGAGTCACAGAGTGATGAAATAAAGAGACTAAATCTACTTTCTTTGGAGGTTGTTACATTCGAGGATTTCGGTGTTCCACAAATTGAGCTTCTTGGAGAGCTGGCTCAATATGCTAAGAATTCAAAAACGACTCCGTCAACTTCCAAAGATGAAGAGAAGAAAAAAACTGTTGAATCAGAAATCAAATATGATCGCAAAAATCGAATTGTTCATATTCCATTCCGACAAAAAGGCGATCAGGTCATTGGACGTGATACTTCACTGGCTAAAGTTCGCGATCAACTAACAAGCGGGAAGCCTACTGCGATAGGCCAAACCGCAATTTTCCAGGGTTTAGGTGGGCTAGGAAAGACTCAACTGGCTGTTGAATATGCCCATCGATTTAAGGACGAGTATCCAAATGGTGTGATCTGGCTCAATGCTGACCAGGATATTGCCGCGCAACTAGTCGGGATTGCTGAAGAGGCAAGATGGATTGCACCTTTGTCTGAACATAAAGACAAGCTAAGTATAGCGATCCATCGTTTGAGGTCGTTCTCAGAATGCCTGGTAGTTTTTGATAATCTTGTTGAGCTGAAAGATATTGAGCCTTACCTTCCTACAACTGAAGCCAACCCTCACATTCTTGTCACCGGTCGCAATGAACAACCTGGGTTCATTTCTGTACCCATTGATAAGCTAAATCCAAAAGATTCCTACAAACTGTTGACTCAAGAAGTGGGTAAAGAGCCGATTTCTGAAGAGGAAAAGAAGGCTGTTGATGAAATAATAGAAAAGCTAGATGGTTTGCCATTGGCTCTTGAAATAGCAGGTGCTTTTGTCAGATATCGACAGTTGAATTGGACAGAGTATGCTGGATTGCTTGAAACGAGCCTAAAAATCGCGTTACCTCCTCAATTTCTGAAAGGCAGCTTTACAAAACACGACAAAGATTTGTATTCGACGCTGAAAGTTAGCGAGAAGATTTTGGAGGAAGAACCAAAGCTTGCTGAAATTCTTAATCTTCTGACTTGGAGCGGTTCTGCACCAATGGGTTTCCCGCTTATGAAAGACCTCATAATTCATGAGGATGAGGCCAAGTTGCGAAATGCTCTTAGTTTGGGTGCTTCGCTACGCCTACTGCAAAAGCATCCTGACAAAGAGAGCTATGCAATTCACAGGCTTGTTCAGGAAGTAAGACGTGAAGATCTACCCTTGCAAAAGAACAAAGATTGGGTAAATGAAGTATGCAAAAAATCGGCAGACTGGTTTCAAGAAAGAAGAGAAGAATATTCCGAACTCTCCAATTTTGAAGCCGAAGCGGATCATCTTCGCGCCTGGTTGGATCATTCTTTGGAACTCAGTTTAGACCATTCGTGTCGTTTAATGTGGCTTCAAGCTTATCCGCCATTTCATAGAGGACAGTATAAGGATGCCATGGATTGGTCGAAAAAGGCTGAAGAGATGTATCAAGCAAATAACATGAAAGATGAATTGATCAAAGCGCATTTGTTCAATGATATGGGAGTTTTGAAAAGCGAGCTTGGTGATGTTCGCGGGAGTTTGGAATATAAAGAGCAAGCGCTAAGAATTAGGCTTAATGCACTGGGTCAAAATCATGCCGATACAGCTATGGCTTTGAGTAATGTGGGTTTGACTTATGGAAGGCTCGGAGATCATAAGAAGGAGCTTGATTTTGAGGCGAAAGCGCTGGATATTAGGAGAGAGCTATTGGGGGAGAAGCATCCCGATACAGCTACTTCTTTGAGCAATGTGGGTGTGACTTATGGAAGTCTCGGAGATCATAAGAAGGCACTTGAGTTTAAAGAGAAAGCTCTAGAGATCAGGAGAGAGCTATTCGGAGAGAAGCATCCCGATACGGCTCAGTCTTTGAGTAATGTGGGTTCGACATATGGAGAACTAGGGGATCATAAGAAGGCGCTAGAATATCAAGAGAAAGCTCTAGAGATCAGGAGAGAGCTATTGGGGGAGAAGCATCCCGATACAGCTACTTCTTTGAGCAATGTGGGTGTGACTTATGGAAGTCTCGGAGATCATAAGAAGGCGCTGGAATACGGAGAGAAGGCGCTAGAGATCAGGAGAGAGCTATTCGGAGAGAAGCATCCCGATACGACTACGTCTTTGAGTAATGTGGGTTCGACATATGGAGAACTAGGGGATCATAAGAAGGCTCTAGAATATCAAGAGAAAGCGCTAGAGATCACGAGAGAGGCATTGGGGGAGAAGCACCCACGTACGGCTACACTTTTGAATAATGTGGGTTCGACATATGGAGAACTAGGGGATCATAAGAAGGCTCTAGAATATCAAGAGAAAGCTCTAGAGATCGCGAGAGAGGTATTGGGGGAGAAGCATCCCAGTACGGCGACGTCCTTGAATAATGTAGGCTGGACATATAGAGCCTTAGGGGACAATAAGAAGGCGCTGGAATACGGAGAGAAGGCGCTAGAGATCAGGAGAGAGGTACTGGGGGAGAAGCATCCTGATACAATCAGATCAGCAATCTTAGTTGCAAGTAATCTATTTACTCAAAATAGAGGCCCAATGGCTGTCAATCTACTTGATCGTTTCCTCAAAGTAGTAGAACGCGATCATCCAGGTTATGCGTCGCTAGTTGAAGCAAGAGAAGAAATTCGATCAAACACTCCTGGATTTAGACGAACCTATGGGAAAAGTTCACAAGGTTCAAAGAAAAAACGCAAGGAGTAAAGAATGAAGCGCTCTGAATTCACTGCCGCCAATCGCGTTGCCTGGAATGAGGCCGCTCCTGTCCATCGCAAATTGAAATTTGATGAGCTGATCAAAAACGTGCAGAAGCCAGATTTTAATTGTCTCGATCAGATCGCTACTTCTCATTTGCAGCAGATTGGCGTTAAGAATAAAGATGTCGCGCAGCTCTGCTGCAACAATGGGCGCGAGCTCATCTCTGTCAAGAACATGGGAGCTAAGCGCTGCGTCGGCTTTGATATCTCGGATGCTTTCATTGCGCAGGGACGCGAGCTAAACGCCGTAGCGAAGCGCGACTGTGAGTTTGTTCAAAGTGATGTCTATGAAATTCCTGAAGCATTCAACCAACAATTTGATCTCGTCTTCATGACAATAGGCGCGCTCTGCTGGCTCCCAGACATGAGCCAGTTCCTTGCTGTGGTTGCGCGCCTGCTGCGTCCTGAGGGCAGCCTCTTCATCTATGAGATGCACCCGATTCTTGACATGTACGAATGCAACAAGCCCGAAGATCGGTTTCAGCCGCACTACTCTTATTTTCGCACCGAGCCTTTTGTCGAAGAGGACGGACTAGACTACTTCAGCAAGACGAAATACAAATCTGCGACCCAATATGGCTTTCATCACACGCTCGCGGACATCATCGGAGCCTGCATCAAGAATAAGCTCGCCTTGAGATCATTCGATGAATATGGGCACGATATCTCCAATCTCTTTGTCTATCTGGAAGCTGAGGAGATCCGGCTGCCGCTCAGCTTTACGCTCACGGCCCAGTTGGAGCCTTGATGAGCGCAAGTTTGGACCTCAAGCCTGCTATTGAGCTGGATCTCAAAGAGCTGGCGGATCTGCTCACCCGCTCCTTTGAAAAGTATTTCTTGCCCATCTTGTTCACGCCTTCCACGTTTGCATCCATCGTGAGGCTGGATGGCATTGACCTCAACACAAGCCGAGTCTTCTTGCGAGATGAAGAGCCAGTGGGGTGCGCGCTCTTGGCTCATCGTGGCTGGACGACTCGCCTCGCAGCGATGGGAGTTGTGCCGGAAGCGCGAGGCTCGGGCGTCGGGCGCAGGGCAATGGAGCAGCTCATAGCGGAATCGAGAGAGCGCAGAGATAAGATCATGGTGCTTGAAGTGATCGAGCAAAATATAGTCGCCCTCAAGCTCTACAAGAGCTATGGATTTGAGATGGAGCGCAGTCTGACTGGCTTTCGCATTGATAAGCCTCAAGGCATTGCTGACAAAAATCTTGAAGAAGTTGACATTCGACAGATTGCAAGACTTCTCTCAAACGAAGCTCCTGAAAATCTTCCCTGGCAGGCATCCGCCGGAACGCTGGCTCAGATGGGGCGGCCAAACTGTGGCTTTCGATTAGGCGCAGCCTATGCGGCCATCTCAGACCCCACCAAGCCGCAGATCGCCATTCGCTCGCTCGTTGTGGAGCGAGGCGAGCAGCGCAAGGGCCACGCCTCGCGGCTGCTTCGGGCGCTCTTTACAAAATTTCCCGAGAAGACGTGGGCCATCTCGATCATCTGGCCGGAAGAGATTGCCCCTCATTTTTTTGAAAGCCTCGGTTTCCGCAGAGAAGAGCTATCACAGTTTCAGATGAAATTGGTTCTCTGATGTCTAAGCTCAAAGTGGATCTTCACGACATCTACAACAAGAGCGATCTGATTGAAAAGGCATTGGAAGAGGCTTTTAACGAGGCCATCCAGAAGAAGATAAAGACTCTGGAGATCATTCCTGGGAAAGGAAGTGGCCAGTTGAAGAAGAAGGTCTTGCGCTTCCTCAACCGGCCTGACATCAAGAGCCAAGTCCACCGCGTCGAGAAGGACAGCGTCAACTTTGGCAGAATCTTTGTCTATTTCAAGTTTTGATGGTTTCGTTCTTCTCTTTCATCCTGTCATGCCCGCTTAGCCGTCATTCCTGCGAAAGCAGGAATCCAGGAACCTGAAGCTCTGGATTCCGGATCTCCGCTCCGCTTCGTCCGGAATGACAGTCATTAAAACGCCGTTCCAAATCCCCAATAGAATGTTGGAGATTCCTGTCCAACACCGTATGCCACCCCAACGCGAATGGAGCGCTGCACGCCAAAGCCCGTCACATAGAGAATGCGAATCTCTGCGCCATAGCCGAGGCGATGAACTTTGGCAAAGCTGATTTTACTGCCTCCATCTTTTTCGTCTAGAGCGGCGAAGTTAATGTCTCCGCCACTGCTTCCGCCATTATTCTTCTCATCTTTTTGATCCCACGCGAGGCCGCCATCGACAAAGAAGGCGCCGCAGATGTCATCCAGGAAGAAGGGCATCAGCCCCAGACCGCGCTCAATGGAGAGAATGGGGAAGCGATACTCCAGATTCCAGGTGGCGATCTGACTTCCAGAGAGAACGCCTCGCGGCTGGCCACGCACCATAAACTGGCCGCGCGTCCCGCCGAGATCGAAATGGCCAGCCGTGTCGCTCGCCCCCATGTCAAAGCGGAATGCAATCTCATGCGGACCCGAGAGATCTATAACGGGGAGATGAGCAAGATCGCGGATAGAGAGCGTAAGCTCGCCACTCGTCTTCTTCTCCGCAGCCGGGTCATGAGTGACAGAGACATTGGCCGAGGTGGCCAGATTGCTCCAGCTAGCATCCTTTCCGAATCGCTCGGTGTAGTCGGATGAAGCCGAGAAAGTATAGCTTGCCCCTCCATAATCGGAGCGGTCCAGACCAAACGAGAGTGTGTGAGTCCGGTTTGTGGTCGAGATGGGTGAGTAATCCAGCCCGAGAGACTCCCAGTTCCCGCCTGAATCAAAGCCGCCGCTGAGATTGAGAGTGAGCGGTGTCAGATGCTCCTGATCGAGATAGGCGATGCTGCCATAGGGCGCGTTGGCCGACCAGTCATAGCCCATATCGAGCGTATAATTCTGGCGATAGAGTGCATCCCATGCATCGGTATGAATTCCAGCAGATGATGAAGTGATGCTGGGCTGCCAGTATTTTGGATTCATTGTGGCGTAAGGGTTGTAGGGCTCACTCTGAGCATTCAATGTGGGATACCCAGTCCAAGCTGGAATTGTCTTCTTGGGAAAGCTGACAGGCTTCCATGTGGATGGATCATATTTCATCAGATGGATGTCGTAGCCCGCGCTGCCATAGCTGGCAAATGCAAGCTGGGTGCTGTCTGGCGAGATGGTGGGCGACATGGCGCCAGAGATGACGTTGGTCACTTGAAAGATCTGGCCATCACTCATGCGGACGGCAAAGATATTGAAGGTCTCATCCCGAATGGAGTCGAATAAAATATAGCTTCCATCGGGTGACCAGGCTGGCCGAAAATCCTCCTCTACATCTTGAGTGATGGGCTGCAGGTCTCCGCCGCTCGCGGGCATCGTGTAGATATCAGAGAAGCCGGGCCGCTTCCAAACCGAGAGAGCGAGAGTCTTGCCATCGGGCGAGAGAGCCAGGAAGTCTAGAAACGTGTCCTCAGGAAACTCTTTGATTGTAGAGATCTTTTTTGTATCCAGGTCATATTTAGCAATCGACGTCTTATCTCCCGGACCCAGCTTCCCCAAAATGATGGACTTGCCATCGATTGTGAAGACAGGAGTGAAGGCGCGAGCGCCCTTGGTGAGCTGGGTCGTCTCATCTTTGGCGATGTCATAGAGGAAGAGGTCATCGACAGTGAGATAAGGGCCATTCTGGTCGTAGTTGGAGTAGACAAGCTGCGTGCCATCAGGAGACCAGGCAATGGCGCCATCAAACGCGAACGAGGCTGGAGTTAGAAATTTATCGTTGCCCTGTGAATCGACAAGCCGAATCCCTGAACGTCTGAAGGGGTCGCCATGCTGATAGGCGATGGCATCACTCTTGGGAGACCACTTGGGCTGCGCTGTGGTGTAGCCGTACGACGTCAGGCGCTGGCTTGGGGTAAGTCCTGCTTTGACGACGCGGTCGACTTGTGCATTGGCCTGATCCTTCATCCATTTTTGGAAACCGGCATAGATTTCGCCAACAGGCTTCCCGGTCGCTTCTCTGACCATATCTCCAAAATCGGGTCCAACATAGATCTCAATTCCCGTGTTGTCTTGAATGAGCCCGCTCAAAATGTTAGATAGCGCTGAGAGCCAATTGTCCGCATTGAGTGCGTCAATCTTAGCCAGGGTATCTTTGCCGTAGGTATCCTCCATGTAGCGCGTGAGCCAGGAGCCGAGGATGTACCACCTCGTTCCTATGCTGGGCCAGCCCGTGTTGGTGAATGCCCCTGCCGCTCGGTCGAGTGTCGGGAAGTCGCTGTCCATCGCAAGCTGGCGCAGATACATGGAAGAGAGTGCCCAGTTTCCCCGGGAGTAGCCGTACTTTAACAACTCAGCATTGACCGCAGAGCCTTCAATATTCCAGATCGGCTTCTGATCATTGGGAAGAACGATCTGTCCAAAGAGATCGCGCAAAGTCTTTGAAATACCGTGAACGGAGTTGATATCCACGGTGTGCCAGTATTCATGATAGATCGTGTCGCCCGTGTTTGATTCGACACGCCCTCCAAAGAAGGTATCAAACTGAATTTGTGAAGTGTAGGCCCAGACAGTGAGATTAGCTGTATCGGAGAAGCCGTTGGGAGAATCATCATTGTCGATCACAACAATACTCGTCTTTGCCGGAGGGGTTGTGTTTAGGCTTTGAGACCAGAGATTGTAGGCGTCCTCGGCGGACTGGGCAGCTTCGTAGGCCAGGCCCTCCACTTCCGGGTGATAGATGATTCTGAAGTGATCGGTCTCAAACATCTTCCAGTCGAAGGGAGGCGTGATTTGGGCCGATGCGCCTAACGCTGATAGAATGACCGCTACAGCTCCTGCAATAATAAACTTCAGACTCTGCTTCATGTTGATGAATGGCCTCCTTGGAACAGGTTCACGGAATACGATACACGATAGTTGTTCTGGTCAGACTGAGTCAAACTCAAGTCTTTTTCTGCTGCAGGCGTTTGCGCAAATCTTTCCACTGATCAAGTCTCTTTTGAATTTCTGCCTCGAAGCCCCGTCTTGTCGGATAATAATAGATCCGATCGCTCAAATTCTCAGGCAGACAGCTCATCTCGGTGATGCCCTCTTCATAGCTGTGGGCGTACTCATAATCTTTCCCATACTCAAAGTCTTTCATGAGTTTGGTGACAGGATTGCGGATGTGGAGCGGGACAGGCTCATTGCGTGTCTTCTCCACGTCTTCGCGAGCGGCTCCAAGAGCTGTGTAGATTGCATTGCTCTTGGGTGCAGTTGCTAGATAAACAAGCGCCTCTGCCAGCGCCAACTCGCCTTCGGGTGAGCCTTGGAAGTCATAGGCATCTTTGGCGGCAATCGTGATGAGCAGTGCTTGGGGATCGGCGAGGCCAATATCTTCAGTAGCCATCCGAATCATGCGGCGGGCGATATAGAGCGGGTCCTCTCCACCGGCGAGCATTCGCGCGAACCAGTAGAGCGCGGCGTCTGGCTCTGAGTTTCGCACGGCTTTGTGCAACGCGGAGATTGTATTAAAGTGTTCTTCGCCCGATTTGTCGTATTGCGGTGTCTTCCGTTGATAAGCCTCTTGGACATCTTCTAGTGAAATCATTGAGCGTTCTGAGAGATGGGCTGCCAGCTCCAGCAAATTGAGCGCCCGACGCGCATCGCCGTCGCAGACTTCACAGATAAATTTCTCAGCTTCATTTGATAATTGTTTGTCAAGATCGCCTAGCCCGCGCTTCTCATCAGTTAGGGCTCTTTGCAAGATTCCCGCGATCTCGTGTTGAGTTAAGGGCTTGACGAGAAATACCTGCGAGCGCGAAAGGAGCGGGTTGATCACCTCAAAGGACGGGTTTTCTGTTGTGGCTCCAATCAAAATAATCGAGCCCTCTTCGACATAAGGCAAGAAGGCCGCCTGCTGAGATTTGTTGAAGCGGTGGATCTCATCCACGAAGATCAGATCCCGCTTCCCATAGGCATCAAATTTGGTCTGAGAGCGGGTCATGACGGCCTGGATCTCTTTGATCGATGAGCGGGTGGCGCTGAATTGGTAAAACTCTGCGCTATAGGCATGGGCGATGATCGAGCCAAGAGTGGTCTTGCCAGTGCCCGGTGGTCCCCAGAAGATGAGCGAGCGGACCTCTCGCTTTTCGATCATGATGCGAAGAACCCGATTGGGGCCGACCAAGTGCTCCTGGCCGACGAACTCGTTTAGATTCTGAGGGCGCATCCGCTCTGCGAGCGGCGCTTTGCTTTTCCCATCGGAGAAGAGGTTCTGCATCGCCATAATGGCTGAGCATATCGTAAGAGATTCTTGGCTTCTGCGCCAATTTTCGGTTGACGAATGGGAATCCATTGACTATGATGGTGATCTTTACGACGGGCTCGTAGCTCAACGGCAGAGCAGGCGGCTCTTAACCGTCAGGTTGGGGGTTCAAGTCCCTCCGGGCCCACCAGAGATTTCTTTTCTTTTTCTAGAATTTGACTAGCAGAGAAGCCCAGTGGAGTCCTGCCCCAAATGATGTGAGTAAGACCAGATCGCCCTTTTTGATTCTGCCTTGCTCGCGAGCCTGACAGAGTGCCACAGGCACCGAGGCCGAGCCCGTGTTCCCAAATTTGTGGACATTAATAAAAAGTTTCTTTGAAGGAAGATTGAGCGCTTCCCCTACCGCCTCAAGAATTCTCAAGTTGGCCTGATGCGGAATGACGAGTGCAACATCATCTAGATTTACTCCCGCTTTGGCCAACACTTGCTGCGAGACTTGAGCCATTCGATGAACGGCCTCCTTGTAGACTTCGCGCCCCTTCATGACTAGATTCTGGTGCTCGCCCCGCTGGGCGCGCTCCAGAGTAAAGGGTTTGCGTGTGCCGCCCACTTCTAAGCACAAAATTTCGGACTGGCTGCCATCGGTCCCCGCCGCTGATGCCAAGATCTCTGAGACTTCATCGCCAGAGCTCATCACCGCAGATCCGGCGGCATCTCCAAATAAGACGCAGGTGTTGCGATCTTTCCAGTTCATCAGACGGGTGAGCAGCTCAACTCCAACGACCAAAATATTCTTGCGCTCATCACTTACCCGAGAGCGCGCGACGTCAAGGGCTTGCAAAAATCCGGCACATCCGCTCCCGGCCAGATCATAGGATGGAATATTTCGCGCTCCTAAGCGGTGCTGCAAATAGGAAGCCGTGTCAGGGGCGTAGACTTCTGGCGTATCTGTGGCCACAATCAATTCATCAATCTCTTGAGGTGTTAGATTCGCGTCGAGGAGCGCTGCGCGTGCGGCCTTCTCTGCCAGATCAAGCGTAGATTGCTCTGGCGCTGCAATTCTGCGCTCTTTGATTCCCGTGCGTGTCGTGATCCACTCATCGGAGGTCTCGACATACTGGCTCCACTCTTCATTGGTCATGATGCGTTCTGGCACGTAGGCCCCAAGTCCGAGAAAGCCGATTTTTTTCATCCGTTCCTCCGCGAGTTTTGATGGTGCTGGCGCTGGAGTTTAGCTGGAGTTGAAGACCAATTGCAAAAGAGAGACCCGGCCATTTTAAATTGAGTTCCAGACAGGCGTCCCATCGATACGTGTCGGAACTCTTCCAGCGGTGACATCCAATTCTCGGTTTGGGAAGGCACTCCCCCCTGTCTGTAGCGCACATCTCCTTTACAATCATTTTCGAGTCCAAGAGCAAGAGGAGATGGAGTGATACCCATGCAAAAGTCTCTTACCCGAATTGGAGTGCTAGCCATAGCACCCCTACTCTTACTATTAATGAGCGGGTGTGGCTGGGAGCCCCTGCGGCCAGGGCCACATCCCGACCCCACGCCCGGTGACCCTCAAGTCGCATCACCCGTAGTTCTCAAAGCGCAGATCGTCTATGACTGTGAGAAGTGCGTCATCTCTCAAGACCAATCTAAAAAGGGAGAGGCGCCACTCGTTGGCCATTTCAGCGCGAAGGTCACCCTGCCGGACCCGACCAGCGAGAACGTGATCTTCTACGGCTGGGATTTTGGAGATTCAACAAAGGGCGAAGGCGCTCAGATTGACCACACCTTCCAGAATCCCGGAACCTATCGCGTCAACTTGCGCATCATCACCTCCAGAGGAAACGAGGCCTATGACAAGGTCCTCGTGATCACTTTACCGATGCTGGATCATGGGAATGATACGGTGCATCAGGAGAAGGATGGGGATCTCTGCACCTTTGAGCGGATTGTGCCCAAGACAATCTACAAAGGCGTTCCTTTCAAAGTACAGATCGTCATTCTTACACACCAGAAGGTGCAAGTTGTGCAATGGGAAGATGACATCTGGCCACCAGAGTTCCGACTCAAGCAAGAGCCCTCCGGTGTCTGGCTGATGGTGGATGCGGATCAGAGGATCTCATTGCAGTACGACGCGCAGCTCTGGAACCCACCCGTGACCAATGGCGGCAAGCTCTGGATGAGCGGCACAGTCAAGTGCAACGCGGGTGGCTTGGGAGATTCGGAAATCCTGGATCTGAAGACCAACTTTGATGACATCTCTACTCAGCAATAAATAGCCCTCAAGTAAATTGTCTTAGACGCCTCCCATCTTATACCCTGACACCAAGTCAGAGGCATGAGATGGGAGGAATCTTTTTTGTCTCTTTCAGCAGTCTACAAAAAGATTGATGAGCAATCTGATCAGACAGTAAAAAACTTGCAGAGGCTCTGCCGCCAGCCGAGTGTCTCGGCGCAAGGCATCGGCCTTCGAGAATGTGCGGATCTCGTCAAGAGCATGTTGGAGGAGTCCGGCTTCAACGTTGAGATTGTTCCGCTTAAAGATGGTCCCTCCGTGGTCTATGGCGAGCTCAAGAGCAAAGTTTCGAAAAAGACACTTCTCTTCTACAACCACTACGATGTCCAGCCGCCTGAGCCGCTGGAGCTCTGGCAGAGCGATCCCTGGGCGGCAGAGATCCGGGATGGCAAAGTCTTTGCGCGCGGCGCAGCAGACAACAAGGGCAATATCGCCTCGCGTCTGGCGGCTATTCGTGCGTTTCTAGCCGTTAACAAAGATGTTCCGTGCAATATCAAATTTGTGATTGAAGGCGAAGAGGAGACGGGCAGCCCGCACTTTGGCCAGTTTATTCATGAGCACAAGAAGCGGCTCAGCGGCGATGGCGCGATCTGGGAGTTTGGCGGTCTCGACTATGCCGATGTCCCCGCAGTCACTCTTGGACTCAAGGGGATGCTCTATGTTGAATACCATACCAAGACGCTCAGAGCCGATTCTCACTCTGCCCGGGCAGCCATTGTGCAAAACCCCGCCTGGCGCCTTGTGCAAGCCTTAAGCACGATTCGAGATGACTCAGGCAGAATTATGATTGACGGCTGGTATGACGATGTTCGTGAATTCACACCAGCTGAGATCAAAGCTCTCGACAAAGCGCCTTTTGATGAAGAGCAGCTCAAGCGGGATATGGGCGTCAAAGGTTTTTTGAATGGCATGAAGGGACTGGAAGTAAAGAAGGCCCTGGCTGGCTATCCGACGGCCAATATTGCTGGATTCTATTCTGGGTACATTGGCGAAGGTCACAAGACTGTGCTGCCGTCGTTTGCCTCAGCCAAAATGGACTTTCGGCTTGTCCCGGATCAAGAGCCTGAAAAGCTGGCAAAGCTTTTGAGAAAGCATCTGACAGACAAAGGCTTTGGCGACATTGAGATGAAGATTCAATCGGAGAATCCTGCAGCCCGCACATCGCTGGATGCCGAGATTGCCAAGATCTCTTGCGATATGGCCAAAGAGATTTTTGGTGTAGAGCCCATTGTGCATGTGGGCTCGCCGGGCTCAGGGCCGATGCATCTCTTTACTAGCGTGCTCAAGCTCCCGACTGTTGCAATTGGCTGCAACCACCCATTTACGAATACACACGCTCCCAATGAGAATCAGCGCATTGATGCGCTGATTATATGCACCAAGTGGATGGCTGCAGTTATGAATAAGTTTGGTGAGGGAAGACCCTAAAAATGTGAGTGGGGCCCGCCTCGTGGGCCCCACTCCCTTGGATTCGCCACATGTCTAACAAGTTCTTTGTCATCATAACGCGCTCTATGCAGGCCCCATAGGAACTACGCCCATTCAAACTGCGGCTCTTCGGCTCGTTGTTGCAAGACCCACAGCAAAGATTGAAGAGACATGCTTCCCTCAGCTCTCAGGGCTTGGCCTTAGAGGTGCAAAGAGTGTACGGTGATGCCGGGGTGAGAGAATGATCAACATGATGCTGCTGTTGCAGACTCCCGAAACGACGCCAACGGAGAGCGAACTCCGCAAGCTTCTCGATCAGATTCTTACGTTTCTCTACAGTCTCGCCCATCTTCTCGGTGGACTTGTTGCCCAAGCGATTCAAGCGATTTTAAACCGACCCCTGCCTGCGGATCTGATCGATCCTCTGGGCTTTCTGGTGATTATCACGATCTTTTTGATTGTCACTGAAGTTGCCAAAAAGATCGCCTGGATCATCATCGCCCTCGGCTGGATCTTGATCGTGCTCCGAATCGTGCTCGAAGTTCTTAGTAAGTGAGTTGTCTGTTAGAGAACGTTAAGCACAATCATCAGCAAGAGCACTAGCGCGAGAAGCCCCAAGATAATGGTCGTGAGGCTGAGAGAGAAACCCTGCGCCTCCCCTGAAGTCGATGGACTATTTTTGCTGGCTGAAGTCTCTTTTGAGTGATCCACAACACGCTCGATGACGCCGCAAGCAATGCGGGCGCCGCTGTTTCCCGAGGGGTCAGTCATCTCGTCATCAGCAGATGCGTGAATGACGATGGAGCTTCCATTGGCATCGAACAGAGAGGCTGGCCCATCCAAGAGCGTGACGTGATCTGTCGACTCTGTGTAAGGTGCATTGCCCTTTTCATCAGCCTGCAAATTCGGCAGATCCCCTGCATGGGGTCCAGTTGGATTCTTTAAGCCATGTTGAGCATGAGTGGGGTTGAAATGACCTCCCGCGCTCTTAAAGTCAGGTCCTTCGCATTTGCCAGTCTCGTGGATATGGACACCATGTAGCCCTGGAGTGAGACCACTCAGTTTCATATCAATTTCAAGCTTGGCCCCGATCTGCATTAAGATCGCCGATCCAATGGCCTTTCCATTGGCATCGACGATGTTAGCCGTTGCCACCTCTTGGGCGCTCACGGCAACCATCAAACCGATTGTGATCAACAGGAATGAAAGAAGAACTCTCACCACCACCGCCTCCTCATTGACTATGAGATTGATGCTATCGGGTTGCGATAGCTTGGGTGATTATACTGCACCTTTGCATTGCTTATGCAAGGCCGTTCATGATAGAAGAGAGATCACAATGTACAAAGACTTGGGTGCCAAGATCATTGAGGCGCTTCGCAGGAATGCCCGTGCCAGCCTCCGCGAGATTGCCGAAGAGCTTGACGTCTCGACCACCACGATCAGCAAGCATCTTGAGCAGTTAGAGTCGGATGGCATCATTCAGGGGTACAAGCCGCTGCTCGATTATGGCAAGCTGGGCTACAAGATCACGGCCGTGATTCAGATCAAGGCCAAAGGTCATCTGCTTCCAGAGATTGTAAAGGCGCTTCGCGCCGATGACCGCCTGACGCATGTTTATGAGATCACCGGTGAGTTTGATATTTTAGTGATCGGCAAATTTGCAGATCAGGAGAGCATGAACCAGGAGATCAAAAAGCTCTTGAGTCACCCTGCCATCGAAGAGACTCACACCTCCATCGTGCTCTCGGTGGCAAAAGAGAACTCGGAGATCGGGCTTCTTCGATAGGATCAAAGTTTGTGAAGAAGTGCAGGGAAATTCGCTATTGACAAACGACTCCTCGATAGAGCATAATCCCCAGGTTCGCGATTTATAATCCATCAGGTGGGTGGTGAGAGGGATGACTGAAATCCGAGATTTTAAGGTTTTCTCGGACTTGGGTCCTAAAGATTCCGCGGTGTTAGATAATCTCGTCAGACGAATCCGCTATGGCCAAGGTGAGATCATCTTCCAAGAGGGTGCGCCAGCATTTGGCTTCTACCTCATCTTTGACGGACGCGTGAAGCTGGTGAAGCGTACCCTGGGAGGCAAGAAACAGATACTCAAGCTGGTCGGCCCAGGCGAAACCATTGGTGAGACGACTCTTTTTGACAAGGGCGTACACATTGCCTACGCCAAAACGCTTACCAAAGGCGAAGTTGGCTTCATTGAGAGAGGCGACTTCTTCGGCTTTCTTGAGCGCCATCCTGGCGTGATCTTCCGCATGTTTGAGAAGCTCTCTGAAGAGCTAAAAGCCTTTCAATGCAAGCTCGCTGAGCGCTCCTACAACGGGAGTAAAGAGCGACTGGCACGCATCATCCTCAAGCTGGGTGAGAGTGGCGTAGAGCTCTCTCGCACCGAGCTGGCTGAGATGGCCGGGGTCTCCTCCAAGACGGCAATCCGCACTCTCGGGGAGCTTGAAGACCGGGGAGTCATCGCCGTCAACGACCGGGCGATCACCGTGCTTGACCCGGACAGCTTGCAGAAGATGGCCGAGCCATTTCCTTTTGTTCTCAACGACAGCCTGATCATCTGAGCTCATAGACAAAGACACCCCTCAGTACGGACAGGTGTCCTTTCCGAAGAGTACAGCGGCGCTTACACTGGAGTCGTTGGCTATTCTGAACAGGGATGAACTGTTCTTATGAACGAGGGATCGGCATCATGCTGAGCTCGATCAGGCTCTGGAAGCTCCTGGCCACTGTGGCAATATACGCCCTGGTAACGGCCATTCTTTTTGGTCTCCATGTTCGTGACATTAAGCTGGTCTTTGCCATCAGCGGGATCGGCTTTCTGTTGGCCGCTCTCTCGTGGGAGATCCTCATCAACGTGGGGCTCGCGGCGCTGAGCACTTTAATTGTCTTGCCACTCCTTCCACCGTCTGATTCATCGCTCACATTGGCTGGAATTTATGGGCTAGCTGCTGTGGCTCTGGGTCTCTTGATTGGCTGGTTCAACCGCAAGGAGCGGGTCAGACACCCCAAACAAGAGGCCTCTCGTTATTATCCTGAAGGCATATTCCAGCGCGCTCAAAATCCTATGGTCATTGTGGACCGGACCGGACGGGTACTGGAGCGAAATGACCGTGCGGTTGAGCTGTTAGGCTCTGTGAAGCACTTTTCAGAGATCATTCATTTTGAAGATTTGGAGCGCGCTCGCGTGGAGATGGAGCGCGCGATGCGCATGGGTGAAGCGAGTGGCTTTCAGCTTCGCGGAGTGACGTGGGATAAAGAGACCTTCCCGGCAGAGATTCGCATGCGAGCCCTGGACGCCGATCAAGTCTGGATTGAGCTCCACGACATGTCGGATCTTTTAGAGATGGAGCGAAAGCTTTGGGAGGCGGAGGCGCGCTATCGCCATCTCATCGAAGATGCCATTGATACTCTTGATACCGGTATTGTGCTGCTTAACAAAGACCGCCAGATCATCTGGGCCAACCAGACGATCGGCCATCTCTTCAACTTGGATCGTGATGAGATGATCGGCGTGGAGCTGCACAAGATTTTGGGTCAAGTTCGTCCCAACTTTATCGAAGAGATGACGATGCCTCACGTTCTGGAAGCGGACAACAAGAGCTTTGTCTTTGCGCTCAAGCATGGTGAAGAGGAGCGTATTTTGGAATTCCGCTCGACACCCATTGAGACGGAGAAGTATCGCGGTGGGCGGATTGATCACTATATTGATTTGACTGAATTAAAGAAATTAGAGCGCGAGCTAGTCGAAAAGACGGCGGGTCTCGAAGAGAGCAACAAGAAGCTCGAAGAGTTCTCGCACGTCGTCTCCCACGACCTCAAACAGCCGCTGCGCACAATTCAAGCCTTCACGCAGTTTATTGTTGATGATTACAGTGAGAAGCTCGATGCACAAGGAATTGATTATTTGAAGTCGCTGCAGCGCTCATCTGCGCGCATGAAGAACTTGATTGATGACCTGCTCAAATTGGCCAGCATAAGCACGAAGCGCTCGCCCATGGAAAAGATTGAGCTCTGTGATGTTCTCGCTGAAGTGCGAGAGGATTTGGGTGCGCTTCTCGATGGGGTTCAGCTTGAGATTTCGCCCAATTTCCCAGCGATTACGGCCAACCGCACGCGAACTATGGAACTCTTTGCGAATCTGATTTCAAATGGTGTCAAATACAATGACAAGGCGCAAAAGCGTATTGTGGTGGAGTGGGAAGATCGTGCCGATGAGTACATCTTCCGCGTGGGCGATAATGGAATTGGCATCGACATGCGCTATCAAGATCGGATCTTTGAGCTCTTTGAGCGGCTGAATCCAGTCGACGATCCAGAGAGCACAGGGGCGGGGCTTGCGATCACCAAGCGCATTGTGAGTGAGATGGGTGGTAAGATTTGGGTAGACTCAGAGATTGGCAAAGGAAGTATATTCTCGTTTAGCGTGCCCAAGCGCTCTCGCATGGAGAGCCGCGTGCATCAGCATACTTAGGAGGGATGGTATGAAATCCAAAAAGCTGCGAATTCTATTGGTGGAAGACAACCCCGATGACGTTTTGATCGCGGAGCGCTCTTTGATGAAAGGCGCCATGAAGGACCGGAGCGAGCTATTTGTGGTGCGCGACGGACAAGAGGCGCTTGACTTTCTCAATCATCACGGCACACACCAGGGCGCTCCTCGTCCCGATTTGATTTTGCTAGACCTCAAGCTTCCAAAAGTCAACGGGCATGAAGTCTTGGCGGAGATCAAATCGAATGACAGCCTGAGAAGAATTCCGGTGATTGTGATGACGGTCAGCGAGCGTGAGGAAGATATGGTGAAGGCCTACAACTCCGGTGCTTCCGGGTACATCACCAAGCCACCCAGCTCTGCTGAGTTCTCTAAGGTGATTGAGACCGTGCTGGACTACTGGAGAATCTCTGAGCTTCCCTCTGAGGCTGGGAGCAGCGTAGGAGTCTAAGTCAGAGCCAGACTCACAAACGCAGATTTCCACCCAATTTCCACCGAGTGGTCATTCTATTTCCACCCTCCCATTTTTAGAATGACTTTGTGGTCAGAAGGGGAGACTCCCAGCGAGAGCGATCTTCCCCGTAGGGACACCGAGCACCTTACGAAGCAACCAACTCTCTCTTGAGAGCACACAGGGGTCCTTTATCCAAAGTTGTTCAAGAGGTAGAGTGCACAGATGATCGCTCATTCATGGAAGGGAGTACAGTCCATGACTTTACGTCAGCCGGGTCATATACCAGGGTTTTGCCGCGCTGTTCTTGCCAACCTCCTTCGGTGCGGATTTTTCCCCAGGTTTGATTTGGTTGGAGTCGAAAGCTCCAAGGACTCGGGAAACCGAAACCCCTTCTGTGGTTGCTAACCTCATTCCCGGAAGGCGGGGTGCCCTCCCCGCCTTCCACCCTGCCTTACGTCTGAGTCATATAGGTTGAGGTAAAACCGACTCTACTCAAGAAACAGTGTTCAATCTGTATTTAAGGACACAGACTTCTATTTTGCTGCAATTACTCTTTGTTATTTTAATATTCTCCAAAGCTAACCCCACGTCTGATCAATTTTCGATATGATTCTGGGTGGAGGTATTTTCATGAGAGAGTCGCACAAGAGGCTTGCTCTGTATCGTCCAGCACAGACGGAAGGGCTGCCGCTCAATTTGAACACATGCCGCCTCACGCCACACCCAGCCTTGAAACATCTGCCGGCAATTCTTGAGGAGATGAATCTGAGTGATTACCCGGACAATGAGTGCAAGCTGCTGCGCAAAGCTCTGGCCAAACAGCATGGCCTCAAGCCAGAGTCTTTTCTCGTTGGCAATGGCTCCGATGAAGTCTTTGATCTTGTATTCAAGACGTTCTTAGAGCCGGGTGAGATAGCCGCCTATCCGGGGCCAAGCTATGTGATGTATTCCCATTATGCTCTTGCCAATGGAGCGGAAGCGCTCGAAGTTCCGCTGGCTGATGAATTCAATTTAGATCCGGATGTATTGCTCAATACAAACGCAAAACTTCTGGTCATCTGCAATCCGAACAATCCGACAGGCAATATCCAAAATTCTGCGGATGTCGAGAAGGTCATTCGATCAGGCCGGTTGGTTGTTGTGGATGAAGCCTATGCAGAATTTTGCGGTGGGAACTGGATCTCTCGAGTCAAAGAATTTCCGAATCTTCTGGTTGTGCGAACCTTCTCGAAAGTCTATGGCATGGCGGGTCTGCGGGTTGGCTATGTGGCGGGCAATCCAGAGCTGATTGAGAATATCGACAGAGTTCGGCTTCCATTCAATGTCAATTCAATAAGCCAAGCGCTAGCTGTTGCTGTGCTTAAGGAACAGGGCTTTGTAAAGGATCACATCACAATGATCAATAAAGAGCGGGCTCATTGGACTGAGATGCTTTCAAAGAATGGTTTTCAAGTCTGGCCATCGGATACGAATTTCCTGCTAGTTGAAGTGCCCAAAGGGATTGATCGGAACCAGTTTGCAGAGAGACTTGAAAAGGCTGGAGCTCTGGTACAGTACTCGAAGACTCACCCACGTTTGAGCCAGTGCTTGAGGATTTCAGTTGGAACGATGCAAGATCGCGCAGAGTTTCAGAAAGTGCTTGCTATCGCATTGTCATCGTCAGTGTAGCATAATTCATGCTACTGCAAGCTGAGTCAATTGTGCTGCATCTCTCGCCCAACAGAGGGTAGTTTCGCTGAGTACTTTGCGTCCAGAGGGATGACATGTCCACCGCACTTCCCATCCTGGGTCAGGAGCAAAGCTGAATTTCCGGATGACAACGCCAATGGTATTTTTCGGAACTCCTATAAAAGCCTGTTTCGTTTGGATCTGATCTCCGACATTCAATCCCCGGAACTGCGCGGTTGACATAGTCCCTCCTCGGAGCTTTCGCTTACACTGATTGTGATGCTTTGCGTATGTCTGCTGTGAATCAGTAATTTCCTCTCACCATGCGATCAATGGTAGCGATGAAGATTGAGGAAATTCCATGGAAGGATTATGGAAAAATGATGCTATTCAGCAAAGGCTAACCTTGGAATGGCTTCAGTGTTTAAACTCACGCACGCCTGTAAATATCATGCAGATATTGTGCTCTTTGTGAGATAAAGGTTAGTTCAAGATTCTTTAAACAGAGCTTCAATCCTCTGCTGAGAAAACTCCCACTTCTTTGGAATCTTATCGATTGTCCCAGCTGCGTATGCGCGATCAGTCCATTTTTTTATCTCGTAAAGGATCGTGTCACCTCGCCCTTTGCGTGTCTCGCACAGTCGATTATAAACCTCATGAGGCCATGCCAAGTAAACGTGAGGCATTTGCTTGAGATCAGTACCTTTATATTGGACGAAACAAAAGAGCGTCTGGGGATCTTGATCCTCTAACCAGCATTTGGCAGCTGCATGATAATCATCTCCGCTCACATACGATTGTGTTAATCCCCAGCTACCATCCTGGCTTCCTTTAACAGAGACTTTCAATAACTTGTCATTCTTTGCTACTATGAGATCATAGCCAGGCTGATTAGCTCCGTACTGAACTGAAACGTCGCAGCCGCATCTTGCGAACAGTGCTGCTGCGATTGCTTCAGCAGCTACTGCCACTTGATATTGGTTCATTGACCCTGACATACAAAGTTAAAATACACAAAATCATTCATGGCGACAAGCTCTCAGTGCTTAAACTCACGCACTGCGGTAAATATCATGCAGATATTGTGCTCTTTCGCCGCTTGCAAGACCTCTTCGTCTCGCACTGATCCCCCAGGCTGAATAATTACTGAGACCCCGGCAGCAGCAGCTACATCGACATTGTCCCGAAATGGAAGAAGCGCATCAGAAGCAAAGACACTACCCTTAGCTTTTCCACCAGCCTTGTGGACTGCCGACTCTGCAGCATCCACGCGGCTCACTTGGCCTCCGCCGATGCCCAGAGTCTGCTCATCTTTGGCAAGCACAATGGCATTTGATTTGACGTGCTTGCAGACTTTCCAGGCAAAGAGCGCATCCTCAATCTCGCTTGGCGTTGGCTTACGTTCTGAAACGACTTGCAGCTCTTGTTTTTCTAGGGCTCTACTACTCGGAGTCTGAGCGAGCAATCCGAAAGATGTGCTCCGAATCTCTAGCTTTTGATCAAAGCGATGTTTCGGAGATTTGATTAAGCGCAGATTCTTCTTTGCGGCAAGAATCTCAAGAGCACCTTTTGAAAAGTCCGGCGCGACTACCACTTCAAAAAAATGCTCAGCGATCATGTTGGCTGTGGCATCATCCAGCGGTCTATTCAATCCAATGATGCCACCAAAGGCCGATTTCGAGTCTGCTTCATAGGCGCGTTCGAAAGCTCTGCTGAGCGATGACGCTGAAGCGACACCACAGGGACTGGTGTGCTTAATAATTACGGCCGTCGGCTTCTCAAACTCAGCAGCGCACTTATAAGCCGCGTCGGCATCGAGAATGTTGACAAACGACATCTCTTTGCCTTGAAGTTGTTCAAGTTTTGCGTGTGCCGCATAGAGAGCAGCGACTTGATGTGGATTTTCGCCATAACGCAACGAAAGTTGCAGCGGCTCTGCCAGCGTCAGCATCTCTGGCAATGTATTCTCGTTCTCGAACCACTGTGCGATCAAGGCGTTATAACGGGTGACGTGCTGAAAGGCTTTGGCAGCGAGACATTTCGATGTTTCGCTGCTAAGATTTTTTGAGACGTTCAGCTCTTCGAGAATTTTTTTGTAATCTTCGGGATCCACAAGAATGGCCACAGACTGGAAATTTTTGGCAGCCGCGCGAATAAGCGCTTCGCCGCCGATATCGACCCACTCCATTGCTTCAGAATCGGGTGTCCTTCCGGAGACCTTGGCTTCGAAGGGATAGAGATTGACGACGACCAGATCAATCGGCTTGATATTCTGTTTTTCCAGCTCGCTCATCTGCTCTGCGTCATCGCGGCGAGCCAGAATCCCGGCATGCAGACGCGGCTGCAAAGTTTTGACACGCCCCCCTAACATCTCACCCTGACCGGTGTACTCTGCAATATCTAAGACGTGTAGTCCAGAGTCCACTAAATATTTGGCAGTGCCGCCCGATGCTAGTAATTCTATGCCTAGTTTTGAAAGGCCTTTTGCGAAGTGGTCGAGCTGAGCCTTATTTGAGACGCTTAGCAGCGCGCGTCTTATGTGCAGCATCTGAGGCTCCTTGATGATAGTGGTTGGTGATGGGGTAGCGGCGATCGCGACCAAAGGCCCTTGGCGTAATTTTCAGACCGATTGGCCCCTGCCGCCGCTTGTATTCGTTGTGGTCTACCCAGGACATGACTTCGGCAACAATCTTCTCTTTGAAGCCTTGCTGGGTGATTTGATCGGCGTCTTGATCATTTTCAACATAGGCACTCAGCATGGCATCCAGATCGCAGTATGGGGCGGGCAGGTCGTCTTCATCCTTCTGATTCATGCGTAGCTCAGCACTGGGCGGGCGGGTGATTGTGCGCTTTGGAATGACAAAACCTTGCTCATTGCGCCAGTTGGCCAATTCATAGACGAGCTTTTTGGGGACATCCCGGATGACGGCGAGAGCACCCACCATGTCGCCATAGAGCGTTGTATAGCCCATGGCATATTCAGTCTTGTTGCCTGTGGAGATGACCAGCCAGCCAAATTTATTGGAGAGGGCCATGAGAATATTGCCCCGAATTCGGGCCTGCAAATTCTCTTCAGCGAGGCAGGGCGCCTTCTTCTCAAAGAAAGGGGCAAGAGTCTTGAGAGAGGCGTCGAAGACGTCATCAATAGGAAGAGTCAATAATTTAATTTTGAGGTTTTTTGCCAGCGCTTCTGCATCTTCGTGGCTCATCTTGGCAGTGAAGCGCGAGGGCATAAAGACCCCGATTACGTTCTCCGGGCCAAGGGCATCGGCGGCGATGCAGGCGACGAGGGCCGAATCAATGCCGCCCGAAAGGCCAATTAAAACCTTTTGGTGTCCATTCTTCTGCACATAATCGCGCGTTCCAAGCTCCAGCGCCTGATAAGCAGCGACCGGAGGCGAGAGCCGCTCTTCGATTTGAGTTTTAATAGCGGATCTCTTCTTAGTTGAAATGAGTGACTCTTTCAGCGCAATTTCTGGTGTTGGATACGAAAGCTCTCGCTGGGTTGCTGAAAAGCGCCAGCGCGGCTCATGGAGCCGGCGGCGCTGCAGTTGCTTGAGATCAAGATCGGCAATTAACAGATCTTCCTCAAAAGATTTGGCTCTTCCGATCAGGTTGCCATCAGGGCCAAAGATAGCGCTTCGCCCGCTGAAAATCAGCTCATCCTGGCCGCCAACGAGGTTACAAAATGCAAAGAAAATCTCGAAATCTTTGGCGCGGGTCGCCAGCATCGCCTCGCGCTGTGTCCCTTTGCCCATGTGATAGGGCGAGGCGGACATATTGATGACGAGATCGGCCTTCCCGCATGTCACTTCGGCCTCGATGGGTGGCGCGGATTGCCAGACATCTTCGCAGATCGTGACGCCAAAGCGAATTTTGCCATCGGTGAAGATTGGGAACTCCGAGCCAGGCTTGAAATAGCGATGCTCATCAAAGACGCAATAATTGGGCAACAGATGTTTATAATAAGTTCCCAGCAGCTTGCCATCGCGCATCACAGCAACGGCGTTGAAGAGGTCGCCATTGCCATGTGCAAATCCGACCAGCGCTGTGATTCCCTGAGTCTGTGGGATAAGCCTTTGGAGAATCGCTTCGTTGTCAGTGATGAACTGGGGATTGAGCAGTAGATCTTCTGGTGGGTAGCCAGTTATGGTCAGCTCTGGAAAGGCAACGATATCGACAGCTTGATCGCGTGCACTCTCAATCCAGGTCGTGATCTTCTTCAAGTTGCCCTCCAGATCTCCGACAGTAGGATTGATCTGTGCCAGCCCTAGCCTAAGCGAGCCCATGATCCCTCTATTTTATCAGAGAGAATCGGCTCTCCCAACTCCGCCGCCGCCGGGGGTGCGAATGCTGACGACATCATTGGCTTTGAGATGAAGCGTTCCTTTTGCAGCGATGCGCGTCTGGATGCCATCGCGAATGAGAAAATCCTCACCCTGTGCACCCGGCTCGCCGCCAAAGAGCCCGTAGGGACGCGTCTTTCGCCGGTCGGCCAGCAGCGAAAATGTCGCATCAGCCAGCACGCGAATCTCACGAATGAGTCCAGAGCCACCGCGATATTTTCCAGCGCCGCCCGTATTCTCTCGAATCTCATAGCGCTCAACGCGCACGGGGAAGACCGTCTCTAAGAGCTCAATCGGGGTGTTGAGAGTGTTGGTCATATGCGAGTGCATGGCATCGATGCCGGGGCGATCGGGCCGCGCGCCAAAGCCGCCCGCAAGAGTCTCATAGAAGGTGTATGGCCCTCCAGTTCGTGGATTGATGCCTCCAAAGGTAATGCTATTCATCGTCCCCTGACAGCCTGCCATCACAGCATCAGGGCAGGCTTGGGCAACAGCTTGGATGAGTGTATCGACAATGCGCTGCGAGGTCTCGAGATTTCCACCTACCACTGGTGCAGGAAACTTTGCATTGACAATCGTGCCAGCAGGTGCGGTGATCGAGAATGGACGATAGCAGCCCTCATTGGGCGGGATCTTCGGGTCTGTCAGAGAGCGCAGCGTGTAAAAGACTGCCGAGGATGTGACGGCAAGCACGGCATTTAAGGGGCCATTGACCTGCGGAGCGCTCCCTGTGAAGTCAACATGAATGCTGTCTCTTTTGATCTCGACAGAAACGTGAATGGGAAGCTTTTCGTTACCTTGGCCGTCGTCATCGAGATAATCAGTGGCTTCGTAAACTCCTGCCGGGAGCTTGCCGATCTCATGGCGCATGCGTCGCTCTGAATAATCTAATAATTCGCTCATGGCCTGTGTAAGAAGAGGCCAGCCGACGCGCTCGGCCAGCGCGATGAGCCGCTTGCGGGCTGTTTCGTTCGAGGCAAACTGCGCTCGCAGATCGCCTTCACGCTCAATCGGCGTTCTGACATTCGCAAGAATGAGCTGGAATGCCTCTTGATTGAGCTCGCTTTGGCTCCAGAGTTTTATGGGGGGAATGCGAAGTCCCTCTTGAAAGATTTCAGTCGAGTTTCCCGGCACGCTGCCCGGCACAATCCCGCCAACGTCCGCATGATGAGCGCGATTAGCCGCAATGGCCTGTAATTTATTCTTTTCGAAGATTGGAGTTATTAGAGTTATGTCGGGGAGATGTGCCCCGCCGCGAAAGGGGTCATTGAGAATGATAACATCACCGGGCTGAAGCCCTGAAAAGGCTTCCAGTGCCGCTTTGACTGAAAAGGGCATTGCCCCAAGATGGACGGGAATGCTTTCGGACTGAACGATCATGCGCCCAGCCGCATCAAAGAGGGCAGTGGAGCAGTCGCGCCGCTCGCGGATGTTGGGGCTGAGCGCCGTTCGCAGCAGCGCGGCCCACATCTCTTCGGCTATCCCGATGAGCGAGTTGCGCAAAACCTCCAGTTGGATGGGGTCCATCGCTATTAGGTGCCGCTGACGACGTAGAGATCGCCGTTGTTGTTGCCGATCAGAATCTCAAGATTGCCATCGCCATCGACATCGGCCAGTGTAGGAGATGAGAAGAAGATGTTGGCTGCTGGCGGCTCATAGCTCCATTCGACACGGAGCTTCTGCTGACCGACCACAGGCTCCAGAGAATAGAGGTGGAAGTCGTGAGAGCCGACGACAATCTCCATCTTGCCATCCCCATCAATGTCGCCAATCGCAGGCGAGGACTCGATGAAGTTGCCCGCATCATGTGTATATTTGATGACCGCCTGCGAGCCATTGCCCTTGCCTGCAAAGACAAACAAGCGGCTCACATTCGTGCCAATCACAACCTCCAGCTCGCCATCCCCATCCACATCGCCAATGGCAGGGGATGAGATGACGCGCTGATCGGCTCCAATATTATATGACCATTTGACCTGACCAGAAGAGCCGCGCAGCGTGTAGACGCCTTTGGCGCGCCCATCGGCGTTGATTGAGCCGACGCCAACGACAATCTCCAACTGGCCATCGCCATCGATATCAGCTATGGCAGGTGAAGACTCAATCTGAATTCCCGAGAAGAAGATCCACTTTTGTGTGCCGGATGAGCCGCGCAGCGCATATAACGTATTGTCATAGGAGCCGACGACGACCTCCATCTGCCCATCGCCATCAATATCGGCCACAGCCGCTGAAGAGAATGTTGTCGTCTGGAGCGGGAAGGCCCACTTTTGCTTCTGGTTGCGGGCATCGAGTGCATAAATCTTTGCCGAGCCAATC
Organism: Candidatus Acetothermia bacterium; assembly: GCA_016201405.1. Taxonomy (GTDB): domain Bacteria; phylum Bipolaricaulota; class Bipolaricaulia; order RBG-16-55-9; family RBG-16-55-9; genus JACQCZ01. The sequence goes on along the minus strand of JACQCZ010000015.1, from coordinate 37,353 downwards.
ACAATCTCCAATCGCCCGTCGCCATCAATATCTGCGATTGTCGGGGAAGAGCGCACCTTGGCAGCCGTCGGGAAGGCCCATTTGACTGCGCCCGTTGCGCCATTGAGCACATAGACGTTCTGGTCATCGGAGCCGACGACGACCTCCATCTGCCCGTCGCCATCGACATCGGCAATGGCTGGGGATGACCAGACAAGGGCGTTGGCTTTGAATGTCCAGAGAGGATTTGTCACCAAGCCAGAGTTTGGGCCACCACGAACAGCGGAGATGTTGCCATTGAAGCAGGAGATGACCACTTCCGTCTGGCCATCGCCATTGATGTCGCCGACGGCAGCGCTCGGCTCCACGTCACCGCCGACACCAAAGCGCCATTTGATGTTGGGACCAGTTATCTTGCCTGTCTTCGAAGTAAAACCGGTGTGGTTGACATTCTGCCGGAACATTGGCCATTCCGGGGTTGAGCTTTGGGCATAGGCATCATATGGCGTGAGCACACTGCTGACGCGAGAGCCTATGACAGCCAGAATGGATAAACCAGTGAGGCGTTTCAGAAAATCGCGACGTTTCATGGATTAGCTCCTTCTCCAATTTGATATCTATTATACGCGAAAAGGGGCTAGGGAGTTTCGTTTTGAGGGGTTTGGCGAAGACCTTTTTGATGAAGCAAAGTCAGCCAATCATCTGAACTTTAATCGGTAATACATTGTCTCTAAGAATTTCCCCAATAAACATTAAACGGCAATTTGGGTACCCACTTAAATGAGAAGATGCCCATCTGTTGCAAGTCGAAACCAAGTCGACTAAGCAATATACTTATAACGTTGAGTCCTCAGAGGTTGTTGAATAAATCTAGAGTCTGTAACTAAAGTAAAGAATGAACGAGAACAGGAGGGGTTTTTGTATAATCATTCAAGATTGAAAGGCAACCCGTGGTCAGGCATAACTAGGGAATGCCGATGAGCGAGAAGCTCGATCGTAAGAAACAAACATTTCAATGAGTCACCTCATGTGGTGAGCCATGTTACGAACTCCTCTATGTGATCTGCTGGGTATAGAGTTCCCGGTCATCCAGGCCGGGATGGGACTGTTCACTTCGGCTGAGCTGGTTGCGGCAGTGTCGAATGCTGGAGGTTTAGGAAGTCTTGGGGCTTCGCAACGCTCTGCAGAGGATTTACGCATTGAACTGAAGCGAACTAAAGATCTTACCTTTCGACCCTTCGCAGTGAACCACTTGGTGACCACGCTTAACGAGGAGTCATTTGCTATTACTTTGGAGGCCAAGCCGTACCTCATTTCTTTGGCACTGGGTGACCCAGGCAACTTAGTGAATCGTGCTCACGACTCGGGCATATTGGTCATGCATCAGGTTCATACTGTGCAGCAGGCGCGTGAGGCAGCAGAGAGAGGCGTAGACGTAATTATTGCTCAGGGGAGTGAAGCTGGAGGCTTTGGTGGTTCTGCTGTAACCACGTTAACACTTGTCCCTCAAATCGTTGACGCGGTCAAACCAATACCCGTGGTAGCTGCCGGTGGCATCGCCAATGGCCGTGGCCTGGTGGCTGCCCTCAGCCTCGGCGCACAAGGGATCAACATTGGCACGCGATTCCTAGCTTCGGAGGAAGCTCCAATTCATGAGCGCTGGAAACAGATGATTATAGAGGCAGAATCAGATGACACGCTTAAAGTCAGCGTCTGGAACGACATCATGCCGATCCCTGGCCGAGGTGGCTACGGTACAGTGCCCCGAGCCATCAATACGCCCTTTATCGAAAAGTGGCACCAGAATCAGGCCGAAGCTAAGCGTGAAGCGGAGCGTCTGCAGGTCGAAATGATGGCTGCCATGCAACAAGGGAACTTTCATGAAATCGTGCCCTTTGCCGGGGAATCCGTAGGCATGATCAATGATATCTTACCTGCCAAAGTCATTGTGCATCGGATCGTCATGGAGGCAGAAGAGACCTTTGAGCAAGTCGCCAAATTTCTAATCTAGTGGTTGTGCAACTGCTTCCAGTAAGAGTAATTATGCGACAATATGGAATTCAGCCGAGATACGATCGACAATAGGACATAGCGTCAGATAAGGAACTTCTGCTCTTACCTCAAGACAACTAGCTTTTTGACCTCACTCTTCAGAATTTCTCCGCTGACTCCATGCACTCTTACCGCGTAGAGGTAGACCCCATTAGCAATAAACTGGTCATTCTGAGTCGTCAAGCTCCAGTTCAGATGATTTCCGAGTAAAGTTCTCATCATTCATAATCACCAAATACATCGGCATAAACTGCATTTTTCATTCTTTTCTCGATATGCCATAAAGGTAAGTTGAGCGGTCCGCCAGCATCTGAAATCAGCACGAATTTCTCATTTGTCACACTTCTACTGCGCACTTTTAGAGATATCCGTCCTTTTAGTGCTTGACATATTCCGATATTGGAATATAATGTGCATATGGCACGAACAGCGACCACCTTCGACACATTCAATGCCGTAGCCGAGCCCAAGCGGCGCAAGGTCCTCGAAATGCTTTCGGAGGGCGAGCTTCCCGTCAACGACATTGTCACGCGGCTCGGCTGGCCGCAGCCCGTCGTCTCCAAACACCTGGGCGTGCTCAAGGAAGTAGGGCTGGTCAGTATGCGCAAGAACGGGCGTCAACGGGTGTACCGGCTGGAAGGCGAGCAGCTCAAACCGATCCACGACTGGGCCAAGAGCTTCGAGAAGAGCTGGAGCGAGCGGCTCGACCGCCTCGACGAATATCTGCAAGAACTTCAAAAGGAGGAATCAGACGATGACTCAAAATAATAGAACAACGCAAAAGACTCAGCGGATCGAGCCTTTTGTCATCTCGCGCGTCCTCGACGCGCCGCGTGACCTGATGTTCAAGGTCTGGACCGATCCCAAGCGTCTCAAGAACTGGTGGGGACCCAAGGGCTTCACAGTCACCACTCTCAAGGTCGATCTGCGACCGGGTGGCACCATGCACTACTGTCTGCAAGGGCCAAACAACTTGGAGATATGGGGAAAGTTCTTTTACCGCGAGGTTTCGCCTCCGGAGCGGCTCGTCTGTGTCAACTGCTTCTCGGATAAAGAGGGGAACATCACCCGCCATCCGCTCAGCCCTGGCTGGCCGCGTGAGATGCTTACGACGATCACGTTCAAAGATCTGAAGGGCAAGACGGAAGTGTGCATCGAGTGGCTTCCGATCAATGCCAGTGCTGAAGAGATCCAGACGTTCGATTCTGGGCGCGCCTCGATGACAGGCGGCTGGACCGGGACCTTTGATCAACTCGCTGAATACTTGGCGAAGATAAAGTGAGGCATCATGACCACTCTACAAGAGACGATAGATCAGGCCAAAGCAAATTTCCTGCAAGCGAAAGAGAGCATCAAGCATGCCCTAGCGACCACTCCGGACGACCGGATCAACTGGTCGCCATCCCCAACGGCGCGAACTCCGATTGAGCAGGTCGCACATTCGGCTTGGGCGATCAAAAGCATCCATGATATGTTGGATGGGCGCCCTCTCCAGACCAAGGAGACCGCAGAGGCCGACAGAGACTTCCGCGAGTGGGAGAAGCAGTTCCGCACACGCGAGCAGGTCTTGAGCCTTCTTGATCAAAATGGCGCAGCCTACCTGAAATGGCTCGATGCACTGACGCCGGAGCGATTGGCCACGCAGGTGAAGGCACCCTTCGGCCTCGGCTCGGTGCCGATGAGCTTGGCCCTCACCTTCGTGCCGTATCAGATCCGAGTCCATGCACATCAGATTGACTACATCCAGACGATCTATGGCGACCGCGACTGGCATATGTAGAGCGAGCCAGTTTTGTAGCAACAGACTCGAAGAGTAAAGGAAAGGAACTATGAGCGCACAAAATGAGAATACTGCCGACCGCGAGATTGTGTTATCACGCCTGCTGAACGCGCCGCGTGAGCTTGTCTTTGAAGTCTGGACCAATCAAAAACATGTAGAGCAGTGGTGGGGACCGAACGGCTTTAGCACCACCACACATCAGATGGAGGTCAAACCCGGCGGAGTCTGGCGCTTCATCATGCACGGCCCCGACGGAACAGACTATCAGAACAGACTCAAGTTTGTTGAGATTGACCGACCGAAGAAGCTGGTCTACGTGCATGACGGCGGTGAAGACAACGACGCAGAGACCTTTCACGTCACGATCACTTTTGAAGAGCGCGGCGGGAAGACTAACTTGACGATGCGGAGCATCTTCCCAACAGCCGCAGCGCGTGACCGGGTTGTTAAGGAATACGGCGCAATCGAAGGCGGCAAGCAGCATCTCGCCCGGCTGGACCAGTATTTGAAGACTATGCGCGGAGCATCAAAATGACGAGCACAACCAAAGATCAGACGCGTATTCAAGGGAACGAGCTGCTGATCACCCGGTTCTTTGATGCCCCTCGGGTGCTCGTCTGGAAGGCCTGGTCAGAGCCAGATCGCATGAAGAAGTGGTGGGGACCCAAAGGCTTCACGGCACCAGTGGTCAAAATCGATTTTCGCATCGGTGGCAAATATCTCTGCGTGATGCGATCTCCGGAAGGAAGAGATTTCTGGAGCACCGGAGTCTATCGTGAGATTGTGCCGCACGACCGCATTGTCTATACAGACAACTTTGCTGATGAGCACGGAAAGCAAGTGCCAGCCTCGCACTATGGCTTTGATGGGGATTGGCCCGACGACATGCTCGTCACTCTCACCTTTGAAGAGCAGCAGGGCAAAACGAAGATGACGCTGCGCCACACTGGGTTGCCAGCAGGCCAGATCAGCGAGCAGACGGGAGCTGGCTGGAACGAATCCTTTGACAAGCTGGCAATGACTCTAAATTAATTATAACAGGAGCGAGCTATGACCAAAATAAAAGATCAATTGATCGTCTCTGTATCTGGGGATCGGGAGGTCGTGTTGACGCGACTCTTTGATGCTCCTCTCGACCTGGTCTTTGCGGCATTCACCACAAGAGAGCACCTGGAGCGCTGGTGGGGTCTGCGCAAAACGACGACCAGAGTTGAGGTGCTTGATTTCAGACCAGGCGGTGCCTGGCGATTTGTTGAGCGAACAGAAGACGAGACCAAATACGTATTTCGAGGCATGTTTCTCGATATCAAGAGCCCCGAAAGGTTTGTCTGGACCTTTGAGTACGAAGGCGCTCCTGGACAGATCTCGCAGACGACATTTCAGTTCACTGAAGAGAAAGGCAAGACCAAAATGACCGCAACAGTTCTGTTTGCATCGGATAAAGAGCGCGATGAGATGATCAAGGCCGGGATGGAGTACGGCGCAGCTGAATCATACGACGTGCTTGATGAGCTGCTCTTGCAGATTGGAGGTCTCGCATAATGTCCGCAACAAGCCTAACCACAAAGTGGTCGGCAATTGGACCGCAGGTTCTGAGCCTGCTCCGCATCATCGCGGCGGCCATGTTTATTCTGGCTGGGACGATCAAGCTCTTTGCCTTCCCGATGGGAATGCCCCCCGATGGCAGCACCGCTCCGCTCTTTTCCCAGATGTGGTTTGGCGGGATTTTAGAAACGCTTGGTGGAACATTGCTGCTCCTCGGACTATTCACGCAGCCGGTTGCCTTCATTCTGGCCGGTGAGATGGCTGTCGCTTACTTTCAGTTTCTGGCTCCAATAAACTTCTGGCCCATCATCACAATGGAATGAGTACAGTGCTCTACTGCTTTGTCTGGCTCTACTTCTCGGCTGCGGGAGCGGGGCCGTGGAGTCTGGATGCGCTACGAAAGAAATGACTTCAAATCTTAAGCTGTCGTTCTGCGCTTCAGCACCAGAGCAACGCTAAATATTGCAAGCATAATCAGCACGATTGTCCCGCCAGTGGACAGATTGAGATAGAACGAAGCTATGATTCCAGCGACGACCGATGTGAGTGAGATGATCTCGGCATAAAGAATTGTCTTTGTGAAATTGAGGCGTAGTTGGAGCGCGGTTACACAAGGAATCACAATCAGTGCAGCGATGAGCAAGATTCCGATGATGGGAATCGAGAGCGAGACTGTGAGAGCCGCCAGCACGATGAGAATTGTGTTGATGCGCCGCACGGGAATGCCCGAGACTTGGGCAGCCTCTGCATCAAAGCTGATATAAACCAGCTCTTTGTAGAACGCAACTAGAACGGCCAAAACAATGATCGCGAGCACGGCAATCGTATAGACGTCGTTCTCTGTCACAGTCACGATGCTGCCAAAGAGATAATTGAGTAAGTTCGTATTGAAGCCATGCCCCAGACTGAGCAGCACAGTGGCGAGCGCCAAACTCCCGGATAAAAAGAGGGCGAGCGCCGATTCCCCATAGACTCGTTTCGTCTCCCGCAGCCGCTCAATGCCCAATGAGGATAAAACGGTAATCCCAATCGCTGTGAAGATAGGATTGAGACCTAACAGCACCCCCAAGGCAACACCAGCCAGTGAGACGTGGGCGAGCGTATCGGCAATCAGCGAATAACGCCGCAGCACGAGAAAGATCCCGATGAGCGGCGCGATAATCGCGATGATGATGCCCGCCGCAAGCCCGCGCAGTATAAAGCCGTATTGAAAGAGATCTGGCATTTATGGGTAGGGGTGATGATGGCTAACGAGCCGAAGGTCTTTCTCGCGAACGTGCGCTGGGTCCGTCTCTTTGAGGAGGTCTTCGAGAGTATTGTGAAAGTAGAGAGTCTTATTGATACAGGCGATGTGCATGGCGTCATAGGCAATCCCTTCAATGTCGTGAGTCACCAAAATCACAGTGAGATTCAAGTCTTGATTGAGCTTTCGCAGCAGCGCATAAAACTCCTCTTTGATACTCTTCTCCACCGCTGCCGTCGGCTCATCTAAGAAGATGATCTCTGGCTCAGTGGCAAGGGCGCGCGCGATAAAGACGCGTTGTTGTTGGCCACCCGAAAGATCGCCGATCAAGTGGTCCCGAGACTCCCACATCTCGACCTGCTCCAAAGCCCTTCGTGCCTTGTCGCGGTCATTCTCGGTTATGCGATGAAAAAGCCCTCGGCGCCCGTATCGGCCCATCAGAACGACCTCTTGCACAGTGGCTGGGAAGTTGAGATCAAAGCTGGTCACTTTCTGTGGCACATAGCCGATCTTGCCCCACTCTTTGAAACCCGCGATGGCTTTGCCATAAAGAGTGACCGAGCCAGAAGCAGGAGTCAGCAAGCCTAAAATGATCTTGACCAGTGTTGTCTTGCCCGCACCGTTTGCGCCGACCAGTGCGAGATAATCTCCACGATGGATTGCCAGATTTATATTATTAAGAACTTCGTGGCCGTTGTACGCAAAGCTCACATTCTTGATCTCAATGACATTGACCGAGTGATCTACGTTTTGCATTGCAGTGCGATCTCCAGACTCTTTAAATTCATTTGCATCTCAGTGAGATAATTCTTCCCCGCTGCCAGCTCTTCTTTTGTCTGCCCTTCCATGGGATTGAGCACCAGCGTCCGCGCGCCGACTTCGGTTGCGATGGTCTGCGCGAGCTTTGGGCTGACGAGACTCTCAAAGAAGATGTACTTGACATCATTCTCTTTTGCAAACTTCGCGATGTCGGCAAGCTGTTGTGGCGATGGCTCCGCATCCGGAGAGAGTCCGGCAATGGCCACCTGATTGAGATGATAGGTGGTTGCCAGATACCCAAATGCCGCGTGCGAGGTGATGATATTTTTGTTTGCGCAATTGCTTAGCCCCTGTTGATAGGCTTTGTCCAAGTCGTTCAATTTTTTTTTGAGTGAGTCTGCGTTTGTCTCATATTGAGCTGCGTTTCTGGGATCTGCCTGAGAAAAACCACGAGTAACCGCATCTACCATCTTCTCAGCGAGCGGTGGAGAGAGCCAGACATGTGGGTCAATGATATTTTCACCATCTTTGACCACCTGTTGAGTGGTCAGCCCTTCTCCAACTCTGATGACGAGTGTTTTGTCGGGATCGAGGTTCTGCAAAATTCTTGTGCCCCATGCTTCAAGACCGCCGCCATTGAGCACGAGCAGTTTGCTCTTTTCGATCTGAACGATATCTTGCGCCGTCGGCTCGTAGTCATGGGGCTCGCCACCGGCAGGTGTTATATTCATGACTTCAGCGCTGCTACCTGCGATTTGCTGGGCAAAGAAGTAGAGCGGATAGAAGCTGGTTGTCACCTGCAGCTTTTGAGATTGCCCGGAAGGCTTTTCAAAATTGATCACAGCCAGCCAGAGCAGCCCCATGGAGGCAAGAGCAGCAACAAGAAGAAGACCTGTCTTTCGATTCACGCCGCCCGAACCTTGCGTTTTGAACAGGTGTTGCACATTCCAAACAGCTCCAGTGAATGGCTGACAATCGTCGCAAACCCGCGAGCCTGTTTAAGGGCTTTGGCAGCCAGTCTTTCATAGTCGCAGCCAACAAAGTCTTCCACTCTCCCGCATTTCACACAGACGATGTGATGGTGGTCGTGCTGCTCATCTCTTAGCTCGTAATAGGAGCGGCCATGTCGAAAATCAACTTGAGTGACAATACCCGCATGTTTTAAGGCATGGAGTATGCGATAGACAGTCACCTGGTGGATGCTTTTGTTGCCCATGCCTGCAACAATCTCTTGGATGCTGACCGGATATTTTGCATTTTGCAAAAATGAGAGGACTAGTAAGCGAGGCTCTGTGGCTCTAAAGCCAGCCTTTCTCAAAATCGTTACAGCTTCTTCACGTCGCTCGTTATCCACAAACGGAGTCTATTCTAGATGCAAATGAGTTGCAAGTACACTTTTGGGCATCTATGTGCGTGCGCATAAGATTCACCCGCGTTTGATATTGTCATTCGCATTGCAGAGGCCTTTGAAGTGCCTCTCGAAGAGCTCTATTCTTATCAAGTGAACAAAGAAGGCAAGGTCTTTATCTATTGGCATGGCTTGGTGGTGATGACTCTCAAACAGGAGAAAGCGCAGATCCCAAAGAGGCACAGTTCGCGCACTCCAAAGTGACTGGCAATTTCAAGCGCGCGAATGAGCGCTGATTAGATATATGTTATTTTTCATGAAGTGCTCTGTCGAGTGCGTCCATGGATTCTTGAAGAGTTTTCATCTCACGCTGGTTGAGTTTTGACAAGACCTTTTCTAGCTGGACAATTCTCCTGCGTCGAGCAGCCTGCAACGTCTTGATCCCCTTTCCGGTTGCACTGATCTGCACACCTCGCTTATCGTTTCGATTTTGCACCCGCTTCACATAACCCTGCTCTTCCAGTGCATCCACAAGCCGAGTCATTGTAGGAGCGCGGACTTGTTCTTCTTTGGCTAATTCTCCAAGGCTGAGCGGGCCGCCAAAGACGACCACCGATAGAGCCGAGAGACGCGCGGGACCCAACCCCGATTGCTCATCTTCGCGTCGCACTCTGCGCAACAGATGAATAGCCAGCGAATGCAACTGATCGACAGTAGAAAAGAGATCACTCATGCTCGTCACCCCCTTGACAAGTTCCATCGATGATTCTATAATTCGTTAGGCTAACTAAATATAACAGGTGATCCTGATGAAATCAAGTGCCGATCTCTTTGAAGCGATCCAGCAGCGCGATCTCCAAAAGCTTAGCCTCATTTTGGATGAGTCTCCTCATTTGGCAGAGACGCGCAATGAGCAAGGTATATCTGCAGTCATGCTTGCCCTCTATTATCAGAATCAAGAGGCGGTCAAGCTCTTACGCAACACAGGGATTGAGCTTGATTTGTGGGAGGCAGCGGCATTGGGTGATATTGCACGAGCCCAGGAATGCCTGAAATCAAAACCAGATTCTGTCAGCACGTTTTCTCCTGATGGCTTCACACCTCTCCATCTCGCAGCCTTTTTCCGGAGAAGTAATGTTGTCAAGCTTCTTTTGGATCGAAATGCTGAGGTCAACCTAGTCTCAAAGAATGACATAAAAGTCATGCCGCTCCACAGTGCTGTCGCTGGCGGTGACTTTGAGGTCGCCAAGCAGATTGTCGAACATGAAGCCGAGGTCAACGCGCGCCAGGCTGGAGGATTTACACCGCTGATGGGAGCTGCCCAGAATGGCGATCTGGATCTCGTGAAGCTATTACTCTTGCGTGGTGCTGACATTGCCATGAAGAGCGACGAAGGGAAGATGGCACTCGATTTTGCTCCCAACGGCGAAGTCAAAGCTTTGCTGACTACAAACGCGACTCAAATCTCAAAATAGAGATGCCAATGATTCTTGCAGCCTGGGTTGAAGCTTGCGTTGCAGAAGATACAGATCGAATCTGAATTGAGATACTGCAAAATTGTCATTTCATTTCCACAGTGGCCGCAGAGAATCGCTTTGGTATCGAATTTATTTTGAGGCCAGATGTGATGGGGATGATCAGCCACCTCTTCATGGCAGAGATGGCATGGATAATATGTCGAACAACATTTGAACTTGATAGCAATGATGTCCTGTTCGGAGTGGTAGTGAATACAGCGGGTCTCATGACCGATGACACGCCCTTTTACTTCTGGGCGGATCAAGCCTGCTCCAGAATCAGATTGCCCCACTCATCCACTCTGCCTAGCCAGTCTGGCGGGATGAGCACAGTGGATTCCGGCCCTTCAATGATGACTGGGCCACGAAGCTCATGGCCAGCTTTCAAAATCTCCCGCGCAAAGATGGGGCACTTCTCACGATGTGCTTTCGAGAAGAGCACATCGCGATATGCTCTCGGTTTGGGAGTGCGCCCATGGCTTACTGGATATGCTGGAAGCTGCGGCTTTTGCGTCTGGATCGTCGCTTCCAAGCGCACACTGACAATTTCAGCAGGGTGCTTTTCAAGCGCATAGCCATAGAGCTCTTCATGCTCTCGATGAAATAAAACTTCTAGATTTGCGAGATCACCTGGAGAGAGTTTGGCGTCCCAGATTTTCTCAGCGGGCATCTCAATCAGCAGCTCATATGCCTGGCCGCGATAACGGATTTCGACCAGAGGGCGAAGCAACAATTCTTGAGAATTCAAGCTCTTTATTGCTTCCTCTTTTAATGCCTGAAATGCCCGTGCAATCCCATCTGGTCTGATCTCAGAAGTCGGCTTCAAGATAGATTGAACCAAGTCTCTGCGAATATCCGCCGTAATCATTCCGAGCGCCGAAAGAACCCCTGCAGTGACTGGGACTAGAATTTTTTTGGTACCCAGTTTCTCCGCCACAGAAACAGCGTGAAGCGGCCCACCGCCCCCAAAGGCCAGCAGCGCGTAGTCGCGCGGGTCATGTCCGCGTTCCACTGTGATGACTCGAATCGCACGCTCCATGCACGCATCTGCGATCTCCAAGATGCCGAGTGCCGCCTCTTCAATACTCATCTTGAATGGCTTTGCGATCTTTTTCTCGATCACAGAACGCGCTCTTTCCAAATCCAATCTTCTTCCGCCCAGTGCATTCTCTCGATCAAAGCGGCCTAAGACGAGCTGTGCATCCGTAACTGTGGGCTGATCCCCTTGTCCATAGCCAGCCGGACCGGGGTCGGAGCCTGCGCTTTGCGGGCCAACTTGTAGCGCCCCACCAGAATCGATCCAGCCAATGCTCCCCCCGCCCGCCCCGACAGAGTGAATATCCACCATAGGCACGCGGATTCTGTGGCCAGCCAGCTCGCTCTCCATGCGTTTGAGAGCGTGACCGGATGAGATGAGCGAAACGTCGGTGCTGGTTCCTCCCATGTCAAACGTGATCAGATTCGGAAAGCCAGCCAGCTCGCCGACAAACTGTGATCCGGCCACTCCTCCAGCAGGACCGGAGTAAAGAAGATTCTCGGCATGATGCGCAGCAGAATTGGCACTTGCTAGACCGCCATTCGATTGCATGATCTCAAGCTCTGCTGGAATCTCAATAGCTTTGACATCATGTGAGAGTTTTTCGATATAAGCGCCGACAACGGGGAGGAGTGCCGCGCTCATCACAGTGGTAGAAGTGCGCTCATACTCTCGATATTCGGGCAGGACTTCCGAAGAGCAGACGACTGGGATCCTCAACTCACGCTCTAAGACTCTTTTTACTTGCTGTTCATGAGCAGGATTCAAATATGAAAACAAGAAGCAGACAGCGACCGCTTCGCAATGTTGGAGGTGTGGAGCCAAGTTCTTGACCAGCATCTCATCCAGCTCGCGAATCACCTTGCCTTCGTAATCCAAACGCTCTGCCACTTGAAATCGCAAAGCACGCGGCACGAGCGGGGCTGGTCTCTCGACTTTGAAATCATAGAGAGATGGCCGATTCTGGCGGCCAATCTCGAGCACATCCCGAAAGCCTTGAGTGGTGATAAGCGCAGTCTTGGCCCAGCGCCCTTCGAGGAGTGCGTTCGTGGCTACAGTTGAGCCGTGGATCAAGCGTGTAATTTCTTTGACGGGAAGCTTCAGGCTAGACTCGATGGCATGGAGACCGTTGAGAACGCCGATCTCTGGTGGCCTGGTAGATGGAACCTTGAGAAAGCGCAGATCGCACGTCTTTGTATCAAAGACAACGATATCCGTAAACGTTCCACCAACATCAATACCAACGTGGAGAGTCATGTTCTGAGCAGTCTAACATGGCTCCGTGGCGGGGTTCAACGACGTCTCTGAGTTATAATGCCATTGGTGATTTCAAGTTGAGTTCTCAGCCTTCACAGGCTTCTAGGGATTGGGTGACACGGACACTCAACGCCATTGGCGAGATCACTATTCTATTTGCCGATACTCTTCACTGGCTCGCTCACTCTTCTGCATGGCGCTGGTCGCGAATTATCGAACAGCTAGCGAAGATTGGCTGGGGCAGCCTGCCAATTGTCTCACTAATCTCTTTTACAATTGGCATGGCCGTCGCTTTCCAGACAGCCTATCAGATGCAAAAGTTCTCCTTCCCCAGCCCTCTGTATACGGCTAGCTTCTCTACGCTCATGATCTTTCGCGAGATTGGGCCGGTGCTTACCGCGCTTCTGGTCGCAGGGCGTGTGGGTGCCGCGATGACGGCCGAGATCGGCACGATGAAGATCACCCAGCAGATCGATGCCCTGCGAAGCCTGGCCACAAACCCCGTGCGCTATCTGGTTGTGCCCCGATTCTTGGGCATGATCATTGGGCTTCCGCTGCTGACCGCCTATGCCGATGCCATCGGGGTCTTCGGTGGCTATGTGGTTGGCACATCACAGATGCAGATCGGCTCACAGCTTTACATTGAGATGGCCTCCGAGCTGCTAGCTCTCAAAGATCTGTGGACGGGGCTGTTAAAAGCGCTGATCTTTGCTGTAATCATCAGCATCGTCTCTTGTTATCAGGGCTTTCGCACCACGGGCGGGGCGGAAGGGGTCGGGCGGTCGACCACATGGGCTGTGGTGATTGTCTTCACGCTCATTATCGCTGCCGATTCACTCATTACGGCAATCTTCTATTTTTTGGGACAATGACAACATGAATTCAGAAGCCAGCTTGATTGAGATTCGCGGCTTAAAGAAGTCCTTCAATAGAGACGCTGTACTCAACGGAATTGAGCTGGATGTGAAAAAGGGCGAGACGCTGGTTGTGATTGGGCGCAGCGGTGGCGGCAAGACTCTTCTCCTCAAGCACATCATCGGGCTGATGCGCCCCGATGCCGGTAGCATCAGGATTGCAGGACGCGATATCACAACGCTTCCTGAGCGCGAGCTCGATCAGATTCGGCTAAAATTTGGCATGCTCTTCCAGGATGCTGCTCTCTTTGATTCGATGAATGTCTTTCAGAACGTCGCGTTTGCGCTGGGTGAGCACACACAATTCGACACAACAGAGATCAAAGCAAGAGTTGAGGAATGCCTCAACCTGGTTGGGCTAAAGGGAATCGAAACGATGTGGCCCGATGAGCTCTCCGGTGGAATGAAGAAGCGCGTCGGGCTCGCCAGGGCGCTGGCGATTCGACCTGAGATCATGCTCTACGATGAGCCGACGTCTGGCGTTGACCCTCTCATGAGTGATGAGATCAATACGTTAATTTGCCAATTGAGTGATCAGCTGAGCGTCACATCCGTGGTAGTCACCCATGATATTGAAGGCGCATTTGCAGTGGGAGATCGAATCGCACTGCTAGAAAATGGCCTTATTGTCACCCAGGGAACGCCACAAGAGTTTCGGAAGAATGGGCATCCTCTTGTTCGTGAATTTTTGAATCAGGGCATGAAAACTCAATGGGAGGTCTGATGGAGACCAAGCCGAGTCTGGCTTTAAAGGTCGGGTTCTTTGTCTGTCTAGGCTTATTTTTGACTGGCGTTATTATCTTTGGCATCCAAAATTGGCAGATCTTCCGGCCCGGATACACCATTGAGCTTCTCTTTGATTCGGCCAGCGGAGTGCTCCGCGGTGCCCCAGTCAAGTTTGCAGGCGTGGAGGTGGGAGAGGTCGTTGAGATTGACGTGCAGCGGGACGAGAGTATCGCAAAACCGCAAGTTCGGGTCAAGATCTGGCTCCCGACCTATCTAAAAGTCCGGGCGGATGATGAAGCTTGGATCGGAATTCTGGGTCTCTTAGGTGAGAAATACGTAGAGATTTTGGCCGGCCCTGGCAAAGGGCGTGTTTTAGCAGCCGGAGACACATTGGTGGGAACTGGGGTCGTCTCAGAGCTTCAGTTTACACAGGGCGTTGCAGCCACTCTTTTGAAATTTGACCAAACCTTGAAGTCTGCCCAAGAAATTTTGAGCAGCAGCCAGCTTCCGGACAGGCTGACATCCACATTGAATGAGACTGAGCAGATGGAACAGCAACTGGAGAAGACCGCCCAAGCAGCGGAGAAGCTCCTCGGGCGGCTGCAGCCTGTCGTTGATGATGCCTCTACATCCCTGAAACGATTGCAAGTGTGGGCGTCGATCTTTGCCATTGCAGCAATTCTTATGCCGATCGCTGCCCTGCTACTACTGCACTAGCTGCTCTGACTAGATGAAGGAGGCGGCGTCAGCTTTTGCAGCCTCTCATCCAAGACCTTTTCTAGAATATTCAGGTGCTGGAGCAGAAGATCAATCATAGAGAGATTCCCAGAAGAAAGTCGCATGCCGATGTTGGGGTGGCCAAGAACCTTGAAATTTCCCTGAGGCTTCGGCATCTGCACTGTCCAGCCCTTCCCCATCTTGTTTTTGTAAACATAGACTTGGGGATCTCCGTTCCAGTTCTCGAACCACTGACCCATCTGGCTGCCGAGCTTCTCTCCTAGCTGGCCCAACTTCTGGCCGAGCATATCCATCTTCTTGGAGAAGTCGTTCATGCTATCTTCGTTGCTCTGGGGTGCGATGTACATGTGCCCGTTGAAATGTCCCATGATCTGAGGATCATCGGACATACCCATATGGTGCATCATCTGCATGCCCATCATGGGGACCATCATCTGGAAGTGCTGCTGCAGAATCTCGCCCTGTCGCATAGTGAGAGTATTCTTCACCATTGCTATGGAAGCCTCAAGCTGCTTTTGGAAGGCACCTTGCGCTTGAGTCACTTTATCATCATAGGGCTTGATGGCTGTGCTGTACTCATCTTGAGTCCTATTGAACCCAGCGAGAAAATCCCGCAGCTCAATCTGAGCCTGTTGAACGGCATCATGACTGGCTCGGATTTGAGTGATCTGATCCTTGAGACTCTTCATCTGGTCAGCGGTCAGACCCATCTCATTGACCAGCTTCAGCATGTGGATCTCCATCTGAAGCTGAGCCGGGTCTGTGATTGCAGAGTTTTGCGACTGTGCACCTAGTTGACCTACACCAAGATTTGGCCACGCGAGCACCAAAAGGCCCGCAACGGCAATAAAACCGACTACAATTCCAATTCGCTTTGCCATCTTCCCCTCCTAAATTCTCACTCACTGATTATAGGCGTTCCAGCACGGTTTTGAATAGAATTTCCGTCTCTCAACTCAAAATGAATCTGTTACCCATCTGTAAAGTGAATGCTATTAGAGTACGCCGGGTTCAAAACGTGTTTTGAGGATTGAGTCGTGAGTTGACTGGGCTCTGACGCGACGCCAGCTTTAAGATCATTTACCCGTGATCTTTCGGAAGAGCCACCGGGCAGGATCATAGTAGCGGTCTGCTATGCGCTCCTTGAGCGGAATGATGGAGTTATCGGTGATCTTGATATCTTCAGGGCAGACTTCGGTGCAGCACTTGGTGATATTGCAATATCCGATACCAGCCTCTTCTTTGATAAATTTGAGGCGGTCTCCCGTGTCCTTGGGGTGCATCTCCAGCGAGGCGATCTTGACCATAAAGCGCGGTCCGGCAAATTCATTCTTTTTGTGATGCTCACGAAGCACATGACAGACGTCTTGACACAAGAAGCATTCAATGCATTTGCGGAACTCTTGCACCCTCTCGATATCCACCTGATGCATGATCCAAGGCTCGCTGCCCGTTTCAGCCGTCTGCAGAGGCGGAATCTTCTTGGCCACTTCATAGTTCCAAGAGACATTCGTAACTAAATCTTTGATGATGGGGAAGGCCTTCATCGGCTGGACAGTAATTGAGTCTTGACCTTCAAATTCATTGAGGCGTGTCTTGCAAGTAAGACGAGGTCTTCCATTGACTTCGGCGCTACAGGAGCCGCACTTGGCCGCCTTGCAGTTCCAGCGGACGGCGAGATCGGGCGCGGCATTGGCCTGAATATAATGGAGCGCATCGAGCACGACCATGCCTGGCTCACGTGGCACCTGATAATCGACTAATTTCCCGCCGCTCGGATCTCCACGCCAGACGCGCAGCGTCAGTTTCGAGGTCTCAGCCATTCTTCTTGACCTCCTTTTGGAAGAGTGCCTTCAGCTCTGCAGGCATCTCTGGCACGGGCTCTTTGCGCAGCACAACTTTGCCATTCTCTTGGCGAATCACTTGATTGACCTTGCCCCACGTCTCATCAATCGGTTTGGCGAAGTCATCTCGCGTATGTGCGCCACGGCTCTCCTGCCGCTCATAGGCAGATCGTGCAATCGTCTCAGCAATATCGAGCATGTGGGGCAGATCACGCGTGAGATGCCAGCCGGGGTTGTAGAGTCGTGTGCCGCTCACTCCCATCTTGGCTGTCTTCTCTTTGAGTTTGCTCAGCTCATCAATAGCCTCTTTCATGGGAGCAGCGCTCCGCCAGATGCCAACTTTGCTCTGCATTAGCTCTTGGAGCGCGCTCTGAATGACAAATGGGTTCTCTCCGCCTTCTCGCTCAAAGGGAGCAAGCATCATCTTCGCCTCATCTTCGATCTCTTTTTCATTGACTCTAGGCGCTGCTTTTTGGGAGAGCGCAAATTTTCCTGCCGATTCGCCAGCGCGCTTCCCAAAGACGAGCAAGTCGGAGAGCGAGTTTCCTCCCAGACGCGTCGCTCCGTGCAGGCCGCAGCCCACCTCTCCTGCTGCATAGAGACCGGCAATATTGGTCGATTGCGTCTCAGGATCGACACGCACGCCACCCATCATGTAATGCGTCGTGGGGCCAATCTCCATCGGCTCTTTGGTGATGTCGAGATCGGCCAGTTTATGGAACTGCTCCCACATGCTGGGGAGCTTCTTCTTGATCTTTGCGCCATCAACATGGGTGATGTCGAGCCAGACGCCGCCATGTGGCGTTCCACGCCCGGCCTGGGTTTCTTGATAGATGGCCTTGGAGACAATGTCACGGGAGGCAAGCTCCATCTTTTCTGGATCATAGTTCTTCATAAAGCGCTCGCCCAGGCTGTTCTTGAGGAGGCCGCCCTCACCGCGCACAGCTTCGGTGACAAGAAGCCCCCGCACGCCTGGGGGCCAGACCATCCCTGTCGGGTGGAATTGCACGAATTCCATATCTTGAAGCTCTGCGCCTGCCTCATAGGCCAGCGCAAAGCCATCTCCCGTGCATTCCCACGAGTTGGATGTGATTTTGTAGAGCTTTCCTAAACCACCCGTTGCCAGAACCACCGACTTTGCTCTAAATAGATTGAATCTTCCATCTTCGCGGGCATATCCAAAAGCGCCCGAGATTCGTTTGCCATCTTTGAGCAGCCGGGTGATGGTCATCTCCATGAAGACATCAAACCCCTGGTGAATCCCGTGCTCTTGGAGTGTTCTAATCAATTCCAGTCCAGTGCGGTCTCCGACGTGGCAGAGTCTTCGATAAGAGTGGCCACCGAAGGGGCGCTGCAAGATCTTGCCTTCGGGTGTGCGGTCAAAGAGAGCACCCCAGCGCTCAAGCTCCAATACGCGCTCGGTCGCCTCTTTGGTATAAAGCTCCACCATGCGCCAGTTGTTCAGAAATTTTCCGGCTTTGAAGGTGTCGACATAATGAATTTTCCAATTGTCCTGGGGGTCGACGTTGCCAAAGGCCGCCGCCACTCCGCCCTCTGCCATGACTGTGTGAGCCTTGCCTAAGAGCGACTTGCAGATGAGCGCAGTCTTTGCGCCCATGGCAGAGGCCTCAATGGCCGCACGGAGACCCGCGCCTCCGGCGCCGATCACGATTACGTCATATTCGTGAGAATAGTATTTTTCCATTGTCGTTCTTTATTAAAAGAATCGCATATCCGTGAGAACACCCCATGAGAGGAGTCTCACGTAAAGATCCGTCAGCGCTACCGAAAAGAGACTGAGCCAGGCCCAGAGCATGTGATGGCGGTTGATGAGACTGACACCTTCCCAGGCCTTGTGACGCGTTCGCGCTGAGAAAGAGCATGAGTAGCAGTCGAGACGTCCGCCAATCAGATGTCTGAATGAGTGGCATGAGAATGAATATAATCCTAACAGCGCTGCGTTGAGCAGAAAGATGAGCGAGCCGAGCCGAATTCCAAACTGGCCGTTGAAATCAAAGGCCTTGAGCGCGTCATAGGCCAGAATCGCCCAGATGATGAGGGCCAAATACCAGAAGAAGCGATGCAAGTTCTGCATGACAAACGGGAACTTCGTCTCGCCTCTGTACTTATCACCGCGGCGCTCGGGAATGGCACAGGCTGCCGGGTCCCAGAAGAATGCCCGGTAGTAGGCTTTGCGATAATAGTAGCAAGTCGCCCTAAAGCCGAGCGGAATCCAGAGAATTAATATGGCTGGTGAGAAGGGCCACCAGTTGAAGACCAATAATGGGGAGTAATACGGAGAGAGGTAAGGCTCAACGAGATAGGAAGAGTTTGAGAAGGCTACCCACAGGGAATAGATGCCAAATCCGCCTAAAACAACTGCTACTGTAAGCGGCGAGAGCCACCAAGGGAGTCTACTCGTGAGAGTCGCTGATGACAAGTCCCAAACACCCCCTATTGTTAAATCATCATCCTAAATAGACTCTATCGGCCTTGACAATGATCTCTGTCAATCAACCACGTTTCTGCATCAGATTTTCGCAATGTGATGGCACAAATGTCTCTTGCGTAGCCTGATGAACCTGTTACACTGAAGAGTAGGAGATTTATGTTCAAAAAGACAAAAGTAGTCGCAACTCTGGGACCAGCCTCGAACAGCGAGCATGCCATCCGCAAGCTGATGGAGACGGGCATGAACGTCGTTCGGCTCAATCTCTCGCACGGCACTCACGAGGATCATCATGCCGTAGTGAAGCGCGTGAGAAGGATTGCAAGTCAGCTTAAGCAGCCGGTCGCCATCATGGCTGACACTCCGGGTCCTGCGCTCCGCACTGGAGATCTGCGCGAGGATTTTGTCCAACTGGAAGCTGGTCGTGAGCTGACTCTCACCGAAGATTTGATCTTGGGAGATGTGACTCGAATCTCCATCGACCACAAAGGCTGTCTCAAGCTTCTTAAGCCCGGAATGGATGTTCTGCTGGCCAATGGTGATATTCGCCTCAAAGTGCGAGAAGTTAAAAAGAACGAAGTCGTCTGCATCATCCAGAACAGCGGAATTTTGGGAGGGCGCAAGCGAGTCAATTTTCCAGAGATTGATATTCCGATGGAATTGCATGATGACACCAACATTGACTTTGCTATTGAGCTTGGCGCGGATTATCTCGCAGCGTCCTTTGTGCAGCGAGCCACGGATGTCAAGCAGATTCAGAAGAGGCTCTCAGGCAGCGAGATTGGTGTCGTGGCCAAAATTGAGACGCGTGAGTCGGTCAAGAACATTGATGAGATTATTGATGCTTCCGATGGAGTGATGGTGGCTCGTGGCGATCTGGGTGTCGAATTGCCCTTCCAAATGGTTCCGCGTGTACAGAAGCGGATTGTGCAAAAGTGCAACCGCAAGGGGAAACCGGTCATCATTGCGACGCAGATGCTCAAATCTATGACTGAAAATCCGACGCCGACGCGGGCAGAAGTCGCGGATGTCGCCAACGCCATTCTGGATGGCACAGATGCCGTGATGCTCTCTGAAGAGACTGCGATTGGGAAATATCCGACAGAAGCGGTAGCGGTCATGGTGCAGATCGCGCAAGAGATTGAGCAAGAGGATTCTGTTTATCACCGCTATCGAGGTGAACATGCAGGAGTGACCGAGGCGATTGGAGAATCGGCCTGCGATGTGGCCGAGAAGATCGGAGCAGCGGCGATCATTCCATCGACCACATCTGGCTCAACCGCAAAACTTGTGGCCAAGTTTCGTCCACGCATTCCGATTGTGGCTGTAACCTATTCAGAAAAAGCAATGAATAAGCTGGCGCTTGTCTGGGGCGTTCTTCCTGTGGTGGTTGAGTATCTCAACGATACCGACAAGATGCTAGCCCGCTCGATCCAAGCGGCCTCTACAGCGATGAAGCTGCCCAAGGGCTCGACGGTGATCATGACTGCCGGAGTGCCTTTTGGCGTCTCTGGAACGACCAATCTCATCAAAGTCGAGCACGTCTAACTCTTCTATTCATTAGTATGATCTCAACAGAAATTCAAACGATTGTCATTGCATTAGGCGGGAATGCACTTTCTACTCCGCATGGGGATGGCAGCGTAGATGAGCAGAGGGCGGCGATCCGCCAAAGTGCCAATGAGATTGTCAAAATTTATAAGCAGGGCTGGCGTGTGGTTCTAACGCATGGCAATGGACCACAGATCGGGCGTCTATTGCTGCAACAAGAGCACGCAAAAGGTCTGACGCCGCCCCTGCCCTTTGATATTTGTGGTGCCATGACGCAAGGGCAGATTGGGTATCTGCTGCAGCTTGGCTTGCAGGAGGTGCTTCATTCTGATGGAATTGAAAACTCAGCCGTCACCTTGCTTACACAAGTTGTTGTCCATCCCAAAGATCCTGCTTTTCAGAATCCAACTAAACCTGTCGGTCCCTTTTACTCTGAAGTCGAGGCCAATGAGCTTCACCAGACCAAGAAGTTTTCGATGAAGAAGATGGGCACGGGAGATCGCCCCTATCGCCGGGTGGTCCCCTCTCCCAAGCCTCTCAAGATTGTTGAAGAGGCTAGCATCAGACTTCTGGTTGAAGCGGGTCATCTGGTGATTGCCTGTGGCGGCGGCGGCGTTCCTGTCATCTGTGAAAAGGGCAGGCTGCGGGGTGTGGAAGCCGTCATTGACAAAGATCTGGCTGCGGAGCGAATGGCCAGCATGCTCGGTGCGGAAGTCTTATTGATTCTCACCGATGTTGAGCGGGTGGCGATTCGCTTTGGCAAACCCGATCAGCAAGACCTGAAGCGAATCTCTCTTTCAGAGGCCAAGCGCCATATGGCCTCCGGAGAATTTCCAGCTGGGAGCATGGGACCCAAGATCGAAGCGGCGATTCGGTTTTTGGAGAGCGGTGGCAAGAGGGCGGTCATTACATCGTTAGAGAAGGCCCAAGCTGCACTCGATGCGCAGGCTGGAACTGAGATTCTTCCCTGAATAAGCTCGATCCGAGTATAATTCTTTGATAAGTTCTGAGAGTAAGACCATCGAACGCATTTTGCGTGAAACATCTGATGCCAATATCGCATTTAGGGATCTGCGTCATGCATTGACTAAGCTTGGGTTTGATGAGAGAGTAAAGGGGGATCATCAACATTCAGCCAAGAGGATCGAAAGCAAAGCCGTATCAAGTCAAGCAAATTCGGATCTTGATCTTGAAGTACAAGTTGGGGGAATCTCATGATTCGCTATGAAGTGATCATCTACTGGAGCAAAGAAGAACAGGCATTCATTGCTGAAGTTCCAGAGTTGCCTGGATGCATGGCCGATGGAGTTAGCTATCAAGAGGCTTTGGCCCAGGTAGAGGTAGTCGCTCATGAATGGATCGAAACAGCAAAGGAACTTGGTCGCCCCATCCCAGAGCCTAAAGGAAGATTGATCTTTGCTTAATCCTACGTCTTGGGGTACTTAGATTTATGTCTCAAATCTCCCTTCCCCACCAATCTAACGCAGAAGTCTTCACAGTCTCTCAGTTCAATGTCCTCGTCCGCGATCTCTTGGAGATCAACTTCAGTGATATCTGGATCGAGGGCGAGATCTCCAATCTGCGCAAATACCCATCGGGCCATTATTATTTCACGCTCAAAGACGAGACCTCTGAGATCAATGCCGTGATGTTTGCAGGAATGGCTGCCCATCTCGATTTTGATCCTGAAGATGGCATGCATGTGATTGGCCTGGGCACGGCCACAGTTTATCTAGAGCGGGGCCGCTACCAGATCATCGTGCGCCGCATGAAGCCTGCGGGACTCGGCAAACTGCAGCTCGCCTTCGAAAAGCTCAAAGAGAAGCTCAAAGCCGAAGGGCTCTTTGATGAAGAGCGCAAAAGAGCCATCCCGATTTTCCCGGAGCGAATTGGAGTTGTGACGTCTGCAGAGGGTGCTGCGATTCGAGATATTCTCTCCATTCTTAGACGGCGATATCCTGTCGTTGAAGTCCTGCTCTTCCCAGTCAAGGTCCAAGGGGAGGGCGCAAGCGCAGAGGTCGCCGCTGGCATCGAAGCGGCCAACCGCTATCACGCCACAAAGAAGCCCATTGATACGCTGATTGTAGGGCGTGGTGGAGGCTCACTCGAAGATCTTTGGGCCTTTAACGAAGAGGCGGTCGCACGCGCCATCTTCATCTCTAGAATTCCGGTCATCTCTGCCGTAGGCCATGAAGTGGATTTTACAATCGCCGATTTTGTGGCTGATCTGCGCGCTGCAACGCCATCCGCAGCGGCGGAGCTGGTCGTGCCCGATCGCCAAGAAGTCGTTTCACTTTTAGCACAGAGATTGAGCGAGGTGCAATCCATTGTCCAAGCGCGTTTGCAGGATTTCCAAACACAGCTGGACCTCTTGCTTTCGAGTTATGCCTTTCGAAGGCCGATTCAGCGCTTGCGAGAGTTTCAGCAGAGGCTGGATCACTTGAGTGATCTCATGCTGCGCTCTTTTCGTGCACACAATCTTGCGATTCAGGAGAGATTTGAAAAGTTATTCTCACGCCTCGAAGCGGTCAATCCTGTTGCCGTGATGCGGCGTGGCTATTCAGTGGTGCAAGATCAATCGGGGCGGCTCATTAAGTCAATTGAACAAGTGGATCTCCATGAGCAGGTGAACGTCAGGCTCCATCAGGGAGCCTTGCTCTGCGAGGTCTTGGAGAAGATAAGATCAGGCGAACTGGAGGCTTGAGATGCAAAACATTCTGACCACAGTTGTCGTGCTCGTCATTGTTACTGTGCTTGCGGCACTCATGCTGGTGCTCACCACCAAAGTCGTCAACTACTCTCTGGAACAGGAGAAAAAGGCAGCGGACGAAGCCACAGCCACCATTGATTCACTGGTGAAGCTCGATCATGTCGCTTTGAGCGATTTCATCGAGAAACTGGGTGAGCCAGATAATGTCACCAATGTGATGTGTGAGCAGAACCGCTGCATCAAAGCTCGCTGGGATATCTCCACAGTCTATGTTCGATGTTGGAAGCGGCTTCAAGTCATTTTGAACGAGGAGCAGAAGACGCTCTTTTACTCTGAAGTGATTCCGCTCAAAGAGATCAAAGTGAAAGATGGCAGCGTAGAGAGTGAGGTGTGCGCGGAGGCTCCAAAGTCATAATAGACTTACACCGAACAAACCCTGTATACTCCGACACTCTATACACTGTATACGGGGGCGATAGCATGGAAGAACAAGATAAGAGTCAGTGGGTTCAACAGGTAAACCAGCCGCTTTATGAGGCCAAGGGCTGGATAAAATTCTTGGGAGTGCTTGCAATCCTTACTGCGGGGCTTGTGCTTGCTGCAACCGCTTTCACGATCCCTATAATGCTATCAATGATGAATTTTGGCGGATACTCAATCTCAATAATGAGACTGATCGTGCCTATATTCACGATGATTATTTATGCAATAATAATTTACCTATGCGTTCGTATCGGGATTCTGTTAATTCAACTCTCTGGTTTGGTTGAGATGGCACCGGACCACTCCAGTCTTGAGTTGCTGAAAGAATCACAGCACAAGATGAAGGAGGTCTTTGTTTACTTGGGATGGACAGCATCTATTTCTGTGTTCCTTTATGTTGCATCCTATCTTGTAAAGACTCTCGGATTGCTGACTGAGAACCCATATTTGAGATGATTTGGATGAACCGCATGTGTAGTGATCATGATCTAGGAAAGAATCTGCGATTCAAATTTCTTGACGTACCGAAGCCCGCTGGCTAATATGGTTCAATCCATGCGCCCGTAGCTCAGTGGATAGAGCGCTGGCCTGCGGAGTCAGAGGTCGGAGGTTCAACTCCTCCCGGGCGTACCAGGTAGTTTGCTAGCGATTTTTAATTAAGTCTGCCGCCTTCTCCGCGATCATGATAGTAGGCGCGTTCGTGTTGCCCCGGGTGATTCGAGGCATGATTGAGGCATCTACCACTCTCAATCTCTCGATGCCATGAACCCGGAGACGGGAATCGACAACAGCCATTGGATCTGATCCCATCTTGCAGGTGCCTACCGGATGATAGATCGTCTCGGCGCTCCTGCGAATATAGGCTTCAATTTCGCTACGGTTTTGCGCCTGCGATCCTGGCATAATCTCAGCACCTCTGTACTTCTCAAAGGCGGCAGTCTGCGCCATTTTACGGGCCAGTTCAACCCCATGAACCAAGACCTGAAGATCCTCATCTCGCTCCAGATAATTGGGTTGAATGACCGGGTGCTCTAGTGGATTGCGAGAGCGCAGTCTTATAACTCCGCGGCTCCCAGGCTGGACGAGAGTCGGTCCAAACGTAAAGGCATGGCCATCATATTTGGTGAAGCCGTGATTGGAAAAGAAGACGGGCGCAAAATGGAATTGCAGATCGGGAGCATCAAGCTCAGGGCGCGTCTTAACAAAGCCCCCCGCTTCGGCCACATTTGAGGTGAGCGGACCGCGCTTTGCGATGAGATATTTAATAAAGCTGCTCAGTGTCTCTGCCCCATGTAAGCTGATTGGTGCTCGGCACTGATAAGCGACAGGTACCGCCAGATGATCTTGCAGATTTTGTCCAACTCCGGCGAGATCATGAACGACCGCAATTCCCAGCTCCTGAAGGTGATCTCGTGGTCCGATGCCGGAGAGCAGCAGTAATTGCGGTGAGTTGAGCGCTCCGCCACAAAGAATGACCTCGCGCTCCGCATAGACTTGGTGCGTGCTCTCATATTGAAGATATTCGACCCCAACTGCTTGTTGGCCCTTAAAGAGAATGCGCGTGGCCAATGAGTCTGAGTTTATCTTCAGATTAGATCGGCCCTTTGCAGGTCTGAGATATGCTGACGCTGCGCTGTGGCGCTCTCCCTCTTTTTGAGTCACTTGATAGATCCCTACGCCCGTCTGTCTCTCATCATTAAAATCTGAGTTGTGTGCAAGCCCAATCTCTATGCCCGCATTGACAAATGCCTCTGATAGGGGATTGATGGTGCGAAGATTTGAGACGTAGAGTGGGCCATCAATGCCGTGATATGGTGCTGCGCCACGCCCCTGGTGCTCGGATCTCTTGAAGTAAGGAAGAAGATCTGAATAGCCCCAGCCATCGTTTCCCAGGTCACGCCAGTGATCATAATCGAAGGGATTGCCCCGTATATAGATCATGGCGTTGATCGAGCTGCTTCCGCCCCACACTCTCCCCCTCGGCCAGTACAGTCTTCTGTTATTGAGGTGCTTTTGCTCTTGGGTGAGATAATTCCAGTCCAGCTCACTCTTGAATAGTTTCGAGAATGCAGCCGGAATGTGGATGGCGCTCTTCTTATCCGGACCGCCAGCTTCTAGAAGCAGTACTGAGCAGTTAATATCCTCTGAGAGACGATTGGCCAGAACGCAACCCGCTGATCCAGCGCCAACAATCAGATAATCAAAGACTTTGGCCATCTCCGACCTCTTCTTGATAGAGAGGAGGATAGAAGATGGAATCGAGCTTTGCAATCTCTACTCTTGGCCTGGAGCCTCGGATGAATCTAATGCCAGACGGATCGTTCTACCAATGTTTTGAAGCGGTTCACTTCGGACTGGAGCTGCTGAAAGAGAGTTTCGATGGACTTGATACCTGGCGCACCTGGGGCACTCTTGAATCGATTGCTCATCTGGAGATCAAAGGCCTTCACCTTCAGCTCCAGCTTATCCACATCGACGGGAGTGGCTGGATTCTGACCCATCTGGCGAGCCATGTCATTGCAGATCATGCGCATCTCTGTCACGACTCGCGCCAGGCCATCCTCGCCATGATTCCTCGTCTCCTCAAGCAGCCTTTCAGTCAGCGTTCCCATCCGGTTCATAAAGCGCATGATCTCTTGATCCGAAACCGAGGCCATTCTTACGCTACCATCGGATAGTCTCACAGAGAACATGCAGCTGCTGATGAGAAATGTAAGCCCGACAGACATGAGGAGGGAGAGGAGCTGTAACAAATTCTTGCGCTTCATCATGATTCAAGTCTCCCTTATAAAAAGAGGGCTGATGAGGACCGGTTTCCAACCGGGGATACAGTTCCTTCCTGTGGGGGTGTGCATGCCGAGTTCTTGCGATGGGAAGCCTGTCCGGAATAGGATTCTGGGTGTGACTTACGTTACATTCTGGATAGCAAGCCAGAATCTGGGGTAGCTTTGAAATCAAAGGACATTGCACGCTATAATGCCGATCTGGACAAACAGATATGGAGAGGTGCTTGGAGCGGCCGAACAGGCATGTCTGGAAAGCATGTATCGGTTAACCCCGATCGTGGGTTCGAATCCCACCCTCTCCGCCAGTTTCGGTATTGCTATCCTGCACTGTTCGTTGAACAGCCTTTCAAGCCAAGCGTGCAAACGGCCGTCAAGATCGCCCAAGCGTTGGGAGTTCCAATGGAAGATTTAGTAAAAAAGCTTACATAATTAAAGTAATGATTAATCTGACACCCTTTCTACTATTTGACGGCAACTGTGCCGAAGCAATGATGTTTTATCACGAGTGTCTTGGCGGTGAGTTAACGCTGACAAAACTCGGCGATACGCCCATGAAAGAACAAATGCCCCCCGAGCAGCATAACAAGGTGGTTCACGCTCACCTGGAAAGTGGCACGATTGAGTTTTCGGCTACGGACTGGCTGCACCCCACGCGGATACCAAAGCAAGGCAATACGGTTGGCCTGTATATTAACGACGCAAAGTATAGTGAGCTGAGGACAATCTTTGACAAGCTTTCAGTTGGAGCAGACAAAGAGCTTCTTAATGATTTGCGGAAGATGCCATTTGGAACTTATGGGCATCTTGTCGATAAATATGGCGTCCAGTGGTTTTTCCAAGGAGATAAAGCGCACAAAGCATGAGACCGATCGAGCCAAGCTGGCAAACGGTTGACAAAATTGTCAAAGCATTGGGTCTTTCTTTTTAATAAAAAGAATTTGCCGCCAAAAAAACTTGAAATCATCTTTTTCGCTCTGGTTCCCGACTTGCCCAGCCAGTTCGGTTCGGATATTTTCAAACAGGCACAGCGAGCCAAGAAATGAAGAGAGCCGCCCGTGAATGCTCATCAGACGGCTCTCTTTTTGTCTTTGATAAGTCTCTGATCGATTGATCCTCTAGAAATCGTAGCGTGCGCCCAGCTGACCGCCAGGGACAATGCCAATTCCTAGCGATCCAAATGCCACTCCGAGTGTGGCTTCGGCAAAGATATGGAACGAGGTATCTCCGACGTGATACTCAGCTCCCACCAATGCCGCCGGGCTGAAGAAGATCGCTCCACTGACCATGGCGATTGTCAATTCCAGTCCAACATACGGCTGAAGCTGAATGCCTACATCAAATGGGTTGAAGTACTTCTTACCGCTCACTTCCAGCCCAATGATGGAATTGAGCAGGGCGCTGATCGAGACTCCGGCCTCAACTTGGGTATTCTCGGCGATGCGGTCTGAAACAAAGATCTCCATCGCGGGGATTTTGAGACCAACCCCCATTTGGGCAAATGCTGGGCCTGAGAAGATGCCTACGACAAGAAATGCGAGAAGTGCTCCTTTGATGAACTTGTGCATACGATTCCCCTCCCTAGGTAATATGGTGCCTCTCACTTCCGATGGCTTGAATTGTAGACGACTTGGCTTAGCAAAGTGAAATTGGGGCTTTTCAGAGTTAAAGGCCCGATGTTGGCTACCCGTTCAAGTGCCGTTAAGATGGTGAGCGCACTTTTGCGAAGAAAGGGAAGACCATGAACCCGGTCAATCTATTTGAATTTGAGGCACTGGCTAAAGATAAGCTCGAAAAGTCAGCCTACGACTACATAGCAGGCGGAGCCGAAGATGGAGTGACCCTGCGCGAGAATCGCCAGGCGTGGGAGCGAATCCAATTCCACCCTCGTGTGCTCGTTGATGTCTCTAAGCTTGACCTCAAGACCTGCGTGCTGGGGCAAGAGATCTCGTTCCCGGTGATTCTCGCTCCCACCGCCCTGCAAAAACTATCGCATCCTGAAGGAGAGATCGCCACAGCGCGCGCCGCTGCAGCGGCAGGCACGATCTTTACACTGAGCAGCATAGCATCCTGCACCATTGAAGAGGTCGCCAAGGTCTCAAAGGGCCCGCTCTGGTTTCAGCTCTATTACAGCAAGGACCGCCAAGTCACAAAAGACCTGCTGGAGCGGGCAAAAATGAACAACTACTCGGCCATCTGTCTGACTGTGGATACGCCGCGACTGGGCCGCCGCGAGCAAGATATCCGCAACCGCTTTCAGTTGGCAAAGGGCGTCACGCTCAAGAATTTTGAAAAGTACATGAATCTGAAGGATATGCCGGCAGAGATGCATGGCTCGGCCCTTGCAGCTTACTCTGTCACCACAATGGATCCCTCACTCAGTTGGAAGGATTTAGACTGGCTTCGCTCTGTCAGCGATCTGCCGATCTTGCTCAAGGGTATCATGACACCTGAAGATGCACTGATGGCCGTTGGTCACGGTGTCGATGGAATTATCGTCTCTAATCATGGCGGGCGTCAGCTCGATGGAGCTCCGGCCACCATCGAAGTCTTGCCTGATATTGTCGATGTTGTTTCAGACCGGACTGAAGTTCTCGTTGATGGTGGCATTCGGCGCGGCACAGACGTGCTCAAGGCGCTCGCTTTAGGAGCGAAGGCGGTGCTAATCGGGCGTCCCTATGTTTGGGGATTGGCCGTCGATGGCGAAGCTGGGGTGAAGCGCGTCTTGGGAATGCTGCGCGACGAATTTGAACTGGCCATGACTTTGGCAGGGGCTACCTCTGTCGCTGAGATAGACGCCAACCTCGTCTCGTTCAAGTTCTAGTTTACAACGCGCTGGAGATGAATTGAGTCAGCTCGCGCTTCATGATTTCCAATGACTTTAAGTGAACATACATCATGTGCCCGGCTTCGTAATAGCTCATCGAGATATTCTTCTGCAGACTCGAATCCAGACCTAGATGAGAAAATGTATATTCGGTTGCGAAGTAAGGCGTAGCCAGATCATAGTAGCCGTTGGCGACATGAACTTTTAGATACCCGTTAGCGCTCATCGCTTTCCGCAGGGTCTCAGCTACGTTGACATACTCATTCTCAAATTCAGCATAGCTCCAGGGATGAACTTTCATCGTCAGGATCTCATAGGGCAGATCACTCTCAAACTTCAGATCTTTGCGGACGTAGTTATAGAAAGTCCCAGCATAGGGACCGAGAATGGCCATCAAGCTCGGATCAAATTCGTTGTTCTCACCCGCCGAATCGCGGTCAACACCAGTGAAGCGGCCATCGAGGCGGCCTACCGTGCGCCGATCGTCGCGGAGCAGCTCTTTGACAAAGCGCTGGATCTCGATGCGCAGATCGGTTCGCTCAATGTAATCTTCAGTGAGCCCTGTAAATCGGGCCAGCTGCTTGACGACTTTTGCACGCTCAGCGCCTGAGAGTGCAGATCCCTTCATCAGCGCCAACGTGTACTCATTGGCTGCAAACCGCTCGACCTCATCCAGAGTCTTTCTAAGATTTTTCTGCAAATCTTTGTCTAGCTGCTTGTGATACCAGGCAATGGCAGTATACGTCGGCAGAAAGAGAATGAATGGCAAGTCATTGCCTGGAGCGAAGCGCGCCGTCTGAAAATTCAAGATGGCCGAGACGAGCATGATCCCATTGAGATACATCCCGTGGCGCTCTTGCAGATAGCTGGACAGCCCTGCCGCGCGTGTCGTTCCATAGCTCTCGCCGATCAGAAATTTTGGGGAGGCCCAGCGGTGATAACGCGTGGCGTAGAGCCGAATAAAATCCCCAACTGACTCGACGTCGCGTTTGATGCCATGGTACTCTTTGGCCTTCTCACCCGGCAGAATGCGGCTGTATCCCGTGCTGACCGGGTCAATAAATACTAGGTCTGTCTGATCTAATAAAGAATGTTCATTGTTGACGAGCTGATAGGGTGGCGGAAGCGGATTGCCAGTCTCATCCATCTTGACACGGCGCGGTCCTAAGAGACCGAGATGGAGCCAGACCGAAGCTGAGCCTGGACCCCCATTGAATGAAAAGGTAATCGGGCGCTTGGATGCATCCTTGACGCCGTCCCGAGTGTAGGCCATGAAGAAGATCGAAGCTTTGGGCTTCTCTCCTTCGGACTCTCCTGGCGTCTCCCCCTTCTTTTCCGCCTCTTCTTTGAGAACAATCGTGCCTGCTGTAACTGTATAGTCAATCTTCTTGCCATTGATCGTGACTGAATGTTTTGTGACCGAGAGCTTGTCTTCGGGAATGGGCTTTTTGGTTTCAGATTCCGCTTGATTCTTCGCAGCCTGCTGACTCTTCTCTTTTTCGCTCATAGCCAGAGATTTTAATAACTCAAATGAGCGAATCCAAATTTCGGGATTGGATTTATTCGTTTGTTTCACTGATAATCACACAAATTTTATGAGACATGGCTGGTTTGAGCGCAGGGGCTTTTGCTGGGGACTGCTTCACCCAAGCTTTTTCCGCTGGGTGGTGCGCCGCGAGGCCTATCGCCGCGCAAAGGGCGATCCTGAAAAGGTCCATGAGCTGGCGCTGGAAGTGATCGGCGATTTTGACGACATCTTGGATGAGATGTCGCCTCTGTTTGACTTTCCTAGATTGCGAGTGGACTTAAAAGGGCAGAAGATTTTTCCCTTTGGCATTGCCGCTGGACTGGATAAGAATGGAGAGGCTCTTCTGCCGCTCTCGCGAATTTTTGGGTTCTTAGAGCCGGGCACAGTTGTTCTGACGCCGCGTGAAGGCAATCCGAGACCGCGTCTCTACGCTGATGCTGCCCACGATGATGTTTACAATGCTCAAGGCTTTCCAAGCCGGGGACTCAGTTATTTTCTCGCAAATATCAGCCGCTATAGAGAAGCGAGCAAGAGTAAACCGGTCTACGTGAGCATCTGTGGGATCCCGCCGGCACCTGAGCAGATTGAAGAGGCGTATGCTGAGTTGGAGGAGCTTGTCAAAGCTCTTGATCCATACGCGGACGGCTTTGTCTGGAACCCGTTCTCGCCGAATACAGCAGCCCTTCGAGCCTTGCGAGAGCCGGATGTATTCCGTGCAAGCGCAGAACTGATCTCACGATTGACCGGGTCCACTAAATTAAAACTGGTCAAGATGGGGCCTTGTGAAAGCACTGAGGCAACCGCCTGGCTCAACTTGGCGCATGCGTGGATGGAAGGTGGGGGCGATGGGATTGTGGCCGTCAACACCTATCTCACTCTGAGAGACAAAATTCCAGCACCGCAATGGGGTTATCCAACAGCAGGACGTAGTGGTCGCTTCTTGCAGCGCTATCGGCAGCATGCCATTGCGCTGACTCGAAAGCACATTCCCAGCGCCATCATTCTGGCCACGGGTGGCATCGATTCTGCGGATCAAGCATGGGCGGCCTTTGAGGCAGGGGCTGATGCGCTTGAGGGCTATACGCCCTATACCTTCAATGGCTTTGGGCTGCTGCTTAAGATTGCAAGGGGACTCGAAAAACGACTTGATCAAGAAGGCTTTCAAACTCTGGAAGAGTTTCTCAAGCAGAGAGAATTCAAATCTTCCAAAATCGAGCCACACAAGAAATAGACTGACTTACATGTGGTCTTCCAGATCGCCCCACATGGTTTGAAGATAGGCCAGCTGACCCCAATGATAAGATAGATGAGTGCTTGCCGTAACGAGGAGCCGGGGCATCTCCCACTCTTCGCCCCAGGGCATCGTGCGCTTCTCACGAAGCTGTGCATCATTCAGACCGCCAATGGCCTGCGAGAGTTTATCACCGCTCGTCTTTACGGCTTGAATGGCCTCTTTTAAATCTTTGGTCTGAAGTGAGATATTTCTGCGGTCTGCTTTGTTGAGCTTGAGTCCCGAGCTCTGACCTTGGATGATCATCGCAAAGCCGCCGTTGGCAGCAGCGATATGCTCCAAAATCTCTTTGGCCGATTTTGTTTTTGAATCAGGCTTCCAGCTCGCTTTGTCTGCTGGAACATGTTGGGCCGTGTCACAGAAGAGCTGAACAATTGTTTTGACTCGCGTGCTTTCCATCTGCTGTAGACCCATGGATCCTCCCTTTAAATTGAAGAGAACAGGCTCATTCTATTTTTGCGCGGATTGCATTGCAATTCGGAATGGAAAGAGCTCTGCGTGCATCACATGCTTCACAACCGCCGGGTCATGGGTCATGATACTGAGTGCATCCTGCTCAGAGCTTGCATTGAGAATGGCGATCCCGAACGTCGTTTCATCGGTGGTGAGTGTGCGGCCGGCCAGCACAACCACGCCCTGATCACAGAGATTTTTGAGATAATGGAAGTGCTCACTCACACTCTTCTCTTCTTCGGGTGTCAGACCTGATCTCAGCATCTCTACACGGGTGGGCTTGAGTTTGTATATAAATTGTTTGATCTCAGACATGAATCACCCCGACCTCACTTGCAAAGTGTAAGCGACATTCTGATTCTATTGAAATGAACCGGGATTGACAAATTCCTCTGCAATGCGAGAATTGCGTACAATAGGAAGCCTTTAATAGATCAATCACAAACAGAGGGGGAAGTTTATTGAAAATTCAACACACGATTCTGTTGTTGGGCATGATCTTGATTTTGGGCAGCGGCTGCTCGCTTCTTGTGCCGGGCAAGCCTCAGGCTCCGGCGGACCCTGTGAGTGCACTGCTCATGACACAGCAGCAGGTTCAGGATCATGTACGACAGGCGATGCAGCAGGCCGCAGAGCAGATGAAAGTCTCGCTTCAACTTGACACATTCGTATTCGTCTCGAGATATGATTTCACAGCAGCTAGTGCCCTGGTCAGCTCCTTTGATTCGCTTGTTTTTGAAGACCCGACCAATCGCGTCGCCGATTTGGGGCTCGTCTTCCTCTCGCTGCCGCCCAAGGCCAACATTCCGGTTGGATTTTTCAAAGTCCGCGTCTTCATCTTGCAGAGCAAGGTGGAGCTGCTCGATGCCAATGGCCAGCCGGTCATCTCTCTTCCGATGGAGCGCGTGGGCTATGTCGATGGCAGCTCTAACCCCATGATTCTGGTGACGGGCTGCGACATCACAATCCCGTACAACCAGATCCGCCAGCCAAACAATGTCCAGACGTTGTCGGTGGCCGTTCGCTTCTCGTGGTGCGATAAGTTGATTCATTAAAGAGGATCTTGATGTAAAGAAGGCAGGCCCACGCCGGCCTTCTTTACTCTATGCAAACAGAAAAAGGAGTCAACGTGGTACTCCGGGTCGCGCTCTATTTGCTTGGAGCAATTCTTGCTCTCATTGCCGGGCTCTTTATCTGGCTAAGATTCCTGCCGCCACAGCCTGCAGCTCTTCCACTCTATGAGACGCCGGTGGCGCTCAAGCTCATGGCCGATGGCCTCACCTCACCTGTGGTTTTAGAGTCAGCACATGATGCCAGCGGGCGGCTCTTTGTGGCTGATCAGACGGGCGTGATCTGGATCATCACGGCTGCTGGCGAACGAGTACCAGCTCCCTTTCTGGATTTGCGAGACCAGCTGGTCAAGCTCAATTCGATCTATGATGAGCGCGGATTGCTGGGGCTCGTCTTTCATCCCAAGTTCAAAGAGAATGGGCGCTTTTTTGTCTACTACAGTGCGCCGCTCAGCAGGGGAGCGCCGAAAGGCTGGAACCACACGAGTCACCTGGCAGAGTTCAAAGTCTCAGCGAAAGACCCCAATCTTGCAGATCGCCAATCCGAGCGCATTTTATTAGAAGTCAATGAGCCGCAGATGAATCACAATGGAGGCCAGCTCGCGTTTGGTCCCGACGGCGATCTCTATCTGGGGCTGGGAGATGGCGGAGCCGAGAATGATGAAGGCGAAGGCCACTCTCCACAAGGAAACGGACAAGACACAGACAAATTACTGGGCAAGATTTTGCGGCTTGATGTGAGCACAATTGGCTCGTATAAGATCCCATCAGACAATCCATTTGTGAGCGGCGGTGGCAGAGGCGAGATCTTTGCCTATGGCCTTAGAAATCCGTATCGCTTTTCGTTTGATGCTGGGGGTGAGCACGAGCTCTTTGTGGCCGATGTCGGCCAGAATCTTTGGGAAGAGGTCGATCTCGTCACCAAGGGCGCCAACTATGGCTGGCACATCCGTGAAGGAGATCATTGCCTCCAATCTTCTGCAGGCGATGCGCAAGAGTGCTCACAGGCAGGCGCTCATGGAGAGCCGCTGATTGGCCCCATTGTTGAGTACAGTCACGATGTCGGGCTTGCCGTGATTGGCGGCTATGTCTATCGAGGGGCAGCGATTCCACAGTTGGATGGGCGCTATATCTTTGGGGACTGGGGGCTGCGCGGTCTTCAGGCGTATGGGCGGCTCTTCGCGGCTACAAAGAGTGGGAATGGCTGGTCGATGCAAGAGTTTTCCATTGCCAAGAACGAGCTCAATGGGCTTCATGTGCTGGCATTTGGGGAAGATGATGAGCATGAGCTGTATCTGCTCGCCAACTCGACGACCGGGCCAGGGGGCACCAGTGGGAAAGTCTTTAGGCTCATCCCTGCGCATTAGTATGCCCATTGAACTTTTGCCAGAGTTTGATCATCCACTGGGTTGAGATGCCTTTGAAATTGAAGGAGTGAAGGGAGCACCCATGGGCTTTGTCTGGAAACTCTTTATCGGGCTTGGAATATTTATCGTCTTTGTCCTCCTGCTTGCCTTAGCGTCTGCAGGATTTTTAGTGGGCGAGCTCAAGCAGCATGGCATTTCAGGGCATTCCTCCTATTCAAAAGATCATGAGTATCTGTACTCCGAGGCTTCGACACAAGATATTTATGCCAAGAATAAAGAGAAGCTCATCATAAAAGATGCGGTTGGCAAAATTGAGATCACAGGCTGGGGTGGAGACTCTGTTCAACTCCAGGCCACGAAGAGAGCCGACACAGAAGAGATCCTGAAGAGACTGGAGATCGCCGTCACAAAAAATGAGGACGAGATTCAGATCCGATCTGGCTGGGATGAGCAGAAGCAAGATATTGGCGGAGCCGTCGATTATGTGCTCAAAGTCCCGGACGCGATGGAGATCTCGATCAATCAGGGTGTCGGTGAGCTTCATCTTGGGAATTTGAATGGCGCACACCTGATCAGCATTGATATGGGCGTCGGCAAATTGGAAGTCGTGGATGTTACGATGATGGATGATCTTAAGATTGACATGGGCCTCGGTGATCTCTTCATCAAAGGCTTGGACGCCCCGATGACCAAAGTGAAGCTGGATGCAGGCCGTCTCGATCTCCGGCTCCGGTCAGGCGGCTCGTACATGGTAGAGGGGAAAGTGGGCGTCGGAGACCTATCGATCAGCGGGATTGAATTTCCAGGAGTGAAGATCAGTCATCATGGCTTCTTCTCGCGCACGGCCAAAATTATGTTGGGCGAAGGCGATCAGCATCTGACTCTGGAAGTTGGAATGGGCGATCTGAGTATCGCCGCTGAAAAAGAGTGACTTCGGCCAAAACTTTTCAAATCAGTCGCCTGATCGGGATTCTTCGCATCTGCACTCAAAAAGAAAATGCCGCTGCCGGAGCAGCGACATTTTCGTTGTGAACCAAATAGGCTACGCTTACTTGGTCTTCTTCTTCACCGTTTTCTTTGCAGCTTTTTTGGCGACCTTTTTTTTGGGTGCCTTCTTAGCGGTTGATTTCTTTGCCGTCCCCTTCTTGGCCGTTGCTTTCTTCTTCATGGGCAAGGAATTCACCCCCTTCCGTACTGAAAAACGTCATCAGAGTGAATTTCACTCTTTGTTCATTATTCGTAGAAGAACAAAGAATGAATATTATGGAGATTACACTGAGTCTGGTATGAGATGCAAATATTGATCAAGCATGTCAAATCTGATTCACACTCGTCACACTCATCAAGGAGCTGAGATGGCTCGCTTCTGAAACCTGCTGCCACTGCTGATTTCCTCTCTTTATTTATTCAAAATAATTTGCTCGAAGATCGACGCACGTGATCATGAAGAAAATATTTCGGAAGAAAAAAATCTTGCGCAGGGGTCTTCTCATCACCTCGCCGAGGGACATAGAATATTTTGGGGTCTCCATATGCGGCACTCTCGTCAAGTAGGTTCGAGAAAATTTGAGAGGTGAAAGGCGCTTCTACTGGGCATTTCTAGCGCTGTGACTCTAAATGCATTCATCCTTGGATCTGTCAGAGCACTCACTACCCTTTAAGACAATAAATTTTTCATGAAGAGAGTGGGGAGTGAAACTTTATTTTTATTGAAGATAGAGCGCAGAAATAAATCCAGAATCTCTATTCATTCTCTAATATCTTCTTGAAAGCCAAGTAGATTGGTCTGCTCTCTGAATGAACAGGGTACGGACAACTATTGAACAGACTGTACGTGAAGTCAATGAGCGTGTTTAGTCGATGGGATTTCTGCGGAACGACTGGAGTCATGCTTTAAAGTTGTTGAAGAAATGAATTGGAACCTCTGCTTGGAGATAATGAAGGCGAAATAGAATGAGGTGTTAATGGCCTGCCCCCTATTTTAGTACCACCCGTAAGTAGAGACTGTGGTTGCCATTCTGCCGTTTGCTGCTCTGGTGCGAGGATGGACGCCCATGCTCCAGCAAGGGAATCCGTACACCGTCTCGAAACTCCACCGGGGTG
>JACQCZ010000016.1 GCA_016201405.1 Candidatus Acetothermia bacterium | reverse complement strand
GGCACCCGTAGCACCATCAGCGCCTGCTGCTCCTGTGGCACCCGTAGCACCATCAGCGCCTGCTGCTCCTGTGGCACCCGTAGCACCATCAGCGCCTGCTGCTCCTGTGGCACCCGTAGCACCATCAGCGCCTGCTGCTCCTGTGGCACCCGTAGCTCCGTCAGCTCCCGCTGGACCTTCACAACCAGTAAGAGTTACATCTACAGTACCGGTCGCTGGTGGTCCTGGATCTGTGGTTGTAAAAGTACCGGAACCGGTACAATCTGTTGCATAAGCAGAAGGATTGCTCAGACCAAATCCCGCTACAAGCAACATTGCGGCAAAGAATAATATACGAGCTAATTTCATGCCCGCCATCCTCCTTATTGAAGTTAGCTGACGACACAGACACATAGTCGATTTGTCTGTGATCCATCACACATAAACGAAACTTCACCGGCGTTATAGTTGAGGGCTACGTCGTTGGACACCACCTCCTTAAAACTGACCAAGACAGCTTTAGTATCAATAGATTTACCTGCGAGGGGCCGATCCAACTATTGAGTTTTATCGACCCTGACCTTGACCGACAATCACCGATATTTTGATACATTCCTAGCACATCGCCCTCAACAGTCCCTCAACAGTCCCTCAACAGTCCCTCAACACCCGGTAAGTAATTGACCTTTTTTTGAGATGCAAGATATTATTGCGTATATAAGGAGGGTCGCTCGAATATGATGACTCCGCTACATCTATGTTTCTGGGTGCCCTTGCAATGTTTCTGCATAGAAGCGCACAAGGAATCACACATCATTTAACGTTAATTTAACGATGTGGAATTAACCTCACACAAGCTTGCAAACCTCAGTAAAGGTGTCATTGCAAGAAATTCTCGACAGAGGGATGATCTGATGTTCTCGCTAAAACTGTTCGGCGAATGTCAAGCAACGATCGATGGGAAACCAATTTCATTGCAACGACACTCAGAGTGGCTCCTCTTAAGTCATTTAGTTATTCACAGGCATGAAGTTAATGGCAGAAGCATATTGGCTGAGGCGGTCCGCGAAAATCCAAGAATTGAAATGGGTGAATCCAAGATGCTAGAGAATTTATCTTCAGTATTTTATTCATTGAGGAAAGACATAGGCGACAATAATTTACTGAAAGACAGTGGTTTTTTTAAGGCGAACAAATGGGGGATAGGACTAATTAATCAACCTGAAATTGAATGTGATGTATGGAAGTTTGATTCATTGTGCGAACAGGCCAAAAGTTCAGAACCTACAGCCTCCATAAGGCTTTATGAGAAATGCATTGCACTATATGTTGGAGAGTTGATGGGTGGATTTTATATAGATTGGGTCTTAGAAAAACGCGAAATTTATAAACAGAAATATGTGACCTTGCTGGGCAATCTTTCTAAGTTGTATGAGCAGATCAATGATCTCAACAAAGCTGTGCACTTCGCGGAGATAGCAGTGAGAAATTCTTTTACGGACGAATTTGCTCATCATCAATTGATCCTCCTTTTAGTCAAGCAAGAAAGATTTTTCTCGGCACTCAAGCAGTTTGAGACCTGCAAAAACGACCTGATAAGAATTGGGCGTCAGCCTTTGGGCGAGACTGAAGAACTCATTAAGAGGGCCAGAATAAAACTGATGCATGATTCGGTATAAGAGACCCCACCCATCGAAGAGACAACGTGGTCAGCATACAAGATCGAGAGAGCCTCTCGCAGCCAATTCATCCTTGCTCAGTTCTACACGCACAGGTCCACATTCGCAGCTAACAATCTGGCCTCTTTTGAGCCCTTCGAGTACTATCATATTTGTGACTAAGAATGCCGTATACAAATCTTCATGTTGAAGAGAGTCGTGGAGTCGTCACTGTTACTCTCAACCGCCCAGATGTTCGGAATGCGTTCAATGCTGAGCTGATTTCTGAGCTGACCGATTGCTTCAGCCAGCTCGATCATGACTACAATCTGCGTGCCGTTGTGTTGGCCGGGGCCGGCAGTCTCTTTTGTGCTGGAGCGGACATTCAATGGATGAAAGATTCAATCCAGTACACGGAAGCGCAAAACCGGGAAGACGCGCTTCGAATGGCTCGCATGTTTCAGGCCATTGACCTCTGCCCACATCCCGTCATTGGCCGCGTGCAAAAGGCGGCCTTTGGTGGCGCTGTTGGGCTCATCTCCGTATGTGACATTGTTGTTGCTGATGAAAACGCAAAATTCTCCTTCAGCGAAGTGCGCTTAGGAATTGTGCCGGCGGTCATCTCTTCGTTTGCTCTTCGCAAGATTGGGCTCACTCATGCACGACGATTCTTTCTCACAGGAGAAGTCTTTTCTGCACAGACTGCAAAAGAGATCGGTCTGATTCACGAAGTTGTGCCGGAAGCTCAGCTTAGCTCCAAAGTTCAAGAGCTTGGTGTTGAAATCCTAAAGAGCGGTCCTAAAGCGGTGCGCGAGGCAAAGATTCTTACTCAGAGAGTGCCCGCACTCCATTACGAAGAGGCGCTTGAATTCTGTGCCAAAACGATTGCAAGAGTTCGTGCCTCACAAGAGGGGCAAGAGGGACTCAAAGCTTTTCTAGAAAAGAGTCTGCCCTCTTGGTCGCCCAAGACTCTTGATTCGAGCAAATAAAAATGTTCAAGAAAGTGCTGGTTGCCAATCGTGGCGAGATCGCGATTCGCATCTTCGGCACTTTGCGGGACCTTGGAATTCGCTCTGTCGCCGTCTATTCAGAAGCAGACAGAGAATCACCGCATGTCATAGCCGCAGACGAAGCCTGTGAGATCGGCCCGCCGCCTGCGGCTGAAAGCTATCTCCAGTTCGGCAAGATTATCGAGGCGGCCAGAAAAACTAAGTGCGATGCAATCCATCCAGGTTATGGATTTTTATCCGAAAACCCGCTTTTTGTAGAAGCGGTTCAGACTGCCGGGCTCGTCTTTATCGGGCCATCCGCCGATGCTATGCGTCAGATGGGAGACAAGGGCGAAGCTCGCCAGCTCGCAGAGCACGCGGGCGTCCCAATCACTCCTGGAGCATCCGCCATGCAGAACCCCAAAGAGATCGGTAAGGCAGCACGTAAGCTGGGTTTGCCCGTCCTGCTAAAGGCGGCTGCCGGAGGCGGTGGAAAAGGCATGCGCCTCATCCGCGAGGCACGCGAGATTTCAGAAGCGATTGGCGCAGCCCAGCGTGAAGCACAAGCTTCGTTTAGTGACAGCCGTTTGATTGTCGAGAAATTTATTCAGCCTGCGCGGCACATCGAGGTTCAAATCATTGCCGACCAACAGGGCAACACGATTGCGCTGGGCGAGAGAGAGTGCAGTCTTCAGCGCCGCCATCAGAAGATTATTGAAGAGTCCCCCTCCACAGCTGTGAGCAAATCGCTGCGCGATGAATTGCAAAGAGCCGCATCCAAGCTCGCCAAAGCTGTGGGCTACACCAGTGCCGGCACGATTGAATTTTTACTGGGACAGGACGACTCATTTTATTTCATGGAGATGAATACGCGCTTACAAGTAGAGCATCCCGTCACTGAGGCAGTCACAGGAGTTGATCTTGTCCGGTTGCAGCTGGAAGTGGCTGCAGGGAAAAAGCTCCCACTCGCGCAAAAGGATGTCCAGCTGCGTGGGCACGCCATTGAAGCGCGTCTTTACGCCGAAGACCCCAATCGCGAGTTTCTTCCGATGACTGGAGAGGTTCTTGCACTCCAATGGCCTAATCTCCCTGGCTTTCGGGTCGATTCAGGCATTATGGCTTATCAAAAAATTCATGCACACTATGATCCAATGCTGGCCAAGCTGATCACCTGGGGTCCCGATCGGGAGCAGGCTCGGCAGCGACTCATTCATGCACTGCGTGAGACTGCTATTTTAGGACTTACCACAAATCGGGATTTCTTGATCGAGCTACTCAAGAGTACAGAGTTTTCATCGGGCGAGACTTACACGGGCACACTAGCCACCTGGATGAGTGAGCGAGACCTTTCACATGAGCTAGAGTCAGAAATGCTTGTCGCGGCTGCGGTGGCTGCGGATCGCTCTTTCGCAAAGCAAGCAGGAAACTCAATCTCGGGGGAACAAGATCCCTATTCACCATGGAGGAGCCTTGGCGGGTGGAGGCACCTCGGTTGACAACCAAGACATTCCACTTGCAACATGGCACTTCAGTCTACGAGCTGCATTTGAAGCGACTTGAAGCGGATAGAGTCCAGTTGCGAGGAACAAAGATTTCTAATCCAGAAGGCTCGAAAGCTCTGGATGAAGTTGAAGCTCACGTTCAGCAGCGAGGAAATGAGATCGTTCTTAAGACAGCAAATGGTCCGCACCGCGCGATCGCAGTCCGCACAGCACGTGGAGTCTGGGTGAGTCTTGGCGAGCGGACGGC
Source organism: Candidatus Acetothermia bacterium (assembly GCA_016201405.1). GTDB lineage: Bacteria > Bipolaricaulota > Bipolaricaulia > RBG-16-55-9 > RBG-16-55-9 > JACQCZ01. Next base: position 114,143 of record JACQCZ010000016.1, on the reverse strand, counting down.
TTTTTTTGAATTTGCACGTAAAGATGTTGATGCTGTCTCGACACAGCCAGTTAAGACAGAGATTCATGCGCCGATGACCGGAAAGATTGTTGATGTGCGCGTCAAGCCAAACCAAAAAGTGGGGCTTGGTGATATTCTAGTGATCATGGAAGCGATGAAGATGGAGTTCAAATTGGAAGCTCCGATGGAGGCTCTGATTGAGAGTGTGGGATGCGAAAAAGGGCAGCTGGTCGATCTCGGACAGCTTCTGGTGCAATTGAAGACTTTGGATAACAAGAAAGCATGATAACTATCACTGAAGTTGGCCCGCGAGATGGCCTGCAGAATGAGAAGGCTCAAATTCCCACAACAGCTAAAATAGCCTTCGTTAACGCATTATCAGAATCAGGCGTGCAGGAGATAGAAGTCTCTTCGTTTGTCTCACCTAAGTGGGTTCCGCAGCTTGCCGATGCTCTCGAAGTCTTTCAACGGATCCAGCGTCAGTCTGGCGTGATATACTCTGCACTAGTTCCCAACGAGAAGGGACTAGAGCACGCTCTTGAAGCCCATGTTAACAAGATTTCAATCTTTACGGCGGCTTCTGAAACCTTCAACCAGAAAAACATAAATGCCTCGATCAGCGAATCCATCGAGCGGTTTCGGCCGGTCATCGCCATAGCCAAAGCTGAGAAATTGCCAATTCGAGGCTATGTCTCAACGGCCTTTTATTGTCCATACGAAGGGAAAATTCCTTCGACACAAGTCGTTGCGGTTGTTCAGAAGCTTCTCGATCTAGGTGTGGATGAGGTCTCTCTGGGAGACACCATCGGGAAGGCTGCTCCAGGTGATATTCGTGAGCTATTAGATAATGTGATGCCTATCCTCTCAAAAGATCAAGTTGTACTTCATCTGCATGATACCTATGGATTGGCTATTGCCAATGCAATGACAGCCTGGAGTGAGTACCGAATCACGCGCTTTGATAGCTCTGCCGGGGGATTGGGCGGTTGCCCATACGCGCCTGGTGCTTTCGGCAATGTGGCCACAGAAGATTTGGTCTACGCCCTCCGGGCTTCAGGCGCTGAGATCTCTGTTGATATTGCCAAAATTGTGGGTGCTGCCAAAGAGATTGAGCCTCAATTGAATCGGACTTTGGCTTCGCGGTTATCGAGAGTTCTGTCTCAAAGCCCCAGCTGACTCGAAATTCCCTGCATGGCTGTGATCACATTCTGAATATGCACATCGAGTGGGATGCCCAATTCTTTCGCGCCAAGCTCAATATCTTCACGCTTTACGCCTCGCGCAAAGGATTTGTCAGACCACTTTCTCTTCACGGCCTCGACATCCACCTCTGCAATCTTTCGGGACGGGCGCACTAGCGCTACCGCAACAACTAAGCCCGTCAGCTCATCACAGGCGTAGAGCGTCTTTGCCAGCTGGGTCTCTCGAGGGACGCCGGTGTAATCGCCATGCCCCAAAATCGCTTCGCAGACATCCGCTGGACAGCCGTTTTCTTGCAATAAGCGGACGCCCCAAGCGGGGTGCTCTTCTGTTGGGTGGTGCGCAGCATTGGGGTATTTTTCATAATCAAAATCATGAATCAATCCTGTGACTGCCCATTTCTCTTCATCCTCACCAAACTTCTGGGCATAGAAGCGCATCGCAGCTTCCACGGCCAGCATGTGTTTTACAAGGTTTTGGTTCTTAGTGTATTCATTTACGATCTGCAAGGCTTCATCCCGGTTCATCACTCACCTCGGATTGCACAGTATTCAAATGCATTGTATCAAAGATCAAGTGATTGCTGCGTCACTCTCTTCACGCCCTGAGCCATCTCTCTGCTCGCCTGATGTGCCCTCTCAATCGGCACTGGCAATTTTCGGATCGAGAGACGCAGCACCAGATCAGTCGCCATTTCCAGAGTAATGCCATGTCCCACCGACACATAAATTGGATCAGCTCGTTCTGTTGTCTTGATGGCTGCGCCAATCTTCCTCCCATTCTCTGGATCAAGGATTGCGCGCACCTCGCCTGCTTTCATGCCATGAATAGAGACCTCTCCATAGAGCTTTGATTTGGTCACTCCGATTGTGGGAAGATTCAAAATAACCCCCAAATGCGAAGCAAGTCCCACCTGGCGTGGATGCAAGATTCCGCTTCCATCTACCAGAATCACATCAGCAAGTCTCTGATCATCTCGGGCAGTCTCTAGCAGAGAAAGTAGAACGGGAAGCTCTCGAAATGCCAGATAGCTCGGGATATATGGGAATGCAACCTGTTGCTCTGCAATGTCAATACTCAAAATTTCCTGGCTTTGAATATTCATAAGCACATACGCCCCAACTCCATGCCAATCATCCCGATAGGAAAGATCGACTCCGCCTGCTGTTCTGAACTTGTCCCTGAGCGGCTCACAGCTCACAAGCTGAGAGATCTCGCTCTGCATCTTTCGCAGCTTGAGCAGAGGTCGTTCAGTCCGGAAGCACTCAAAGAGATAGTGCTCGAAGTGCTGGACTCTCCAGCCAACTATGGGAATCCCTTCTGCACGAAGTCTGTCAGCTTTGGATAGCCGTCCACCCACCACTCCATACGGGCTGATCTGCCCATCGTTATAGATGACTCGATGACTGGGGTGCTCTTCCAAGGCCTCAAACTCTGCAAGGATCTGCCCCACCGCACGACTAGCAACCACATCACCGAGCGCAAGTGCTAGAGCACGATAAGTTGTGACTTTCCCTCGGGGCACTTGATGAAGGTAGTCCAGCGTGAGATGCCGCAGATCGGGAACGTCGATTACCATGGCGGGATTCTATTCAGATTGTTTGATAGAGAGCAAGAGATGGTCACCGATCAGCCATTTTGGGTATCATAATGACCGAGGTGATGGGTCAATGCCGCTTGTGAAACTTCCAGAGAATACAATTATCACATCGCTCTACTGTCCACGCTGTGAAGGTGTAGGACGTCTCTATCGAAAAACATCGGGGGACGCGCCCGAAACGCTCAGGGGCCTGGAGAAAGCAGAGTATTTCTATACACTGCGATGCCCCCAATGCGGAGAGATTGAGCTTTTTGGCAGAGTAGCCCCACGCTCTTCCTGAACAGCAGCCAATAGCTATTGACTTTGAGCGAAATTCTCTCTATAATTCATAGCAATTCGATTGAGGGAAGGAGGGGAAACGATGAATAAAGCTGAATTTATCGAGCAACTTTCAAAGAAGACGAAACTGAGCAAGAAAGATGCCCGCACGGCATTGGACACAGCTCTCGATTTGATTGTGTCCAGCTGCGCTAAGAAAGACAAGATCGTCTTCACTGGATTTGGTGCCTTCGAAGCTCGCAAGCAGAAGGCTACCCAGCGGATCAACCCTCAGACCGGCAAACCTATGTCTGTCCCGGCGAAGATGGTTCCCAAGTTCCGCCCTGGCAAGGCTTTCAAAGAGGCTTTGTCTAGGAAGTAAGATTCGAATCAGATCGGGGCGTCACAACGTGCGTTTCGAGAGTCGTTGGGCGCTCCGGTCCTTTTTGTTTGCCATCCTCGTAAGACCGCGATTACAATTCTCTCTGTGAAAAATCAACCCAAGCCCAACCACCAGATCTTTATCGGCGGCAACGTGCTGACCATCAGCGATGGGCGCGCAGAGGCCGTGGCTGTCCGTGATGGCAAGATTGAGGCCGTCGGTCGCACAGCAGAGATCAGAGCCCGCATCACCCCTCAGACAAGTGTTATTGAACTGAAGGGCAAGACACTTATGCCGGCGTTCATTGATGCGCACATGCACCTCGTAAGCCAGGGTCTCAAAGAGACGGGCTATGCACTCGATCTTTCTACAGCTTCATCTCTCAAAGCGGCTCTGGCACGAGTCGAAGAGGCTGTGAGCCTGAGAGAGAGGGGGGCATGGGTACGGGGGCGTGGCTGGGATGAGATGCTGTGGCCAGAGCGGCGCTATATCTCCAAGAGCGATTTGGACAAGATCGCTCCATATCATCCTGTAGCACTCACCCGTATTGACGGGCATCTCTTGGTAGCCAATTCAGAAGCGCTCAAGCAGGTCTCCATCACAAAAAACTCCGATGAATTCGATGCAGCGAACGGGCTCTTGCGCGAGAAGGCTGTTGAAGAGTTTGCGAGGCAGACAAAGCCTCCGCTGGACGAGATTGAGGCAGCGATTCTAGCCGGCTGCAAGCTAGCCCATTCACTGGGTATTACCGCCCTGCATGATTTCGTCGTGCCAGATTATATTCGCGCCTATCAAAACCTTTATCGTCGCGGTGAGCTGAGCTTGAGAATCCAGATGCACCCCTTTGTGGAGTATCTCGATTCTCTCAAAGACCTGGGCTTTCAGACTGGGTTTGGGAACGGAATGCTAAAGCTGGGCGCGATCAAGTTCTTCACAGATGGCTCTATCGGAGCGCGAAATGCCGCGCTTTTTGATCCTTATGTGGATGAAAAGCCTGCGACCACCGGAAAACTCAATTATGATCAGACGGAGTTGAACTCATTGATCCAGAAGACCCATGAGAGCGGATTTCAGCTCATCATCCATGCAATAGGAGATCAAGCCATTGAAGCTGCTCTAAATGCTATTGAATATGCAGGGGCAAAAACAGACGACCGCCCCAGAATTGAGCACTTGGAAATGCCAACAAACGAGCAGCTAACTCGAGTCAAAGAGTTGGGTGTGATTGCCTCCATGCAACCAAACTTTGTCCAGTGGAGCGGCCCCGGCAAGCTCTATGAGACCCGTCTTGGCAAAGAGCGCGATTCGCTCATTGACCCGCATAGGGCAGTACTACAAAAAGGCATCACTCTCACATTCGGTTCCGATGGGATGCCCTTCAACCCTCTTTATGGGGTTCATGCTGCGGTCAATGCCCCTCACGCAGGCCAGCGCCTCTCTGTGGAAGAGGCACTCAAAGCCTATACGTGGGGAGCGGCCTATTCCGGCTTTGATGAGAGAGCGCTGGGTACCCTTGAAGTAGGCAAGAGAGCGGATCTGATTGTGCTCTCAGAAGATCCAAGCGCAAACCCAAAGCACATAGATCAGATCGATGTGCTTGAGACCTATCTGGATGCAAAGCTCGTTTATTCTCAAGGAGCAAAGTGATATGAAGGCCGTCGTGCTTTGCGCCGGGGAAGGAACGAGACTTCGGCCGCTCACGCATACGAGCGCAAAGCATCTCATTCCTGTGGCCAACCGCCCCGTGATTGCGTACACGATCGAGGCAATTCGCGAGAGTGGTATCAATGAAATTGGCGTCGTGGTCAGTCCTAACGTGGAAGAGGAATTTAAGCTGGCGCTCGGCGATGGCTCAAAGTGGGATGTGCAAATCAGCTACATTTTGCAAGAGAGTCCAAAAGGGCTCGCCCATGCCGTCTCTTGCGCCAAAGAATTCGTGAAGAATGAGCCATTTCTAGTCTATCTGGGCGACAACTTGCTGGAGAATGGGGTCACAGAGATTGTAAAGGAGTTCCAACGCAGCAAGACTGGAGCTTCACTTCTCCTCACCGAAGTCAAAGATCCTAGCAGCTTTGGCGTTGCCTCTCTTGCAAAAGATCGCATCGTAAAGCTGGTAGAAAAACCGAAGCATCCTCCCAGCAATTTGGCGGTTGTGGGGGTCTATCTATTTTCGCCTACGATCTTTGAGGCGATTGCGCAGATCAAGCCCTCTTGGCGAGGTGAGCTTGAGATCACGGATGCGATTCAATGGCTCATTGACCAAGGGATCGAAGTGCGTCCTCATCTGGTCAAGGGATGGTGGAAGGATGTGGGGCGTCCTGAGGACATGATCGATGCCAACCGTCTAATTTTGGAAAAGCTTGAGCTCCAGATCTTCTCGGAGATTGGGCAGGACTCCAAAATTGTGGGTCGCGTTTCGATTGCGGAAGGGGTTCAGATTCGTGCGAGTGAGCTCCGTGGTCCACTGCTGATTGGTCCAGGTGCTGTAATTGAAAACTCCTTCATCGGGCCGTTCACTTCGATTGGTCAGGGAGTTCGGATCGTGAGCAGCGAGATCGAGTACAGCATTGTGATGTCCGGAGCTTCCATCGAAGGGGCTGGACGAGTCGACCACAGCCTCATCGGCAGAAATGTTCGGATCTTCCGAGGCAAGCGCCCGCCAGAGACCTATCACTTTGTGATTGGGGACAACTCGGAAGTTCGGCTGGTCTAAATCTGCCGTGTATTCTAAAACTCTGCCCGCTGGGATTGATAAGATTCTCTGGAGTGAAACCAAGATTCAGAGGCGCGTGTGTGAGCTTGCTGCAGAGATTGAGCAGGACTATCTAAAATCAATTTCAAATAAACACCCTCGGTACCAACCCATCGTGGCGATCGGGATATTGAAAGGTGCATTCATATTTCTTGCAGATTTAATCCGTGCAATCTCTGTTCCGGTTGAGCCTGATTTCGTGCGAGTCTCTAGCTACAGCATGGGAGTAAACCCGGGACAGCTTCATTTTGTTCATGATGCGAAGACGTCGCTAAAAGAGCGTCATGTGCTCATCGTGGAAGATATTGTGGATACCGGCCTCACTCTCAGTTTCTTAGCCAACGAGTTCAAGAAACGAGGAGCGGCTTCCATCAAGTTTTGTGCGCTGATTGACAAGACCTGCCGTCGCGAAAAAGAGGTTCAGCTCGATTATGTCGGCTTTCACTACTCGGGTGATGCCTTTCTCGTCGGCTATGGGCTCGATTATGAAGAGATGTATCGTAATCTGATATACATCGCAACACTCTCTCCTTCTGCGATACAATCCAGCTCGTGAAAGAGAAGAACTTTTACACACTCGGCATAGAGACCTCTTGCGATGAGACGGCAGCCGCCATTCTGCGCGGAGATCGAGAGCTTCTCTCAAACATTGTCTATTCACAAGCCGAGATTCACAAGAAGTATGGAGGAGTTGTGCCAGAAGTCGCATCACGCGATCATCTGCGCAAAATCCAGTTTGTCATCAATGAGGCGTTGACTGAAGCGGGCGTACATCTACCCGAACTGGACTTAATTGGCGTAACTCAGGGACCCGGACTGGTTGGCTGCTTGCTCGTGGGGCTCTCTACAGCCAAAGGGATCTCGTTTGGCTTGGAGAAGCCTCTCATTGGAGTCAATCACCTAGAAGGGCATCTCTTCGCGCATTACATCGAGAGTGGTCTGGAAGCGCCGCCGCCCTTCGTCGCTTTGATCGTCTCTGGAGGCCACACTTCTCTCGTTCATGTCCGTGAGTGGGGACACTATGAAGTCATCGGTGAGACTCGAGATGACGCAGCGGGAGAGGCTTTTGATAAAGTCGGCAAGCTCATAGGGCTTGGGTATCCAGCGGGCATTGAGGTTGATCGCCTATCAAAACAGGGCAATCGCAGTGCGATTGCTTTCCCTCGGCCGATGCTGGATGAGCCTGGATTTGACTTTAGCTTTGCTGGGCTCAAGACGGCGATTCTCTATCATATGCGAGAGCATCCAGAGACTTCTCAAGCCGATTTGGCCGCCTCTTTTCAGGAGGCGGTCGTTGATGTGTTAGTTGAAAAGACGCTACGTGCAGCAGACGACTTAAAGATTGGCCGCATTGTGGTCGTAGGAGGAGTGGCAGCCAATTCCCGCCTGCGCGAGCGCTTTCAGTCCAGCGATTCAGGTGTGGGTGTGGATGTGCATTTCCCATCCTTGAACCTGTGCACAGACAATGCAGCCATGATTGCCGCCGTGGCACATTTTCATTATGCAAGTAATCCAGCTCATGTTTTAAATGGGCTGCAGGATCTCTCTCCAAGTTCTTCTCTGAGACTCTAGCGATAGGCGCAAGATGGAAATGATTCTCAATTTAATATTCAGATTGTGGAAAAACCTGTGGAAAACCATGTCGAGATTCTGTGGATAATTGTGACCATCCTGTGGAAAAAACCTGCGGATAAACCCCTGCGAAGTTATCCACAGAAACCATCCTCAAGCATTGGGCAAATATCCACAGGTTTTTCACAAGCCTATCCACAGGCACTTACAACTCCTGTTGCTGGTCATATTTAATTTCCCACAGATTTATCCTTCCCTACTACTACAACTAATAAATATAAATACACAGTAGTATTAGTAGTGTCTTTGGAATTCCAATAAAGACAAGAAGATTGTCTCATTCTTCCAATAAAAGTAAAATTCATGCCGAATGGACAAGATAGACCTTCAAGAAATCTATAAAGTCTTCAAAAGACAAGGTCTAAGCGGAGAATTTGAAGAGCAGCGTTCGCTGCTCTTCTGGTACGAAATCTGCGGTGTTCAGATGAGTTGCCTCACCCAGCCTCTTCGGGTTCGTCGGGGCATTCTATATGTAGAGACAGCCAATCATGTCGTGGCTCAGCAGTTAAATCTTCTAAAAGATTCGTATATTAAGAAACTCAATCAGGCTTTGGGAGAAGAGCATATTCAAGATTTACGCTTTCGTGTGGGAAGTCGCAGGTACAGCACAAAACCGCCCGTTGCCAATGTAGAAGAGACTCAAAGCCTTCTCAGCCAGGAGGAGATCAACGAGCTTCTGGAGTTCACCCAAGACGAGCGGCTGCGCAGCATCTTTGAGAGGCTCATCAACACCCATCTTCGTAGGGACCGGGTGCGAAAGGCAGAAGGCTGCGCCCCCTGCACCATCTGTGGTCTCTATCACGAAGGGCCAGAATCAATCTGTTATTATTGCAGGGTGGAGAGGGCTGAATGAGTCTCACAATCGGTCTCTTTACCGATACATATTTGCCGCAGATCAATGGCGTCACGACGCTGATGCCGATCATGGATCGTTTACTCACCCGGATGGGGCACCGCGTCTATATCTTTGCGCCTTCTTACGACAAGCCACGCTGGAGCCGCGAGAGTGAGTTCATCTTTCGCTTTCCGGCATTCAAGTTTGCCTTTCACAAGGACAGCCGCATCTCGATCCCATTTCACGGAGAAGCACGAGCCGTCTTTCAACAACTCGACATTGTCCACAGCCAGACCCCATTCTCGCTGGGGGTTTTGGGAATTCACTTATCCAGAAAATATCAGATCCCACATTTGCATACGTACCACACGCTCTTTACAGAATATCTTCACTACATTCCACGGTATTTGAGGCCGTCGCCAAAGCTGGTAGGAAAGATCAGCCTTGCCTTTTGCAATCGCTGTGATGCTGTAACTGTCCCGTCCAACCCGATGCGGGATGAGCTGTCTTCGTATGGAATATCGGTTCCCGTCTATACATTGCCCTTTGGTCTTGACATGGAAGACTTCACTGGCGAGATCAAAGTTGATCTGAGAGCCAAGCTCAATATCCCTTTGCCTGACAAGATTCTGCTTTGCACTGGACGCTTATCTCGTGAAAAGAACATCTCGTTTGTCTTGAAGGCTTTTCAGCGTGTTGTTCAAGAGATGCCAAACACAAGATTGATCATTGTGGGAGATGGACCAGCTCGCCCTGAGCTGGAGCATGAGACGGCTGATCTGGGCCTAGCTGAGAGAGTAATCTTCACAGGCTTTGTGTCTTGGCGCGAATTGATTGATTATTACCGCCAGGCTGATCTCTTCGTCTACGCCTCCAAGACAGAGACTCAAGGCATTGTATTCATGGAGGCTATGGCCAGCGGCCTTCCTGTAGTGACTGTAGGGGCAATGGGCGCTCTGGAGGCCGTTCGCCATGATGTCACAGGCCTGTTGGTTGAAGAGGATATAGAGGCGTATGCAGGGGCTGTCCTGGAGCTACTGTGCAACGAGACCCACCACAACAAGCTATCCCACAATTCGATTCGCGTTTCCGAAGAGACGAGCATCCAGAGATCCCTCGCTCAGCTGATTGGCATTTATGACGAGCTGATCGAGGTGCGCACAGCGCTTCACCAGGCATAAGCGAGAGTTAACATAGTATTCTATTTTGAGAAGATTCGAGAAGCCTGTTAGAATCATTTCGATCTGCAGATGAAAATTCACGGAACTACCATTCTGGCCATTCGCTCCGAGCAAGAGAGATGGGCCGTCATTGCCGCTGATGGCCAGGCCACGATGAACAATCAGATTCTAAAGAGCACCACCCGGAAAGTGCGAAAGCTCTTTGATAACCAGATTCTAGTTGGCTTTGCGGGTGCGACTGCCGATTCGATTACTCTCTTTGAGCGCTTTGAAGCGAAACTCAAAGAGTATGGGGGCAATCTCAAGCGGGCAGCAGTTGAGCTGACCAAAGACTGGCGGACAGATCGCGTCTTGCGCCGTCTGGAAGCCCTGATGGCCGTTGCGGGGCGCGAGGGGCTTCTGCTCATCTCCGGCACGGGAGACGTGATCGAGCCCGATGACGAGCTAGTTGGGCTTGGCAGTGGAGGGGCGTATGCTCTCGCTGCTGCCAAAGCACTTCGTCAGGAGACCAAGCTTTCGATTGCGGAAGTTGCCGAGAAGTCGCTTCGAATTGCTAGCTCCATCGATGTTTACACCAATGACAAAATTATTGTCGAAGAATTGAAGTGGTGAGCATGGCGCGCGAGATCGTTGAGATTCAGAAGAGCCCAGAGATTGAGAATCCAAAGCTCGATCTTGACTCCCTGACTCCGAAACAGATCGTGGCGGAGCTGGACAAATATATTGTCGGCCAAAACGAGGCTAAGAAGGCGGTGGCCATCGCGCTTCGCAACCGCAACAGGCGGCAGCGTGTCACAGAAGAGATCGCAAAAGAGATCCAGCCCAAAAATATTCTCATGATTGGGCCGACAGGGGTCGGCAAGACAGAAATCTCACGCCGTCTGGCCAACCTCACTTCGTGCCCCTTTTTGAAAGTAGAAGCGACCAAATTTACAGAAGTTGGTTATGTTGGACGCGACGTCGATTCTATGGTTCGTGATCTTGTAGAGGCGAGTATCACTCTTGTCCACCAGGAAGAGGTAAAGCGGGTTGAGCAAGAGGCTGAGCGCAAAGTGGAAGAGCGAGTCTTAGATGCCCTATTGCCAGGTCTATCCACAACGCCTGAAGAGCGTGAGAATACGCAGAGCACACGTGAAAAGCTGCGGCAAAAGCTTCGGGATGGGCGGTTTGAAGAGGAATATATTGAAGTGAAGGTGCAAGAATCGGCTGCGCCTCAGATGAATGTCTTTTCGAATGAAGGTCTGGATCAAATTGGCATTGATCTCAGCTTCGTCTCCAATCTCATCCCGCAGCGCACCGTGACAAAACGCATCAAAGTTGAGGACGCGCGAGATATATTTTTCAAGGAAGAGGCGGAGAAGCTGGTGAATCATGAAGAGATTCGCCGCCGGGGGACGCAACGCGCCGAAGAGATGGGACTTATCTTCCTGGATGAAATTGACAAGCTCGCAGCGGGTGGACGAGAGGAGCGCTCTGGACCTGGCGTCTCACGTCAGGGGGTGCAGCGTGATCTTCTGCCTCTGCTAGAAGGCACAACCGTTCGAACCCGTCACGGAAATGTTTCGACTGAGAATATTCTCTTCATTGCTGCTGGCGCCTTCACAATGGCCAAGCCATCGGATCTGATTCCAGAGCTGCAGGGCCGGCTGCCAATACGCGTTGAGCTTCAGCCCCTAGGGCAAGCAGATTTCAAACGCATTCTTACTGAGCCTGCGGATGCGCTGACGAAGCAATATAAAGCACTGCTGGGCGTAGAGAACTTTGAGCTTGATTTCACAGAGTCGGCCATTGAAGAGATTGCACGCATTGCCTACAAGTTGAATGAATCAGTTGAGAATATTGGCGCGCGCCGCTTGCAGACGGTGATGGAAAAGCTGATGGAAGATCACCTATTTGAGAAGGCGGATCTGTCCAAGATTGAGAGCTTCACGGTTGATGCCGATTATGTGGTCAAAAAACTCTCGGCCATTGTGCAAGACTTGGATTTGAGTCAGTATATTCTTTAGACGTCTGTCATTCCGGCCAAGCGAAGCGCGACCCGGAATCTAGCGGCTCTCCTGAAAATCTCTAGATTCCCCCTATCGCGTGAATGACAATCTCTATGGACTTGTAGCGATCTCACCTTCAGATTACAATAGAAAAATCTCACGGCGGGGGTGGCTCGATTCGTATCAGCACACCCGGTCCGCCGACCTGCCAAAGGTGATTAATATGATCTTGTTACGGCCTGACGGTCGCAGGCTGGAGGTCAACGAACCCGGTGCACGACTGGGCGAAGTTCTCCAGAAGCTCGATCCAGCACTCGCGAAAGAAGTGATCGGCGCTCGCCGCAATGGCGAGGTTGTGGATCTCTACTTCAAACTGCCTGAAGCGCAAGAGAAGCTAGAGCTTATCACTCTTGAGTCGAACGACGCGAAATGGCTCTATCGCCACTCAATGTCCCATGTCTTGGCTCAAGCAGTAAAGCGTCTCTTTCCGGGTGTAAAGCTGGCTATCGGCCCCGCGATCGAAGAGGGATTCTATTACGACTTCGATACCGAAAAGCCCTTCACCCATGATGATCTTGAAGCGATCTCCAAAGAGATGAAGAAGATTATCAAAGAGGGCTTTCGATTTGAACGGCAAGAGGTCTCCCGCCAAGAGGCTGAAAAGATGCTCAAAGAGATGGGCGAGCCCTACAAACTTGAAATTCTGAATGACTTGCCCGAAGGCGAAGAGATCTCATTCTACAAAGATGGTGAATTTATAGATCTCTGCCGAGGCCCACATGTTCGCAATACCAAAGCGGCTAAACACTTCAAGCTGCTGGATATCGCCGGAGCCTATTGGCGTGGTGATGAATCCCGCAAGATGCTTCAGCGCATCTATGGAACGGCCTTTCACAACGAAGAGGACCTTGAGAAATTTATTAAGCAACGAGAGGAAGCGACCCGCAGAGACCACCGCAGATTGGGGCGCGAACTGGAACTCTTCCATTTAGACCCAACAGCTCCGGGGATGCCCTATTGGCTCCCCAAAGGGCTGACTATTCTCAATGAGCTAATCAGCTATTGGAGACGTGAGCATGACAAGCGTGGGTATCAGGAGATCGCCTCTCCTCTGATCAACCACAAGAGTCTTTGGGAGACCTCTGGCCACTGGGAGTACTACAAAGACAATATGTTTATCATTCCCATTGACGAGCACACGACCTATGGGGTCAAGCCGATGAACTGCCCCAACGCGATGGTGGTCTTCAATCTCAAGACGCGCAGCTACCGCGATCTTCCTTTCCGGCTTTCTGACTGCGATGTTTTGCACCGACATGAGCGCTCCGGCACGCTACATGGGCTGTTGAGGGTTCAAAAGTTTCAGCAGGACGATGCTCATATTTTCGTCACCGAAGAGCAGATCGAGAGTGAGTATGACCAGATTCTTGACATCACCAGGCAGTTCTATGGCATATTCAATCTCAAATATTCACTTCGACTTGGTACGCGCCCCAAAGACTTTTTAGGAGATGTCGAGACCTGGGACCTCGCAGAGGCGGCGCTAAAGCGTATTCTGGATAAACATGTGGGTTCAGGCAAATACCAGATCGCTGAGGGCGATGGCACATTCTATGGACCTAAAGTAGACATCTTGATGGAAGACGCAATTGGCAGGTCATGGCAGATGGGAACGATTCAGCTCGATTTTCAACTGCCGCGCCGCTTCGACTGCAAATACATTGATGAAGATAACCAGGTCAAGACGCCCGTGGTGGTCCACCGTGCGATCTATGGCTCGCTGGAGCGTTTCTTTGGAATTATAACTGAGCACTATGCCGGTGCCTTCCCAGTCTGGATCTCTCCAATCCAGGTCTTGATTCTGCCCATCGCCGACAGGCACGTTCCATACGCCGAACAAGTCTTGGCAAAACTCAAAGAGGCTGGCGTTCGCTGTGAGCTTAGCTATGCCAGACACAAGACGCTAAGTTACAGGGTCCGTGATGCTCAAGTTCAAAAGATCCCCTATATGCTGGTGCTAGGCGACCGCGAACAGGAGAATGGCGAAGTGGCCGTCAGGCTTCGGACGGAACAGGATTTAGGAGCGCAGAAACTTGAAGCATTTATTGCCATGGTGCAAGAGAAGATTGCAAAGCAAGAAGAGATATAGTCTTGTAAGCACCTTTTGAGTTCTTTGCATGAGACTTATGACCTTGCGATGGGGCTTTTGATTGGCTAGACTGTAAGACCCTTGCTTGCCGCAAAAAGGGGAGGTATTTAAGGTGAACGTAGAGATTTTATTGACCAAGCCTGTTGAGAATCTGGGTGAGCCAGGAGACGTCGTTAGCGTCAAACGAGGCTTTGCCCGAAATTATCTGCTGCCGCGCGGCTTTGCTGTCGAGCCGACAGAGCACAACAAGAAGAGCATTCAGAAGGTTCGCGAAGCACGGCTCAAAGAGCTTTCAGTGCGCGAAGAGCAGGCGAAGGTGCTTGCCAAGCAGTTGAGCGGAGCCGCCTTCACATTCACGCGAAAGATCCATGATGACAATAAGCTCTACAGCACGGTTCGTCCGGAAGAGATTGCAGAAGCGATCTCTAAGCAGTTTGGGACGACCATCGAGCGAAGCCGTGTCCAGATCTCCGCGCCCATTGAGCAGTTGGGCACCTATCCCGTTGTCATTAACGTCTACAAGGGAATCACCGCAGAGATTAAGGTTCAGGTCGCTCAAGAGGGCGAAAAGGCTTCAGGGGCTGCTCTGGAGGGGGCATCCGCTGGGGCATCCAAAAAGCCTGAATGAAATCTAGAGCGCTGCTCATTGCGCTCTCTCTGGCTCTGGCGGGGGCCGGAATCCAATTCTCAAACTTTGTCGTCCTTGGGAATATTACCTTTCAGCTTCGAAGTGATGGCGTCACCCACCTCAATTGGGGTGGGGAATATCATCGTGTTGATGGGAACACATCCAGTGGACGGGTCATTCTTCATTACGTCAAATTTTCTACTGAGCAGCTCGAACCTACTGTTGTTCTATCTGGTGATAGCATTGGGTTGCTGAGTCCAATTCAAACAATGGCGCAAGAGAAGGGCGCCGTTGTTGGGATCAATGCCAACTTCTACGATCCCAATACAAATCTACCGATTGGCTTCTTGCTGGATGATGGCTCCGTACTCAATGCTCCGTATAGTGACCGGGCGACATTGAGCATCGAGTTTTTCGGGAGACTTCACTTATCGAATCCACAGATCTCACTCTTCTTGAAGACTCTAACCGAAGAGATTCCAGTGCAGGGAATCAATCATCTCACGAACGGCAACGCTCTTTCGCTCTATACACCGGAATATGGCAGACCCAATGGCATATCACCCGACTCTCGCATTGCCGCCATTGAGAATGGGCATGTGATTTGGATGGGATCGGGCCATCTGCCCAACTATCTCTACGCTAAAGATATCTCATGGCTCGTTGCTACCGGAAACTCTAAGAGTCAGATCGAGAATTTATACTTGGCTGAACCCGTCTCGATCTCCTATAGCATGACTCCCGAATATTTTTTTGTGAGGGATGCTCTCCAAGCGGGACCCATGCTTCTTCGCTCTGGCACGGTCACTCTGCTGAGACCGGAAGGCTTTGCACCCGAATTTGTCCTGAGGAAGACGGCTCGCAGCGCTATTGGCATTACAGACACGGGCGAAGTGATTCTGCTTGTCGTCACTGTGGGTAATGGCTCCAAAGGCATGGGATTGGATGAAGTCGCCAGCTATCTGCGTGATCTCGGAGCTGTAGATGCGATGGCCTTGGATGGCGGTGGCTCAAGCTCTCTGGTCTTCCAGCAGGGAGCTAGTCTTAGGGCGGTAGGCGGAACACGGGGCGTCCCAGTTGGCCTTCTCTTTCTGCCCCGCTAGCCCTGATGATAGAAGGGTGAAGGGTCTATGAGCATCTCTGAGAAGAGTCTTGCCCAAAGCGCTTTGATCATCACAGGAGCGATTGCCCTCAGCCGCATTTTGGGGCTTGTTCGTGAGTCGATCATCGCTCATGAATTTGGGACAAGCGCTGAATATGACGCCTTCTTAGTCGCCTTTCTGATACCTCACTTGCTGCGAATGCTGCTTGCAGAAGGGGCGTTAAGCGCAGCCTTTGTTCCCCTCTTCTCGGAGTATCTGCACAAAGGACGTGATCTGGCCTATCGCTTTGCCAGTAACGTGTTGCTTGTCTCACTTTTCGCCTTCCCGATTGTCGTTCTCCTAGGTGTATGGCTTGGTCCGAAATACATCCCATTCCTTGCAGATGGATTCAATCCTGAGAAGCTGAGACTTACGATTGCGCTCACCAATATCACGATGCCATTCATCATGCTGATCGGCATGGCGGCTATCTTGATGGGAATTCACAACAGCCAAGAGAATTACTTTGCACCAGCATTTGCTTCTATTTTCTTTAACGTTGGCATGATTATCGGTGGCTGGTGGATCGCTCCTTATGTGCAGCCGCACATCATGGGGCTGGCCTGGGGTGTGCTAATTGGCGGTGCAGGTCAGCTGCTCTTTCAGCTTCCGTTCTTGCGAGGCTATTTCAAATTTCGACCTGTGCTTGATCTTGGAGACCAAGGGCTACAACGCCTTGCAGGGCTGATGCTTCCCACAGTGCTAGGGCTTGTGGTCGTAGAGTTGAACATGCTGGTCGATTATAAGCTTGGCTCACGCTTAGGAGACGGGCAGATCTCCTCGATGCAATATGCCATACGCATCTTCCAGTTGCCGTTGGGACTCTTTGCTGTGGCGCTAGCAACGGCACTCTTTACTCACCTCAGTCGCTGTGTCGCACCGGATAAGCGGGCCGATTTTGTTTCGACTCTCCGCAATGGCCTTTGCCTTGGAGCGCTCATTCTATTTCCTGCAGCCATCGGGATGATCGCGTTAGGACTGCCCGTTGTCTCACTTCTCTTTGAGCATGGGCGCTTTGGACCCGAGGATACATTGCGGACTTTTTCAGTTCTGAGACTGCTCGGATTGGCGCTGATTGGCTATGGGATCTCTTTGCTGCTGGCTCGCGCCTACTATGCTCTGCAAGATACTCGCACACCCGTCTTTGTGAGCACTGCCGCCTTTGTAATCAACATGGTCTTGGCGCTCATCTTGGTTGGGCCGCTTGGCATCCAGGGGCTCACTCTGGCTACCGCAGTTGCGGGCTTGTCGCAGATGGTTCTGTTGGCATTGATCTTGCAACGAAAGTTGCAGATGCCTTTTATATCCCAGATCACTCCAGTCTTAGGCAAGATCTTGCTCTTTTCGATTGTCATGGGAAGCGTCGTCTATCTTCTCGATGGGACTCTTGTGGTTGCCCAGATTGGAGTCTTCATTCGGGTTGTCGCAGGAATGATCTCAGGCACGCTGGTCTATGGACTGCTCGCCTGGAGGTCAGGCCTTTTGGAAGAGTTCTTTGAGCCTCTCTCAGCTAAGATTGGGCAAATATTTGGGCGAGCGCTGAAGCCTCGAACCAGAATTCTAGGTGAAAATCCTCTCCATGAGTAGAAAGTCTCAGATTGAGAATATTCAGATTCACGGCTACCCCGTCAAGGCAGCGTGGCTGCCGGATGGCCAAGTTGTCTACTCCTGCCCATGGCATGGATGCTCCTTCCAGACGAGCTATTCCTGTCACAATGAAGATGCAGAATGCAGACTAGAGGCTTATGTTAAAATGCACGATCATCTCAAGGGTCATCAGCGATTCTGATCTGACTCGTTTCTAATATTTCTTATCGACCAGGCAGAATGATCTTTGGGGTCTCCACTGGGCTTTCTTTAGAAGCCTTTGCGATCTCTTCCGGAACTCCGATATACGTTTCGATATGCCCCAAGAGCCCATGGAGAGCCTGTCTTGGCTCGGCAGGGCCTTTCAGCATACGAATAAGTGCCTCAAATACCTCAATACCTGCTTTGGCCAAATTTTCATCGAGCTCCGGATGAGATTTGAGATAAGCCTGAGTGGAAGCCCAAAGGTGTCTCTCCAATTCTGAGCCAACTGTCTCGATAATCTCCAGTGGACTCAGCTTATGTTTCACGAACGAGAATGCTTCAATCAGATCCTCGTCTGTGCCCCGGGTATTGCGATGAAAATATTCATAGATGCTGATCTCGAAAAAGATAATCCAATTGAGAAGCTCAGATTGGTGTTTGTCATAGATTTGTGCGGTCGCTTTGAGCCAAGCCTCATGAAAGCCTAGACTTAGACGAGCACGTTGATACTCTTCATGCTCTTTGAAATATCGGCACTGAGAAGGACAGGCAATCTCAACTCCGCGATGGCGGCCACAACAAGTTGTCGAGATGAGTCCTCCAAGAACTGGGCAGGATCTCCGGCCGCGGTCATGATGACAGTAGACACATGCACTCATCCTGCGATCAAAAGATGCCTAACTCCATGCGCGCATCTTCGCTCATCATCTCGGGATTCCAGGGCGGGTCGAAGACGAACTCCACATCCACAGCGAGGTCATCTCCAAAGCGCTCTTGCAGCGTGCGGGTCGCGTCAGCTTCGATGACGTCATAGAGTGGGCACCCCATTGTTGTTAAAGTCATTTCTATATGCACGCTCTTCTCGCCACGAATCTCCACATCATAAAGGAGTCCCAGATCCACCACGTTGATTCCCAGTTCAGGATCAATCACATTCTCTCGGATGCACTCTCGAATTGAATCGATCTCTAAGCCCATCACGTCACCTCATTCTTATTCTGGCTCTGAATTATACGGTCTGATGCTGCCGTGCTAATAGCACCTCGGCGATTCTGACAATCTCTTTTACAGCGGGTGAGCTTGGGTTCTCCAGGACTGCTGGAATTCCTCGATCTCCGCTCTCCCGCAGACATGGATCGAGTGGAATTTTGCCGAGTAGTGGCAACCCCTGCCGCTTCGCTTCCCGCTCGCCGCCTCCGGTGCCAAAGATATCGGTTTCCTTTCCACAATGAGAGCAGGCAAAATAGCTCATGTTCTCGATCATGCCCCAGATGGGGATTTCCAGTTTCTTGAAGGTCGCGATCCCGCGCCGGACATCGGCCAGCGATACCTCTTGTGGGGTCGTGATCGCAATAGAGCCCGAGATCTCAATATCTTGTGCCAATCCCAGCTGCGCATCGCCTGTTCCCGGGGGCAGGTCTATGATCATATAATCAAGCTCTCCCCAATCGACGCCACCCAGCATCTCGTTGATCGCCTTGGTGATCATCGGGCCGCGCCAGATGAGTGCTTCATCCGGCTCAACCAGAAGTCCGAGCGAGATCGTTTTGAGATTGTATTTTTCTATGGGCTGAATCTTGCCTCGTGCCATCACCGGCTTTTCGGTCAGCCCCAATAAATTAGGGATGTTGGGTCCATGCACATCGCCATCAAAGAGGCCGACCCGCGATCCTGCCTTAGCTAAGGCAGCAGCTAAATTGACGCTGATCGTGCTTTTTCCCACCCCTCCCTTGCCACTAAAAATTGCCACAATCTCTTTGATCTGTGGCAGCTCAAGCCTTCTTGCAGTCCGGGCCTCTGGCGGCACAACGCGCTGCTGTTTTTGAGAGGGGCCACTTTGAGTATATTCAATCTCTACAGCAGATATGCCTTCAATCTTGAGCACGGCCTCTTTGACCCATTGAGTGAGCTGGGACTTCGAAGCATAAGCGGGCTTCAAATGCAATAAAATCCGGGCTTTGCCATCAGTAATGTCTATATTCTCGACCAGGCCTGCTTCAAATAAATTGCGGTCCAGCTTAGGAAGTCGAATCTCTTTGAGAGCCGAACGAATACGATCTTGGAGTGAGCTCACCTAGGGAGACCGCTCCTCTCCACAATTTTGAAGGGACTCGAGGAGCTTTTTGAAGTTGAGCTCAGCTTGACTAAGTCCGCCAGTGTCGTCTCACCTAGGGCCTGCACAAAGCGGTCATTGATGAGCGACCAGAAATTGCTGGTGGGGCAGCCGTCCTCAATCATGCACTGCAGAGACGGATCGAGACAATGGACGAGTGCTACTGGCCCCTCAAGAGCTTCGATGACATTTTTTACGGAGATCGCGCCCGGATCGTGGCTCAATGAATAGCCTCCGCCCCGTCCATGCGTGGCGGAGATCAGACCCGAGCTTTTGAGCTCTTGCATGATCTTCTCCAGAAACGGGTCGGGAATGCTCTGCGAGATTGCTATCTCCGTGATAGAAACCGGAGGCTGACCATAGCGGATGGCTAGCTCACAGACGGCTCTCAGTCCGTAATCGCTCTTGCGGGTGATCTTCATAAAGCTCCACTTTCTCAATGGATAGACTGCATCTATTGTAAAGAATAGACTTGGTGGCTTCAATAGTGGGCTTTAGTTCGCGGGTTTGAGGCTCTTGATAAAGGCGATGATGGCTTGCAGGTCACCCTCGCTGATCTTGGCAAGGTCGAATGGTGGCATAATATTTGGGTAGTTTTGAACGACTTTTGCCCCAGGGTCTCGGACTGACTCATGCAAATACTTTTCATCCACAGCCACTTGGGTGCCGTCGGCTAATGTCTCAGTCTTGCCGTAGAGGCCGAGCCAGGTCGGGCCTACGATTTTTGACCCATCCATCGAGTGGCAAGATAAGCAGCCATTATTCATGGCCAACTCTTTTCCTTTGTCAATCAATGCAGCACCAGAGCGGCTCGGTTGTGTTGCGGGAGGCTGAGTGGATGACTCTGCCTCTTTGGAGGGAGTCTGAGGCTCAGCGGGACGAGGCGTGATCGGCTGCAAATTAGTCTTAAGCTTCACCTCTGCGGATTGAGCTGCATTGGCGATCAGAGTCTGGAAGATTCCCCAAATCTTGGAATCCTGGATGCTTGTCTTTGCGTTATTTAATGCGATCGAGCGCGCTTTTTTGATCATGTCGGCAGCGTCTGTGGAATTGCCCTGATAATCCAAAGCAAGACCTTTCATCATCATCTGGACAAACTGGCTTCCAGGGCCATGACAGGCTTCACAGGTGATGTCAAAGCCCTTCATATAATTTACAAGCTCCTGAATCTCATTGGGTTTGGGCAGAACTCCTTTTGTTCTGGCATCTTCCAAGAATTTTCTGATCTCTTCGCGACGGGTAGGGTCCGGAATGGCTTGGGACAACAGGTTTTCAAAGAGCGTGGGATGATTGGAGATATAAATCTCCGGATGAACGCTGGTCTTGAAAGCATCTTGGAACCACTTTTCAACGTGGACTTTGTTCGTATCAGGGATATAAGAGCTTCCTCCCGGATGCGGATTTGTGTGACAACCAATGCAGGTGTTCGACCCGACGAATTTCAACTCCTCTCCCGTAGCAGAGACGCTGGGGTTATCCTGAACTTGGCTTGCAAGGAGATTGGGCGTCTGAAAGCTCGAGCCTTGCTCGCCGTAGCCAGCCTCAGCGAAAGTCTCTTTGTGGATCTCCCACCACTGCTCAGCCTCATGAATGGCTTTCTCCCGGTCGGGAAGCGGATCGCTGAACTTATAGCCAAAGAAGTTTCCTGTCATCCAGCGTATCGTCTCGATGGCGCGCTGACGGACCATCTGTTTGTCAGATCGCAGGTCTTTCAGGCTTGCTTCAAAGATATCAGCAAAGTTGTCCCTTAAAAATTCATGGGCCTTCTCCGATGTGAGTGCTAGCGGGTCTCCTCCATGACAGGCGGTGCAGCCTACCTGATCAAATGGAAGCTGAGTGACGATAAAAACGTCTTTATGAATATCAAAAAGTCCTTTGAGCGGATTCTGCTTGAAGAGAGGCATATCTTGGCCCCAATCCAGCTTGTTGTTGATATGGCAAGTCATGCAAGTATCAGCGATTCGATCTGGATTGGTGACGACTTTGTTCTTGTTGACATCCAAGAGCAATTCGATGCCGACGCGGTCGAAAATGCTGAGTGAGCCCCCTTGATCGTGGGCCTTGAGGGCCGTGTAGTAAGCACGCTGCCATGTGCGCCACTCTTGGTTGTAATCATCAATGGCAATGGCCACAATGGCCAAGAAGAGCAGCAAACTCGCTATCGCAAATACTTTTCGGATCATATTGATTGTGTTATGAGAGCGCTGTTATTAAAGCAATCGTCTCGAAGAAAAGCAAGAATAGCTATGATGTCGGTCAGCATCTTACAAGCTATGGGCAAACTCACGAGCCATCCGGTCTGCGTCTAAAATCTGCGCAAGATCAGGATTTTTGATAAGCGCATGCCGTTCCAGAGTCGTTCTAAGAATTGTGCTAATAAATGAATATGGGATCTCACCGCTTAAAAAGCGCTCCACGGCCACTTCGTCAGCCGCATTGATGGCTGCTGGGGCAGTTCCGCCGATCAGGCCAGCTTCAACAACAACATCGAATGCAGGATAACGTTTCCTGTCTATCTGACTGAATTGCAGCTCAAGCTTGCGCCAGTCCAACTTCTCAAATGAGCTCGGCTTCCGTTCTGGATAGGTCAGAGCATACTGGATCGGGATGCGCATATCGGGTGCTCCAAGCTGGGCCCAGAGACTCCCATCACAAAACTCGAGCAGCCCATGAATGATACTTTGTGGGTGCAGGACGACATCAATCTTCTCCCAGGCCAGATTGAAGAGCCAATGCGCCTCGATCACCTCAAAGGCTTTGTTCACCAAAGTGGCTGAATCAACCGTGATGCGCCTACCCATCTGCCAGGTAGGATGCTGTAAGACATCTTCGGGAGTGACTCGGTCTATCTTGTCGAGCGGCCATTCCCGTAATGAACCGCCTGAGGCCGTCAGTAGAATCCGAGAGACCTCAGGGGGCTCTTTCTTCTCTAAAAGCTGAAAGATTGCACTGTGCTCACTATCCACCGGAATAAGCTTTGCCTGACTGGATTGCAGAGCCTTCTGGACAAGATGACCGCCAATGACCAAAGACTCTTTGTTGGCAAGCGCAACGTCTGCGCCCAGTTCAAGAGCCGTCAATGTGGGGATGAGCCCAGCAGCGCCAACGAGTCCATTGACCACGAGATCAGCGTTGCATTCTTTTAAGAGAGTTTGAAGTCCATTGATGCCAGAATATGTGCGAAGGTTTTGCTTATGTTTTTCGACCTTTTCTCGATCGAGCTCATCTTGGATGGCGACCCAGCCTGGCGAGAATTCTTTGATTTGTTGCACAAGCAACCCAATATTTTTCCCCGCGGAAAGAGCTACAATTTCAAACAGAGACTCTTTCTCGCTGATTGAACGAATGACATCCAGAGTCTGAGCTCCGACAGAGCCTGTGGACCCTAGGATGGCTATCCGTCGGCTCATGCCGTAGCGGCGGGTCTTGGCGTTGGCTGCGGGATCATATCCTTGAGGAGATTATCGAGCGACTCACTTTCGATGACCTCGACTTCAAGGAGTTTTTCAGCAAGCTTTTGCAGGGCCGCCTTGTGCTTGGTAAGCAGACTCTTCGCGCGCCCGTAGCATTGTTCAATGATGGACTTGATCTCTTTGTCAACCAGTGAGGACATCATCTCACTGTGCTCGCGGTTTAAGATCAAGTCTTGTCCCAGGAATACATTACCATCTTCACGTCCCAGACTGATCGGACCGATCTCATCGCTCATGCCGTAGCTGACCACCATGCGCTTCGCAATCTCGGTCGATTTTTTCAGATCATCATAGGCGCCAGTGGTCAATTCGTTAAAAACGATCTCTTCGGCGGCCCGCCCACCCAAAGTGCTGGTGAGCCGATCTAAAAGCTCATCTTTGGAATAGAGATATTTGTCCTGCAAGGGGAATTGGAGTGTGTACCCCAGTGCCTCGCCGCGAGGGACGATCGAGATACGGTGCACTGGATCTGCATTTGGAAGGAGCTTCCCGACCAGGGCATGCCCCGCCTCATGATAGGCGATCTTGACCTTCTCATCATCGCTGATCAGCCGCCCGCGGCGCTCGATTCCAGCGATAACGCGGTCAATAGCATCTTCAAAATCCTTCATCTGGACTTTCTCTTTGTTTCGCCGCGCCGCAAGCAGAGCTCCTTCATTGCATAGATTTTCCAAGTCCGCTCCGACAAATCCTGGTGTGCGACGGGCCAGAACGCCCAGGTCTACATCTTCAGCCAGCTTCTTGGTTTGGGCATGCACTTTGAGGATCTGCTCCCGGCCCTGAATATCAGGAGCGGGTACAGTGATTTTGCGATCAAACCGCCCTGGGCGCAGAAGAGCCGGGTCAAGAATGTCAGGCCGGTTTGTAGCAGCCAAAATGATGACATGCTCGTTCTTCTCAAAGCCATCCATCTCGGAGAGGAGCTGGTTGAGCGTCTGCTCCCGTTCGTCATGGCCGCCGCCGATGCCGGCACCGCGCTTCCGGCCCACGGCATCAATCTCGTCAATAAAAACGATCGCCCCGCGCTTGCCGCGAGTCTCTTCTTTTGCGCGGCGGAAGAGGTCCCGCACGCGGGCTGCGCCCACACCTACAAACATCTCTACAAAGTCGCTTCCAGAGATGGAGAAGAAGGGCACATCTGCTTCACCAGCAATGGCCCTGGCCAAAAGAGTCTTGCCCGTTCCAGGTGCCCCCACTAGCAGCACGCCACGAGGAATTTGGGCTCCAATTCGGCTGAACTTTTGCGGATCCCGAAGATATTCAATAATCTCGTGAACCTCTTCTTTGACCTCGTTGATACCGGCCACATCGGCAAAAGTGACCTTTGAATATTCTTTGTTGAAGACACGGGCTTGACTGCGGCCGAAGGTGAAGGCACTGTTCCCGTCTCCTTGCATCCTGCGAATCAAGAGATACCATAGCAATCCGATAAAGAGTAACGGGCCTACGAAAATCAAGACATTTAAGAGAAGAGAAAAATCCTGCTGTGACTCTTTGCTAAATTGGACATTCTGATCTGAGAGAAGCTTGATAAGATCACTGTCTTCGAACGCAGTCGTGTAAGATTCCTTTTGTTTACCTGCAGAATCCGTAGTAGTCCACGTCCAGCGATCTCCTTTGAGGACGACCTCTTTGATCTGTCCAGCCCGAATCATGGTCAAAAAGCTGGAGTAATCGATCTTTTCTCCTCCAGATGGGTTGCTTAAAGATTGGTATAGTACAACGACAAAGACCCCAGCAATGATGAGAAGGACAATGCTGCGGAAGTTGCGATTTCTACGACGCTGTTCGTCTTCAGAATTGATCTTGCCATTCACAGTTCAAAACCTCTTGCATGAAGTTCCTCGTATTGTAACGAAAAACTATGAGAATCGCCAATCCCAAGCCCTCTTGCGAGGTGCGGCCAGTCTGATCTTTTAACCCAGAGCCTTGAGGGCGGCGGCAACTCTCTCCACAATCTCAATTCCAGCCCTCTCTTGAGCCTCTCCAGTCTGAGCTCCAATATGCGGAGTATGTATGACAGTTGGGTGCCGAAGCAAACTTTCTAGCCCAATGGCATCAGCCGCATAGCCACGGACTTTGTCTGTTTGGATGGCGCGTAGCATTGCGGGCTCGTCTACCAGATCAGCGCGCGCGGTGTTGATGATCCAAACGCCTGCTTTCATTTTGTCAAGGGCTTTCGCATCAATAAAATGTCGCGTGGCGTCCAGCAAAGGCACGTGGATTGTGATCACATCGCTCTCTCTCAACAGGTCGTCAAGCTCTACTCTCGTGTAGTGCGTCTCCTTGGGACCCGCTTTCGGGTCGACGTCAAATCCTAAGAGGCTCATCCCAAATGCAGAGGCCAGCCCAGCCACCCGGGTGCCTATCTGCCCCAATCCCAAGATTCCTAGGGTCTTGTCTCTAAGCTCCCAGCCATATTCCTTCGGTTTATCGCTGGCTAGAAAAGCGCTTGGCAGTCGGCGTGCAAGTGCGATGATCAATCCCAGCGTCAATTCTGCAACTGCGTTGGCATTGGCTCCGGGCGAGTTGAGCACCTGAATCTTTGCTTTTTGTGCTGCTGTTACGTCTATATTGTCCAGCCCCGTGCCAGCTCGGCCGATCACTTTCAGATTCTTTGCGCCCGCAATCACTTCCTTCGTGACCTTGGTCCGGCTGCGTACAATCAGCGCATCGAAGCTTGCAATTGACTTTAATAGTCCTTCAGGTGTGAGCTCGGGCTCCGATGTGACTTGAAAATTGTCTTGAGATTTTAGCCAGTTTACTGCGTCTGGGTGGAGCCTGTCGCTGACCAGGACCCTATATGTGTTCATCCAACCCCCGCTTTCTCTGCATTTTCCCAATCTAGCAGCCCGCTCTATTTTTGGCAAGAGTTTCACTCCTCTGATATGATCCCCAAGCGTGGTGATCCGATTGAAATCTCAATCTTTGCGTTCAGGGTTTTCTGCTGTTTGGATAGCGGTTGGTCTGATCTTTTCGCTCTTGCAGAGTGCGCTGGCCCAAAATCCAGCTTTGAGCGCACAATCAGCGCCAGCCGAAGTTGGGGTGCAGAGCTCGTCGTATAAGATCAGCGGGCATGTTGGCTGGGTCTTGCGCTATGGGCTCGGGGATGGCAAGAGTCTCTCTCTCAAAGGCTATTCGACGGGTCTCTATTTCAACCAGTCCATTCAGCTCGATGCGCTTGTCTCCGCTTCGGTCCTGAAGCCTGCGCCGGGATCCCTTTCACTTATTGCGCAGCTCGATACGACTCAACCTGATTTCTTGCAGTCGGTTCGGATGTTGTGGGAGGCCAAGACCTGGAAGGCGGAGTATGGGGATTTTCCCATGGCCCGCGAGGACAGCCCTTTTGCGTACGCCTCCCGGCTGCTTAAGGGAATCAAGGTGGATTGGAACTTGAGCGAGCACGTTACGTTGAGCGGGATCCATTCTCAGATCACTGGAAACTTAGAGACAAAGACCTTTCGCGGCAATACTGTTGAGAGTTCTATTACGTTCTCCTATCACGATCCCAATCAGGCGTTTACGACGGAGCCTTATGGTACGAGTCTCAAGGGCTTGGAATATTTTTCATTGGGGCCCAATTTCGTAGAGGGGTTTACTGTGGTGAAGCTCGGTTTTTTGGCAGACTCCGGACTGCGAGATATCTTAAAGCAATATGACTTGGATTATCTGAATGATGCCATCGCCAAGGCTCCCGAATCGGATTTGGATCCAACCCTCTATGCAGTCATTCCTGAAGAGAAAGAGTATTTTCTTGCTCTCAATTCTCCCTATCTTTCCATCTTGCGCGAAAAGCTATTTGATTTAATAGATGATTATAACTCAGAGCAGAAGCTCTCTTCAGATCAGCAGAAAGAATATCCATTTAACCAAGACACCGATTTTGAGCAGGAATTTCTCAAAGAGCTTGCATTGCATACCCAAATTCGAGTGGATGACCAATCATTTACGACTAAAGACAGCTCCAACCAGAGATTCTATTCTCTTCATGTCAAAGACGTCCAAGAAGATACCGTTCATATTGAAGTCACGACTAATGGGAATGATTTCCTCGATGTTCATGACCCGACTCTGACCCACTATGAGACTCACGTCTTTCCCAGTGTCGGGGTTTTGGAGCTCCAGGTCCCGCCGGAGTTCTTTGATAATAAAGATGCAGGCGTCAAGGTGACCTTTTCCTATCAGACTGGCACGGGCGTCTACATCCTGGGGTTGACCGTTCTCAAAAACAGCGAGAAGGTCTATTTGAACGGGCGTCTCTTACAGAGCAATGTCGATTATATAATGCAGTACGATAATGGAGTGCTCGTTCTCTTCAATCCTCTTGGGAAAGATGACGTGTTGCGTGTTGAGTATGAGACAGCACGTGGTGGCCTGTTGGGGATCAGCGATTTTGGAAGGACCTTCAACAGTCTCAGCATGCATCTGGAACCTAATAGCGGTCTGCAGCTCGATATTGATCTTTTGCAAGCTCATGATGCCCTCAAGCAAGGAGTAGACCCTGAGACGCTCGAAACAATGCCCAATACGGATACCGTTTTGGGTGTCAGCGGGAAATTCCAAGGAGGCCTTTTAGACGGGGCCTTTGATCTTGGAGTGGCCCAGAACCGATTCCCATCCGACAACAATGAGCGAGCCAACCAGCCAAACTTCACGCATGTGATCCGAGTGATTGCTCATGACGGCTGGCCCCTGGTGCTGATTGGACATCGAAATGGCCTTACTCTCTTTGATGGAGCCAATTGGACCAATTACGGGATTCGGGAGGGTCTTGCCGGTCAAGAGGTCTATGACATTGCCTATGAAGGAGATCAGTTGGTCTTCGCCACATCTGGAGGCTTGACTGTTTTAAAGCTCGATTCCGGAAATCCTATGCCTAGCTTTGCCCGAAAACGAAATTGGAAGTCCTACGATGAGCGAGATGGCGTGCCGGGAGAGAAGCTCAATGCTGTTCTCTTACACGATGGGGTTCTCTGGGTTGGCTCTGATACGGCACTGGGGCAAGTACGCATTGAACAGATCTCCAGCGTGCTCAAATGGAAGTATTATCAGCGAAAAGAGTACCGAGAGCTGCCCAGCGATCGCATACTCAAACTCGGAGCGGCGGCCGGGTGGCTCTATATTGGCACCGACCACGGGCTTGCGATTCTAGATTCCGATCTCAAATATTTGCGTTCCGTCCCTGAGCTTCAAGGTGTTGCTATTCGAGATTTGGCAGAAGACAGTGATGTCGTCTATGCAGCCACAGATCAGGGAGTCCGCGCTCTGCAAGGCGGGGTGGGCGTTGGCTGGCCCGTCTCTGACCAATTTGTACGCAGCGTTGGAGTTCTCACTGGGGAGCTTTGGTATGGGACCAATACGGGCCTCTATGGGGTCAAGAGCGGGCGGGTCAAAATTGCAGAAGGTCACGCAGTTACGGCGGTGGCTGGCACGACTGATTCGATTTGGGCAGGAGGAGTCGCCAACGAGAATTATCAGCTCTTCCTCTACAATGTCCATACGCCCTCCAATGTGCGTCTCTATCAGGAAGTGGAGACTCATCTGAGTGGCCGGGCGGATCACCGCTTTCAAGACATCTCTCCCGATGGGCATACTGACCAGGGAATCTATGGCAGATTATTGCTGAGAAAGATGTTGGGCGATTTGCATCTGGAAGGCTATTTGGAAGGAGTCACGCCAGCTTTCTCTCCCGTTGGGACTCTGAATCGCCAAGACCACATCAGTCTCAACCTTAGTGGAGTCTATCCGATCACTCCTTTCCTCAATCTTCGCGCTACTCACCAAGAGGGGTTGTTTGACCGTTATCACTTACCCAATCTCACGATCTCGGATTTGATTGAATTTGCGTTCACCCCCGATGGAGGTGGCCCACAGATCCACATCGAGTCGAATTTGAGACAGGTTGACCGGGATTTCAAACAAGAAGGGTTTGATCAGAAGGTGCACTCTATGGACATGACTCTCCAGCAGAATTTCTTTAGCAACAAGCTCGCCGTGAGCTTGGGGTACACAATCGACGATCTGGTCGATTTGAAGCGCCCAGCCTATTCCAACTCGTCCAGCACCTTGAGTGGGGGAGTCAGCATTGAAATTATGCCTGGCTTGCAACTCAAAACAGGATATCGCCTCCCATCAATGTGGCGCTATGGCGAGTTTTCTAGCCAACACCAGTTGGATTGGCAGGTGAGTTGGAACCGCACGATCCCCCTTGACATGCTCTCGCTGACGCTCTCTTCCGATTTTCATGGCAACGCGCGGATCCCCTCTGCGGGTGGAGGAGAGAGCACGCTCACTCAAAATGCACAGTTTACCCTCAGCACAACGACAATGACCCTGCGTGACCTCCATTTCTCGCCCCGCCTCAATTTCACGGCAGGAGTAATCGATCCCTTTGGGTCAGATTCTAGCCTGCAATGGCTGGGAGAGGGAAGTTTGGATGGGGGTCTGGCGGGAATTGATGGACAGATACGCTATCGCAGGAGCTTTACTGAACAACAACGCAACCAGCTCACACGCTTTCAAGACTCTCTATCTGTCAATCTCAATCTTCTCGATTTTGGGCAGGTGCGGCCTGTTCTTACGTTTAATGGAAGTCTTGATACGTTGATCCATCCACTCTTTGGCCGGAAAGTGAGTGGACAATATAGCGTATCCCTTCAGATGAACTGGCAGTCGGCAGGTCCACTTAGCGCAGACCTCCTGCTTTCACGAGATTACAAATCCATGGATCGTGATGAGCAGATCAGCTATTCATTACAGCAGACCTTGCATTACGAGTTCTTCCCTGGGTTTACGCCGAGTCTTTCCACTGAGTTTGACTATTCTGAGGGGACTCAATCAGGACAACCCCTCAATGAGCTGGACGGCGAAGTCACGTTGAAGAGTGATTTTGAGCCGATGCCAGATTGGACTTCTACAGTCACTTCCGTCTATCTCTTCAACCTCAATGGAGTCAACTCGAAAGATTCACGCGACAGTTTCGTCGTTGAATTCCAGTTCGGACGCGACTTCTCTATGGGTCGTCCCTAGGACAGACCGCAGGGCGCAGCGCACAAAGCAGGAAGTTTGGCGGGCCAAAGACGCCAGAGATTGAGAATCTGTGAACATCGGGAAGATCAGGATGAATAATGAGCGCGTAATCCACACGAAGATCTCCCAAACGGAGCCCGAAGCCGATGCTTGGGGTTAGAATGCTGCCAATATTCTTGAGTCCTCCACGGATACTGACATCGGCCTGTCCAAGATCGCCCAGTTCTAAGCCCCGATAGAGCCACTCTGCGCCAAGGCTGAAGCTGCCCAGGGCATCGAGGTCCGCAGCGAAGGTGAGGCCATCCGGTGTGCTGGCAGATGCACCGAAGCGCAACCCGGGCCCCCAGCTTTCGTGATGGCCACTCCCGTATGAAAAGCCTAGGCTTAGAAGATCCGGAGCAATGACTCCAAAGCGCAAGACTTGGAGTGGCAGATCGCCAAACATCACGCGCTCTTCCGACCACATCGCGCTGGGCGTGATGGAGATGGAAGCTCCTTGGCCGGGGGTGTCTGTGCTGATTGAGTAGAACTTTAGCTGGCTGCCGATGCTGAGTCCACCAAAGTCGCTATTCTCGACAAAATCGCTGAGAGAGAAGCCGGCTCCGAGAAGCAATCCAAACTGCGAGTAGGGAATGAGTCCCAGGTCTTTGCCTGTATCATCTCGCCGCACTGCACCATTGACGGTGAGGAAGAGCAGCTGTCCCGCAAAGTTGGGTACGGCCATGGTGAAGATTCCCTGATCTGCGCGAGAGAACCGACTCTCGTACATGCCGCTCAGGTGAAGCTCATGCAGATAGGCCAGCCCGGCGGGATTGTAGTAGAGTGCCCAATCCCCCTCTGCAAGCCCGACATAGGCTCCACCCATTGCGGCAGCGCGGACTCCCTGTTCTAGGTCGAAAAGCCCGACTAGCCGCTGGGCATAGCCATCGCTTGATGCGAATATAAACAGCCCAATTAGAAAGAGCGAAAGAACTCGTAGGGATTTCATCGTTCGATGATCAGCACCTCCACGCGCGTTAGCTGCACGCCTCCGGGGGTCACTGCCTGTACTAGATAGAAGTACGGGCCATTAGGCAGATCGTTCCCTTGGTCATCTTTGAGATTCCATAGATACTCAGGATGATGGATGTCAAGATCCTGGCTCTTTACCAAACGCCCGGTCAGATTGTAAATTCGCAACGTTGCCTGTGTAGCTCCATTCGGAAGCCCGCAGACAAAGGTCGTGCTGACGCGCACTGGATTTGGATAGTTAAGACAGACAAAGCCCATTGGACCGGAATTTCTCACGACGACGGGTTTTGTGACGGCGTTTGTGGCACCGCCATTATCCGTCACGGTCAGTGTGACGTTGTATGAGCCTGCCGTTGCGTATTTATGCGAAGCCGTTTGTACATCCAGTTTGCTGCCGTCACCAAAATCCCAATTCCACTTCACAACGCTGCCATCAGGATCATGGGACTGATCTATAAACTTGATTGTGTCTTTCTCTGTTGGACTGTGAGGTGTGTAATCAAAATCGGCAACTGGAGGTATATTCGCAGTCCCACCTGTGATGACAATAACCCCTGGATCCACTTCATACGGAATGAACTTGAAATCAAAATCATCAAAAATATCAAACGTTGGGTTTAGCGTCGTGGTTGAGCCTGGAGGCCCTACGGCCTTGATGTGCAGCCGGAAGAGCTCACCCACTTTGACATCCCCTTTGTTCCCGGAGCACTTGGTGGCGGCGAATCTGACTAGCCCAGCCTGAATATTGGCAGCCCAGACCGGGCACTCAGTTGGGAAGAGAACCTCTAGCACTGTGATCACGTTCGGGTCATAGCTGACAGATCCCTGGAAGCTGACTAGCCCTCGCTTGGCGGGGTCATCGGTCAGAGTCACTTTGATGATCGCGTCCTGCCCCTGAGGAATCTGTGCATCATCCACAACGACCTTTGCTTTGAGTTCAGGGGTTGTAGTGGTTTGAGCTAGAGCGAGCGTTTGTATGCCCAAGATGCAGGAAATGAAAATTCCCAAAGCCAGAGATAGCTCTTTCAAGAGCTTGCCCAGATCTATCATCTGCGTCTCTCGGTTTTGAACAACCAAGATCAAACCCCCTTCATATCTTCAAAACTGCAGCGAGAGAGCCAGTCGGTGAGAGCCTGGCAGACTCGGATGGCTGACGAATGCATAATCGAGACGAAAAGGCTCTCTGACGACTCCAAACCCTGCTGTAAATGCGAACGTCCCTCCACGGACAACCGCGCCTGCCCGAATATCCATATGGGAGAGTGGGCTTGGCAAGGAGAGGCTGTACTCACCACCGAGATGGAACTCAAAGGGAATTGCCAAATCCATTGATAATGTCAAGCTCTGCATTGGGCTGATCGCGAACCCCGTTTTGATCTTGAACGGAAGTCGCTCGTGATGTCCTCCTGCATATCCAAGACCAATACTCACAAGATTTTCAATACTCAACCCTGCTTGAAATAAATGAATACCACTTCCAGGCAAAAGATGATCTATTGCATTGTTTCCTTTGAAAAACCAGCTCAAATCGAGTGCGATTGCTGAGCCATTTCCGCCTTCCAATGTGCTTACGCCCAGGAACTTGAAACGGCCTCCCATAGAGAGTGAATCAAGGCTGCGCGTAAACCCGAGAGGAATCTGGCTGAGCGGAAGTCCCCCAGATGCGGTGACCGCAAAGTTTGAATATCCAAAGGTTCCAAGAACTTTATCCTGATCATCTCGCTGCTCGACATCGCCGAGGCTAAATAAGAAGAGCCCCAGACCTATACCATGCGTGGCCCCAAGCAGGCTCAAATAGCTAGAAGCCCCCAAGTGGCTCTCGTAATTGGCACTTGCATATATTCCGCTTAGATAGGCCAACCCGGCGGGATTATAAAAGGCGGCCTGCTCATCATCGGCTAGCCCCACAAAAGCCTCACCCATGGCGAGTGCGCGAACTCCAGCTCCCATGTCTAGCAATGTGATGGCACTCTGTGCTTGCCCAGAAGATGCAAAGGCTCCGATCAAAAGAAGCACGAGGATACCGATCAGCCGGGATTGACGTTGAAGAATCATGATCGAATGATAACCAGCTTTCCGACTTTAGACAGAACTGCTCCCTCTTTTGTGGAAGCCCAAATGCGGTAATAATAGGCGCCATTGGGCAGGTCTCGTCCGCTCTGATCCTTGAGGTCCCACTCCAGCTTCATGCTGTCCGCAGCAAGACTCTTAGAGAAGACGAGCGGCCCTGTGAAATCATAGACTGTCAACGAAGCTTGCGTCGTTCCTTGCGGCAACTGATAGGAGAATGTCGTGCTATCCTTTGCGGGGTTAGGAAAATTGTGAGCCGGAATGGTAATCGCCTCGCCCTGTCCCCGGATGACCACCTGCTTCTGTCCAGAGCCCTTATTCCCCTGATCATCTTCGATGGTAAGGCTTACAGTAAATGTTCCTTTTTGAGCGTACTTGTGTTTAGGGTTTTGCTCTGTGCTGGTCGCGTTATCTCCAAAATCCCATGCCCAACTGCTAAATGTTGTGCCTGCGGCAACAGTCTTGTCCGTGAACTGGACCTCTTGTCCGACCTCAGGATTGGCTGGCGCCCAAGAGAAATCGGCAGCGATCTCTTGTTGTGCGCCTACCGTGAACTTCCCTGGGCGAACGATGCGCGGGATGGCAACGCCAGCAGCATCATTAAGCGTAATAAATTCCATATTGAGCGAAGTGCTAGAGTTTGTATCTCCGACAGCGGCCACCGTAAATTGCAAAAAATCACCTTCGGTGATGAGCGTGCCGGAAGTCTTAAATCCAATAAAGCGCACTTCGCCATCCAGGTTGTCAATCTGAAATGCAGCAATGGTGTATCCATTGAGCCCTGCAATCTCGCGCACGTTGACGACTTTAGAGTCATAGGTGAGCTTTCCCTGAAAGTCGGAGAGACTTGAAGGGGCACCTTGGATAGAGACCTTGACTGTTCCTGTGCTTCCGTGAGGAACCGTGACAAGTCCCACGTCAATGGTGGCTGTGGTTGGTGTGACTATTGGTGGTGGTGTCGGCTGGGCCTTGAGCTCAATGGCCAATGAAAGACAAAGCCCGAGGGCGAGAAAGAGATTGCCAAGAGCTCGTATAGATTTCGCTTTATGTAAGACTTCCATTTTCATGCTGTTTGAGATTGATCGTGCTCATTTTATGAGTGTCTGCTCTTCTGCCCGAAGGACATTCGTCCGAAGAGAAGGAGCCCTCTGGTCTAGCAGAGGGCTCCTTTCATCGACGTTCGTTTCATGAGGTAACCCGTACGAAAGTCTAGTGCAGGATTACCAGTTTCTTGACCACGCTGCGGAGGACAGAGCCATCCACACCATGGACCGTGACGACGTAGAGATATACGCCGTTGGCCAGCGCTTTGCCGAACTGATCCCGAGCATGCACCATCAATTGGCTGCCCGTGCTCTTTCCAGCCAGGATCTGTCTGCCTGTCAGGCTATAGAGCCGGACTTCCATGCTGGAGACACCAGTTCCTTGGGCTCGGAACGCAATCGCACCCAAGCGCACAGTCGTCTGGATCTGTGAGACGTGGAGCGCTGCCACGACTGGGCTTTGCACATCACTGCTGGCTGCGAGACCGGCTGCAGCGGTAGTAATGGCAAGCTTTGCGATCTGAGCCACATCGGCTGAGGTCAAGGTCGGGTTGTCACCACTGCAGGTCGGAGTTACGTCCACATCTGCGAATGGCGGAGCCACATCGGCGATGACCTTCTGCTCGTCCGTGAGACCCGCGCAAGGCGATCCCAGGATGAGCTGATCTGCGAGCAGCAGCGCGTCGCTGACTGTGGTGTGGCCGTCCCCATCTACGTCGCCGTGTGGAACGAGCCGCACTTGGCCTTCAATGACGCCAACGTTGCTCAGCGTGAGCGGGTTGCTGGCATCTGCCAACACGTTATTGTCCGCATCGGTCACTTGGTCAAAGTTCATATAGAGCCGTGTCCGGTCGCCCGGTTTCCCGACGCCCTGCACGCGAATGATGGCAACGGTTCCATTGTTGATGCCGTTCGGAGCCTCTGCCGGGTCAATGCGCACGGTGAAGCGAGCTTCGCCGCGGCGGTTGTCGATCTGGACGGCTTCCACCGTGTAGTCGCCTACGCCGACGATCTCCAGAATCTGGATGACCGCGGGGTCGAAGTGGAAAGCTCCCGTAGGTCCGACCTGAAGCGTGCCGAGACCTGGAATCGGGATGCCCTGGACGCCGAGCGGGATGTCACCCGGGGAGCCAAGAATGATCGTGCTTGGAATCGTGATCATGCCCTTGCCAATTGGTGTCGGAACATGAGTCTGGATTTCAGGAGCGACCCCAGAAACCCCTGCTGGTGGCGACGCTGGTGCAGGAGTAGCACCGCCTACTCCAATTTGAGTGCCACGGGGTTCCTCGGCATCAATGTCGAACGCCAGTTGAATGAGGCGGCCCTTGAAGGCATATTGTGAGACCTGAGCGTCAGCCTCGAAGACAGCGCAACTGTCGTCGGTGATAATCAAGACTTGGTTTGCTGCCAAAATCTGATCGCCGGTACCGCCGCGATTGAAGTTGACGTCAGGAGTAAAAGAAGCAATTTGGGTCCTGCCACTGGACTCGATTCGATAGACATTGATCATGTCAAAGTCTGTATATTCTGCAGACCCTTGATTGCCTTGTTTCATTGTAAGCTGAGTAAGGTACAGGTTGTGTTCATTCGAGTCATCATCACAGACTGTGAAGCGACTGACTACGCCCGACATGCTTGGCATAAGTGGATTGACCACATACATATCGTCGGTGAGTCTATTGACACCGCAGTTGCAGATGTATTCAGGTGCCCCGTCTGTGCTGGATTCCACGAATGTAGTCGGTGACGCGCAGACAGGCGGTGTGCTACTCATATCGCCACTTAGACACTCGTTCATCGTCAGAGTTGTTCGCAGCCGCAATGTATGATTTTGGCTGTCTCCTAGACCTGCTCCAAAGGAAGATGTAGTAGCCGTCTCAACTGCCACCGAGAAGACTTCACATTGATCATCTGGAATCACTATTGCTGTTTCTGGGGTCACAGTGGCTCTCCACGATATGTTTGGATTTGGAGGAGGACCTGGTGTTGCGACTGCTCCTACAGAAAATCCGTGGCCGTCGATAATCATGACACTAGTGATGTCAACAAGGCTAGCCGACCCTAAATTGTCTACATTAAACTCGGTGATGTTAACTGGACTGTTATCATCAGCCAAGGGGTCAACATCGCAGACTTGGAACTGGCTGACAACTATCCCGTCTCCCAAGGTAGCTGGAGCGTCAGAGGAGACTGTCATAGGAGCACTCGCACCAGGCTCTACGTTTCCACCTGGTGCTAGATAATTCTGGTCTGTCACCGTTGCCTGGCCTAAGGCAGGCACGCCAAATAGCGTTACGAACGCTATTATTAAAACTCCCGATAAGATTTGGTACTTCATCTGCCAACCTCCTTCATTCTTGCCCTTAGTTATGAAGTGTATGTTTCGATGTTTGTTTGTTAATTTGGTGAAGCAACCCTGTTACGTCCTCTATCTCCGGATTGACCACCTCCCGAACAATTTTGGAGAATGCTTTCAATATTCATCGCTCAAATCCAGCCTTCATCATATAGCAATCCGCTCCCTTTAACTGTAACTGAGATCACCGTGTCAAATAACGCCGTTCATCTCAGAACGATCACCTTTAAGACCTCGCTACGAGACAGCCGTCCGTCAATACCCTGAGCCTGAATCACATAGAGATAAACGCCGTTTGCAAACTTATTATCTAATCCTTGCCACATCCAAAGCACCCGGTCGCCCTGCGCCCAGGGGCTGTTATAAATCGGCCGACCATCCATCGTAAAGACCTCTACTTTGACCGCTTCCACACCCGAGCCGAGCGCCCGGAATTCGATCTGGCTGCCATGGCTTAACATTCCCCAGCGATGTATGTGGAGTGCTGAGGCCGCTTCGAGAGCCTGGCTCACTGAAGTTCCCGTCTTCGTTTCAATCGTTCCAATTCCGACGGAGACTTGCGCAATCTTGAAGGCGTCTGCCAGCGTGATCTGGCCAAACGGCTCAGCTACGTCAGCCAGGGCCACTTCTTTAGCGGTCAGCTTTCGGATGCCGAGCACCGATTCGCAGACGATGCGTGCATCGATAATCGTAATCTTCCCATCGCAATCGACATCGCCTTTGACGCACGTTGTGGGTGTTGGTGGAGTGCCTCCTCCGATCAGCTCTTTGGCAAAGAGAGCATAGATTGCACCGGCATCGGGGCCATCTGCTGGTGAATCTACTCCGTTTGCGCCCATCATCAAGAAGCCGTTCCCCTTGCCGCCAAGGTCGCCTCCGGCAAGTGCGCTGCCCAGATTGTCGCCCGTCTTTGCTCCGTAAATAACCAAGTTGAATTCATTCTTGCCAAGATCAATTAGAGGAGGGAGATTGCCAGGGCTGCGAATGACATAGACGTTTCCAGCTCTGGCTCTTGTTCCATCGGGACCTCGTCCACCCTGAGCACCTAATATCAAATCGTTGAGGCCGTCGTCGTTGAGGTCAGCCGCAGCCACAGATGACCCTAAATTATCGAGTGGAGATGCTCCTAAGATTCTGGAGTCTGCGCTCGTCATATTCAAATCAATAATGGATGGCAGGAGCGGTTTTCCATAAATGACATAGGCTTCGCCAGAATATCCCTTCAGTTTATCAATTCCGCTGGCGAAGGGAGCGCCGATGAGCAGATCTTGCGTCTTATCCCCGTTGACATCTCCCGCTGATACAGAGAGCCCCAGCTCATCTTGTGCATCGGCACCATAGACTGTGACGTCAGCGCTGGTAGCTGCCAAATCAATTGTTGCAGGCAGGTGGAAGTTTCCATAGATGACGTAAGTCTCTCCGGCGTCAGTGCGGTCATTGTTTGGGCCATCTGTAAATGGCGCGCCAATGACGACATCTTCCACACCATCGTGGTTGATATCCCCTTTAGCAAGCGAGATTCCAATCTGATCCTCCGCATTGGCTCCTAAGATTCGGACATCAGGGCTTAAGCCAGGTCGATTGGAGCCTATATCAAAACGCTGAGGGAGATCCCTTCTTCCAAAAATTACAAATACG
This sequence comes from Candidatus Acetothermia bacterium, assembly GCA_016201405.1. Taxonomy (GTDB): domain Bacteria; phylum Bipolaricaulota; class Bipolaricaulia; order RBG-16-55-9; family RBG-16-55-9; genus JACQCZ01. The sequence continues at coordinate 75,872 of JACQCZ010000016.1, read as the reverse complement.
GCTCCGGATCGGTGCCTTCCTTTACTGATGTCAAAAGGATCTGCTATAACGATGTCGTCAATGCCATCGCCATTAAGATCCGGCGCGGTGATTGCAGTGCCGAACCGACTTTCTTGGACATTATTAAAAATAATAGAGTTTTCTTTTGTCTTTGCTAAATCTATTCTTGATGGAAGAGTCAGACCACCAAATATTACTACAACTTCGCCCAAACCGGAATATCCGTTGGAAGGACCATCGCCTCCAGGCGCTCCAAGGATGATATCATCAATGCCATCACCATTTACATCACCAGCTGCGACGCCGCTTCCAAGCAGATCTCCCAAGTCTCTTCCATAGATGACTACGTCAGGGCCAGGAATCCCATCTGTATTAAGTTCTGGTACAAACGTGTCTTTATCGCGCCCATAGACGATGTAAGCTTCGCCTGCATCTTTGCGGCGGTCGTCAGGGCCGTCCCCTCCTGGGGCTCCGATCAAAAGGTCAATGTTCTGGTCATTATTAAAATCTCCCAATGTCATTGTGTTTGGGCTTCCCAGGCCATCCTGGCCATCTCGGGAGAAGACGGTGAAGTCCACCTTGTCTTTCGCAATATCCACGGTATTGGTCGAGGCAGTCGTTTGCCCCAGGCCAATAAAAGCAATTATCGATAGAAAGAAGAATATAAGAGAGACAATTTTCCCACGGGCGGCCTTCATCGTATTGTCGCCCTCCTCATCTGGCGCATGGCCATCGTTTTGATTCTGCCCTTGAGTATAGCATGATTCTATGCGCCGAATCGATGTGACGTCTGTCACACGCATCACTTTGTTATCCCCTGAGGGAGTGATCGCCGTAACACAGTATGGTGTTGGATGTTCTTCTCCTTTGTCTGTCTCTTTTGACACAATAGAAGGCGGTGAAATTCTGGTGAGAGATGGAGTACTCCTGAAAATGTCCAGATCAGCCATCATTCGTGTCGCGCTCAGTCTCTTTCTTCTTTTTAGCATCTCGCAAACGGCACTCGGGCAGATCGATGTCACTGAAATTCTGTCTCCAAGCACCAATTTGGAGCCAGGTGCCAATACGCCTATGAGTGATGGCCCGCCGACCGATTTGGGGGATGGGTCGATCGTTTTCAGCTTCAAAGCGAAAGATACGGACATGCAAGCGGACGATTTGAGCGACGTCACCATTGACTGTTTTTTAGTGCAAAACTTAGGCTCGGCCAGTGAGACCGAGATTACAAGCGTGATGATCATTGATGGCACTGGAACGGCAGTGGCGGCTCCAGTGACGACAGCCGCGCCAGGAGGCGCTCCACCGGCAGGATGTCCTGCTGGGGCGCCTGGCGGTGGGAATATCTCTTTTGAGGCTTACGTCACTCCTGCGGGTGGATATACGATTCCCGATAATGGGACGCAGACGTTCCAGGTAGCTGTGCTCACTGCTCCGACAGGGATCTTGCAGAATACTGCCCAGAATAAGACAGTCAGAATTCAAGTCACTCTGCAATACGCCGAGAGCATCGGCAGCCCTCCTACTCCGACGACATTCACCCTTGCGGCTACGGACAGCGATCAAGACTATGTCTCTAACAGCGGAATCAACAGCCTGACTCTTCTGAACTTTACACCTGTTCCAATCAAGATAGGCTCAGCGGGCGTCGCCCTGCGATTCCATGTTTGCGATAAAGATGCGAATGCGAACTCCTTGCGGATCGATGCGCTGACGCTCTCTCAGGGCCCACTCGGCAGTGCGCTGATTGATGATTTTGATAAGTTCGAGCTCTATATGATTTCGGGGATTCCACAGCTTTGGGGGCAGATCACCTCGGGTGATCCGGGGTTTACAGCCGACTTCAATCGCGGAGGACCAGGCATCACACTGTCCGTCACCCCAGGTCTCTTTATTCCGGATGAGCAGTGTTTGGATTTCGAGGTTCGTGCTACGCCTTCTATTAGTGCACTTAAGGGGCGCGTGATTCATCTGAGGGCTGTATTAAGCGCTCAAGAGCCACCAGGCACGGACATTGACTCTTCCACAGATCTTATTGTGCAGGCGGCGAATACCGTGATGCTAGGCAGCGGTGTGCTTCGCATTCTTGATGTGCAGTCTCCGGGTGGGAATCTTCCAGTGGAGGTTGTCGGATTTTCTTCCCCTGGGTTAGGGAAGATCGAAGTTCAGACTCAATCTGTGCAATTTGACGCGACTGTAGTTCATGTGGATGGGGTCACGTCCGTCTCGCCGTATCAAGTGAGTGACGTTCACATTGATAATCGGCTTGGATCATTAAAATTCACGCTGTCGATCGATCCAGCTCATCTTGACTTGGCCAAAATGGGGATTCCAGCCCCTGACGTCATTGCTTACATTCGTACTTCAAAACAAGGACAGCCAGGTCAGAAGAGTCCATTCATCTTTCAGGTGGATAGAGTTCTCGATGTCGATGATCTCGATCTGACCTCTCAGATGAGCGTCATCTCCGGCAGCATCTTACTCCCTCTCTTTGGAGATGTGGACCTCATGAATGATGGTGCCACCATCAAAGATGTACTCATGTTAGCAACGGCCCTCCTTGGCTGCTTTGATGAGCCGCCAGCCATCACCGGGCTGAGCGATGCGCAGAAGCTTGTCGCAGACGTAGCCCTGCCAAAGGCAGCGACTGGGACGATTCCTGATTGCACAACATTAACCTCAGCGGACTTGATTCCAATTGCCAAAGCATCCATTGCATCCATTACAAGCAGCTCACTTTCAACGCCAAGAACATCACAGTCTGATCGCGAGAAAAGCGTGCTTCCCGTCTGGCTCAGTATATTGCAGAGACTCTTCCCGGGGATGGCCGGGTCACAAGCAGAGCCAGCCCAAATCAAGCTGATTCCAGCCAGCTCAGCAGGGGAGTACACGCTTCAAATCAACTCAGATGGACGTGCGATTGGCGGAGTGCAGGGACGAATCTTATTTGATGGTCGCAGCACAACTGTGCTGAAGATAGAAGCCCTTGGAGAATACAAGATTCTGGCTACATCCATCGACCAAGCGCGGGGCGAGGTTCGTTTTCTGATGATTGCTCCTCCAGGAAATGGCTCAAAGCAATCCAATATTTTGAGACTTCACCTTGCAGCGTCTCATCAAAAGATCGCAGCTGAGCTGAGGCCAGATGTGCAGTTCTTGCTCTCTCCCGAAGCACGAGATATTCCATTTACAATCATCCAACAACAGGCGCCAGCGCAGCAATCAGCTGAAGCCTTCTCAGTGCGTTCCATCAATCTTTCTTCAACTGGCCCGCTTTGGACTCTGAGTGTGGAGGGCCAGGGAATCTCATCCATCGAGGTGCATGGCTTTGATCTTGCAGGCCGCCAGCGGTTTGCCATTGAGACAGAAGGATCGACCTTGCGCTGGAATGCTCTCGAATCCATGGGAGATAAGATGGCCAATGGCGTCTATCTCTTTGTAATCACTGCGAAAAGTGCATCGGGCTTTCAAAAGCAGACAGTGATTCGCAAAGTCGTCGTTGTGCGCTGACCTCAATCAATTCCTTGGGCTTTCTGTAGATGGCCAGAGTAATCAATATAGACAGTCTTCCACTCTGAATATTGCTCAATAGCAGCCTGACCGGCCTCGCGTCCACCATTCCCGGTATTCTTCACTCCACCAAAGGGCAAGTGAACTTCTGCACCGGTCGTGCCATAATTGATATACGTGATTCCTGCTTCCAGATCATCAATAGCGCGTTGGGCGGTGTAGACATTCCGAGTGAAGATTGCAGAGGATAATCCGAACTGGGTGTCGTTGGCCAGCTCGATAGCATGTTCATAACCTTTTGCTTTGCTAACAGTCAGAACAGGCCCAAAAATCTCTTCTTGGAATATTCTCATTTCTGGAGTCACACCTGTGAAGATTGTCGGCATATAGAATGTCCCTTTGGCAAGATCGCCTTCTGTAGCGATCTTGCCACCGATCTCCAGCTTGGCTCCTTCTTTTATGCCCAACTCAACATAGTCATGAATGCTCTTGAGTTGGGTCTTGTTGATGACTGGTCCTATCTCGACATCTGCGTTTAGGCCATTGCCCAGTTTCAGCTTCTTGGCCTTTTTGACCAAGATTGCGATTAACGGATCATGAACAGACTCGACCACAATCAGTCGAGAGCAGGCCGTGCAGCGCTGCCCAGTCGTTCCGAATGCGCTCCAGAGGATCGCATCGGCCGCCAATTCCAGACCAGCATCTTCCATGACTAATATGGGGTTCTTTCCACCCAGCTCCAGATGGACATGATTGATCTTCTTTGCTCCCATCTCATAGATATGGCGTCCGACATCCACAGATCCTGTAAATGAGATCATGTCGATCTTGGCATGTTCTACAAGAGCTTGACCTGCTTCTCTCCCAAAACCAAATAGCAAATTGAAGACGCCTTTTGGAATTCCAGCCTCTTCAAAGACTCTTGAGAATTCATAGGCAATTCGTGGGGTATCTTGGGCAGGCTTCCAGACGATTGTGTTGCCGGCAATGAGGGCTGGGAAGATCTTCCAGCTCGGTACAGCAATTGGAAAGTTCCAGGGAGTGATGAGTGCTACTCGTCCAACTGGGCGTCGGATGGCATAACAAGTCTTATTGGGCAGCTCAGAGGGAGTGACGTACCCAAGAAGGCGCCGACCTTCACCCCCGACATAGTAGGCCATGTCGATGGCCTCTTGGACGTCCCCTCTGGCTTCATTTAAGACCTTGCCCATCTCACGCGTCATAATCTTTGCCAGCTCTTCTTTGCGCCCTTTGAGTAATTCGCCGACTGCGAAAAGAAGCTCACCTCTCCGTGGAGATGGAATGTGACTCCAATCATGGAAGGCCTTATCAGCAGCTTCGACAGCAGCATTGACATCCTGCTTTTCAGAGAAGGGAAATTCACCGAGAATATCAGAGTTGTCCGCCGGGCTTATGGACTGAAAGGTCCTGCCGCTCTTGGCATCGACCCAATTGCCGCCAATCCAATTCTTATATTTCATAAGCTCCTTCTTGACATTTTCATTTCCGAAATTTTGTTGGTCATTATTATACAAAAGATGCCTGACCACGATAGATCGGTTCTTCGATTCCGAGCCATGATCGGCTGCCGATGCTGGTTTTCTTTCCCATCTTATGACACATAAACCTTCGATTGACTCCTCACGGATCAATCACTATAATGCGGTCTGAACCCCTCAAATTCTCGATTTTTCGCAAGATTGTGTGACTGCTTTGAATGATCAGGATCATACAAACGCTGAATTTGGGGGGATACGATGCTGAGGATCTAAAACGATTATGTTCAAGAGAAAGCCAAAAATAACCGAGCAATCTGGATTTGAAGAGTCCCCGACAGCGCAGCAATTCACCCGCCGAAAATTTCTTACCCGTATTGGATTGACCGCATTCCTTTTGACGATGGGTGGTGTGTTTACCAGCGTAGTTGCGTTCATCTTGCCCAAGCTTAACTTTGAGCCTAAGACCAGCTTTAGCATAGGGCCACCGAGTGATTATCAGGTTGGCGACATGAAGCTCTTGGATACATACCAGGTCTATATCTTTCGCAGTCAAGAGGGATTTCAGGCGGTCTCGGCCATCTGCACTCACCTTGGCTGCTCATACAAGCCGTTTGGACCACCCAGCCCAGATTACCCGGTGGTTCACGCGCAGTGCCCCTGTCATGGAAGTGTATTCGCACGCAATGGACAGCGCATCGGAGGGCCAGCTCCCAAACCTTTGCCATTCTATGAGATCAGTCTCTCTGCTGATGGGCGTCTGATCGTGGACAAAGGCAAAACAACTGCGACGGATGAGTTGAGTCGTTTAGCAGGAGTAGGGGTGGGGCATGATCTATATTTTGACCCGGAGCAGGGTCAAATGGTGAAGGGAGTTTTGCCGGAGGGCAAGGACTGCAAGCCCTGCCAGGGATAATTGAACTGTGGATACAATATTTTTCAGCCTGATCGATAAGTTTGTTTTAGTGATGCAGCAGTTGCGCCGGACTAAGCTCTGGACCTCCATCTTCCGCCGTGAGCATTTGCCACAAACTGAGAGCGACTTTCTGGCGATGAACCGGAAAAATTTCTTTGTGCATATTCTCCCAGCCACGATCAATAAGAGCTCGATGCGTCTTACCTATAGCTGGTTCTGGATGGGGGTTATCACATTCTGGCTCTTTGTGATCTTAGTGATCTCGGGGATTTTCTTAATGTTTTACTATGTCCCTTCTGTAGAGCGTGCTTTTGACACGATCCGCTATATCGTCAACCAGGTAGACTTGGGGCGATATTTCCGCAATCTTCATAAGTGGGCGGGTGAGCTGATGGTGCTTGCCGTCTTTATGCACATGATTGTTGTGTTTTTTAAGGGAGCCTATCAGAGACCGCGAGAATTCAACTGGATCATTGGAATTTTGCTTCTGCTCATCACCATTATGTTTGCATTCTCAGGCTATATTTTGCCATGGGATCAGTTGGGATATTATGCTGCGAAGATCGCTTGCAACATCGCCAACAGTGCCCCGTTTATAGGCAACCAGGTGCGGCAAGGGCTTCTGGGTGTTGATAACTGCAACAACCTGGATCAGTTCTCACTCATTCGCTGGTATGTGATTCATGTATTTCTGTTGCCAACGCTGATTGTGCTTTTGATCGCCGTACACTTCTGGAGAATTCGCAAAGATGAATACTCCACCCCACCTGAGGAGGCAGCCTAGTGGCCATCATCGGCACACTCAAGACCTTCAAGGGGGGCCATTATTTCAAGACGTTTGAAGGAACCCCTTCAGGCTCAGTTGTTGATGCTCCGCTTCCCAAGCGAGTTATCATTCCATTGCGCCAAGGCTTTGGTGATGAGGCCGCGCTGCTTGTATCTGTTGGAGATTCCGTCAAGACGGGACAAATTATTGCACGCTCTGATGAAAAGATCTCGACTCCCATTCTTTCGTCTATCACGGGGCGGGTCACATCAATTCGGGAAGAGAAACATCCTATAGATGGCAAGCCGACCCTTGTAGTTGCAATCGAGGGCAGTGGAGCAGATGAATGGCAGAGATTGAGATTGCTCCCCGGGAACTTCGAGCGCTGGGGCGGAGCGGAATTGGGGCGGGTTCTCTACGAAGCCGGCGTTACTGCGCTGGGGAAGTCAGGTCTTCCAACGACTCTGCATTCGTCAACTGTTGAACCAGACAAGATCAAATATCTGCTCATCAATGCTGTCGAGACAGAGCCCTATCTGGAAGTGTCGAAGACTCTTCTTTATGAGGAATTTGAGAAATTTGTCTCAGGAATCAAAGTTCTGAAAGCTGCTCTTGGAAATATCGAAGTTCATGTTGGGATTGGCTATGATCAGCCTCAAATTCTAGAAGAGATTGCCAATCGCCTTGAATATCATGACTGGCTCTTCTTGCATCCGCTCTTGCCTAAATATCCGCAGGGCGAAGATGAAGTTCTGATCAAATCACTGCTCAATTTGGAAGTTCCATCGGGGCAGCTCTCAACAGCGATTGGTGTCGTGGTGGTGAGCACCCCACAGGTGATTGCCGCGTACGACGCGGCCATTGAAGGAAAGCCTCTTGTAGAAGCGCTCATCTCGATCGGAGGCTCTGCAGTTGACAGGCCAGTCAATGCCCGGGTCCGCATTGGAACTCCCGCTGGAGAATTACTCCACATATTTGGGCATCAAGCCCAGTCTGCAATCATTCTGGGCGGACCGATGCGGGGGACTGCCGTTGATGAGACAACTCCCATTCTACGAGATTCCACTGCATTGCTTGCACTTAAGAGACCGAAAAAGCGCCTGCTGGGTGGGTTGATGCCAGGATTTGGTTTGGATTCATATGCACGCATCATTCCACCGATTCTTGGGAGAGCACGCAAAGCGACGACGGGATTGAATGGTCCAGAGAGCTCCTGTATCCAATGTGGGTATTGCGTCGATGTCTGCCCTCAGAATCTCTTCCCGATCTGGATTGCACAGGCTGCGGATCAAGGTCAGATGGAGCGAGCTCAAGAGCTTGATATTTTTGCCTGCATTGACTGCGGGCTATGCAGCTATGTCTGCCCTTCAAAGATTCCAGTTCTCGAACAGATTCAAAAGGGCAAGCACGAGCTGCGTGAGGAGAGGTTGCAAGAATGAGCCAGTCTGCAAAGAGCTCGTCCAACTTCTCTGTTGTTGCTACTGCCGTAAACGAAGTGCTCTACGGAGGCAGCGATCGCTCGGTCTCGGGGCCGCCTTATCTTCGCGATGGCGTAAACGTCCAGCGCTTTTTCACGATGCCGCTCATTGCAGCCGCTCCAGCCGTGCTGGGTGGCATCTTCTTTTTTGGATTGCATGTGCTGGCCGTGATACTGGTGGCACTGGTTGTTGTGGGAGTGATTGAGTTGATCTTTTCAGTGCTGCGTGGCAGTGGCCGTGTTAGCGGATTGTTGGTAATTGCCGTCCTGTTCAGCCTCTTACTTCCTCCGAACTTACCCTTGTGGATAGTTGCGATTGGTGCAGGGCTGGCGGCGCTCTCACGACAGCTTTTGGGTGGCTTGGGATTTTATCTATTCAACCCAGTCTTGGTTGGGAAAGCCTTGCTCATTGTGATTTTCCCGGTATTGATGACTACGCACTGGGCAGTCCCCTTCTCAAGTTGGCCGGGCGGTTTTGCGGTATGGGCACCACCAGATGCGCAAGTGGTGGCTACAACTCCACTAAGTATAGTCATGCAAGTTGGCTCTCCATACGACGCGGGACAACTTCTGCTCGGGAATGTCCCAGGTGCGATCGGAGCAACGTCTGGAATTTTGATGTTGTTCGCAGGCTTCTGGATGCTCTTCACGCGAACTGTAAACTGGCGCGTCTCGATCATGATCCTAGCCACAGTTGGGATTGGTGAAGCTTTTCTGGAGATGCTCTTTCCTACGGTATTCATTGGTGGACCTCTCCTGCATCTTCTAGGAGGAAGCCTACTATTTACTGCATTCTTGATCGCCTCTGATCCTGTGACCAGTCCCATGACTCTCCATGGAAAATTGATTTATGGAGTTCTGATCGGCCTCTTGGTGCTTGGGCTGCGGGCGGTTGCTGGAGACAACGAAGGGGTCACATTCTCTGTCTTGCTCGCTAACGCCTCTGTTCCACTGCTCAATCGCTTGACCACTCCGAGAAGCTATGGACGAGCGCGATGAGTGCCAAGACTGTCCAACTTGTGAGAGCTGAATGGGAAGGGCAAAAGTGGGTATGGCGCTGGATGACCATTGCCATTGGAACTCTTGGATTTTTGATCGTTTTCTTTACGATCCGCCAGTTTGAGCTAGGTCTAGTTCAAATCATCGAGTCGGCTGCTGTTGGTCTGATTGTATGCCAGTTGGTGGCTCTAGCCGTTGAAGCTCTATTCGAGAAATTCAAAACGACTGACCCCCCCACGTGGGCTCAAGTCCTGTTAATTGTGCTTCTTGTGAGTCTAATCGCATATTTAATTTACAGCTCAGAGATTGCCACATTTTCTGCTCTGCTCGTTCCGGTGCTTATTGGTGGATCGGTGCTCACTTTGCTGCACACACTCAAGAAATCTCGCGAAGTTCATCAACCTCGCTGTTTCGTGGAGATTGAAAATACTGGAGATGTTGTCTCGCTCAAGCAGGGCGAGATGCTGATTCGTGGTCTGGAGTCTGCCGGCTACAAGCTCCTCACCCAATGCAGTGCGCAAGGAGAATGCGCGTCGTGCCGAGTGCGCGTATTGCAAAAGAATCAGGATCTCGACGATAAGAATTATGGCCCTGTCTTGACGCCCCGTCAGAAGAATGAAGGCTGGGTGATTGCCTGTCAGATGCCGGTCGAGAATGATATGCTCATTCGACTCTATAAACCGCTCATGCTCCTCTGGCCGGTCTTTAGTCGCCATGAGATGACACCCCTTGCAAAAGAGCTTCGGGTGCAGCTTCCTGGATTTGATTGCGAAGCCTGTGGCTTGATGACCTGCGACCAGTTTGCTCAGGCTGTTGCCCAAGGCAAAGCCTCACCCGATGGCTGTTTCCCAGGCGGATCCGCCGTTACCGAGAGATTGAAGAGTCTCTTAAGCGGAGTAAAATCGGCGAGCACGCAACATGCCTAAAGTAACAATTCTGGGCCAAGAGGAATTTGAAGTTGCCACAGGGACAAACCTCCTTACATTCATTCAGGAGAAGGGCTACAACCGCAGCCTTCCCGCAACCTGCGGAGGCCGTGGGACCTGCTCCACCTGTGCCGTTCGCATTCTCAAGGGCGGCGGCGATCCCAACTTCAACGAGAAGGATCTGCTCAAAGACAAAGTCGCCAAGAGTTGGCGCCTCTCCTGTCAAGTCAAAGTTGCAGAAGACTTAGAGATTGAAGTCCCCGGCTACGAAGTGGCCGAGGCGATGGATATTGATCCTGGCCTTCTTGCAGACATTGTTGATTACTGTGCTGAGCATCTGAATGAAGTTCGATTCAATTCTTCGCAAGCGATCACGATTAAGCGATTGAAAGATCTGCGGCGACGTGTTCATATTCTAGTCGATGGTGGTGGAGACGCTGCTGATTTTCGCGTGCTCTGTGATCTTCTTGAATTCCTTCTCAAAGAAGATCGGGTGCGTGAGATCCCGTCTACTCATCCCCTTACCGAGCGCATGGTCGAAATGATGATCAAAGTCTTCTCGGGCCGCATCCCAGCCGAGATGGAAAAGCGCGAAGAGATATTGGCCTATCCCTATTATCTCTATGTCGTGGCCACTGTATTGTTCTTCTTGCTGGGGGGGCTGAGTGTCTATGCCTTGCTGGTCGATGCACCTCTAGAGCATGCTGCCACGCCAACATTTACGCCCAATCCTGAGAAGGCTCCATGGTATTTCCTGGGCATTCAAGAGCTGCTAGCAATCTCGCCTAACCTAGGTGGCTTCTTGAACTCCATCTCGATTGGTGGAGTCATTCTGCCTGGGATCATCGTCTTCTTCTGGATGTCTATTCCGTATATCGAGCCTTACTTGGAGTTTTGGAGGCGAGACCGAAAGACATTGCCAGGAAGAAGACTGAGTGCCCGTCCCATCACCGTGATGGCCTTCACATTCTCAATGCTCCTCTTCTTGGCGCTCGTCATCATCGGGACTTACTTCAGGGGACCCAACTGGGAGTTTGTCCTTCCCTGGAATTGAGTAGCGTTTTGTTCCAACACGCCGTCTAATACTGATATTGTGATACATTCCTGATTCCATGGGCCTTTTCTTATGATACACTCTCTGATACATAGATGATACGTGTATCATTATTTATCATGTATCACCGATGTATCATAAGCCGAATCATCAAATTGTTCTGATTTATTGGGGACTGTATCAGTGTATCAGCTTTGACCTGTCTGCGGATCACTCGGAGTCTCGACCCCACTGGCTGGTTCAACAATCACCCGGCGCGCTTCACCTTGGCCTTCGCTGTGCGTGCGCACCCCAGGAATCTGACTCAAGACTTCGTGAATCATCTTGCGCTCATGGGTCTCCATGGGGTCTAGCGTGATGGCCTTGCCCTCTAGAAGCGCTCGTTGAGCTGCACTCTCCGCCATGCGGCGCAAATCGAGCTGTCTGCGCTGCTGGCCACCATTGGCATCTAGCTGAATTCGCACAGCTTGATTGAGCTTGCGACGTAATGAGATCTCTGCAAGATAGCTCAGGGACCTGAGAGGCTTTGGATCGATTCCGTCTAACGCCACAAGGCCCTGCATGTTGACATGGATCTCATCTTGGCTCTCATGCTTGAACTGGATCTCTGCACTCTCACCCAGCGTCTTTAAAAAACCTTCGAGATATTCATGGAGAGCACTCTTGACCTCTTCGTTCATACCCTCATCTCTTCTCTTCTTTGTTCTTTGAATCAGGCGCGGCGGGTTCATCTTCGCTTAGAGATACAGAGGTGGCTGCTCCTCCTGCCGCCGCCGCAGTTGCTGCCTTCTTCATTGCGATCTGTCGCATCTCCCACTTGATGAATATTTGCAAGGCCACTTGGATAGAGGTGGTCAGGAAGTAGTAGAGCCACATTCCTGCTGGAAAGTCTTTTAGGAGAAATACCATCATTCCAGTAGAGATGAGCATCATGACCATGGGGTTTGGGCCCCCCTGAGACTGAGTCATCTGCGGAGTCGTCCTACTCTGCAAGAGCATCAAAACAGCTGTGAGCGCGACGAGAATATAAGTCGGGTCTTTCATCGCGAGATCACTCAGCCAGAGAAAGCCAGGGCTGAAGTGGATCGCTTCTGCGTCATACGAAATGGATTGCCACAAGATGAGCAGGATGGGAAATTGGATCAGCGTCGGGATACAGCCCCCCAGAGGATTGATCCCCTCTTCGCGGTACAATTCCATCATCTTCTCTTGCAATGCGCGGCGGTTCTCACGATCGCGTTTGAACAACTCCTCTTGACTCATGTTGGGATGAAGCTCTTTCAGGCGGCGCATCGTTGGATAACGCTGCTGAATCTTCTCCAGTCTTGGTTTCACTTCAGCCATCCTGGCCATAGAGTGGAACTGCTGCCTCGCGAGTGGGAAGAGCAAGATTCGTGTGAAGAGTGTGAACAGAATAATGGCCCAGCCATAATTTCCGGTGAGCTTGTAGAGCCATTCAAGTAACTGACTGACCGCGATAATAAATTGGCTAAAGAAGCCGGGTGGGCTAAGCGCACCCAGTCCTACGTGGTTGAGCAATGAATATTTCTCACGCCCCGCATAGAGCAGAAAGCTGAACATGTGCTTCTCTCCCGGAGCAAGTGTTAAAGCCGGAATCTCAGCGGCAAGCTCGACTCCCTGATCCGCCGGATGATTCTCAACGGGGAATGCTGGGCTATCTCCAACTGGCTTAACGAAAAAGACTTGTCCGGAGCCCATAAAGCCAAGACCCTTGAATCCTGGAGCATCGAGTGGAACGTTCTTAACCTCTTCGCCAAAGAGAAAGCGTACATTGGCATCTGTGGCTGGAGTTTTGGCAATACCGTGCCCCAAGCTGAGCTGGAGCCCTTCGGTAAGCTGAGCTGACCCCCCTGAAGTATTTTCAAGCTCTAGCCGAAAATCAACGGAGTAGTCTGGGTTCTGGCTGACAGTAAAGACTTTTGAGACTTTGATCCCGTTGATCACAGTGGTGAACGAGACTTCCAGTCTGTGATCGATAGTCTCATCTTCATGATGCTCAAACATCAAGTCGCTGGTTGCCGTGCCACTGATGCTGAGCGCAAAGGGGAAAAGCGGATTTCGCACATAACTGCGCTCCAGTCCGCCTGTGGATGCATTTTTGGTGGTCTCAGTATCTGGAATGAGCTCGGTCTGAGCAGCACCAAAAGGTGAAAAGTAGAGGAATACGCTCCGGAGCGTGCCTCCCTGAGTGGAGAAGAGATAGTCAGCCAAAAGCGTATGAACGGCTATCTCCGTGGTGCCATTGAGGGAATTGACGTGCCATTCAGGTGTTACGTTGTAATTCTCGGCAAAAGAGATGACCTCCTGACTCCAAAATCCCAAAAGAGCAAGGATAAAGATAAGCGCAAGTTTGATGGGGTTTCTCATGCTGGCTGAGGTTTTCTCCTCCTGCGTTGAATGGAGTTTAGTCTACCTGTGCCGCATCCAAATTGCAACTACTTGACTTAGATCATTGCGGTTTATAAAAGAGGTTGTTTATGATCTGTCTAAGATGTTTACTGGCATCATTGCCTCGCTAGGCGAAGTGAAAGAAGTGACCCAAAATCATCTGGTGATTTTTACAAAACCGCTCGCTTCTGACGTCGCGATAGGTGAGAGTGTGGCCATCAACGGAGTCTGCCTCACTGTGGTTTCCATTGATTCTGGAAAGAACTTGGTCGAGTTTGATCTAAGCCCGGAGACTAGCAAACGTACCACACTCGGACATCTTCAACGAGCCGACTGGGTCAATCTAGAGAGGGCTCTAGCCGTGGGTGAGCGGCTTAGCGGTCATCTGATGCAGGGGCATGTGGATACAACGGGTGAGGTCGTAAAGATTCAGGCTCAAAGTGACTCACACCTCTTCAAATTCCGCGTCGCTGACCTATACAGCGCATGGCTTGTTGAAAAGGGTTCCATTGCAATTGATGGGGTCAGTCTTACCCCCTTTCACATCAGCCACGAGCAGTTTGAAGTGGCCGTCATCCCGCATACCTTCGCGAATACCACCTTGCAGTACCGAAAAACGGGAGATAAAGTGAATATTGAATTTGACATCCTGGCTAAATATGTGCAAAAGCAACTCCGAAAGGAGGAGTTCAATGGGCTTAAACACAATTGAAGAAGCGATATCAGCCATGCGTCAAGGTGAGATGCTCATTGTTGTCGATGACGAAGATCGCGAAAACGAAGGCGATTTGGTTTTAGCAGCACAAAAAGTGACGCCGGAGAAGATCAACTTTATGGTGACTCACGCGCGAGGGATCATCTGTGTTCCCATGTCGCAAGAGCGCCTTGATGAATTAGGAATCAAGATGATGGTCCAGAGCAACCCAGGGGATGGCTGTGCCTTTACCGTTTCTGTGGACGCCCGCAATGACATAAGTACGGGCACTTCGGCGTTTGACCGAGCACAGACGATCAAAGTTCTTTCCGATCCCAACGCCCGCCCCTCAGACCTTGTGCAACCTGGCCACGTCTTCCCGCTACGAGCCAAGCCAGGCGGCGTTCTGCAGCGCGCAGGCCACACCGAAGCCAGCATGGATCTGGCGAAAATGGCAGGGCTCTATCCGGCTGCCGTTGTCTGCGAGATCATGAACGAGGACGGCTCGATGGCGCGGCTTGCCGATCTCAAAACCTTTGCCAAGGCGCATAAACTCCTCATTATTAGCATTGCCGATCTGATCGAATATCGCTGCCAGCGGGAGGTCTTGATTGAGCGGATCGCCTCTGCCCATCTGCCAACTCGTCATGGAAACTTTGAGATCCATGCATACCGCAGCCTGGTGGATGGGAAAGAGCACATTGCGCTCACTATAGGAGATGTCTCTGGGGCAGAGAATGTTTTGGTGCGTGTCCATTCAGAATGTTTTACGGGAGATGTGCTCGGCTCACTAAAGTGTGACTGTGGCTCCCAAGTGGAAGAGGCGCTGAAAAGAATTTCAGATGAAGGCATGGGCGTCTTCCTGTATTTGAGACAAGAGGGACGCGGGATCGGGCTGGGGAATAAGATCAAAGCGTATCATCTACAAGATCAAGGGTTTGACACGGTTGAAGCGAATCGCCAATTGGGATTTCAAGAAGATTTGAGAGAGTACGGCATTGGTGCGCAGATCTTACGGGATTTGGGGCTATCTACCATTCGTATTCTTACCAACAACCCTAAAAAGATCGTAGGCCTCGAGAGCTATGGGCTGCATATTGTCGAGCAGCTTCCAATCACGTTTGAGGTCAACAATTACAACTACGGCTATCTCAAAACGAAGAAAGAGAAGCTAGGACACAGGCTGGATCACCTCTTCCCTGGTGATCCAGGTGAGTCGCTTGTCAAAGCAGACAAATAAAACCTTTGAAGGCAAGCGAGACGGCGCAGGTCTTACGATTGCCATTGCCGTCAGCCGCTTCCATTCTGCGATCACAAAAAAACTGCTCGAGAGTGCCAAAAGTTGTCTGATGCGTCATGATGTAACAGAAGAAGAGATTCACGTGGCCTGGGTCTCGGGAGCCTTTGAACTTCCACAGGCTGTTCATGCTCTCGCACAGACTGGACGGTATGATGGGATTCTTCCTTTGGGATGCGTGATTCGGGGAGAGACGCCGCACTTTGATTACATCTGTCAGGCGATGACTATGGGTATCACCAAGCTCTCGCTGGAATCCGATATTCCAATCGTCTTTGGAGTTCTGACGACGGACACTCTTGAGCAAGCGTGGGCGCGGGCTGGATTGGAAAGTGATAAAGGCATTGAAGCTGCAGAAGCACTGCTTGATCTTATTCATGTGATTCGCGCCATTCAATCGTCGTGAAGAGTTTCGCGGTGAAAGAATCTTGGCAGGCATCTTTTCAGGAGAAGGTCAGAAACCACCAATCTAATCTAATCATTTATACCCTCATTCCTCCAGCTCGAGGGGCTACCTCTGATCAATTGGAGAAACGAATGGAGCACGTGCGTCAGCTTCAAGCGAATGTTCAAGTCGATGCATTGAATATTCCAGAGGTCCGCAACGAGACGAGAAAAAATCGCATCACGACTTTTGTGCGCAAATGGCAGCCAAGGGACTTTGCGCTTTCCATTCAAAAATCATTGGGTGATCAATCCCCTGAGTTTCTAATCGATCGCGGGGTTGTTCATACGAATTGGTCAAATCAGCGAATGTGGCTAGAGAAGACTTCACGTGACTTTGAGTTTAGAAATCTGGTCTTGGTTGGCGGACAATCTTCAACAATTCGCTACCCTGGGCCTGGAGTGGAAGAGGCGGCTATACATATTCAAAATGAAAAGACTCTCAATCTCTTTTTAGGTGCAGTCACAATTCCCGCCCGTGAGGAAGAGAGTCATCGATTGTTGCGAAAGACAGAGAGTGGAATCGAATTCTTTATAAGCCAAGTGATTTTTGAATCAGATCTGACACAAAGACTTTTGCGAGACTATCACACCGTTGCAAAAAATGCAGGGGTGGGTCTCAAGCCGCTCTTTTTGAGCTTTGCGCCCGTCTCTTCAAAACTTGACATTGAATTCTTACGATGGTGGGATGTTGTGATCCCCAAAGAGACAGAGCGATACATCCTCTCAAAGCCCAGTGGAATCTTAGAGCGATCTATCACCACGTCCTTAGAAATTTTTGATGAAATTGCTTCGTTTGTACATAAAATGAAATTCAGAGCGCCTTTGGCTATCAATGTCGAGCACGTCTCTATTCATAATCTGGAAGCTTCAGTCGAGCTCGCTTCGGCTTTTTCCAGAGAGATTGATCGACTCAGAACTAAATGAGTCAGTATTTGTAATTGCTCTCGATCTACTCTATAAATTCAGTATTTAAGCGGTGCAATGCATTATCTATTCTTTTGACTTTTGGGAGGCACTCTGCATGGATGAATTGAATCTGCAGGATTATTTCAAGATCATCTGGATTCGCAAGTGGGTCATTCTTGGCGTAATCGCTGTTGCCCTAGCAGGTTCTCTACTCTATTCATTCCGGTTGCCAAACGAGTTTGAGGCGAGGGCTGTTCTCCAGCTTGTTGATCACCCGGGTGTGAAGAGCCGCTATTTTGTCTGGTCGTCATTGGGTAATGCCATTCAACAGCCATCGGAGCTGCTCCAGATTTCAAACCCTCAAGACCTTGTTCAGCTGATGGAGCTGACAAGCGAGCCTAACGTCAGCATCAATGCTCAGATGATCGCAGGGGGGACGAATATTGATGTCAGATTCCGGGGGACCCAACGCCCTGATGATCTAAAGAGTCTTCTAAACGCTCATATCGCTCGGTGGAAAGAGAGACTGCAGCAGGACCTGAATGCGCAAATCAATGAGGTTAAAGATTCATTGCAAGCCGGTAGAGATCTGCTCGCGACTGAGAGAGATGACCTTATGAATCAGGCGCGTGCCGCAATTGAGCAACGCGAAGCAGGATTGACTGAAGAACGGAAGAGTATTCTTGAGAACTTGACGAAGATTGGCGGATCAGCGCAAAATTTTTCTCGAGCTAATGGGATATTAAACCTCGATCTGGCCAGTCAACTCACTGCCACAACCGGGGAACTCCAGCGACTCAAGACTGAATCAGGATCTCAATTTCTCCAACTGGGTCTGTGGGGAGACTCGCAAACTGCTGACATCGCCCACTCGATTCGAGAATACGATTTTTATCTGAAAGATGTCCAGCTTCTAGCGGATTCAAATTGGAATCCGCTGTACACGCTAGTCGAGCCGCAAAGCTCAGCGACCCCTATTGGCCCGCCACGAAAGTTATACGCATTGTTGGGAATCATTTTAGGCTTTGTCTTGGGATTGGCTCTTGCATTTTTTGTCCATTTTGTGGATCGACAGCTATACAAAACAACTCCTAAAGCAAATTCATGAAGACGGGGTCAAAGAGAAAGCTGTTTATTTTGGCCCTTGATGGCGTTCCCTATTCCTTGCTTCAGCAAGCGGTCGAGCGTCATTGTATGCCTAATTTTCAGCGCCTGTTGAGTCAAGGAAGCTTTAGCCGAATGAATTCGGTGGTGCCTGTAGTTTCCTCTGTAGCATGGGTGACCTTTTCGACCGGAGTCAATCCAGGTGAGCATGGAATCTTTGGATTTGTGGAGCGCGATCCTAATCTCAACTATGTAATATTGACTTCAAAACATATCCAAGCAAAGACCCTGTGGAGACGGTTGAGCGAGCAAGGCAAACGGGTCATTGCAATTAATGTTCCTGGCACCTATCCCCCAGAGCCAATCAACGGTATTATCATCGGAGATTTTCTCTGCCCTTCTCTAGATAAAGTGGCTTATCCGCGTGAGATGGAGCTCCATCTCCGAGAGGCTGGCTATGTCATAGACGTCGATCCACAATTGGCGTACCGCGATAGAGATCTCTTTTTGCAAGAGCTTTTTCGTGCTCTTAAGGGACGGGAAAGACTGGCATCCCAATTAATAGAGACCGAGGATTGGGATTTTTTTATGCTTCACATCATGGAGACGGACAGACTGAATCATTTTTTTATAGATTCAAAAGATGATCCTGCCCACGTCTTTCATCAAAAATTCTGGGATTTTTATGCTAAGGTTGACCATCTGATCGGAGACTTTGAGGCAGTAATCTCTGATAAAAACATAGAGTTAATGATGCTCTCGGATCATGGATTTTGCAGGATTGAGTCAGAGATTGATGTTAATAGTGTTCTAATGGAGCATGGGTATCTCTCCTTCCCGAGTGGAGCTAGGCAGCTGAAGGAGATGTCGACCGCATCCATTGCATATAGCTTGCCTCCAGGAAGAATCTATTTGAATCGTGCTGGGCGTGAGGCGCATGGGGCAGTGAACATAGTGGATCAAACTAGACATCTTCAGGAGATTCGCGAAATCCTTCTTGGTCTGAAGGACTCAAAGACTGGAAAGAGTCTCGTCCAGAACGCATGGCTGAGTAGAGAGATTTACGATGGCCATTTTATCGGCAGAGGTCCAGATCTGATTGCCCATCCGGAAGATGGTTATGATCTGAAATCTGGCTTTAAGCGTAATGCTACTCCATTCCAGAGGGGTCTTCTCAGTGGAATGCATACCTATGGAGATGCGTTCCTTTACATCAGGGGCCATTCGCTGCAGCAATCTCCAATCTCGATTAAGGATATGGCGCCAGCCGCTATGGACTTAATGAGATTAGAGATCCCACTTGAGTTGGAGGGCAAGAGTCCACTGAGATGAAGAGCCTATTTTTATTGATTGGATCGTGTGATGGCGAAGACTTGGCTTTGGAAACGAAAAGATATATAAATGGAAAGCTCGGACAGAAAAAAGGGTATGCCTGGCGATGATTCAGGAGGTTGGCGATGAAGAAGGTTGTTGCGCTAGTCGTTTTATCTTTTCTATTTCTTAGTATAGGTTTACTCGCAACCGTATGGGCAAGTGTGGTTAGCACGTCAGGAGATATTGTCCAGGTTGCTGCACCCTCTTCTGTCCAAGAGGGCGCTATGGAGAGCAATACGACCTTGAAACTCTTTCCCGAGGCAAAGAGCTTGACACTCTCGCAGAATGTTCTTGTTAACTTAACGGGCACAGGCACGTTCCAAAACTTGACTTGCATACCGACTGGAACTCTTCTCGCCAACTCAATTGTAGATAGTTATTTCTTTCACTCTGACCCTGTTGGCGTATTGACAGATGGAGGAGTTTCGTACACAGGCGCAGTGACCTTTGATCACGATGTTATTGGTCTACTTGTTACGGACAAGACTTTGGATGCAAGTGATAGCATTCTAGGCGCTCCGGGTGTCTCTTACCCAAAAGATGATTTTCGTGGTCTGGAAGTGGTCGCAAACAATGACCGGGCCACTATTGCTACAGATCGCCGAACTCTGCAGCTTGAGCTGCATACCTTTAACAAAGTCGATGAAGTGAGAGTTATTACTCTCGTTTCAGGTCCGGGGATTCAGGCCGGTAATAATGGTTGTGGTGGCACTAACACTGGCACGACCGGAAATGGCAACGACAATAATAATAACAATAACAATGGTGGTAATGATAATAATGGCAATAACAATAGCGGTGGCAGCACCCAGACCGGGAATAATTGCGCGGGTCTTAAGAATAGTTACATAGACATTGTTCCTGGGAATCGCGACAATACCATCCACCTGGATGGCACTGGAAATACCCCAGTTGCAATATTTTCTCGCGAGGACTTTGATGCACCGGATTGTATTGATGTGGCTTCTCTGACCTTTGGCCATAGTGGCACTGAAATGTCACTGGTCGGATGCGGCGGGAAAGATGTCAACAATGATGGATTTATTGATCTTCAATGTGACTTTGTCACCGTGGACACTCAATTCGTAGTGGGAGACGCTGAAGGTATATTAAAGGGTAAGACTGTCAAAAGCACTGCCTTCCAATTCCAGGATAAAGTGACAGTCTTTGCAGTCAGGCGTGGCACGCGGATTTGCAGCATCAATGGAATCACGACTCTTCAAATTGGAAGAGCACTCTACTTCATCGCTCAAGGGACAGGAATTGAGAGGTCCAGAGTTCAGATCTTCAACTTGCTTGGACAGTCGATTTATGACAGCGGGTTCGTGTCCGGGAGCCAGTTGCGTCGGAATCCAATGATAACTCTAGGAAGACCTTTGGCCAACGGCATCTATTTCTATGTGGTAACTACCGCAGGAGTGAATGGAGTCACAAGCGCTTCGGGAAAGATGTTCATTATGCGATAATTTGTTTTGCCAACCTCTTTATTTTAGACGACACGACGAAGATCCTCTGTGCGAGCAGCGTGGAGGATCTTCGTTTTTTGGATGCTGGGGTCTTGACTTTTCTCCAAACTATGCTAAGATTCAGTCGTTGAATTCGAAAATTGAATCTTAAAAATCATGGCAAAACAGGGCGCACCAGAAGAGATTCGGCAGCTTGAAATCTTAGAGGCGCTGGAGAGCAACCCAGAGGCCAGGCAGGTAGATCTTGCGTCTGGCATAGGGGTGGCAGTCGGCACGGTAAACTGGGTTTTAAAGCGCATGGCTGCCAAAGGCTTCGTCAAGATCAACCGAATTGGACAGTGGCACTGGCGCTATCTGCTCACGCCGCGCGGCTTGAGCGAGAAGGCGCGTCTAACGCGACTCTACTTGCAGGATTCAATGCAGCTCTACCGACAGACTCGGGAACATGCAAGAAGCTTTCTTTGCACAGTAAGGAAGCAAGGATTCAATGAGATTCATATGGCAGGAGATTCCGACAGCGACCTTGCAGATATTTGCCGCCTGACCTGTTTGGAAATGGGAATTCAGGTGGCTGAGAAAAAAAATTCATCCCGGCAGCTTCCAGCTATAGTCATCCATGGGCGTGAGCTTGCTCTCAGCTTGCCAGACGAGAGCAGGAAGCGATCATGAAGCTTTTGACGGGCTGTGCCGGATTTATTGGTTCATGTGTTGCCCAATTGCTTCTGGATGAAGGAGATGAGTTTATTGGGATTGACAATCTCAACCCTGCGTATGATGTGAGGCTAAAAGAGTGGCGTCTAGCTCAGCTAAAAAAAGACAAAAGATTCTCGTTCGCACAGCTTGACATTACAAATCAGGCGAAATTGCGAGAGCTTTTTCAAAAACATGATTTTGAGTCTGTCATAAATCTTGCGGCCCGCGCGGGTGTGAGGCAAAGCATTGAGAACCCCTGGACCTATTTTGATACCAACGTGACCGGCACTCTCAATCTCGTCGAGCTTTGCAAAGAATTCAATGTTGCAAAATTTGTACTGGCTTCCACATCCAGTATTTATGGAGAATCCGAGAGGCCATTCAGTGAGAGCCAGCCAGCCAGTCAGCCACTGTCGCCTTATGCAGCTTCCAAGAAGGCGGCTGAAGTTTTGTGCCATTCGTACCATTATCTGCATGGATTGGATGTTACCGTGTTGCGCTATTTCACGGTCTTTGGACCAGCGGGGAGACCCGATATGAGCATTTTCCGTTTCATCCGCTGGATTGCAGAGGGTGAGCCTCTTCAGCTCTATGGCGATGGCTTGCAAGAGCGTGATTTTACCTATGTGGAGGATATTGCCCGCGGGACGTTGCTGGCCCTTAAGCCTGTTGGCTACGAGATTATCAACCTCGGTGGAGACCATCCTGCCTCGCTTAAGGGGATCATAACTTCGCTGGAAGACTTACTATGCAAGAAGGCTAAAATAATCCATTTGGACCCCCATCCGACTGACGTTTCGGCAACATGGGCCGATATCTCCAAAGCAAAGAGTCTGTTGGGGTGGGAGCCGCAGATTCCACTGGATGAAGGCTTGAAAAGAACAGTGGAGTGGTATTTCAAAAACGCTCAATGGGCGAAGGAGCTGCGACTGGCGTGAGCATGGATCGTGAACTGCTTGTTGTTGTTGGACTAGGGTATGTGGGATTGCCATTGGCGACAGCCTTTGGCCAGACTCGCACCACGATTGGCTATGACATCAATGCTGAGCGGGTCAAAGAACTTCAGCAAAGTTTTGATCGCAATGAAGAGACATCCTCGGAAGAGTTGCGAGCTCTTCATTTATCATACACCAATGACCCAGCCGTGATTCAGGATGCCGATGTGGTGATTGTTGCCGTGCCAAGTCCAGTGGATGCTGCCAACCAGCCTGACCTTGCCCCGCTCGTCAGCGCTAGCGCGACTGTTGGGAAGCATCTTAAGAGAGGCGCAATAGTCGTTTATGAATCCACGGTCTTCCCCGGCTGCACCGAAGAAGTCTGTCAGCCTGTGCTGGAGCGTGAGTCTGGCCTGAAAGCAGGCCGAGATTTTTTTGTCGGTTATTCGCCAGAGCGAATCAATCCTGGGGACCGGGAGCACACGCTGTCTACCATTACCAAAGTCGTCTCTGCTCAAGATGCAAAGACGGCTGAAAGATTGGCAAAACTATATGGAGAGGTAGTTTTGGCTGGCACCTATACTGCACCCAATATCCGCACCGCAGAGGCGGCCAAAGTGATCGAGAATATTCAACGAGATCTGAATATCGCTCTTATGAATGAGCTTGCCCTCATCTTCCACCGGCTGGCGATTGACACGAGAGAGGTCCTGAAAGCCTCTCGCACAAAGTGGAATTTTTTACCATTTGAACCAGGGCTGGTGGGTGGACACTGCATTCCCGTCGATCCGTATTACTTGACACACAAAGCCGAGACAATCGGCTATCACCCGCAAGTGATTCTGGCTGGCAGACAGATCAACAATTCAATGGCTCCCTATGTGGCGCAAGAGACGATCCGCCTGCTTGCCCGTGCAGGGAAGAGCATTCAGAAGAGCAAGATATTGGTTTTGGGAGTCGCGTTCAAAGAGAACGTCAATGATCTTCGCAGTACTCGGGTTGTAGATCTCATTGAAGAGTTAAGGCGATTTGACGCCCATGTTGTGGTTCATGATCCGCTGATAGAAACCAAGCGCCTCATGAAGCTGGGTCTTCAAGTCGTAGAAGACCCATTTTCGACAAAAGAGAAATATGATGCTGTGATTTTAGCCGTCCCCCACCAAGTCCTATTGGACCAAAAGCCTGAGGCCTTTATCGGGTTATTGAACATGGGTTCAGAAAAATCTGCGGTGCTCGTGGATGTGAAGGGAGTCCTTCACAAAGAGGAGCTTGAGAAGACGAGAGGGCTTCTATTCTGGCGATTATAAATGGGGTTTTTTCTATGGGCAAGAAAATCTCGGTAGCAGTTTTGGGCTCTGGTATGTGGGGGCGGAACCACGTCCGAGTCTGGAGCGAGCTGGGTGCCCTTCAAGCGGTTTGCGATTCGGATGCAGCGCGCCTTCGAGAGATCCAGAGCCAGTTTGCTGGAGTGGATGTTCACCTTCGAGCGGAAGAGGTCCTCTCGCGAGCCGATATTCAGGCCGTGGTCATTGCTACTCCGGCACCCACGCACTACGCCTTGGCCATGGCGGCCATGCGGGCTGGGAAAGATGTGTTGGTTGAGAAGCCGATGGCGTTGACATCAGAAGAGGGCAAATTACTTCTTGAAGAGTCTGTGAGACTCAATAGGATCCTCATGGTGGGGCATGTTCTAGAATATCATCCAGCGATCACAAGGCTGAGAGCATTGGTGAACGAAGGTGCATTAGGACGCGTTCAATATATTTATTCGAATCGGTTGAATTTGGGTCGCATCCGCACAGAAGAGAACGCCCTCTGGAGCTTTGCGCCCCATGATGTTGCCATCATTCTGCGCCTGGTGGGCAAGATGCCCCAGCAGATCTCGTGTCATGGCGCTGGCTATCTCAACCGAGAGATCGCAGATGTGACGCTTACGCACTTATCATTTGCGACAGGCATTGAAGCCCATATTTATGTGAGCTGGCTGCACCCCTTCAAAGAGCAGCGGCTGGTTGTCGTTGGGGACCGTCAAATGGCAGTCTTTGATGATACTCGCCCCTGGGAGGAGAAGCTCTTGCTCTATCCCCACCGCGTGGACTGGTCACACGGGAATGTCCCTGTGGCGCAAAAATCAGATCCCATTGCTGAGAAATTAGAAAGCGAAGAGCCTCTAAAAATAGAGTGCTTGCATTTTCTCAATTCCGTTGCCACGCGGGAGCGCCCTATGTCTGATGCAGAAGAAGGTGTAAGGGTTCTGCAAGTGCTGGAGGCAGCGCAGAAGTCGCTCGAAGCCCAAGGAACCCGAATGCCGTTAGATCATCCCCGTGATTCGTTTTATGCCCACCCCACGGCAATCATAGATAAGGGTGCGGTCATTGGAGCTGGGACCCGAATTTGGCATTTCAGCCATGTGATGAGTCAAGCCTCGATCGGTTCAAATTGCGTACTGGGCCAAAACGTCTTTGTTGCCAAGGGCGTCCAGATTGGCAACGGCGTCAAGATCCAGAACAACGTCTCAGTCTATGAGGGCGTTCAGCTAGAGGATCACGTCTTCTGTGGCCCTTCTATGGTCTTTACCAACGTGAATAACCCAAGAAGCGCCGTCGTGCGTAAGCATGAGTTTCAAAGCACTCTGATTCGGACGGGTGCAAGTCTCGGAGCCAACTGCACCATTGTCTGTGGAGCGACAATCGGGAAATTTGCCTTTGTTGGTGCAGGAGCCGTCGTGACTCATGATGTGCCTGACTACGCTTTGGTTGTGGGAGTGCCTGCCCAAATCTCAGGCTGGATTTGCGAATGCGGTGTGAAGCTAAAAGTCGTGAGGAAGAAGGGCGTTTGTGAGGCATGTGGCCTTTCGTATCACATGAGCGGAGACGAGACCCTGGAGCGTGTTTCGTGAAAATCCCATCGTTTGATCTGACCCGCCAGTATCAACATTTGAAACCGGAGATCTTGACCGAAGTCGAGAGAGTGATGGCCTCTGGACACTACATTTTGGGACCTGAAGTCCAGGCGTTTGAGGATGAGGCAGCTAAATATTTGGGAGTCAAACATGCTATTGGCGTGGCCAACGGAACTGATGCACTCTGGCTTGCGCTCCGTGCGCTTGAGATTGGAGCGGGCGATGTGGTCATTACGACCCCGTTCACTTTCTTTGCAACGGCAAGCGCTATTCTCAATGTTGGCGCGAAGCCTCTCTTTGTTGACATCGACGAGCAGACGTTCAATATAGATCCAAAGGCTATTCGCAAGCTGCTTGGCTCGGATATGAAGCTAAGAGGCCAAGCCAAGGCGATCATTCCCGTCCATCTCTATGGGCAGCCTGCAGATATGGATGAGATTGTGGCTCTAGCCGATGAGTTCAATTTGCGAGTTATCGAAGACGCCGCCCAAGCGATTGGAAGCAAGTACGGTGAAGATATGGCTGGGAGCATCGGAGATTTTGGCTGTATCAGCTTCTTCCCCACCAAAAATATCGGTGCGTTTGGAGATGCCGGCCTGGTGATCACGCAAGATAGCGACCTGGCTGAGCGCGTCCAGATGCTTCGTGTTCAGGGGAGTAAAGCAAAGTATCACCATGACATGATTGGCATGAATAGCCGCATGGATGCTCTTCAAGCGGCGATCTTGCGAGTCAAGCTGAGGCATCTAGACAGGTGGATCAAGGCTCGTCAGGGGCATGCACTTGCGTACGACCAGCTTCTCCGTTCTCTGGATGGAGTAATCGTGCCTGCTCAAGCTGCTCATCGAACCCATGTCTATCACCAGTACACCGTGTGTGTGCTGAACGGCGAGCGAGAAGCGCTGCAAGAATATCTTCAGGAGAAAGGCATTGGCTCTACTGTCTATTACCCGCTTCCGCTTCATCTGCAGCCTGCCATCCGCTCATTGGGCGGGAAAGTGGGAGATTTTCCAATTACAGAACGCGTGAGCCGAGAAGTGCTCTCACTCCCAATCTTTCCTGAATTGACGGGTGAAGAGCGGCGAATGGTGGGCTATGAGATCGAAGAGTTCTGTTCAAAAAACCGCACCAAGGCTGCATGAAGATTCTCAATGTCGTGGGTGCCAGACCCCAATTTGTCAAGCTTGGTCCCATTTTGAAAGCCATAGAAGAACATAATCAAAGTGGTGTCCATTGCAGAATTCAAGAGATTCTAGTTCACACCGGACAGCACTACGACAAAGAGCTGTCCAAGATATTCTTTGATGAGCTGAGCTTAAAAGAGCCTGATTACAACTTGGGAGTTGGATCGGGGGCGCAGGGCTTCCAGACTGGGGAGATGCTGAAGCGCACTGAAGGGGTTCTCCTCAATGAGAAACCAGATTGGGTCGTCGTTTACGGAGATACAAATTCGACTCTGGCCGGGGCACTGGCTGCAGGCAAGCTGCAGATTCGGGTAGCCCATGTGGAGGCAGGTCTCCGCAGCTTCAACCGCACCATGCCTGAAGAGGTAAACCGTGTGCTTACCGACCACATCTCTAATTTGCTCTTCTGCCCCACACAGGCTGCAATAACGAATCTAGCCAATGAAGGGATTGTGCATGGGGTCCATCATGTGGGAGATGTCATGTATGACTCTGTTCTGCACTATGCAAACCTTGCAGAGAAACACGCGCTGATTCTGAAGAAGCTCGCTCTTGACCCAAGAAGATATGCACTCGCTACAGTTCATCGTGCTGAAAATACTGACGATTCTACACGACTTGAAAATATTCTGGGCGCACTGGATGAAATTTCTGCACGTGGTCTAAACGTAGTATTCCCACTTCATCCGCGAACCCGCAGGAAGATGAAAGAGTTTGGCTTATTACTAAATCATGCCAAAGCGATAGAGCCGGTCTCATATCTAGAGATGCTTCTGTTAGAGAAGAATGCGAAGATCATTTTGACAGATTCTGGAGGCGTGCAGAAAGAGGCCTTCTTCTTTCAGGTTCCCTGCGTCACGCTACGCGACGAGACAGAGTGGCTCGAGACTGTTGAGTCAGGTTGGAATCAACTGGCGGGTACAGATCCAAAGCGCATTGGGAGAGCCACCCAAAATGCTCAATCAGGCGATGATCAGACAGATTGTTATGGTGATGGCCGTGCCGCTTCTAAGATTGTCGATGTATTGATCAGATCGAATTGGAAGTAATGGAGCGAAATTGGAACGAAGCGACTTAGAGATGGTTGCGAATGGGTCTGATCGGGGGAATTTATGATTCATCTTTTGAAGAGATTCCTCCCACAAGATCGGTTCGCACGTAATGCCATCATCTTAGCGGGCGGGACTGGCTTGGGTCAGAGCGTGGTTCTCTTGTTTTCCCCGCTTCTGACCCGGCTTTATACACCGACAGATTTTGGTCTCTTTTCAGTTTATCTTTCAGTCCTCACTATGCTTATAGCCATAGTATCTCTCAAATATGAGCTAGCGATACCCCTACCAACCGAGAATAAGACAGCTTTAAATCTGGTTGCGCTTTCACTCATGATTGTCGTGATCATCAGCTTGCTTGTGCTGCTCATCGTTGAGCTTTTTGGAGTGCGTCTTGATCAGCTTATCAACACAGAAAATATCTCTCTCAATTTATGGATACTGCCATGGAGTTTGCTCTTTGCGGGGATCAACCAGGCAGTCAGTTATTGGGCCATTCGAAACCAGAGATTTGGAATCATCGCACAATCCCGGGTGAATCAAGGGCTCGGGCAGGTCGTCGCGCAGGCTTCTCTAGGATTTTTATGGCATTCACCTATTGGTCTTTTTATTGGAGATCTCTTTAGCAGGATCAGCTCTACTGCAGGGCTTGTAATTCCTTCATGGAAGCAGGATCGCAAAGCACTTTCTGATGAGGTCACAGCAGAAAGCATGAGAGAGGCTGGGCGGAAGTACAAGCGATTCCCCCTCTTCTCAAGTTGGTCAGGATTGCTTAACATTGGTGGGATTCAACTTCCTCCGATTCTGTTGATCTCTCTCTATGACCCTCACTCTGCAGGACTATTTGCATTAGTCCAGCGTGTGATGGGGGCTCCCGTGACGTTGATCAGTGGCTCCGTTTCACAGGTATATATTGGAGAGGCATCACAGGCGTTGCAATCCGAAGATCCGTCATTGATTCATTTATTCAAGATGACGACTCGCAGGTTGTTTAAGATTAGCGCGCTCCTTCTGTTGGCAGGTTTGATCTGTCCTTGGGTCTTCCCAATCTTATTTGGCCCAGATTGGTCTCAGGCTGGCTGCATGGCTGCAATCATGGCGCCAACGCTGGCACTGCAAATGATTGTCTCATCGATCTCACCTAGCGCCAATCTCGTTGGGCGGCAGGATATTCAGCTTTATGGAGATGCCATCCGGCTCATCCTCGTCGTTCTCTCACTTTATGGTGCACACGCACTTGGAAGCTCGCCAACGGAAGCAGTTGCTTTTTACTCGCTTGGCATGGTTCTGACGTACATTGCTTTTTTCTTTGGATATCGATATGTTGTCTATTCTTTTAGTGTGGAGGAGGTCCGATAATGCCCCGGCTCTCGAAGACTCTCTTCCGATCGCTGGTAATTCCAATCTTGAAATTGATAGGCCCTATCTTTTTTGATCGAAAATACCTGACTGGACGGCACTTTGAAGGACAGACAACAGGATGGTACTGGGTCTGGAGATCCATATTCATCCAGAAGATTGTAGGTTTCAATCGACATGTTCCTTGGCCAGTGAGTCCATTGATTGTCATATCTCGCTGGGAAAATCTTATTTTTGATCCAGATGATTTGAACAATTTCCAGACCATTGGCTGTTACTATCAAAATTTTTCGGGCAAGATTGTCATTGGCAAAGGAACCTACATCGCTCCTAATGTGGGGCTGATCACTGCCAACCATGATCCTTGTGATCTCAATCGCCATCTGCCTGCAGAAGACGTTATAATTGGCGAAAAATGTTGGCTTGGGATGAACTCTGTCATTCTCCCTGGAGTCAACCTGGGCGCAATGACAGTCGTAGGGGCAGGATCTGTAGTGACAAAGAGCTTTCCTGAGGGCCAGTGTCTTATTGGGGGGGTACCAGCCCATTTTATAAAAAAACTGGAGTGCTCAGATTAAAAACGGAGGGATACTGCACGATGGTAACTTGGGCAAACGTGAGTGAATTAAAGGAGGAAGCCCTTACTCTGATCTCCTGGGATTTGAACCAAAGGCAGATCTGGGATCTGGAATTGCTTCTCAACGGGGCTTTTGCTCCTCTGACCGGCTTCTTACCGGAAATTGATTATCGCTCGGTCTGTCAGGAAATGCGACTTGGTGATGGCACCCTCTGGCCGATTCCGATCAATCTTGATGTAACAGAGGAATTTGCTGGCAAGATTTCCTGTGGAGACAGAATGGTGCTTCGACATCCCGAAGGGATGGCTCTTGCCATTCTGGAAATCTCCGATATCTGGAAGCCAGATCTGCACGGCGAAGCTCAGGCGGTCTTCAGAACGACCGATGTTGCTCATCCGGGGGTTGCCAGTCTGCTCCACCAGATGCATCCGGTCTATGTTGGGGGACATCTAGAAGGAATCGAGCTTCCACCTCATCATACGTTTAATCATTTGCGTCATACGCCATTAGAGCTTCTCGAACAATTTAATAGACGAGGCTGGAAGAAGATTGTCGCTTTTCAGACCCGAAACCCCATGCACCGTGCTCACATCGAATTGACCCGGCGCGCTTCAGAAGAGCTGAAGGCTGACTTGCTCCTTCATCCGGTCGTCGGGAGAACGAGCCCTGGAGATATCGATTATTTTGTACGAGTCCGCTGCTATGAGGCTATTCTAAAACACTATCCACAAGAATCTACAATGCTCAGCTTGCTCCCGTTGGCCATGAGAATGGCTGGTCCGCGGGAGGCCCTTTGGCACGCTATCATTCGCAAGAATTATGGATGCACTCATTTCATTATTGGGAGAGATCACGCAGGGCCTGGCCTCGGCAGTGATGGCAAGCCATTCTACGGTCCCTACGAAGCACAGGAGCTAGCCAAGAGTCATGAAAATGAACTGGGCATCATGATTAAAGCATTTGAAGAGATGGTCTGTCTTGAAGACTCAAAGCGCTACGTCGCTGTCTCTGAAGTTTCCCAAGGAGCCAAGGTGCTTTCGCTCTCTGGAACGGAGCTTCGCAAGCGCCTTCGAGATGGGACTGAGATTCCAGAGTGGTTTTCATATCCGGATGTGATTCAAGAATTGCGGAAGGTGCATCCACCACGGCAATCACAGGGCTTTACTATCTTCTTTACAGGTCTTTCAGGCGCTGGTAAATCGACCATTGCTCAGACAGTGATGGCTAAACTAATGGAGATTGGGACCCGACCTGTGACGTTGCTCGATGGTGACATCGTAAGGAAGCACCTTTCGAGCGAGCTGGGGTTTTCGAAGAGAGATCGGGATATCAATATCCGGCGAATAGGCTATGTGGCGAGCGAGATCACCAAGAATCGTGGGATTGCCATCTGCGCGCCCATTGCCCCCTATGAGGTGACTCGGACTGAAGTGCGGGAGATGATCTCTCCGTACGGGGCCTTTATTGAGATTTATGTCTCTACTCCAATTGAGGTCTGCGAAGAGAGAGATCGTAAGGGACTCTATGCCAAGGCGCGTGCCGGTCTCATTAAGGAATTTACTGGGATCGATGATCCCTATGAAGTCCCGAGAAATCCAGAGATGGGTATCGATACTAGCCAGATGAGTGCCGATGCTGCAGCCAATAGCATCCTTGAATATTTGAGCTCTCAAGGTTTCATCCAAGCTGAGAGATCCGAGAAGAAGACGTAGAGAATCTAAGAGCTCAACCTTGATGAGATGAGTGATCAGACCCAGCAGCCAGAATCTTTTGACGCGATTGCGAACGAAGCTCATCACGAGGAGAGAAAGTTCTTTCGTGATGTTATGTTGCGAGTTCTGGCGCAAATTGTTTTGCAACTGAGGGGCCTCATTCTTCTTCCCATCATCGCGAAGGTCTTGGGCACAGAAGAGTACGGCATTTGGACTCAAATCAACGTCACAGTGACCTTGCTCGTTCCCATTTTGACGATGCGGCTCGATATGGCAGTCGTTCGTTATCTCTCTTCAAAATCGAGGAGCGAGATCAATCGAGATTTCTTCGCGCTCTTGCTTCTGATTTGGGCTGGTCTTCTTGTTGTATGCGGGCTGGGATTTCTCTTTCGTGAGGAGGCTTCCCTCTTTCTTTTCGGGAGTTCACAGTATGTCTTCTTCGTGGAGCTGTTTTTAGTCTTCTTGGTGACGCGCACTTCATACACATTTTTGCTCAACTTCTACCGCACATCAGGTCAGATGAAAAGGTACACAGCCCTTGAGCTGATGTCAGCCCTTCTTGAAGTGGCTTTGTCCCTTTACCTCGTCAATACGGGAGGAGGTCTTGGAAGTGTGCTGACGGCTTTCATCTTTGTCGAAGCTATGGTCTGCACTGTCGTTCTAGCAAATATTATTCGTCAGACTGGACTGCCCCGGTCTGTTGCGAGTTCCAAGCTCTTTTTCTATATCGGCTATAGTTTGCCTTTGGTTATCAGCACGTTTCTTGCATGGGTCATCGACTCGAGCGATCGTTATTTTATTACACATCTGCTCGATGATGGATTGAAAAATGTTGCCATTTACAACGCCTCTTATTCGTTAGGACAGTTATCCGTACTCTTCTTATGGCCGCTTGCGTTTGTTCTATTCCCCACTATTTCAAGACTCTGGGAAGACAAAAAAAAGATGGAAGCCAGGAGATATTTACAAAACTGCATGAGATATTATCTGACCCTGGCGGTTCCCAGCGTCTTGGGTCTCTATCTTTTGTCATCTCAACTATTAAGATTTTTTGCTTCGGATGAGTTTGTGACCGATCCGCTGCTAGTTCTCTCGATCTTGTTGGGAATTCTTTGGATGGGGATCACCCAGTTTTATATTTATGTATTGCATCTAACTGAACGCACAAAACTGATGTCGCTGATGTTTGTGGGCTCAGCCATTCTGAATGTCATTCTCAATATTCTGCTGATCCCGCAAATAGGGATCATGGGAGCGGCCCTTTCAACTTTCCTTGCTTACCTTGTACGGATGGGGTTTGTCGTGGTATGCTCAGAAAAAATCTTCTCCATCGGATTCGACTTCGCGTTCTTTATCAAGGTTTTAATAGCAGGGCTAGGAATGTACGGGTCCTTATTGCTTTTGATGCCCCACGGCATCGTTGCAATTATGGGGACTGCAATTTTGGGAGCGGTCATCTATTTCATCATTTTACTCTCATTGCGGGGCATTAGCAGAAGCGAGATAGATCTCTTCCGGTCGTTGCTTCGGCCTGAACATCTGGCACAAAACGATTGTGTTATTCATGAGAAAAAAATGTGAACAGAGGTGAGTTTATGCAAGATTCCAATGAAAAATTGGAGATTGTTGACGGTGTATCCTATCGTTACAGTGCGTCTTGGATTCAGTCACTCGAAAGTGAAGATCATTGGCGTTTATATTGGCGTCAACAAAAGATAATGCAAGGATTTGTGGTACGAGGTCAACATGTATTAGAGATGGGTGTGGGATCTGGTTTTACAGCGAATTATCTGCAATCGAAAGGCATTGATGTTACTACTGTTGACATTGATGCAGAAAAGAGACCCGATATTGTCGCAAATATAGTGAAGTATCCGTTCGTGGACTCCTATGACCATATACTTGCTTTCGAAATATTTGAGC
Organism: Candidatus Acetothermia bacterium; assembly: GCA_016201405.1. Lineage (GTDB taxonomy): Bacteria > Bipolaricaulota > Bipolaricaulia > RBG-16-55-9 > RBG-16-55-9 > JACQCZ01. The sequence goes on along the minus strand of JACQCZ010000016.1, from coordinate 42,699 downwards.
ATGTCCCCTTCGATGCATTTAGAAACGTGCTGGAGAGGATTGTTTGCGTCTGCAAAGGGAATTTATTTTTAAGCGTGCCTAGAAACCAAGTGCGATGGTTCATGATCAGCGTGCAGCTGCCGAAATTGGGCAGTCATTCTTTCTCTATCAAAGCGCCTCGAGGGAAGATCAAAGAGAAGAGCCATTTTTGGGAAGTCGGCCATAATGGCATAACGAGATCAAAACTGGAAAGCACCTTTCGAGAGGCTGGATTTGAAATCTTGGCTCAAGAAGAGGCATTTTCGAGATTGTTTTATGTACTGAATTCACCCAATGTCCAAAAGCGTAAAGCAGTAAAAATTCTTTCATAAGAGAGGCTGAGGATGAAAGCATTCATACGCAAGATTTTTGCCAGAATACTTTATGCTTTGAATGTTATCTTTTCGTATCTTGAGACCAGGCTTTCTAGAGAAAGTCAAGAGCCACAAAGCTCTTCGCTGATTCCGATTTTCATTATTGGTGCACCGCGTTCTGGCAGCACACTTCTCTATCAAGTTCTGACCGCTCACTACGACATTGGATATTTGACGAATTTTCATTGCAAATTCTGGGGAGCTCCATCCTGGGCACAAAGGCTCATTGATCCTCTAAGGTGGAGGCGAGAAACTGATTTTCAGTCTCACCATGGACAGACAGAAGGGATTGCGGCTCCAAGTGAGTGTGGGCAGTTTTGGTATCGTTTCTTTCGCAGAAAGCCACAATACGTGCCTCAGAGCGAGGCCAATCCCTTGAAGATGGCGCAAATGGGCAAGGCCGTGTACTCGCTGATTCTGTCGATTAATAGACCCCTTCTATTTAAAAACATGAACTGTGCCTTGCGCCTCCAACCCATTGCAACAGCTTTGCCAAAGGCATTGTTTATCGTCATTCATCGAGGCCTGGTTGACAATGCCCATTCACTGCTTGAAGTCAGAATGAAGGTCAATGGCTCTTATGATGCATGGTGGTCGATGGAGCCACCCAATATTGATGAGCTGAGAAAGCTTCCGTCACATGAGCAAGTCATAAAACAGATTCGGGAGATTTATGACCTCATACGTTGTGACCGGGAGAAGATTGGCGAAAGTCGTTTTTTGGATATCGACTATGCAGAGTTTTGTAGAGACACGGGCACTTCTCTTGCAAAGCTTGAAGATTTTTTAAGGAAACATGGAGTCGATTTGAAGCAGCTAGCAGACGTGCCATCATCATTCCAAAGACCAACAAAGATCAATATCCCACAAGAGCTCTATCAAAAGCTCAAAGCTTATGCGGCAAACCATTAAAGATACGGTAGAAGAGTTCTGGAGTTTTGAGGTTGTGGAAGAGATCGGCCGCAAGCGTGCGGCCCCGGACTCTGTGGATTTTTTGCAGGAATTTCTCGACCTTTTAGGCATTAGAGGAGCGATCTGGCCCGTTCCCAGCGGGAGACGAGCGATCGAGTGGGTTTTGAAGAGCACTGCAAAACCTGGAAAAGATTCAGTTCTGATATGCAATTTCAACTGTCCAGCTGTATCTGATGCGGTCCTGAACGCAGGATTTGTGGTAGAGACATTCGATTTTAGCTCAGTGAATGGCAGCATCGATTGGGGTGCAATTGTCGAATCACTAAAGCCAGAACATGCCGCGATCATTATTCCTCATTTATTTGGGGTCCCTTATGATTTTTCAGAAATCATCGAGACCTGCAGAAGCATGGACGTCTTGATCATCGAGGATTGTGCGCATACAGTTGGGGCTTTGATTGGAGATCGTCCAACAGGCACGGTAGGGGATGCTGCAGTCTTCAGCTTCAACTACGACAAGCCCCTCTCATTAGGGTGGGGAGGAGCTCTTCTTGCCAATACAAAGGCGCTTGCTTCAAAGGTGCAGATTCCACGGATGGAAGGAATCTCGGTGGAATGGGAATATAAGAAGATGTCAGAGTTTAATGCATTCTTGATCCATAGACGCCGGATGATTGGGCATGAGAGCATCTTCCATCGTGCGATGAGAAAGATCACTCGTGCGAATCGGTTTGACTTGCCCGATACTTCGATTGGCCCTTTGCGGGCTGCTCTTGGGCTATGGCAGCTTGAGCGATATTCCAAGGTGTTAAAGTTGCGAAATGATAATGCCAATTTTGTAGTGGATAGTTCGCAAAACTATTCATGCTGGCCCGTTGGCAAAAATATCAAGCCTGCATGGCTGAGGCAGAAGGTTATTACAAATTTGCCACACCAAGGGATTGCCATAGCAAAGAGACTGCGTCGAGAGGGGATGAGAGTTGGTAATTTCAACTGGCCAAAGCCAATTGATCATTCCCAAAATGGTAAGGAGACTGCATCTCACCTGCTCAGCCGGTTTGGGTTGGATATTCCCGTACACCAGAATATGTCCAAAGATCTGTTGAGGAAAATCTGTCATGATCTGAATGGGAAGGATCAGAAAGATGGAATCATCGCATGACAGAATATGAAGTAGTTGCGCTAAATTCTTCAGAATATGAGAGTTGGGATTCATTGGTTGAGCGATCACCTCAAGGGACGATCTTCTCAACTTCATCGTGGCTTCAGGCCACCGGATGTGACTTCAAAATTTATGGAGTCTATCAAAATAAGGAATTGATCGCTGGTCTGCCATTGGGAGTGCGCAAGCTTCCGCTTGGGTTGAAGAGCGGAGAGCATCCACCTCTCACACCCTATTTGGGAATTCTTCATGAGCCTTGCGAGACAAAATATATCAGCCAGATATCAAAAGAGAAAGAGATTCAGACAATTTTAGCCCCGATGCTAAAAGACCAATATGATCGGTTGCGTTTCCAGGTTCATCCAAGTGTTGTAGATTTGCAGTCAATGATCTGGGCAGGCTATTCAAGCTCTGTCCGATATACGTACATTTTACATCTGGATGATCTCGCTCAAGCTTGGGATGAGATGGAGAAGCGCCGCCGAAACGACATTCTTCGCGCGGAGCGTGACAATATTTCAGTCGTGAAGAGTGATGATTTTGACGGTTTTTTTGAACTGGTCCAAAAGACCTTCCATCGACAGAAGCTTCACGCCGGATTTCGCAAAGCTGCTTTTGGAATCCATGCTCTGCTCAAGAATCGAAAGCAGTCTCAAATTTTTATTGCAAGCGATGGGCAACATCGGCCGATTGCGGGAGTCTATATCGTCTGGGATCATCGCCGAGCATACTACTTGCTTGGAGGATATGATCCTGCCATTGCCCACTCGGGAGCGTCAGCCCTAGCGATTTGGAAGGCCATTCGATTTGTTTCGGAAGAGCTGAGACTCAGCGAGTTTGATTTTGAAGGTTCCATGATGCCTGCGATTGAGCTCTTTTTCCGAAAATTTGGTGGGCGGCTCACACCTTATTATTCAGTTTCATGGGCACGGCCATCACTTGACCTGGCACTTCATCTTCGGGCTGCTCTGCGGAGGCTGTTTCGGCGTGGTGGGTAAAAAATGCTGGTAATCGAGCATCCACCTAGTTACTTGCCTGAGCGCCAATATATCTACTTCTTATTTTTTCAAAATTTTTTAGGACTTGAATTTGAGTTGGTTGAGCAAAATCGGACCAATATTCGAATTACATTATCCGGTGATTCGCAGAGCTATGAGTTAGTAATCTCTGATCTTTTATTTCAAACTAACGTGCAAGAGTGGCTAACTGAAAAGTCATTGCCGAAAATGCCTCTTGATCGATGGGAGATTCCAAAAGATCTTCTCTCATGCACGGAAGCAAACGAAGAGAGTCTACCCGTCATTTATGGCCAGAAGCTTTCCAAACGAAGTTTTTATGAAAGCACAGGAACAAGCACAAAGCTTGGCATTGACATCTTTGGCAGTGCCTTCTTCATACTCACCCGCTATGAGGAAATAATAAAATCAGTGCGAGACCACTTTGACCGCTTCCTCTTCTCCGCATCGCTTGCGTATAAAGAAGGATTCCTCGAACGTCCGATTGTCAATGAGTATTTGGATTTATTGTGGGCTTTGCTGAAGCGCATCTGGCCAAGTTTGAAGAGAAAAGAGCGAGATTATAGGTTCGTTCTCTCTCATGATGTTGATGATCCGGCGTGGGTAGCAGGGAAATCATGGCCAACTGTATTAAGAAATACCGCTGGAGATGTCCTGCGCCGCCACGAATTGGGAATGGCGTGGCACCGATTCAGGACCCGAATCCAGACAGGGTATGACCGGTATGAGCGTGATCCTGCCTACCAATTTGACTTTATCATGAGTCTGAGCGAACAGCTTGAGGTCAAAAGCGCATTCAATTTTATCTCAGAGCGCACGGCAGGAGAAATTGATGGCTATTATGATTTGCGCTCTCCGTGGATCAGACGCCTTCTCAAAGCAATCCATAAGCGTGGACATGAGATTGGGTTGCATACTAGCTTTCAGACCTACCTGGACCCCAAGCAAATCAAGAAAGAATTTGAAAAGTTAAGAATGGTTTGTGCATCTGAAGGAATCGAGCAGCAGGCATGGGGGGGCCGCCAACACTTTTTGCGCTGGAAAGGCCCTGTAACATGGCAGGGCTGGGAAGATGCTGGCCTTACATACGACAGTACGCTTGCGTTCTCGGGGCATATCGGATTTCGATGTGGGACGTGCTACGAGTATCCAGTTTATAATCTGAATACCCGGAAGCAGTTAGAGTTACTGGAGCGCCCGCTTGTAGCTTTGGATCGAACTCTCTTTGATTATATGAAGCTCTCGGAGGAAGAGGCTATGAAACGCATCTTTGACCTTGCACTGGTGTGCAAAGCACATCGTGGAGATTTTACGCTGCTTTGGCATAATAACGACCTGCTCACCCAGCAGCAGAGAGAGTTTTACAGGTCCGTTGCCGCAGGCTGTGTGTAGTGTATGAAGAAGGCTCTCATCTTGACCTATTGGTATCCGCCGAAGAATGTGATCGGCGCCGTCAGGCTGACAAAATTCGCCAAATTCCTCCCGGAATCCGGTTGGGAGCCGATTGTTGTCACAGTCAATCCGCTCACAGACCGCTATACTCGCTCAGGCCCACTTAGAGATGACCTCCGAATAGGCGTCGTCTACCGGGTCAAGGATCGCTCGCTGAATGAGATCTTTTATTGGCTTTATAGCAAGATTAAGCTCTCAGGCAGGGCACTCAAAAAGACAGAATCCAAAAGCTCGAAAGGATCTGCAAGGGTTCTTGAAGAAAATCGGCTCATAAAGTTCTATCGTCAAGTGATCTGCTTTCCTGATGAATCTTGGCTCTGGCTAATTTTTGGGACGCGCGAAGTCAGTCGCATTATCGAGAAAGAGAGACCCGATCTGATCTTCAGCTCCTCTCTTCCCAATACAGCTCATTGGATGGCGAGTCTCATGAGTCGCAAATATAAGATTCCTTGGGTAGCCGATTTCCGAGACCTCTGGACTCAAAATCCCTATCTGGAGCGGGTGCAATTCTTGAAAGGGCTTGAAGAGAGATTAGAGCGACGAGTCATGAGCAGGGCATCGGCAATGACCACGGTCTCAGAAGGACTTCAACAAGAGCTCCGCTCGAGATATTCGCAACAGGTCTTTGTGATTCCCAACGGCTTTGATCGTGATGACCTTCAGGCTGGAGGGGTCAAGAATTCTGCTCTTAGAGCAAATACTGAAAACCCCAAATTCATCATTACCCTTACGGGAACAATCTATTCCGAGAAAAGCGATCCGAGCGCACTATTTGAAGCTCTACTCTTGTTGTTGAGAGAAAGAGAGTTATCCAAGAGTGAGATCGAAGTGCGATTTTACGGGAGAAAGCAAGAATTCGTTCGCAGTCTGATTGACGGCAAATTTCAAGAGCTTAAAGAGATCGTGAAGCTATTTGGTGAGGTTCCGCGTGAGCAGGCATTGGAAGCCCAACTGCAATCGACAATTCTTTTGTTGTTAGTGTGGACGGATCTGCGAGCACAGGGAGTCTATACGGGCAAGGTCTTTGAATATTTGGCGGCAGAGAAGCCCATTCTTAGCATTGGGCCACCTGGGGGTGTGCTTGAAACGCTGCTGGCTCGAACGAAAGCCGGTCTTCAAGCGACGGAGTCTAATAAGGTTGCCACGATATTGAAGCACTGGCTTGGAGAATTTCGAACTTATGGGAAAGTGCCTTTTGAAGGAGATCATGCTGAGATCGAGAAATACAGCCGACGCGGCCAGACGAAAATGCTGGCGGAGGTCTTTGAGTATGTGCTGCAGGATACAAAAGTGAAATGAGTTGTCGGTCATTACAGATTTCATGAATGTCTCGTTTGTGATTCCAGCTTACAGTGCACAGAAGGTCCTCCAGACTTTGATACGAGCGGCCGCCAATGAGATAGTGGTCGCACTTGATTCACATGAGCAGCATGATCCAAAAGAATTACCAAGATTATTTACTCAGATCAGCGAGTATGAAATGATTGCATTGCGTACAAATCGTTCATCCACAGCGCCTTCTTGCGTATGCCTGAAGAGTGGGTCATCCGCTGGTTTGCAAACATTCGCTCTAGGACAAAGATTCCAGACCTCAATTGCAGCATGAGGGCATAAAAAAAGATGGGGCTAAATTGTATCTCCATTTGTGTCCCGATGCTTTTCGATTTCAGCAACGTCGATCTTGGCTATTCACTCTGAAGGGCTGACAACGCTAGGAGAGGTCGAAATCTATGGGTCTCCTGCTGTAAAGTAATGCAATGAGTAGCATAGCTCTTAGCCCGGTGAAGAGCCAGTGGCTTTCGGCTACACGTCTAATCTTTTGTCTCTTCATCCTTTCGATTCCCTGGGTCAAGACGGAGTTACTGCAGCGCTTAGGACTGGCCGAAGTCCTCTTTGGAGCCTTTCTCTTCTTCTTATTTTTACAAATGTCCACAGGGCAACTGAAGCTATACAAAAGCCGTTTGCCTTCTAAAGATGTCTTTATTCTGTTTGGGCTTTGGCTTGTTGCTCTCTTGCTTTCTGGTTTTGGAAGCACACATGTGAGCCAATATCTCTTTGAGAGCGGGGGGATGGTCTATCTTGCCATTACGGCCATTGCCATCGCACTCATCGCAGCCCAGAGCGAGCAGTACTTTGAGAGGATATTCAAATGGGCTCGGATCTCAGTTGTCATTGTGGTTGGCGTAGGCGCTCTCGGGATGATCCTTCAAATTGTGACAGGCCATTATGATCCTTTGTTTTATAACACGGCCAGAAAGCTGATCTCCACATTCAAATTTCCGAATCAGCTGGCCGGTTTTCTCGTTCTCTTCTTTCCAATGATTTGGGAAGAGGCGCAGGGAAGTGGTTCATGGATTCGTCGTCTCTTCTATGGAGCTTTATTGATCGCAACTTTTGTTTGCATCGTGGCGACGGGCTCCCGGACGGGCGTTGCAGCGTTGGTATTCTGCCTTGGGATCTATGCGTCGATCTATCTGGTGCGGGCCAACTTTCGCATGTTGATTGCAGGAGTCATCTTCTTAGCAAGCTTTTATTTCATCGTGCTACTTATTGATCAACATTTTGGGGTGATCAATCGCGCTCTAAGCGTCATCAACACTGTGACCACTCAGGGTGAATTTACAGACCCCTTCAGACTCATGAATTGGGGAGTGGCCCTGCAACTCTTTCAAAAATCTCCGTTTCTTGGCTATGGACTTGGGAATATCTCTGTGGATTACCAGTATGAGATTCACAATGCATATCTCTCTGTTGTAGCGGAGATGGGCATGATTGGTGCTGTTGCTTTTGCGCTGCTTTTTGGATATATCATTGTCACAGGTATTCAAAATATTCGCTTGGCAACGAAGCTTGCCAATTCTCATTGGATTGCGATTTCGCGCGGGATTTTTATAGGATTTTTGACTCTGTTGGTCTATTCTACCCAGCAAATGATGCTACGCAGCCGTTTCTTATGGCTGGCAATCGGTCTAATCATTGCTGCCCATGTTGTGCTTCAGCTAAAATTGAGATACAAAGAAGATGTTGCAAAGGCTCAATTAAAGCTTGCTGGAGGTGAGACGTAGCCATGTGCGGAATTTGTGGAATGCACCTTCAGCGCAGCGCTTTGGCAGATCGCACTCTTCTCCAAAGCATGAATGATCTCCTCTCGCATCGTGGTCCAGACGGAGAGGGCTTCTTCTGCGACAAGAATGTTGGGCTTGGAAACCGCCGTCTCAGTATCATTGATCTTGCCACGGGCGATCAGCCCATCTTCAACGAAGACAAAAATGTTCTGATTGTCTACAACGGAGAACTCTACAACTCTCCCGAGCTTCGCGAAGAGCTCATCCAAAGGGGACACAAATTCTACACACACTCAGACACCGAGGTAGTCGTCCATCTCTACGAAGAATATGGTAAGCAAATGCTGCCCAAGCTAAGGGGGATGTTTGCTTTTGCCATCTATGACCGAAGAAAAGATGAGTTGTTACTTGCAAGAGATGCGCTCGGCATCAAGCCAATCTTCTTTACGGAGACTCCCAATGGGCTCTACTTTGCTTCTGAGCTACGAGTGCTCCTGAGTTTGAATGGCTTCTCCCGTCAAATTGATCCTGAAGCATTCTCGTTTTATTTGACGCTCAATTACATTCCAGCCCCCTGGACAATCTGGAAAGATGCACGAAGATTGGAGCCCGGACACTGGCTGCTCGTGCGGAGCGGGAAGATTGTGGATCGCGGGCGCTTTTTCCGTCTCAATGAGAAGCCCTTTGAAGGAAGCCTTGAAGATGCCGTGGACGAGCTTGAAGAGACTCTGGCTGATTCTGTAGAAGGGCATCTGTTGGCCGATGTGCCTGTCGGAGCATTTTTGTCCGGTGGACTCGATTCGTCGCTGGTCGTTGCTATGGCTCAGAAGAGATCAAGCTCGCCATTACGAACATTCACAGTCACCTTTCCGGATGTACCGACCTATGACGAATCCAAATACGCCAGAATCGTTGCGGATGAGCTGAAAACGAGCCATCAGGAGATCGCGGTCTCATCCAAAGAAGGCTGGCAAGCGATGGTTGAGACGCTGGATCACCTCGATGAGCCATTCGCAGATTCGTCCCTGATTCCGGTCTCCATCATCAGCAAAGTGACCCGCCAGCATGTGAAAGTGGCGCTATCCGGTGATGGCGGTGATGAGCTATTTGCAGGCTACAACAAATACCAGGGATTGTGGCTGGCCGAGAGGTTTGGAGCTGTCGCTCCTCTTCTCCGCCTGACAGCACGACTGCCCATCTCAGAGAGCCGAGGAAGCTTGATTGGGGAGCGATGGCGCCAGGTCCGAAAGCTGTCACGTTTAATGGTTTCTGATCCAGTAGAACGCCACTTGCAGGCTACAGTCTCGCAAGAGACGAATTTTCAGGAAGAGATCGTTAAAGTCAGCCACAATGGCTATGTGCAGCCTCTCCCCACGCTCATGCGCCAGATCTGGGATGAAGGAAAGAGTGCTGGCTACACAGGGCTCAATCTCTCGCTCTACTCCGATGTCAATTTTGTGCTGCCTTACGACATGCTTCATAAAGTCGATATAGCAAGCATGCAGCATAGCTTGGAGGTGAGAGTTCCGTTTGTCGATCCGCTTGTTGCAAGGCTCGCTTTTCAGCTTCCGGGCAATTGGAAGCTCCGTGAAGGACAGCGTAAATGGATTTTGCGCAAAGTGGCTGAGCGCTATCTGCCTCAAAGAATTTTGCAGCGCCCGAAAGGCGGATTTGGCATCCCCATCGGGGAGTGGTTCCGCAAAGATCTCTTTGATTCCGTGCAAGAGAGACTCAGTCCAAAAGCCCTCGAGGAATCAGGAATTTGGAATGCTAGTGCCGTTGGGCAATTGATGAAGGAGCACTTTAGTTTTAAGAGAGATCGCTTCTGGGAGCTCTGGAACCTCTTTGTCTTTGAGTGGTGGCGGGCCCAATGGGAGCCTCATTGGTAGAGGCTCCTACCCAAATCTCCATGAGCTTCAAGAATAAACGCTTTGCCTTCTTCTCTCACCTCGATTTCAATTTATATCGCTTCCGGTTAGCACTGATGCAAGAGTTGATAACTCAAGGCGCGCAGGTTCTTGCTATCTCCCCATCAGGGGAATATTCCTCTCTGTTCAAGCAGCATCGTATTGAGTTTGTGCCCTTTGACTTTGATCGCCTGTCATTCAATCCCATTGCCGTGCTTGGAGTCATGGATAGACTGACCCAGCTGCTTCACAAGCTAAGACCCAATCTCCTGCATACATTTACGCTTCGGCCCAATGCGTATGGAGGAATTGCAGGGCAGCATGCTCGCGTTCCGGTGATTGTTAGCACAGTCACGGGGTTGGGGTCGCTCTATTCAGATAACTTTGGGTTTCGTGGTGCTGTAGCGCGAGTCGGGGTCAACAACCTGACGAGAAGGGCGTTGAGTAGAGCCTCAGCCGTCATCTTTCAGAACCCCGACGACCAGAAATTTTATCTCGATAAAAGACTTTGCCGCTCTGAGCAGACAAGGCTTATCATCGGCTCAGGCGTAGATGTAAATCTGTTCTCACCTCAGGCGGTCTCAGAAGAGCGCAAAGCTCAATTGCGCAAAGAGTGGAGACTTGCGCCTGATGAAATTGTGGTGACTATGGTCGCACGGCTTCTCGCATCGAAAGGCGTCTATGAGTTTCTTCAAGCGGGAGTGCGTATGAGAAATCGTGCCAGGTTTGTTTTGATTGGCGATCCTGATCCTGGTAATCCATCCACATTGACAGTGGAGAGTCTTCGGCCTTACATCTCTCAGGGCAACTTGATTGCGCCAGGTTATCAAGAGAATATTCCGGAGTGGCTTGCCATTAGTGACATTTATGCTCTGCCTTCGTACGGTGAGGGACTCCCCAGGACTGTGCTTGAAGCGATGGCGATGGAGCTTCCTGTGATTACGACCGATGTGCCAGGCTGTCGCGAGACTGTGAATGATGGTGAGAATGGCTATCTCATTCCGCCCCGCAATTCTGAGGCTCTGGCTCAAGCACTTGAGCGTCTGACCGGGAATCCTAAATTGCGACAAACAATGGGCAAACGATCCAGAGAGATTGTTGAAAGCCGCTTTTCGAATTGCGTCATATTGGAGCAATATCTCAATCTTTACAAAAATCTGCTCGCAGAAAATGAAGATTCTGACCATCTTTGGGACCCGGCCAGAAGCGATTAAGCTGGCTCCAGTCCTTCAGGAGCTGGCTCTGCATCCGGAAATCCAATCGCGGGTCTGCATCACCGCGCAGCATCGAGAGATGCTTGATCCTCTTCTGAGTCTATTCCGCATAAAGCCAGACAGAGACCTTGACTTGATGAGGATGGGCCAGAGTCCGGTGGATCTGGCCACGCGTGCATTGCAGGCATTGGAGCCTGTCTTTCATGAAGAGAACCCCGATCTTGTTCTTGTGCAAGGAGATACAACTACGGCGCTGGCGGGTGCATTGGCTGCTTATTATTTGAAAACAAGAGTTGCGCATGTGGAGGCAGGGCTCAGAACTCATAACCCCAGAAATCCTTTTCCGGAAGAGATGAATCGGACGCTGATTGACGCGCTTTCTGATCCCTGCTTTGCTCCCACTGAGCGAGCCAAAAGCAACTTGCTAAACGAGGGCATTTCAACATCGCGCATCCACTTGGTTGGCAACACGGGAATTGATGCGCTTCTTAACGTTGTGAAATGCCAAGCAGATTCGATGACTCAGAAAAGGCTCAGTGAAGATTTTCGAACAGAATATGGCATTGTTCTCGCAGATAGAAGAGTAATTTTAGTGACCGGTCATCGCCGCGAGAGCTTTGGCAGGCCTTTGGAGAATATTTGTGCCGGATTAAAGAAGATTGCCCAAGAAGTCCCAAACGTTCTGGTTCTCTATCCCGTGCATCTCAATCCAAATGCCCGAGAGCCTGTCCGAAAGATGCTGAAAGATATTTCTAATATTCACTTGCTTCCCCCTCTTGGATATGAGCAGTTTGTCTGGCTGATGAGCCGGTCCACACTCATCTTGACGGATTCGGGTGGGATCCAAGAAGAGGCTCCGTTGTTAGGAAAACCTGTGCTAGTCATGCGGGATATGACTGAGCGACTCGAAGCTGTCGAAGCCGGAGTCTCCAAAATCGTTGGCACTGATTCTGAAAAGATCTTTTCTGAGACGAAGAGACTATTAAGTAATTCTGCCGAATACAACGAAATGGCTCGAGTCACTCATCTTTATGGCGATGGCACGTCTGCCCTGAAGATCGTAGACATTCTTCTGGAAGAATCTGGCGGTGCCTCACTGTGATATGAAAGAGTTCCACGCGTATCAGTTTTCGCTACAATGACAATGCAGATTTATGTCAATTCAAAGAGCACTAAAGAGCCTGATAGATATTATCCTGAGCGTGATAGCGCTCATTCTGTTAGCGATTCCGTTCGTGATCTTTGCACTTCTCATCAAACTCGAGTCCAAGGGCCCAGTCTTTTTTAGACAGGAGCGAGTTGGCAAAGAGGGTAAGCTGTTCAAAGTCTGGAAATTCCGCACCATGATTGACAAAGCAATACATCAAGGGCTTGGCTATCAAGCAGCAATTGATGATCCTCGCATCACGCGAGTTGGAAAATTCCTAAGAGATTTTGGGCTAGATGAGCTTCCTCAAATCTTCAACGTGCTTGTCCGAGATATGAGCATGGTTGGCCCACGCCCGACGCTGGAGTACCAGGTGAAGCACTACGACTCAAACCAGAGACGGCGCCTCGCCATGAAGCCGGGCATCACCAGTTTGGCCGTAGTCTCCGGAAGGAATGGTCTCGCATGGGCGAAACGGATTGAGCTCGATCTGCAGTACATTGACCAGTGGTCCTTCTGGCTCGATGTAAAGATTCTATTCAAGACACTCTGGGTCGTGCTGATAAAGCGCGAAGGGCTCTATGGAGAAGAGGGAGTGAATGACCCATTTGTAACCCCGCCGAGTCCAGACGAGATCCGCAAATCCGGGAAAGAGCATGTCCAGTAAAGAGAAGAAAGAGCTTCTAGTCTATGGAGCCAGGGGCCATGCCAAGGTGGTCATCGATACTGCTGAAAAGCACAACATATATTCGATAGTCGGCATCTTGGATGACGATTCTGATCTGCATAATAAGCCCTTTTTTGGGTACCCGGTCTTGGGAGGTTTCCAGCTTATCCAGAGGCAAGTGGACCTAAGAGCACACGTGATAATAGCCATTGGCTCTAACAAAGTGCGAGAAGGCTTGAGTGAGAAGATAAAAAAACTCGGATTCCCATTTGCCACGATCATTCATCCATCAGCACAAATTGCCCGTGGAGTTGTCGTCGAAGAGGGAGCAGTCATTATGGCAGGCGTAGTCATCAACTCGGATTCGCGCATTGGAAAGCATGTTATCGTAAATACGGGAGCCACTATTGATCATGATTGCCAGGTTGGAGATTTTGTTCACATCTCTCCGGGAGCGCATTTAGCCGGCAATGTGAAAGTAGGCAAGTCGACTCACATTGGGATAGGGGCGAGTGTTATCCAAGGGATCACCATTGGCGATGAATGCACGATCGGTGCAGGGGCAGCTGTTATTGAGAATATTCCAAACCATGTGACAGCCGTAGGAGTTCCCGCTAAAGTCATCCAGCAGCACCGCTAGAGGAGGTCTGATTCGCCAAATGAAAATGATTCCGTTGGCGCGACCGGATATTGGCCCCAAAGAGATCGAGTACGTGACGGCCGTTCTGAAGAGCCCATATCTCAGCCTGGGTCCAAGGCTACCTGAGTTTGAAGAGAAGATCGCCCGCTATGCGGGGGTGCGGTATGCCGTCGCGGTGAACAGCGGCACCTCCGCACTTCATCTGATGGTCAAAGCATTGGGCATCGGCCAGGGTGATGAGGTGATCACTACTCCCTTTAGCTTTGTAGCCTCTGCCAATTGCATGCTTTTTGAAGGCGCAAAGCCAGTTTTTGTAGATATTGAGCCAAGCACCTATAATATAGATGTCTCAAAGATCGAAGCAGCAATCACCCCCAAAACAAAGGCAATTCTCGCCGTAGATGTCTTTGGCCAGCCAGCCAATTGGGATGCAATTACAAAGATTGCCAAGAAGCATAGACTGCTATTGATTGAAGACTCTGCCGAAGCGATTGGCTCTGAATACAAGAATAGAAAAGCCGGCTGTTTTGGAGATGTGGGGGTCTTTGCCTTCTATCCCAACAAACAGATGACTACTGGCGAGGGCGGTGTCATTCTTACAGACCGCGAAGAGATCGCCAAGCTCTGCAGAAGCTATCGCAATCAGGGACGAGGAGAAGCTGGAACGTGGCTGCAGCATGAGAGGATTGGCTATAATTTTCGCCTGAGTGATATCAATTGTGCTTTAGGGTTAGCGCAGCTTGAGCGAATTGAAGAGCTGCAAGAGAAGCGGGATCGAGTGGCTCAGCTCTATTTCAAGCGTCTCAAAGCGATCAAAGATCTCTATCCGCCTTGCATCGCACCGGATGTCAAAGTGAGATGGTTTGTCTATGTGATTCGACTTGCGGATCGCTTTACGAAAACCGACCGGGAAGAGATTCAAGAGGGGCTTCGAGACCGGGGGATCGAGAACAGAAACTACTTCAGTCCAATTCACCTGCAGCCCTTTTATCAAGCACAATTTGGATGGAAGCGGGGCGATTTCCCCGTGACAGAGCATGTCTCCGATCGCACGATTGCCTTGCCTTTTTTTAATCAGCTCTCGGAGAAAGAGATTGACTACGTTGGCTCTCAACTGGAGCAATTGCTGCGCTAGGAGAAAATAATCATATAACCATGACCCGAGAGTATCTCTATGTTGGGCTGGCTGTCGTCTTTACGGCCATCTCGCAAATCTCGATGAAACGAGGCATGAACGAGATTGGGTCTCTTCCAGGAGAGCTTCAGCTTGTGCTGCCCTATCTTGGGAAGATCTTACAAAATCTGAATGTGCTCTCGGGCATCCTCTTTGGACTGATCGCCGCCATTAGCTGGCTTAGCGCGTTGCCCAAAGTACAGCTGAGTTATGCCTATCCTATCTTGAGTCTCACCTTCGTCTTGGTGGCCTTGCTCTCGGCGCTGGTATTTAAAGAAGAGATCAGCCTTATGCAGTGGCTTGGCATCGCGGTTATTATCTTCGGAATCTATCTGGTCTCCCGTGGAAGCTCTCTCTGGAATTAGCTTTTCTAGTAGAATATTGAATTATTGAGCGTATGGATCATGCGAACATCGACACTACTTGAGCAGATGCGTTTGAGAAGGGTGCTCCTCTTTTTGATCGCCGATTCTGTGCTGATCTCTTTGGCGCTCTATGGAAGCTTTCTGATCCGGTTTGATGGCACAATCCCGGCTACATGGGTGGATGATTTTGAGACCTATCTTGCCTTCGCTCTGGTCGGGAAGCTGGTCATCTTCTATCTGTTTGGGCTTTACAGAATGAGCTGGACGTATGTAAGCTTCCGTGAGCTCGTCTCCGTTGCGCAAGCGGTCACGCTAAGCTCGGCGCTGCTGGGGACGCTCTACTTTCTGGTTCAGCGAGAGCCGTGGGGAGTCACTTTCCCGCGCGGCATCTTAGTGATTGATTATATTTTGACGCTCACTCTGATTGGCGGGTTTCGATCCCTCAAAAGAATCTATTTGGGTCTAATCCAGGGATTCTCATCCATAAAAGGTCGGCGTGTTCTGATTGCGGGGGCGGGCAGTGCTGGAGAGCAGATCGTGCGAGCTATGCATCTAGAGCAGCGCTCCCAGTACTCACCGATCGGGTTCGTGGACGACGATCCAGCCAAACGCGGCATTGTGATTCATGGTGTCCCTGTGCTTGGGCGGTGTGATCAGATTCCTTCCGTGCTAAGCCGTCATGAAATTGATGAATTGCTCATTGCGATCCCGACTGCACCTCCGACCAAGATTCGCGAGATTATGGAATGCGGCCGCCAAGCCGGACTCCGTCACATTAAGACCTTACCGGGCTTTCATGAGCTGGTCACGGGGCAGGTGAGCCTGGCCAATATCCGTGAAGTGCAGCTCGAGGATTTATTGGGGCGAGAGCCTGTCCAGATCGATGTATCTGGGATCCAAGGCTATTTAAAGGGGAAGACGGTTCTGGTGACAGGATCGGCAGGCTCGATCGGCTCCGAGCTCTGTCGCCAGGTGGCGCAATTTGAGCCGAAGAGGCTCATCGCACTTGATCAAGATGAGACGGGTCTCTTCCATTTGGGGAACGAGCTGCAAGAGTCTGTCTCAAACATAGACCTAGAGATTCTGCTTTGTGATCTGCGCGATCAGAATAAGATCCATCAGCTGTTTCGGGAATTTAAGCCGCAAGTCGTCTTCCATGCGGCTGCGTATAAGCATGTCCCGTTGATGGAGCATCATCCCGAGGAGGCCGTCAAGAACAATATCTTTGGCACACTCAATGTCGCTGAAGCTGCGCAAGCGAACGGAGCAGAGAAGTTTGTTCTAATCTCTACGGATAAAGCGGTCAACCCGACTTCTGTAATGGGAGCGACCAAGCGCGTGGCCGAGATTGTGATACAGGCATTCAATGGCCAAAAGAAGACTCCGTACGTTGCCGTGCGCTTTGGGAATGTGCTTGGCAGCCGGGGCAGTGTCATTCCAGAATTTCAAAGACAGATCCAGCAAGGCGGCCCCATTACCGTCACGCATCCAGAGATGAAGCGCTATTTTATGGTCCCAGCAGAGGCGGTCACTCTGGTGCTGCAAGCCGGAGCGATGGGGCGTGGTGGAGAGGTCTTCGTGCTGGACATGGGCAATCCAGTCAAGATTGTGGGCCTGGCACGTGATATGATCCGGCTTTCGGGGTATGAGCCAGACAAAGAGATTGCCATCGTCTTCACTGGCATCCGCCCGGGTGAAAAACTTTTTGAAGAGCTATTGACGGCAGAAGAGGGGACATTAGCCACTCAGCACAAGCAGATCTTTGTCGCCAAGCTGGGAGCAACGCTGGACGAAAGAGAGCTGCGAGCCAGACTGGAGACGCTCAGCAACATGGCCCAGCAGGGTAAAGCGGAGGAGATCAAAGCCCTACTCAAGGAGATTGTCCCGACGTATTCTTATTCAGATGACTAAAATGAGATTCCTTCAGATCGTTCAGCGCCAGGCCCGCGTCTCGCGCCGCAAGGCGCAAGAGCTCATTAAGGCTGGGAAAGTCCAGCTCAATGGCCAGATTGTCCTCACGCCCTTTATGGAGATGAATCCAGGGCAGGTGAAAGAGCTTTGCGTGGATGCGAAGCAGATCCCGCTTAAGCAGTTCGAGATTGCGGTCTATAAATATTACAAGCCCCGTGGGATGATCTCTTCGCATGAGGACCCGAAATATCAGAACACAATGGGCAAGGTCCTGGAGACGGCGGGTCTCAAAGGCTATGCCGTCGCCGGCCGTCTGGACCGGGACGCTGAAGGCCTCATGCTCTTTAGCAATGACGGCAGATTGATCAACCTGCTCACGCATCCAAGGTACAAGGTCCGAAAGAGATATGAGGTTCTCGTTTCAGCCATTATTCCCTTTCGCCATGCGGATGAGATCTTGTCCAGAATGAAGAAGGGGATTCTAGATGCGGGTGAGAGACTGAGGATCGAAGAGGGGCGCTTCTTGGGGCAAGGCCCCAATGACTCGCTCTTTGAGCTGATCTTGACCGAGGGCAAAAAGCACGAGATCAAGCGGCTCTTCCATCATTTTAAGCTTCCGGTCTCGCGGCTGCTTCGAACCACGATTGGGCCAGTTGAGCTGCGCAAGCTGAAGCCCAGAGTGCTGGAGCGGGTCACCGCAGGAGAGCGCCGAGCACTCCAGGCTCTGCTGGAAGAGGCTGGAGTGAACAAATGATGGACGAATCGAAGACTCTTTTGACATCGATCATCACCTGCCCGAAATGTGGCCACTCGAAAGAAGAGGTGATGCCAACGAGCTCCTGTCTCTTCTTTTATCTCTGCACCCAGTGTCATGCTCTGTTAAAGCCCAAATCCGGTGATTGCTGTGTCTTCTGCTCTTATGGGAGTGTGGGGTGCCCACCCAAACAGCAAGAGTGAGGCTGACTCCTTCTCAAAGTGCACCTGAAGCCTCATCAAATCCCGGTCGAGTCCATCATTCCACAGAACATAGTAGAGGTAGGGCGACTGGCCTGTGCTCTCAAAATTGGGTGTGGTATCACTATGGTCAATCAGACTGGGGTAGATGATGGAGCCATCCGGATTTCCCGTTGAGCAGGGTGGGTAGGGCAGCTTTCCAGCCATGAGCAACTGCGGTGTAGACCAGTGGATCAAGTCATCAGAGAGTGAAAAGTACGTTCCGCATGTCAGCTCCCGATTGACTGATAAGAGTGCACTCCCCACCAAGATGTACTTTTCAAAGTAAGAATTGAAGGTGAGGCTGCCGTAGAGATCGCCAATTGACTCAGCACTCACAAATGCGCAAGGAGGCAGCCCCGTCGGCGCTGGGTCTCCTTTGCTGTCATATGGACTGTGCATGGGGATTGAAAAGCCAGTCCCATCCCAGGCACGCCAGCTACCCGGATCACTCAAGTTGTCTGTTCGCATGAGGCAGGTTCCACGGAACGCCGGCTTGTCAGCGAATGGAATAGCAAAGAACATCGAATAATAGAGGCCATCTTTTCCGTGAATGATGTTGCTGGGGGTGAAGTAGCCACGAGGATTTATATTGCTATCTCCTCTCTGGCCAGTAGGCGCTATCCAAGGTGTTGGGAGAGCAGCAACAACATTATCGGGTGCGTGAGACTGAGTGAATGTCTGGCCTCCATCCATAGAGACTGCGGAGGTGATCGAGTTGTATAAGCATGGATTGGCTGGGCTGGAATCTCCCGGCTTGCAAGCCGCCGCCAGCGGATCATGAAATTCATTGTGGATAAGAGCATGAATGATGTTGCCGTCCCGATAGAGAGAGAGAATCCACTCTTGATTGGAGAATGTGTAAGCAAACGGGCTCTCCCCAGAGACGAGAGCCGCAGTGCAGTTTCGTCTCAAATGATCAAAGTCTGGACCGGTCATGGTGTAGTTGACGGGTGCATTGCCTGAGATCAATATGATGCTCTCGTCTAACGGGCTTCGCACGGCTCTCGCCTGGACGTCTGTCAGATCGAGGCCGCCAGAATTGCGGCAAGAGTCCCTGGAGTAGTCCATCACAATTTCCGGGGTTCCAAGGGCCACTGTGATGCTGATGGACTGTGAAGTTTGAAGCCAGATTGCGGGGGTAATATTGGCTGCGAATCCGATCAGGATTATAAGAAGAGTCAGCCCAACGAGTTTCACAGATGCCTCCCTAGGATCTCATGATGGGATGGCATATCGTAGAGCGAAGCCTGTAAAAAGGCGATAGAAGGCTGGTTAAAGAGATTGGATTAACAATTTTTGCCATTTTGCTGTGCGCTCTTCAATTCGACAACCCCTCTCTAGACACGTTAAAATCAATAGTATCTTGATGTTATACAGCACTTTGATGTATAATGAGTTTGCTATGCGCTCTTTGCGTGATTTGACTCTCAAAACTGAGGTTCTGGTCATCGGCGGAGGTGCAGCCGGACTGGTCGCAGCGCTGACCGCAGCCAAGCGATCCAAGGTTTTGTTGTTAGCAAAATCTCCGGTGACAGAGAGCAGCTCCGCCTGGGCGCAAGGCGGCATTGCGGCAGCTATCTCTTCAGAAGATTCTCCGGCACAGCATTTCGCAGACACAATCAAGGCTGGGCGGGGTCTTTGCGATGAGCGGGCTGTCGAGTTGCTGGTGAACGAAGCACCGCGAGCCATCAATCTCTTGATTGAATGGGGCACTGAGTTTGATCGCACCGATGGGAGACTCAGCCTGGGTCGCGAAGGCGGCCACAGCCAGCGCCGGATTGTCCATGCCCGCGGCAGCGCCACAGGAGCGGCTGTTGTGGAGGCGCTCTTTACCCGAGTAAAAAATCATTCCAATATCCAGCTCGTGGAAGGGCCGGAAGTCATTCGATTGCTCACTCAAGATAATTTGTGTGCTGGAGTGTTGGCGTTTGATTCTGAGCATGAGCAGAGTCTCTGGATTCGAGCGGGTGCGGTCATTCTTGCTACAGGTGGAGCCTCTGATCTCTACCTGCGAAGGACGAATCCCGTCACATCCAGTGGGAGCGGGATTGCACTGGCCTATGACGCCGATGCTGAGATTCAAGATATTGAACTTATTCAATTTCACCCCACAGCGCTGAGCGATGCACACGGAAGTGCTCAGCTCATTAGCGAAGCCGTGCGCGGTGAAGGGGCTTATCTGCTCGATGCGCACAACCAGCGCTTTATGCCGGAGATCCATGAGCTGGCTGAGCTTGCCCCTCGCGATATCGTGGCACGCGCCATTCACAAGCAAATCGAAACGACGGGTGGAGTCTATCTATCTCTGAGACATCTCGATTCAGAGCGAGTGCAAACAAGATTCCCGTCGCTTGTGGAAGCCTGTCGCGAGCGCGGCTTTGACTTTGCCCATGATCTCATTCCAATAGCTCCGGCAGCCCACTACACAATTGGCGGCGTCAGGACAGACTTGCGCGGGGCGACAAATATTGACGGGCTCTTCGCCTGTGGTGAGGTGGCCTGCACGGGTGTGCATGGAGCCAATCGCCTGGCCAGCAATTCGCTTTTGGAGTGCGTTGTTTTTGGTGAGCGCGCTGGTCATGAGGCATCGAAATTAGTAGCTCTCCACACATCTCTTAATGGCTCAGGGATTAAAGATGTTGATAATAGTTTAGATTTTGTTTTGCAGGTTTCACAGCCAGAGATTCTTGAGATGCAAGATCAGTTGAAACAAATTATGACCAATGAAGTTGGTCTATTTCGCTCTCAGGCTGGTCTCATTTCTGCACTGACCAAGATTGCGGCCATGAGAGAGAGCCTGAATCGAGCCACTCAAAGTATAAAGAGCTTAAGATTGAAGCAGCGCCTCCAGACGGCTGAGCTGATCGCTCGCGCTGCCTTGGAGCGAGAAGAGACGCGAGGCACACATGCCCGCGTCGACTTTCCAAAGGAAGATCCAAAATGGCAGAGGCACATTCTCTTACGGCAAGAGCGAGAGCTCTGCTCGACCCGCTAAAGCTCGACGAGGTTGTTCTCCGTGCTCTGGCGGAAGACCTTGGCAGCGGTGATATCACCACTGAGGCCATTTTCAGCGATGAAGTCGCATCGGCTGTGATCCTCGCCAAGGCGCCGGGAGTCATTGCCGGTCTGCCCGTTGCCGAACGAGTCTTTCAGCTAGTTGATCCGGAGATTGAGTTTACACCGCACATTCGAGATGGAGAAAAGGTCGCTACAGGCGCCAACATCGCTACGTTGACCGGGAGAGTCGCTTCTATTCTGAGAGCGGAGCGGACGGCGCTCAACTTCTTGCAGCGAATGAGTGGAATTGCCACTCTCACGGCCCAAATTGTGGGTGAAGTTTCACAGTATAATGTGAAGATTCTGGATACACGCAAGACGGCTCCCGGTCTGAGAGTTTTGGACAAGTTCGCTGTGCGAGCCGGAGGCGGCTTCAACCACCGGATGGGCCTCTATGATGGGGTTCTGCTCAAAGATAACTACATTCGGGCGGCAGGCGGCATCGGCAAGGCGGTCAGCCTTGCCCGAGAGCATGTTCCCATGACTGTAAAGATTGAAGTTGAGACGACAACCTTGGCTGAAGTCGAAGAGGCAGTCCAGAGCGGAGCCGAGATCATCATGCTGGATAACATGCGGCCTGCTCAAATGAAGCAGGCTGTGGATTTAATTGATGGACGGGCCCTAATAGAAGCATCGGGTGGGGTCACGCTGGAGAACGTGCGAGAGGTGGCGGCAACGGGTGTCGATTTCATCTCGATTGGCGCACTCACCCACTCGCCCAAGGCGCTCGATCTCAGTCTGGAGATACACGATTATGAGTAATGCAACCTTGATCAAAACAGCGACATTGCCAAAGACAAAGCCGCTCACAGATGCTGAGAAGGCGGAGATGACGCGTGAGATTCTTCGTTTGAAAGAAGAGAAAAAAGCTGTAATTCTCGCTCACAACTATCAGATTCCTGAGATTCAGGATCTGGCTGATTTTGTGGGTGATTCTCTAGGGCTTTCGCAACAGGCAGCCAAGACGGACTCGAAGCTGATCATCTTTTGTGGAGTCCACTTTATGGCCGAGACAGCCGTGATCATCGCACCCGAAAAGCGCGTGCTCATCCCCGATCCCAATGCCGGCTGCTCGCTCGCGGCCACAATCACCGGCGATCAGCTTCGCCAGTGGAAATCTGAGCACCCTGGGGCAGTCGTCGTCTCGTATGTCAATACGACTGCCGAAGTGAAGGCGGAGACGGATTACTGCTGCACTTCGACCAATGCCGTTCAGATTGTCAATGCCATTCCTGAAGATCAAGAGATTCTATTTCTGCCTGACATGTTCTTAGGTGCTTACGTGCAGCGTGTCACTTCCAGAAAAGCGCCCATCCATATCTGGTCGGGCGAGTGCCATGTCCATGCTGGCATCGGGATTGCCAACATCAACAAGATGCGGGATGAGCACCCCGAGGCCGAGCTGCTGGTCCATCCGGAGTGCGGCTGCTCAACGGCCTGCATGTATCACAAAGCGACGGGCAAGCTGAAGGGCGAGGTTCACATTCTCTCTACAGAGGGCATGATTCGCCGCGCTAGGACCTCGCCAGCCAGAGAGTTCATTGTGGCCACGGAGACAGGAATCTTGCATCGACTCAAGAAAGAGGCGCCTGGCAAGACGTTCATCCCGGCCAATGCCAATGCGGTCTGCCAGTATATGAAGATGATCACGCTGGAAAAGCTGCTCCGAACAATGCGTGAAGATGTCTTTGAAGTTCGTGTGCCTGATGAGATAGCCAGAAAAGCCAGACTTTCGATTGAGCGCATGTTGGCGATTGTCTAGCTGCGCATATTGACAAACTGCAACGGAACTTCCCATTCGTGCTGATGTAGCAGTGCAATGACTTCTTGCAGGTCGTCAATCTTCTTCCCCGTAACCCGCAGCTCGTCGCTCTGGATGGATGCCTGGACTTTCATCTTAGATTCTTTGACCAGCTTGACAATTCGCTGAGCAATCTCTTTTTCGATTCCCTCTTTGATCTCGACTTCTTTTTTCAGTGCGCCTGCCGAGGTTGGCTCAGCCTGTCCAAAGTGGAATGACTTCATGTTGATCTTCTGGCGAACTGCGTTGGCGATAAAGATCTCACGCATAGCGTCCATCTTAACCTTGTCTGCTGCGAGGAAATTGATCTTTTTCGTCTTCTTGTCGAGAGTCAGCTCACAATGGCTGCCACGAAAGTCGTAGCGCTGGGAGATTTCACGGACAGAGTTGTTGACGGCATTATCAACGAGCTGCATATCTATGCGGTTCACGATATCAAATGAAGGCATGTTCTACTGAGTATCTTATGATCTTAGCTAATCGTAATTCAAGCCTGAGCGGATTTCAATGAAAGTATCACTCTACAAAGAGATCATTGACACTGCCTCTTCCGCATTGTGATTCCAGATCGCTCAAGATAAGCTGATAGCAGAGTGCCTAGAAAGAACGAGGTGTTTTGGGTTTGGGAAGAATTGAAGATCTAGTAAATAAGTCTTTAGAGCGCCAAGGGAAACGCGATGTGCAAGACGAAGAGGCCAGAAATCAGAAGGCACAACGAAGTAAACAGATGGAAGAAGAAGTAAAAGCATTGGCTCAGAGCAGGCTTCGTCAGATCCTGGGGAATGAGCTTGATGATGAATTTCACGGACATACCTGGACTGTGCGCGTTCTAAAACATGATGGCCCATATCCATTCAAAGTTGAGATTGATGTGCGCGGCCACTCATCCATAAAGCCCTTCAAGATTCAATACTCCGCAGAGACCGCAGACCTCGGGACGTGTCGCTTGATCTGCTCGGATGAAACGACCAGCAAAAGAATTGCTGAGAGCGGAGACATTTGGGGGCGTTTGGGTGAGAAGGCAGAGGAAGAGCTTGGCGATTTCTTCGCCAAGATTCGAAAATAACTCAAGGCGACAAATTTTTGATTTCTTCCACAGCCTAGCTCATCTCTTCAAAAGCGCATTGCGTAAGTGGGACCAAAAAGAGCACCCCGAAATATGCTTCACCGTTATATTCAGAATTATTTGAGCTTTACGCCATCAGACTCCATTTGCTAAGATGAAGCCCATGCCCAATCGGGACACGTACGACGTCGTGGTGGTCGGGGGGGGACCTGCCGGAGCCGTCGCTGCCAGAGAATCTGCCAGACGTGGCGCCAGCGTTTTGCTGATCGAAGAGCGCCGCCAGATCGGCCTGCCCGTCCAGTGTACGGGTCTCCTCAGCGTCCGCGGCTTTGAGGCGGCAGAGGCCAATCCAGATGTCATCCTGCGCGAAGTGCGCGGAGCCTTTGCCCATGCCCCCGATGGACGAATTCTCTCAGTGGAGAGTCCCCGCGTACATGCCTATGTCATGGATCGCGACCGCTTTGACTGCAATCTGGTAGAGCTAGCACGAAATGCTGGTGTCGAGGTTCAAATCCCCGCCCGGGCCGTCGGCTTTCAACCTGGAAAGCTATCAGTTCAAGCCGATGGGAAGACAGAAGTTATCAAAACCAAAGTCGTGATTGGAGCGGATGGCCCGCAGAGCCGGGTTGCCCGCTGGGCGGGTCTGGCTCCACCTGAGAAATTTATTGTGGCCATTCAAGTGACCATTCCGTACGAACCTGAGAGGGAAGATTTCGTCCACGTCTATCTCAGCCGGACCATTGCGCCCGCCTTCTTTGCTTGGGCTGTGCCCTCAACACGGGGCTATGCCCGCGTCGGTCTGGGAACAGACGATGGCAAGAAGGCCAGGACTTATCTAGATTGCTGGCTCAATAAAGAATTTCCAGGCCGCACGGTGATGGGCTTCAATGCGGGCGCCATTCCGATTGGACCTGTCGAGCGCACTGTAAGCGACGGGGTTTTGCTCGTTGGCGATGCGGCTGGCCAGGCCAAGCCAACGTCCGGCGGTGGGATCTTCACGGGCATCTCCTGCGCCAAGATCGCTGCTGAAGTGGCCATGCGCGCGGTCTCTGAAAATGATGTTTCGAAGAAAAACCTCTCTGAGTATGAAAAGCGCTGGCGTGAATTATTTGAGATGGAGCTCCGCTTTGGAATGCTGGCGCATGAGCTGCTCTGCCGCATGAGCGATGAGGAGATCAGCAAGGTCTTTGAGACCGCCGATGATCCTGAGCTGCTGACTCTGATCGGAGAGCACGGCGATATTGATTATCCGAGTGGAATAGCCAAGGCTTTGCTGAAAAAACCAGCCCTCTGGGGGAAATTCTTGCAAGTCGTCCCATGGGATATGGACTTGCTTATCAAAGCCCTGCGATATTTACTGTAAGCTATGGCAGAACCCCGCGATAAACAGAACTCAAAAGAGAAGAAGCCTTCACAAAAGCCCAGCCAGCCTGCCAAAAATAATAAAACATGGCAGTCTTGGCTGAAGGACCCCCAATTTAAGCCAGTCTCGCTGGGCGTGCTCGCGGGTGTGGCGCTCCCGCTCTTGGTCTATTTTGTCGCTTCAGGCAATACCGATGCCCAGTATGCCCTCATTCTCAGCTCCTGTTCTGCTGCCATCATTCTCTGGGCGCTCCCCAATGTGATGCTCGCTCTTACGGGCGCCTTCTTATTTCTTCAGCCACTCGTCATCTATCTGGGAAATACCGATTACAGCTATACCAAGATGATCTTCTCGCTCTTCTTCATTTCATTGCTCCTCATCGTTTGGGTGGCTGATCTCTTTCGCAGAAGCCCCATTAAGATTCAGTTCACGCATCTGATCTGGCCGGGGCTCATTCTGATCGGAGTTATGGCCATCTCGCTCATCAATGGCAGAAGCTTCTTGGCCAGCTTTCAATACATCACCCTAGTCTTCTATTACCTCTTCTTCTATCTCTTCTTAGTAAACACCGTGGACGAGATCAAAGAGCTGAAGTTTCTCTTGCGGGTCATTCTCTTCGCCGGCTTTCTCGCCTGCATCTATGGCATCATGCAGTACTTTGGCGTGCTCCTGGGCGCTCCGGGTGCCAAAGGAGATATTGGCGCGATCATCTCAACCTTTGGGAATAAGAATTATCTGGCCGGCTTCTTGGCCTACCTCTTTGTGCCAGGACTGCTCCTGCTCTATAAGCCGGATCACCCGCTCGACCGCTGGTACAGCCTGCTCGTGCTCAGCATGTCCTTTATCACACTGGCGGCTGCCAATTCAGATTCGGCCTGGATTGCCGTCCTTCTTTCGTCGGGTCTCTTTGTGGCTGGAATTGCTCTCGCAAAAGAGATGGGTACGTTGCAGACGGAATCGCGCTGGGTCTGGCTCCTCTTTGGGGTTCTGGCTGTACTCAGCATTCTCCTGCTCTTCGCGACTGAGATTTGGGTCTTGCATATTCCGATTGACATCTCAAAACTTGGGGCGATGGCCATCCGCATCGGCTTTCTGCAGTGGATTGCTTTGGCGGCCATCGGATTTATAGCATTCTCCGGCTCATTATTCTCCTTCTTGAGGGCTCGGGAGCGCCGTCGCTGGCTCTGGGCTGGGGCCGGAATTCTTGCGGCACTGGTTCTGGCCTTCTTTCTCACTCCTCCCGGCGGGAGCCTGATGATCAAAGCCTCGCGTGAGCTTAGCGCAAAGTGGGATGACGCCCGCTCTCAAGACTGGCTGATCGGCCTCGACATGTTCAAGGATCACCCAATCACGGGAACAGGCCTGGGTGATTTTAAAAGAGAATTTCTGGATTACAAGGGCGAGTTCTTAGCCTCTCCTGAAGGGGCTGGCTTCAAAACATATATCCAGAGAGCCGCGCAAGCGCACAATGAGTACGTCCAAATGCTCGCAGAGCTGGGCATTCTTGGCATTTTGGGGATTCTATCTTTTGTAGGGGTTCTTCTCTGGAGCCTCATCAAAAGGTGCAAGCAGAGCGCCTCGTCTGAGAATCGCTGGGTGCTCGTCTGCCTCTTTGCAGGTGTCGTTGCTTTTATGGGAGATTCTTTCTTCAGCTTTCCGCTCCACCTTCCCGCCAATGCTTTGGCGCTCGTCTTCCTGCTCGCGCTCTTGCAGTCGCGAGCGGTTGGGCAGCCTATATTTGAAGCCAAGCTTTCCAAAAGCGCAACCGCCGCGCTCTCGCTTGCTGTGGTCGTGATTGTGGGAGTCACCTTGAATTATGCAAGGCGCGACTGGATCGCCGATTATGATCTTGACCAGGCCAGAGACCTCTATTACAGTGCAAAAAGCAATCCCGATGACGTTGAGCGGCTTTTGCAAGAGAGCATTCGCAACGACTTTGTTCCGAGTGAAGCCTATTACTGGCTCGGGCTCATACACTACCAGAGCGGCGATTATGAAAAGAGCCAGGATTATTTCCTTCGCTCGCTCCCTCTCTTCACAACCGAAAGCACCTACTTCTATCTGGCCGTGATCAACGAGCAGGCCAAGCAGTATGACCAGGCCCTGAAATATGCAAAGCAGCTTTTAGAGATGAGCCCCGACCCCTCACTCAAGCCCGATACCCTGCAGCTTGAGGCTGTGGTCACGTACAACCAGGGGCAGCCTGACCAGGGTATCCAAGCGCTCAAAGAGTTGAGCAAGACCTATCGGGACTCATCGAGAATTCTTTATACGCTGGCACAAATGTACGTGGAGCAAGGGCAAATTGCAGGAAAGAAGGGCGACTTGCAGCGCGCCAATAAGATGGAGGGCAATGCCAAAGATGCCTTGAAGCAAGCCAGCAATGTGATTGATAAGAGGCTCGAGCAGATTGACAAGATCCTGTCGCCAGATCCAGGCGTCAAGATCAATGTCTCCAAGAGCGACTACTTTGAATTGAAGACCGAAAAGACCACGCTCCTGCAGCTTCAACAGCGCATCACAGATCTGCTCGGCCAGCTCCCATAAATCCAGATCTTGTGAAGCCCAGTTTTCTCGCGTAGAATCTCTATTTGAGGAAGAAATGAACTATGGTTTTTGATCTGGTTAAGAAGACGGTTGACCGCATCTTTGGTGAGACCAATGAGCAGCGGCTCAAACAGATTGATCCCATTCTTGCTGAAGTCAATAGTCATGCTGACGCGACGAAAGCGCTCTCCAATGAGCAATTGACCTTCAAGACTCCTGAATTTAAGGCAAGGCTTGAACAAGGCGAGACTCTGGATGACATCTTGCCTGAGGCCTATGCCGTGGTTCGAGAGACTGCCCACCGGCTGATCGGTCTTAGACCCTACGACGTGCAGATCATCGGCGGCATTGTGCTCCACAACCGCAAGATAGCGGAGATGAGGACGGGCGAAGGCAAGACACTCGTTGCCACCATGCCGGCCTATCTCAACGCTCTGGCTGGCAAAGTCCACATCGTCACGGTCAATGATTATCTGGCGAAGCGCGACTGTGAGTGGATGAGCCCCGTCTACAAGCACTTGGGTCTGACCGTGGGATTGATTCAAGAAGACACTCCGCCCCAAGAGCGCAGCGCGGCCTATCAGTGCGATATTCTCTACGGCACCAATACTCAATTTGGATTTGATTATCTGCGAGATAATCTGGTGATGAGCTGGGATCAGAAGACCCAGGCGTCGCTCGATTACGCCATTGTCGATGAGATTGACAACATCTTGATTGATGAGGCGAGAACGCCGCTCATCATCTCCGGATCGACCTCCGAATCCCAGAAGCTTTATAAGCAATTCGCAAAACTTTCACCCCGATTTCGCAAAGATGAAGATTTTGAGCTCGATGAGAAGACCCGCCGCGTTCATCTGACAGAAGCTGGCGTGCAACGCGCGGAAGAGCTGGTCGGGGTGGAAAATCTGTACTCACCCCAGAATATTGAGCTGGTTCATCATCTGGAATTGTCGTTGCGAGCGCGTCTTCTCTATCACAAAGATGTGGATTACATCGTCAAAGATGGCCGCGTGGTGATTGTGGATGAGTTCACCGGCCGTCTGATGGAAGATCGCCGCTATAGCGACGGCCTCCACCAGGCGCTTGAAGCCAAAGAGAGCATGGAAGTGAAGCGCGAATCCCAGACTCTGGCCCAAGTCACCTTGCAGCACTATTTCAGGCTCTATAAAGGCCTGTCGGGCATGACCGGCACGGCGGCCACCGAGGAAGATGAGTTCAAAGAGATTTATGGACTAGGTGTCATGGTCATCCCGACTCATCGTCCGATGGTCCGCGAGGATCTTCCCGATGTGCTCTTCAAGTCTGAAAAAGAGAAATTTAAAGCGATTGCCGATGAGATTGAGCAGAAGAACAGAGCCGGGCGCCCGGTTCTGATCGGAACCAACTCCATTGACAAGTCAGAGTATCTGAGCCAGCTTCTTAAGCGACGTGGATTGATTCATAACGTTCTCAACGCCAAGCAGCACGAGCGAGAGGCTGAGATCATCAAAGATGCGGGTGAGAAGAGCGCGATCACCGTGGCGACCAACATGGCAGGTCGTGGCGTGGACATCAAGCTGGGGACCGGCATTGCCGATCTGGGCGGGCTCCATATCATCGGCTGCCAGCGCCATGAGAGCCGTCGGATTGACGATCAGCTCCGGGGCCGCGCGGGACGCCAGGGCGACCCGGGCTCCTCTCAATTCTTTGTCTCGCTCGACGATGATCTGCTGAGATTGTTCGGCGAGCAGAAGATGGTGCAGTGGGCGCTCAAGGGCCTGCAAGAGGGCGAGAGCCTGGAGCACAACATCCTGTCGAAAGCGATGCGCACCGCCCAGCAGCGCGTGGAAGCCCACAACTTCTCAATTCGTAAGAGATTGCTCGATTATGATGCCGTGATGGCTCGTCAGCGGGAGGCCATCTATGCCCTGCGCGACCGCTTTTTGCTCAACAACAAAGAAGATGAAGTGGCCATACGCGCTGATCTCGATGAGTATTTGCTGGGTGTTTTGGCCAGTTATGCCCAGTCCCTGACGGTTCTCTATTGTCCCGATCCAAACCGGCCACACGCTTGGGATTATGAAGGTCTGAAGAAGGATCTTGAGGGATTCCAGAATGTGCGCTTCTCGGAAGAATTCCGCGAGAAGATGAACCTTACCGATGTCGAAGAGATTGTTCGGGAGTTCTTGGAGAAGAATTATCGCGCTCAATCCGAGCGCCTCGGCACTCACTTCCCTCAGATCGCCCGGCTGATGATCTTAAATATCATCGATGAGCACTGGAGACAGCATCTCTATGCGTTGGATGATTTACGGGAAGGGATTGGCTGGCGCTCCTACCAGGGGCGTGACCCGCTCGTTGAGTTTCAACGGGAGTCCTTCCGGCTCTTTCAAGAGATGCTTGGCCGCGTCGAAGAACAGCTTGTCAATATACTGGTTAAGCCAGAGCTCAAAATGCAGCAAGCCCCCGCAGAATCCAGGAATGGCTTAGGAAACGTGCGCTACCAGCATGATGCCGTCAATGGGATGGAGGGGAATAGCAGCAGCGCTGGGAGTGACTCTGGAACCCTAACGATGCAAGGCGGAGGCGCCACGGCTACAACAAAAGCCAAAGAGCCACGCCGCGTTGCAGAAAAGGCCCAGCGAAACGACCCGTGCCCCTGCGGCTCTGGAAAAAAATATAAGCACTGCCATGGTGCCCGAGAGTAATCTTCCGCGCCCCGATCAGATGACGCGGATCTCGTTATCGCCAGGAATCTGGATCTGAATTGGATGACTGACAGAGCGGCTCGAGAAGAGCCCCGTGATGGAGTAAGTCGCTGAAGGCGTTCCGCTGGGCACTGTGACATCGTAGACAATCTGCCACGTCGTACCTGGATCAACAATCGAGGTCATCAGCCAGGCATTCTCGGAGCTCTTGTAAAGGGCATTTCCTTGTTGGACTGAGCTGATTCTCCACCCCGTTGGAACCGTCTCACTGATGCCCGGTGCGGTGACAGACTGCAGAAATTTTACGGTAATCGTCACTTGAAAGGCACTGCCGGCCGAAACGCGATTGGGGCTGATCGGTGCGCTGATCTCCCGCCGAATCCGCACAGTGGATGTGCTTACGGAGATCGTCTGTGCAACGGTCTGCTGGCTGCCGTGCTGATCGGTGACTCGCAGTGTTACAGAAGGCTTTCCGCTGTCGTCAAAGAGATGGGTGATCTTGGGAGAGGTTGTCGTCAAATCATACTTGCCGTCTCCGTTGAAATCCCACTCATATTGGCTGATGGCGCTCCCTGAGCTGCTGGCATCAAAGGTCACGGCGGTGTTGATGTCCGGGCTGACAGGAGAGAAGCTGAACGCGGCATTGGGTGCTTGAGCGTGAACGAGCGCCAGCCGCCCGGCAACCAGAATGAGAGCGCCTACAACAAGAATGGCAGAAAGCTTCTTCTTCATTTACTAACTCCTTCTTTGTTAGTCAGATGGCAATGGATCAAATACAGACGTTTGCGTTAAGAAATATGCCGTCAGCCGGTTCATCATGGCCAGATCAATCACTTGCTGCTGTCCTGTAGCATCTTCGGATGAAGGCACTTGCGTCGCATTACGCCACCACATGCGAGCCTGATCGATCTGGCTCTGGCTGATCTTGTGGGTCGGGAACTGCTTCAAGTCCAGCTTCCCTGTGTTCGTGTCATAGTGAGCGACAATGATTTCAATGGGAAAGCCCCGCAAAATCTTGATCTGCGACTCGCCTTTGACGGTATTATCCTTCGCGATGGGCGGAGATGCACTGGTGATCTTTCCCGTGATGGCATAGGTCTGAGAAAGGGTTCCAGTGACAAAATTGAGCTTCTGAGCATTCGGCACGGTGACATCATAGATGATCTTTCTCTCATCTCCTGCTCTCAGAATTTCGCTGAAGAGCCATTGAGTCTTTGATGCGAGGAATTCTGCCGTCGAATTGTCGATTGCCGTGGCACTCCACGTGCTGCTGGAATCAATCGAGGGAAGATCTTCGTCAATTCCCAAGCCGTTGATCGTCGCATTGATGCGAATCTCGAGCGTCACCTCAAAGGTCTGATCTGGAATCGTTTCATCAATTGGCAGATAGGTGTTGATCGTTCGGCGAACGCTCACCGCTGGTGTATAGACGGTCAGATTCAAGCTGCTGGATGCTTCCACGCCCACATCGCTCTTGACGGTGAAAATCAGGTGATAGGCGCCATCCGCGCGATAGCGATGGACGGGGTTTTGAGTCGTGGAAGTCGTGCCATCTCCAAAATCCCAAAGCCAGCTTACGACACTCCCGCGCTCGACGGTGGATTGATCGGTAAACTGAATCGCATCGAATGTGGTCGGCTCGCTCGGATCAAGCTTGAAATCCGCCGTAAGCGCTGGCGGTTTGGGGCGAACCTCCAGATTCAACTCGGGAAGTGTATTGTGATACTCGTGTCCCCGCACATCTTTGAAATCCACTACGGATGGCGATTGATGTACATTGAAGGTGCCAATCGTGCTCCCGCTGATCGTGTATTGCGCAATCCAGCTATCCGTCGGAAGGAGTTGGTTGACGGACCAGCGAAGTGTGGTAGTCCCATCCGAGTTATTAACGATTTGATTGGGTCCATTCTGCAGAGCTGACTCATACTTGAAATTCTTAGAGATCGTCTCTGTAATCTGAATATTTGTGGCGACGGGATCGTGGGCCGAGATATTCAGACGCAAAATCTCATCGACAATTGAATCACTATAGGTGTAGTAAAATTTGCCCCCGGTCGCCTGGGCAATGTCGGTCATCAGCCCCTGATTGATTGAGGAGCCTACGCCAATCGAATAAATAATGACATTCTCATCATTGGCCTTTTGAGCCTCTTGCAGAGGATCGCGGCCATAGTTGCTCCGGCCATCGGTGAGAAGGATCTCAATCCACGCCACATTCGAGCGGCCATGAAACGAGAGCTCATCGGTGGCTACAGCCATGCCTTCGCCCAGGGCGGTCTTGCCATCAGCCACAAGCTTGTCGAGGGCATCTTTCACCTTGCCGGCATCGTTGGCTGGAGTGAAGGTCGCCTCTAATGTCGCATCGGTCGCAAATGAGACGAGACCCACGCGGTCATCTGAATCGAGGTTATCAATGATGCGCTTGGCGCTATCGACGGCCTTCTCAACTGGAAAGCTTGCCGAGCGGTCAACGACCAGCATGATATCTGCCGCCAGCCGCTGCGTTGGCTGAGGCGCGTCTAACCGCAGATTCACGGTCGAAACCTCTGGGCTCGCATTGGAGCCCTTGACGAAGATGATGGAGTTATCGAGTGTCTGCGACACCTGCAGCGACGTAAAGCCCTGGTTATATCCGATGAGTCCGATCGAGACCACGACCAGCGCCGATGCCAAGATCGTGATCCAGGTTCGATGAGTGGCTCTTCTGAACCTCATTCCGCCCTCCTTTTTCATGCCTGCAATCTCAAATTCTCTCAAGAGGGAGTCGCCCTTAGTATATCCCAAAGAGATCGCCTGTAACGTTCGCGAGACTGTGCCCTCTTGCCGATCGCACTCCCCCGCGGGTTACTTCGCGGGCGGAGTGACCGCGCCACCGGGGAGCGGTTGATCCACAGGAGTGTCCGTCAGCCAGTGCGCAATGAGCAGCTTCATCGTCTCGAAGTCGATAGTCTTACCACAGGTTCCTGGCACCGGCACATCCTCTAGCCAGTCAGCAAGCGCCGTCTGAATCTGATCAAACTGGATCAGGTTGGCCAGCGTCACATCCACATCATTCTTGACGACATCGAGGTGCGAGACGGCCAGCAAGGTCTCCAGACAGCTTGTCATGACAACTTGCCCATCACCAGGAGTTGAGACTTCGAATCGAGGGATGAACGCCTCATTCTTGCCCCAGAGTGTCACCTGTCCAGGCGTCTCCGAATCTGGCACTGTCACTTCATACATGATGGACTTCGTGGAGCCGGCAGTCAGCTTATCCGTGAATACCCATTCACGATCCGATTGCTTGAAGACAGCACCCGCGCTGTCCACTGCCTTAATCGTCCAGTTGAGCGGCAGGACCTCTTTGACACCTGCGCCCATCGTATCTTGATTGACCATCACATCCAGCTTGACCCGGAAGATGCGCCCTGCTTTTGTAGGCAGATAGACGCTTCCGAAGGGCAGCGGTGTGAGTATCGTTCTCGTGACCGCAAGAGACTGACTCATCGTATTCGGCAATGCTTCGTCAATTGGGGTGAGGCTGAGGTTGTAGGCGACTACCTGCTTCAGCCCTTCAAATGTGATCACGGCGTTGCATGTTCCTGGGACGCCAGCCTCTTCCAGCCAGAAGGATGCGGCCCTCTGAAGCTGGTCCGTTGTGATCTTCTCATCCAGGCGCAGATCCACCACATCTTGTGCCGTAAGGTGGGCAACCGCCACAGGAATGTCGAGACAGCTCGTCAGGCAGACGTGAGACTCGCCCGTGGTGTTGGCTAAGAAGCCCGGAGAGGCGCTCTCGATAAAACCCGTGATGTCGAAGCAGTACGGCAATGGGCCGACAGCTGCATCTGGATTGACATGAACATCATAGACAATCCGGCGGACTTCATTGGTCTCAATCAGGTCTGCGAAAATCCATTGAGACTCGGCGCGCTTGAACGTGGCGCCGCCATTGTCGACAGGAACGATTTCAAAGCCGGGTGGCAGCTTCTCTTGAACACCCAAGCCATTGACGGGCAAGCCCATCTGAATCTCTAGGGTGATCCGGAATGTGCTTCCGGGGCTGGCCTGTGGTGTAGAGATGTTGCGCACTGACCGGGCTTGGACTTCGATCACGGTGACGGATTTCGAGGTGGATGAGATCGTCCCGGCATCATCGGTCACACGCAATGTGACTCGAAAGGTGCCTGTGTTTGGAAAGGTGTATTGAGCCGTCGGTGATGCAGATGCCGTTTCAAACGTGCCATCGCCATTGAAATCCCATTCATATTTGACGATTCGGTGACCAGGGGCTGCACTGGAAGTCTGACCATTGAATTGGACAGCAATTCCAGCCCCCGGGCTGTCCGGGCTGAAGGTGAAGGAGGCTACTGTGCCACCCACGACCCCACCTTGCTGGACTCGCCCGTGCAGAACCAAAGGCTCGACAAGGCTTGGCAACGTCACGGTGCTGGGATTGCTCCGGTCACCGGTCAGCGAAGCCCATTCCGTGATTCCAGAGACGAAGCTTGGCGAGATGGTGATGGTGAACTCACCCGGGTCGTTACCCAGACCAATCGCAAAGCCGTCACTAAAGCCGGTCTGCCAGACCTGGGTTGCCGTTGTCGTCCCCTTTGTCGCATCGGTTGCATACTGGTCGTCTTTATCATCTTGAACCTGATATGTAAATCCCTGAGGCAGGCCCGTGATGTTGAACGTGACGGAGCCTCCTGTGGTTCCGCCGCCCTTGCCATGAATCACAACTAGACTGAGCCCCGAGCTTCCATTTTGATAGAGGAAGATCAGGCTGCGGTCATTGACTTCAAGCCCGGTGTTGGACTGAAAGTTTGTGTAATTGTAAAAATCAGCCACAGCCTGGGTGCCTTGAAGCGGCGTGATCGTTGATGAGAAGCTTCCCTGCTGCAATGTGACCACATAATTGGGCAAGGTCGCTTGAGTTTGCGTCTGGGTTTGAGCCCATGCCACCCCCGCTCCTCCTACCAGAAGAGCCAGAGTGAAAATCATTAGATAAGCGAAGCCAGTCCAACCTCGCATTACAGGCCTCCTTTTCGTCTCTTCAACAGTTCGAAACAGAAGTAATTGCTGCATATCAGCCCCCAATATAACATTGGCCAAATATGCAAACTGTGACGCGCAATACTCTCCTGAACTGGACATGAATACCGAGTCTTTTGTTTGGCTCAATATAGCATAAGAAGCGGCTAAAAGACAATTGGGAAGGGCCTAATTATAAACTAGAAACGTGCAAGAATTAAGGAATCTGATGTATGTCAACCCGTGGAATCTTTGAGACCAGCTATTATAGCTCTAAGGGTTTTGGATTTTGAGCCTGGTGCGGATGCTCAGCACCGGCATAGACATTGAGCTTCTTCATCATTCTGCGGCCTAAAGTTGAGCGGGGAAGCATTCGTCGGATCGCATCATTGAGCGGAGCGGTGGGATGCTTTGTGATCTGCTCTTCAAACGTCCTCTCACGCAGGCCGCCTGGATAGCCTGAGTAGCGATAATAAATCTTCTGGGAGCGCTTTTTGCCGGTCACTCTAATCTTTTCAGCATTGATGACCACGATATAATCTCCCACGTCAACATGGGGAGTGTAGATGGGTTTGTGTTTGCCCATGAGCCTCATCGCGATCTGGGAGGCCAGACGACCGAGGGTCTTGCCCTTGGCATCCACGACATACCAGTCACGGGTCCAGGTCTGCCCCATCTCTTCGCGTTTCATCAATAGCGTCTTTTGCATAAAGCTCTCCTTAGAATGCGCCACTATAGCAGATTATGACCAGCCGCGCAACGATCTCAGATACTATTGCCGCCCCCATCTTTTTTCTTCGTCAATAGTTCTTTTCGCAGGCGCTCAATCTCTCTGGCCACTTCATCATCGCTCGGCTGAGCGTCCGCCTCTTTCCCGCTCTTTTGAGATAGCTTCGTCTCACCTTGCAGCTCGCGGGTCGCTTCCAGTTGGAATTGAATCTGGCGAATCTCATTCTCTGCCTCTGTTATGGCGCTCTGGA
The DNA here is from genome assembly GCA_016201405.1 of Candidatus Acetothermia bacterium. GTDB lineage: Bacteria > Bipolaricaulota > Bipolaricaulia > RBG-16-55-9 > RBG-16-55-9 > JACQCZ01. Next base: position 6,159 of record JACQCZ010000016.1, on the reverse strand, counting down.
CGTCTGGCAGCTCATCTGATGAAAGATCTATTTGCAGCTCGCGAGTCTCTAACTCTGTCTTGGAGGCATCGTAGCGCAGCTCCATCGCCTCTCTTCGGATCTTATAGAGCTGAAGCTGTCCTTGGAGGCGCTCTTTGTGGGCGCGTAATGACTCAATTCGTTTGTCCAGCTCTTCAATGGAGACCTCAAGATTCTTGAGATCGGTCTGCTGTTTTAGCTTCTCACGAAGCGCGGCCTCAGCCAGCTCGACCTGGTTGTTTCGGTAGTGCTTGCGGGCTTGCTCATCATAGCGCTGCAAGATTCTCTGAAGACTTTGCGCGTGGCTATCGAGCTTGGCGCGGATCTCACGCAGCTCTCCATAGCGCTGGGCGAGGCGGTTGGTGCTCTCAAAGAGCTTTTCGTTGTACTCTTCTAAGACCTGAAGAGGTCTCTTGCGTGGGTTCTGATTCTGCGGAGTTGCAAATAGAGCCTTGAACCTCTCCCAAAGAGTCGCCACAGATCTTACACCTCAGCGTGCGGAGATTGTCTCTTCAAACGCACGTCCAACCGAGAGGATGGTGACCGGGACATCCAAAACCTGCTCAATAAATTTGACGTAATTTTTGGCATTCTTTGGCAGCTTGCTGAGTGAGCGGCAATCGCGCAAGGACTCGGACCAAGAGGGAAGAGTCTCGTAGACAGGCTTGCAGCGCGCCAGCACGTCGCAGTGCGATGGGAAATAATCCAAAATCTCGCCATCCAGTTCATAGGCTGTGGCCACTTTGAGCTCTCCAAGCTCCGAGAGAATGTCTAGCTTTACCAGTGCCAGCTCTGTAAATCCATTGATGTCGGCGGCATATTTGAGCGCAACGAGATCGAGCCAGCCGCAGCGGCGGGGTCGTCCCGTCGTTGTGCCAAACTCATCCCAGGGGTTTGCGCCCGTACCCCGCAGTCGCTGACCCATCTCACCCAAGTCTTCGGTGGGGAAGGGGCCTGAGCCGACGCGACTGGTGAAGGCCTTGGCAACACCAATCACGCGCTGGATGCGATTGGGTGGCACACCGGCTCCGACGCCTATTCCGCCAATGGTGGCGTGCGACGACGTTACATAGGGATAGGTCCCGAAATCAATATCTAATAGACAAGCTTGCGCCCCTTCAAAGACAAGCTGCTGATCTGCCTTCAGGGCTTTATGGAGCAAAGCCGTGGTGTTCGTGATTTTATCTCGAAACCTTTCAGAAGCGGTAAGAATCTCGCGGGCAATCTTCTGGGCGTCAAGATCTGCAAGGGGCTTGGAATGTGGGTATAGTCCTTTTAGCTGATCTAAGTTACGCTGCAATTTCGCGAGAAATTGCGTTGGGTTCAGCAAATCGACTGCCCTGAGACCCCGGCGAGCGACTTTGTCCTGATAGGCTGGGCCGATGCCCTTGGCCGTGGTGTCCAGCTCGCTCTTGCTGCCTTCAATCCCTTCCAGAATGGGGTGATAAGGCAGGATCAGATGGGCCCTCTCGCTAATAAAAATTTTGGCATCCTTGCCCAGCGCATCTTCTAGTTCTTTGATCTCTTTGGCGAGGGAAAAAGGCTCCAGCACCATGCCATTGCCCAAGACTCCGGCACAGCCAGGATGGAGCGCGCCTGAAGGAATCAGATGGAACTTAAACTCATTGCCATTTTTGCTCTTCTCATGGCCATTCTTTCCATTCGCTGAGTTGCCCACAAAGACGGTATGACCAGCGTTGGTGCCGCCGTTAAATCTCACCGAATAATCGGCATTTTCGCTGACCAGGTGCGAAATCTTTCCTTTGCCTTCATCGCCCCACTGGGCGCCTAAGACTGCTATGGCTGGCATCCTTACTCCTTTAGACTCAGCGTCACGTCATCGGCGACCAATTCTTCGATCCTGCCATTGATCTCGACGACGAGCTTTCCAAGAGACGAGAGCTCTCGCACTCTCGCTATGATTTTTTGATCTTCACGCTCAATCCAAATAGACTCACTGAGAGCGGAAACCCGCTCCCATTCTGTGCGAACCAATTCAAATCCATGCTCAAGAAAATTTCTGTAACGGCTCGCAAATTCCGTGAGTACAGCAGCAAAAAAATCTTGCAAGCCGACATCGTGACCCAGCGTCTCTGCCAGCGAGATCGCTTCAATTCTAACATCTTTTGGGACTGCATTGTTGACGTTGATCCCAATGCCCAAGAGCAGTGATTCTACGCGGTTTCCTGCCGTTGTCAACTCGCTCAAAATTCCGCCCAGCTTCTTCTGATAGAGCCAGAGATCATTGGGCCACTTCACTTCAACGGGGCGGTTGTAATGTTCTCGCAGAGCCTGGGCGATGGCAACTGCAGATAATACTGAAATACAGCCACTTTGCGTCACTGGAATCTTCGGCTTTAGCAGAATTCCAAACCAGGCTCCACCCGCGGGAGATTGCCAGACTCTGCCTCTGCGTCCGCGCCCTGCGCTCTGGCGCTCGGCGATGACAATTGTGCCTTCGGGTGCGCCTGATCGCTCTAATTCTTTGAGCCAATCAAAGGTCGAAGTGACAGACTCTCTGACATGGCATTCGGGATAAAAAGGGTCACTGAGTTGTCGAAGAATCTCGGTGCCATCGAGCGTGGCCATTATGGCCCTTTTCGCTTGAGCCCAGTCTTCACTTTTAAGCCATTGACCGTGGCCGATCCGACATAATGGACGTCGTCCTCGGACAGATTTCGCGTCTCAATGCGTGTCGCTAATGTCTCTTTTTTGATCTCGTCGGCATAGGCTTGGATGACCTCTTCCAACTCGCGCTCGCACTCAAAAAAGAGCTCAATTCGATCTGCAACTTCGAAGTCCGCCTCTTTGCGGAACTGCTGAATGTGATGAACCAGCTCGCGGACAATACCCTCCGAGCGCAGCGCGGGAGTGATCTCGGTATCGAGCATCACGAAGCAGGTCTCATCAAATGCAACGGGACTCTTTTCGGGTGCCGTGTATTTGATCTTCACGTCGGTCGCTGCGAGATCGATGTTCTGCTCTTTTAGCTTTAACGAATAGCTGCCCTTTGACTCAATCGCGCTGGCGACTTCTGTCCATGTGCTTTGGTTGGAGAGCGCCTTCTTAATCTGCGGAGCGAGCGGGCCAAACTTTGGACCCAAATTTGTCATGTCAGGTTCCAGGTTGAGCCTGCGATTCTTCACTCGCAGATTTTCGCTTGTGAATACAAGCTCCTTCACGTTCAATTCACTTTTCGCTAAGCCTGAGATCTCGTCAGGTAAAGACTTTCGCTCATGCTGGACGATGATTTTTTGAAGAGGCTGGCGTACCTTGAAGCCGCTGTTCTGGCGTGCCGAGCGGCCAAGAGAGACAATCTGCTGAGCCAGACTCATCTCCGCCTCAAGCTCATTATCTATTAATGAAGAGTCCCCTTCTGGATAGTCGCAGAGATGCGCGCTCTCCTCTTCGGGGGCGCCGAGTGCCTGATAGAGACTTTCGGCCAGGAAGGGCATGAAGGGAGTCAGCACTTTACTCAAGCCCACCAGCACTTCATAGAGAGTTGAATAAGCGCTCTTCTTATCCACAGTGAGCTCACTGCCCCAGAAGCGTGGGCGCGAGACGCGTACGTACCAGTTGCTCAGTTCTTCGACTAAGCTTTCAATTGCATTGGTTGCCGAGATGATGTCGTAATTATCCAGAGATTCCGTCGTAGTCTTTGCCGCATGATGAAAGCGCGAGATCATCCAGCGATCGAGCAGAGTCCGCTTGGCAAGCGGGTGATTGTGCTTCTCATATTGGAATCCATCAATCGTGCCATAGAGCGCAAAGAAGTTGTAGACGTTCACAATTGTGTTGATGAAGCTGTGAAGCGTCTTGCCAACATCTTCTGTAGTAAGAACTCGATCTCGCCACGGTGCAGTCCCAGCAAAGAGATACCAGCGCAAGGCATCGGCTCCAAATTTATCTACAAGCTCCATTGGAGGCAGCACATTGCCGCGCGACTTGCTCATCTTCTTGCCTTTGTCATCCAGTCCCATACCTGTCACCAAGACATGGCGATAGGGATGAGGAAATTCTTTATCGGGATAGAGCAGAGTGCTGGTGACCAGCAGTGTGTAGAACCAGCCGCGCGTCTGATCCATGCCCTCGCAGATGAAGTCAGCTGGGAATTGTTGCTTCCACATCTTTTCATTCTCAAAGGGCATGTGCCACTGCGCCGTGTGCATCATGCCAGAATCAAACCAGCAATCGAGCACATAGGGCGCGCGCTGCATCGCTTCGCCGCACTCTGGGCAGGTCAGTTTTAGATTGTCAATGTATGGACGATGTAGCTCAACGCTTTGAGCTAGCTTTTTATCTTGGGCAAGCTCCACAAGCTGAGCGCGGCTCCCCACACAAACTTGATGGCCAGCCTTGCAAGCCCAGACTGGCAGCGGCGTTCCCCAATAGCGGTTGCGGGAGAGCGCCCAATCTTTCATCGTCTCCAAGAAGTTGCCAAAGCGCCCTTCCTGCATGTGCTCCGGGTGCCACGCAATCTTTTTGTTGTTGGCGATGATCTCCTTTTGTCGGGCAGTAGAACGGATGAACCAGGACTCCAGCGCGTAATAGATGAGCGGAGTCTGGCAGCGCCAGCAGAAGGGATAGTTGTGCTTGACTGTTGTTGATTTATAGAGTTTTCCAGTCTCTTTCAAATGGCGGATGATCTGCTTATCGGCATCTTTGACGAACATTGCAGCCCAGGGTTTTACATCGGAGATGAACTTTCCAGCTTGATCCACAGTGTGAAGTTTTGGCAGTCCAAGGCGCTGGCCCAGCTCATAATCCTCTTCGCCGTACATTACAGCCGTGTGCACGACGCCAGAGCCATCTTCGGTCGTTACCATCTCGCCTGTCTTTGAAGTGACATACCAAGCCTTTGGCTTTTCGCCGCGCTTCTCCAGCGCCTCTTTCAAATAGGGGAAGAGCGGCTCATACTCCCAGCCCTCCATCCGGCTGCCCTTCAGCGTTTCCAGAACTTCATACTCGCCATCGAGAACGCGGCTCAATAAATCTTTTGCCAGATAATAGATTTCGTCGCCCTGCTTCACTTTGGCATAGACAAAGTCTGGCCCAACAGCAAGCGCGACGTTGCCAGGAAGCGTCCACGGAGTGGTAGTCCAGGCGATGATGTACTCATTCTCCCGGTTTTTCAGTTTCATCTTTACAAAGACCGATGGATCTGAGACTTCTTCATATCCCTGAGCCACTTCGTGCGAGCTGAGCGATGTTCCACAGCGCGGGCAGTACGGCAGCACTTTGTAACCCTGATAAAGAAGATCTTCTTCCCAGAACTTCTTCAGCGCCCACCAGCCTGTCTCGATATATTGATCGTGATAGCTGACGTAGGCATTCTTCATGTCATACCAGAAGGCCATGCGGCGGGCCATATCTTCCCACTCGCCGATGTACTTCCAGACGCTCTCTTTGCATTTCTCAATAAACTTCTCGACGCCATACTCTTCGATCTGCTGCTTGCTATTGATGCCCAAAGATTTTTCAACTTCGATCTCGACAGGCAATCCGTGAGTATCCCAGCCGCCTTTGCGTGGGGCATAAAACCCGCGCATCGTCTTATAGCGAGGGAAGAAGTCTTTATAGATGCGAGGTATTAGATGGCCGAAATGGGGTAGGCCGTTGGCCGTGGGAGGGCCATCATACCAGACATAGGTGGGCTTGTTCCGGCTCTTTTCCAGAGACTTTTCAAAGGTCTTCTGGGCGTTCCAGAACTCGCTCACTGTGGCTTCGCGAACTTTCGGATCACTTTCGAGTTTGTTGTATTTGGACATAAAACCTCGGATTCAACGGGCTTGACATCATATCCAGAAGCACGGAAGGCGTCAATGGAAATTTGGACATAAAGATATTATCCTCATGGTTACGGTCATTTTGAGAATAGACACTCTAGTTTCCAATAACAGACTTCGTCAATGAAGTCCTATTCAATGCACCTCATACACGGACTAGCTCCAGATTTTTTGTGAACCCTCTTTTCTTTATCTTCGGTTGAAGTTACGATCAAAGGGGCGTGCACCCCTAGAACTGTACCAGTCAAAAGTAGAGAATCGGCGGATCAAGGAAGGAGCCAAGCAGATGAAGAAGAGCCGATTCAGCGAGCAGCAAGTGGTACAGATCTTGGCAGCAGGGGATCAGGGAGAGAAG
>JACQCZ010000014.1 GCA_016201405.1 Candidatus Acetothermia bacterium | reverse complement strand
TCAGTCGCAGTAGTCTGTGGATGGATCGAAATATGCAACCCAAACGTCCCTGTTACGTCTGCAAAGGCGGTCGATGCTGCAATTCCTGTAGCCAGCAAAGCCACCGCCACAATGCTGAGGAACTTGAACTTGCTAGACATGTTGCTACCCCCTTAGTTTTAGATTTTGTTCCGTCTATGAATTAGCGCAAACCCCTACGTTTTGTTGAAGCCCTGAGCCATATTTGACTTAGGTCAGAGTATTATACGTTACCTAATGAGAGGAGTCAATATTTTTTCTAATCTTGACGAGTCTCATTGCAGCAGTGCGTTTCCTTAGGTGCCAACGGATCAAGCCGCACATTTTATTTAAAGAAAGAGGTAGTTTTATCATATTTGAGAAGAGAAGTGAGGATCAAGGGTATATTTCTCGAAAATCAGCAGCCCAATTGTCTAAATGGATTCTTTGAGCTTGGCTGGGTCCGATAATTGATGTTAACGGTCTCCAAGGAGCAACTCACTTCAGTCGGACTCCACCCATTGTCAAATGGACAGATTTGTCAGCTTGGGGTCCCGGCCATCGCAGGCATGGACTTCATACGTTCAATGGATCAAATGTTGCAGAGTAGTGAGGTCCCTGCTGACAGACTCTTGGTTTTCACCCCGATTCACCTTACAATACGACGTTTATGCCAAAACGCTGGGTAAACCCAACTGAATGAGAATTAGATCATCTTTTTAAGAGGGGGAAACAAAATGATGAGAAAATGGATGGGATTGATCATTGTGCTGGGATTGGTTCTCCCTGCGACTGGACTTCTGACTGGGCTCTCTCAGGAGAGTTCTGATCCGAGTTGGCTCATTCGAAATTCTTTCAGTGACTCAATCATCCAGTTGTCAGTCTGGACCAGCAATGGTGATTTCCAAGCGGATGAGTCGTATGACCAGATTGTCTCATTCAAAGTGAACTCTCCAGCCTATGTCTATCTTTTTAATATAAGCCCAGCGTCCAATAATCGCCAGGTCCAACTTCTTCTTCCCAATAAATCCACCTCAAACAACTTCTTCGCTGCCGGGACTTATTCTTTGATTGAGGAGTACACCATCGTTGGACCAGCTGGAGAGGCCTATATCCAAGCAATTGCTTCTCCAATCCCACTCGACTTATCGGGTTCTGATATCGACACCTTCCGCTCGTTGGGCAATGATCCTGAGCTTTACTTTGACGGACTGAAATTGCTGATCGAAGCGAAAGGGTTGAGGGCACTTGAATGGACAGGAGACTGGACTTCGTATGGTGTGATTGCGAGCGGAGTTGAGCCATTGGCTGGCTCAAGGTGCGCCAGGATTATCCTGCAAGCTCCTTCACTCCAAGGCAAAACGGTGCAATACTCAATTGATGCAAACTGCATCAACAAGCATTCTATGACTGGCCAATTTGTGGGGGCGACTTCACCTGAGATTAGTCAAGTGCTCGAGGGGGACCGCACAATCACCATTACAGCGGCCGGATTTGATGGTCAGGTCATAAAGCAACGAGTGAGTTATGGCAACACTCAGACTATAGAATTCTCTTCGTTAAACCCAGCAGAATATTTTGGTGTCAACATCAATCCTGTCAACCCCTCGATCTATCAGAAAGTCACCTTGGCAGTTGATGTGCGCACGACTCGCCAAATCTCTTCTTATCTGTGGGATTTTGGCGATGGGAGCTCGCAGCAAGAAGGCGTGTCCGTCTCACATTTCTTTCAGAAGCCAGCCGCTTCGGATGCTCCATATAGAATCAAGCTGACGATCATCTTCCAAGATAATCATGATCCTCAGAGCCTCGTCGTATCCAAGTCTCTTGAGGTTGGGTCAGAGCCTGTTCCAGGCGCGTGTCCTCCGAACACGGTCACGGATCAGACCTTTGCCCGCAGCATCTTACTGGAGAGCAATCAGCCTTCTGGTTGCTATTCTAAAGACATTCCGCAAAGCTTGATTCAACAGCAAGGTTCTGTTGCGCTTCAGGGCAATGTGCAGGCCAATGTCCAGTATTCATGGGAATCGGTCCCCAATGGAGCAGATGTGCAGGCTTATATCATTCCTCACTATGAAGATGCAAATGGCGTGACAACAGGTCAAGAGCCAAAAGTCTACCTATTGCCGGCATCCAGTGGGATCTTCACAAAGCAGATTGATCTCAATATTCCGGCGGGCTCCGTTGTGAAGCTGGTGCTTGTGCTCAACATCCTCAGCAATCCAGGGCCAGGGACCGTCTCGCTGGAAGTGGGCCCCATTGATCTCTCGCTTGCGGTCAGTACCTGTAAAGCAGCTGGCCTTCAGACGCGCAATGAAGCGACAGCTTCTCAAGGAGACCTCATCTCCTTTGCGCAAGGGAGCGATATCAAAGTCGTTTTTCAAAACAGAGATTGTTCCGATATTGACGTGGCGAGAGACAGCTTGGCGATTCTGCAGAATGGCTCTGCTATCTTCACAATGACCAATGCGGCTGCCACGGTCCAAAAGGGCGGCGAAGTAGTCTGGACATGGAACCAGAAAGACTCGAATGGGAATCAAGTGCAGAAGGGCTTGTACACAATTCAAATCGAGACTTCTCAAGGGACCTACACGACGAGAGCCATTATCGCGAAATAGATTTCAAGAAGTCTTATAAAATTTACTGAGTCTGTGGAAGACAGGCTGGGGGAGCTTGGTTTGGATCTGGAATAACGATCCTTCCCCAGCCTGTCTGCTCATCCCAGCCGGGATCGAGCAGATCTTGACTGAAGCAGGCTTTGATCTTTTGAACGACCTGATCCATCAAAAGATGGGGCTCCTCACCAAGAATCAACGCGACGAGTCCCGAGACTTGTGGAGCCGTAAAGCTTGTGCCGGGTCCGGTATCTCCAAATGAGCCGCCATTCAGAGTTGTGTTGATTCCTTCACCTTGGGCCACAAAATCGACCGAAGGCCCCCAGTTGGAGAAAGAGCTTCTCTCCCATTGGCCAGCATCATTTTGATGAACTGAGCCAACTGCAATGACCCTACTGAGACAGGCCGGGCAGCGCACTTTGTGTCGTCCGTCATTTCCGGTGGCCGCGACGAGAATAGGTCGTTTATTTGAATTTTGAGGGGCAATCTCACCCAAATGATTCAGAACTCGATTATAAAAATCTTCGGAAGACAGCTTCTTGCAGCCGATCTTGACATTGGACTGATCGCCGAGGCTGAGATTGATGACATCGGCCCCCATCAAATAGGCAGCAGCCAGAGCCTCTGCCACCCAGAGGCTATTTCCCCTTGCGCCTCCAGACTCTTGAGGCGCAAAGACTCGAATGGGGACGATTGTGGCTTTGGGAGCGACTCCAATGCCATTGATGTTGTTCCCGCTCGCAGCCGTGATACTGGCAACGCTTGTTCCGTGCCCAAGCACATCAGAGCCATCGGTCGGGCCGGATGGCGCAGTCGCAAAGTTGATTCCATCTGGCATGTTGGAGTTGATGTGAAGCTCGCCAAGCTGGCTGAGAGTGAGATCTACACCTGTATCAATAATCGCGACAGTGACGCCATCTCCCAAGTGCGGAAAGAAATCTTGGATGTGCTGGACTCCCAGATTTTGCAGCCAAGCCTGCTGCGGCAGATCGGGATCGCTGAACTGCTTACTCTCAACTAGCGTGTTCAGGCATATTTGATCGACCTTGGGATCAGCAGCGATCCGCTCCATGAGCAGCTCGGTCTGTTTGGCATAGTCAATCGCATGCGTCGGAATGTGGGTCAGCGGATCACTGGGACAGGGAAGGATTCCATAGATTCCAAGGACGATAGAGCACGGGATGTCGTGAGCAGCTCCTGTAGGATTGCGCTCATCTCTAAAAATAATATCTCGCTCCGTCTTTTGTGAAAGCTCCTCGAGTGGCTGATAAAAAGTCTTTGGCATGAGCAGGTTGGTCATTGCGATTCCTGAGAGAAAGATGTTGTTATCGGTAAATTGATGATAGACACCTTCTTTGTCAGCCCATGTCGGCACGCTTGGACCTCGTGTAATCACAAAGACACCTTTGGGAACGTCGGGTCTGCCTTGGGCTTTTAATAGATTGGCTGCATATAGAAGAGCCCCTTCCAGGTCTGATTTTCCATCCGTCACTAGCGGTGTATTGACCCAGTCATTGAGGGCAGACTGCTCTGTCTCCCAGGTGTCCATGGGTAGCACCAGCGTTGGCTGATCACGATAGGTGATGAGTGAGATGCGAGAGTTGAGATTGAAAACGCAATTCATCTGCTTTGTCAATTCATCCAGCACATCTTTTAATGCGATGCTATCCATTGTACCTGAAACATCCACGAGTAGGGTCAGATCGATCTCAGGTGATGTTCTTCTCGTGAGAGCGGGGCAAGAGAGCAGAGATGGATTGTCTGCTTCTTCTTTGAGCTCCGGATGCTGTGCGAGGCGACCTCGGTAGACGCCGAGCAACGGATATTCGCTGAGCGAGTCGAAGCCATAAAGCGACCTGAACTGTTCAAGCTGCTCAAGGGTGAGCGTTGACTTAAAGAAGAGAAGCAAGTCTCCTGCAATGAAGCCCGAGCGCACATCATCCACAGAGATCGAGTGAATTGTGCAAGCTGAATCTATTTGCAATGTCTGACTGAGCGGTACGCTATTGATACTGATTTTGGCTGTGCTCTCTGAAAGCTCAGGAATTTGCACAGAGAGTGAAGTCTCGCCAAAAAAGATGGCGTTTGCAGCTTTCCCATTCACTTTGACAGCAGGATTTGTCGCATAGAGAGATTTGAGATCACTTCCGGTGATCAGCACCTGGCTTGCGACTGTGGTGCAGACGGGGGATACGAGAAGATTGAGAATCTTCGGCTTGAATATCACAATATGCTCGTCTGCAGAAATGTTATTGGAAAGATCGGGGTCTAAGCTTCCAGCCTGATCGATGATATAGGCGGTGCTGAAGATCGACTTAAACGGAAAGTCTTCAGCAATACTCGCTTGCACATCAACGATGATCTGTTGGGATGCAGCCAGAGTTCCCAACTGGCACTCATAACCCTTGAATGTTTCGTTATTGGTCAATGTGCAGCTCCCCATGTCAGGCTTTGCCTCAATGAGCGAGACTCCATCCGGCAGTATCTCTCTGACTAAGACATTGTCTGCATCTGTGGAGCTACGATTTTTCGCGAGCAGCTGCCAATGAATCTCCTTTCCAGCAATTGCCTGGTCAGAGAGAAAGTTACGCTCAAGGGATAGATCTATAAAAGTTCCCTGTGGCAATTGCGCGGAGCTCGTTGAGATGACGGGAATCAGTGCAAGACAGAGCAGAGATAGAATCAATCGAATTCTCAGCCGAAAAATATTTCGCTTCATCTTTTTCATAATGGATGCCCCATCAAAGAAAGAAAGCTTCTCTTTGGAAAGGTAAACTCTTTATGCTCAAAGGTCAACTGGCAAGATCACAGATTGAGCGACAGCGCGTAGAAGTAGCCATCCTCAGAGCCAAAGAGAACGCGTGTTCGGCCATCTTGTACTGTGATCATAGGTGAGGATACGATTGGCCCCTTAGTGATGAAGGACGTTCTCAATTTACATGTATTCTCTTCGATGACATAAAGAGTTCCGTCATTGGCACCAAAATAAACGAAGCCATTGGCAATGGCTGGGGTTGAGCGGATTCCACCAAAAGACTCATCACCGGAGTTGGCTCTGCCATCAGGCCCAAGAGTTTGGAAAGAGCAGAGGATCGTTCCGTTAGGCTTGACCCCGAACATCACGCCGCTTTCCGTTCCGAGATAGATGATCCCTGAAGAACTAATTGATGGTGAACCAGTGACGTCACCATTCAAAAAAAGACGCCATTGCTGTGCGCCGTCTGAACGAATCGAGTATAGAGTGCCCACATCACTTACAAGATAAATAGTCTTATCCTCTCCAAGGGCTGGACTGGAACTGGAAGGGGCATTCAACGGAAAGTCCCAATTCCTGACAAGGTCTGTCGAGCCGAGAGCATGAAATGTCTGATTGAACGAGCTCACATACACTTGAGTATGGTCACTATCAAATATCGGGGAGCCCCGCATTGATCCCGTATAGATTCGCGGAATGCTTTCGGATGAGGTATCGACAGGAAAGATGTGGAGCTGCTGCTTGTTCAAGAGTAAATATACGTGGGTGTCATCGCTCGAAAATAGCACGCCATTGTCAGCGCCAAGAGGCATTATTGTCGGAGCAGAACGGATTGCGCCAGGAGAGGCATTGCCATCTGAGAGCGTCGGGGCAAATTGCCAATCCTCTTTTCCATCCGGCTTGACGGCATAAAGTTTGCCGTCATCAGAGCCAACATAGATATCTTGTACTGCGCCCGAAGAGTCCACTGAGACTACGGGGGATGATTTTACGGCTCCTCCCGTCCCGAATTTCCAAGCAATGGAACATGTCTGCATATTGATAGCAAAGAGCGAGAGATCATTCGTGCCAATATAGACTGAATCTGGCATGCCGTCCGCCAAGCCTGAATGGCTCTGGTCATGATGAAATACCGGCCAGGAGCCTCCTGCCGGAGAGGACTCAATGGGTGAACCCAGATTGACTTTGCAAAAGAGGCTCTGATTAAAGGAGATCTGCCCTTCTGTGCTTTGGACGCACAGAATCAGGACCCCTGCCACAACTGCAAGTAAGAATGCTCGTAAGAATCTCATAATTAACCTGATCGTAGCATAAACTTCTTCGGATGTGACTTGGTACTTTAAATTTCAGCAGGTTTTGCATGTCCTGTCTGTGATTTGGAGAACAATCTCCCAGAGAGGCAAGAAGAGCTTTGATGGGCTGAGTGAAAGATGTATAATTTATTGGCTTGGTGAAACATTTGTGCGTGATACGTGTACGTTTAATGAAGCAAGCGATGTCTATTTAAACGAGGAGCTAGATCAGCATGGCTAAGTGGATGAGAAGCAACTCCGTCCTCTTGCTTCTATTGATCTCTCTGATGGTCTCCGGCTCCATTCAGATTGTGGCCAAAGACCAAGATCACATCAATGGAGATAGCACAACCCTCAAGTGGCACATTGACATCGTGGGGACCCTGGGGACGTTTAAGGTCGCTGACAAGACGTGGCAGATCGAGTACTTCCAGACGACGCCTGGGCTCAATAACTACTCTCGCACCTTGTCGTTTTTGGGAAGAGAAGCAGATGACTTCATTCGGGTCGACATCTTTATCGACTTTATCGGCTCTGACTTTCTCGTCTACTTTTATGACTACAAAAGAGATACGGAGCCAAAGAGCATTCAGAATGATACATTCGTTGGGAGCTACAAAGTCGATTCACTCGATCAGATCCCAAGCTTTATGGCCAACTATATTCCCAAGGGGAAAGTTCCCAATTATCATGGCCAAGACTTCGTTTTGAAATCTCAGTATGCAGATATCACTTCGTCATCTGGCACAATTAACTATCAAGACCTCAGCTTGAAGGTCTTCCCCGTCTACAATGTCGTTATCTCCGATAACTGGAGCGAATTCTGGACGATTGGCATTGAGCCCACTACGGGCAGAACCTACTTTCTCATCTTCTACCGCACTCAAGATGCCTGGCTTGTTGATCTCTGGTCGGGAGAGGTCCAGATTCTTCCGTTAGGGAAGGCCCTGATCACCTCAGATGATGTCATGGTCCAGCGGGACTTCAATCTCGAAGATCTCGCTAAATAGACCAGCCTTTCCATCTTTTTAAATTCTCGCTATTGCTGGCGTTCCCTTTTGCAGCTCTTCTGTGTCATAATCTTTCTGGTGAGGCATCATCTCAACAGAGTTCTGCATTGGGAGGGATTTCATTTGGAAAGATTCACGGTCCACTCGATATTGATTCTTTCGTTGTTGGTAGCAATTCTTTTGGCAGGCTTTTCTAGCCAAGCCAGCACACTTCAGACGCCAGAACCGCTGGACGTCATTCTGATTATGGATGAGTCCGGCAGCATGGCGCCCTACATCACGGCTCTTCAGAGATCAGCCGATGCGCTGGCTCAGGCAATGACGGCATTATCCAGTTCACGTTTGGGCCTGATCGGCTACGGCGCCGTTCAGGGACATGCCAATACTGTCCATGCTGGAGAGGCGCACCTGCACCTTGATCTGACCTCTAACATGACCCAGCTTAACCCATCCAGTAGCGACCTGATTGCTTTGGGGACAGGCGGCTCGGCGTTTGAGGCGATCATGCTGGCATTGCAAAGGCTCTCCGGAGCACAGTCGCAGAATGGCTGTATTATGCTGATCACAGATCATTCTCCAGGCGTGGGTGCACCACAGGAAAGTTTGAGCCAGTCGTTGAGCCAGGCTCATGCAAAGCTCGTTGAAGTTCTGGCTCTGCCTGAACTGGCGCAAGCTCTTCAACTTGCGAAAGGGCGCGGCAGCACACAAGATTCTCCTCTGCTGGCCGGCGCAAGCCAGCTCTTCAACATCAACCAGATGCTGCAAGATACAGCTGCGTTTTATCAACAGGTGCTGCAAAGCTGCAATCAGACCGGCCAAGCTGCAACCAGCAATCTCCAAGGACTGGGAGCTGCCGATGACGCAGCTCTGCAAGGAATCAGCCTGCTAAGTCCTACCTTCGAGCGCTTACAGAGCCAAATTGAGATCAATCAAATCTGGCTCCATGACATGCAAAGCTCAATACAGGCTCAATCTCAATCAGGAAGCCAGATAGAAGGAAGTGAGCGGGTTGAAAAGATTCTGCAAGAGCACACTGCAAAGATTGATCTGCTGGAGCAGAATCTGCAATCCCTTGCACCACGTCTCGTCAATGTCCCGACTCTCGAAGAATTGAAGAGCCTTGTTCAGCAGCAGAGTGATGCGATCACTGCACTCGGAACTACGCTGAGCGCTTCGATTTCTGAGCTGAAGGATAGAACAGCAACTCTCAACACGTCTTTGGCAAGCCTCGATCAGAGACTTACTTTAGTGGAGGCTCTAACTGGTCGTGTAGCTACGCTTGAGCAGGGCAGCCAGGTGAGCAGCCAACAACAGAGTGAAGCGGCTGTTCAAATTAAGAATATTTCAGCATCAATCTCACAGATCGACCAGCAACTTGCGGCACTTCAATCCAATCTTGCTGGCCTGCCGCTGGATCAGCTCAAAACTCAGTTAGATGGGATTACGAGCCAAGTTTCTGCCAGTCAGAGTGACATCAAGACTCTAGCAAGCCAGTTCAACGACCTGCAGAACAACTTGAATTCATTGGACCAAAAAGAGAGTCAGCAAGCCGATCAGCAGAGTGCTGCAATGGGTGCTCTTGCAACTCAGCTTGGGAGCCTGTCGGCTCTTGTCAAAGATCTTCCCATACCGGCCATTGATAGCAGGCTTCAGGCTCTCGAAGCAGATGTGAAGGCCATTCCACAACAACAGGAGGGGCTTGCACGCTTAGGAGACTCGCTCATCCAGCTTCAGAACCAGACCACGGCAATCCAGGCTGCGGTGACGGGTCTGCCTATCGCCGATCTTTCGGATGGGCTTCATGCGCTTGCATCGCATCTCGAACAGGCACAATCCAATTCCCAAGCAGAATCTCAACGGCTGGCTGATCAATTGAAGGCTCAATCGGATCAAGGACAGGCTGCTGACGAAAAACTCGCTTCGCAGATTGCGGCCAGCCAGAAGGAATCCGCACAAGCCGATCAGGCTCAAGATGTAGGCATCAAATCATTGGTCGGTCGAGCGACATCTGTCGAGAGCAGAGCGGATTCTCTGGAAAATTCGACCACAAGCCAGCAAAAAGCAATTCAAGATCAGGAGCAGAAGATTGAAGAGCTTACTGGCCAGCTTGATGAGCTACAAAAAGCCGTTGCCAGCAATGCGAGCGATCTCAAGCAGCTCACCGCCCAGCTGGAGCGAGAGAATGACCAGCAGGACTCGAATACAAAGCAGCTGGCCGCAACGACTCAGGCCGGTCTCCAAGCCCAGCGCGATACGTTTACAGCTGGAATCGCCGATGCAAAGCAGAGGCTCGATGCCATCACAGCAGCCGTCCAGGCCATCTCTTCGCAGATGAGCCAGCTTCACGATCTAGATGCTCAAGACCAGCAGTTCAAATTGGATTTGGGTCAACTCCAAAACCAAGTAGCAGCTGTGGACAAGAGCTTAGATGCGCTCAATGCTATCTTCTCCGGTCTCAATGAAGAGACGAAGAAGAATATCATTGACCTGCTTCAAAAGAGATTCTCAGAGATGGACCACGAGATCGATGTGCTTCACCACTATATGTTCGCTCTGGGAGCCGGGCTTTTGGTGAGCGCACTCGGCATTATCTATTTGCTCCTTCAATAAGTCTGATCTAGAAGGGAGTCGAGATTGTGACACTGAAAGGGGATCTGTTTTGCTCAGCGATCAAATCATTTTTGTGACGGGAGCATCTAGCGGGATCGGAGCAGCCTGTGCCGAAGTCTTCTCTGCACAGGGAGCCAAGATTTTGCTGGCCGCCCGCCGCATAGACAGGCTGAAAACGCTGGCCAAGCGCCTGCCCACGAAAAGCCACTGCGTAGAGCTGGACGTGAGCAATCGCAAACAAGTGGATGAGCTTCTTGACTCACTCCCTGCGGAATGGCGAGAGATTGACGTGCTCATCAACAACGCAGGTCTCAGCCGGGGACTCGACAAAGTCCAGCAAGCCAAACATCAAGACTGGGAAGAGATGATCGACACCAATGTGAAGGGACTGCTTTACGTCACTCGCGCTGTCGTGCCTGGCATGCTGGAGCGCGGACGAGGTCATATCATCAACATTGGCTCTATTGCAGGTCACGAGGTCTATCCCGGCGGAAGCGTCTACTGCGCTTCGAAACATGCCGTGCGCGCGCTCACGCAAGGTCTGAGAATGGATTTGCTCGGAACGCCGCTGCGAGTCTCTTCGGTTGATCCAGGGCTAGTCGAGACGGAGTTCAGCCTTGTGCGCTTTCGCGGGGATGCGGAGCGCGCCAAGTCAGTCTACAAAGGCTTGCAGCCGCTCACGCCTCACGATGTCGCTGATGTCGTCCTCTTCTGTGCCACTCGTCCGCCACACGTCAACATCAATGACGTTTTATTGACGCCTTTGGCTCAGGCCTCAGCCATGCAGGCGGTGCGCGACTAAAGTTGCTATGCAGACAAGATCCATGAAATTTTGCCCCAAGTGCGCAGCTCCGCTTGCCCCCAAGATCTCTGGAGGACGGGAGAGACTCTCTTGCTCAGCCGAGGGCTGTGACTACGTCTTCTGGGGCAATCCCGTTCCGGTTGTGGCCGCTATCCTGGAGTACAAAACCGAGGTGATTCTGGTTCGCAATGTTGGGTGGCCGCTGGAGTGGTACGGGCTGGTGACGGGCTATCTGGAAGCGAACGAGACGCCAGAGGAAGCCGTTTTGCGCGAAGTCAAAGAGGAGATGGGGCTAGAGGGCAAAGTCATCTCTCTTGTCGGAGCCTACTCATTCAGTCGCAAGAATGAGGTCATCATTGCCTATCATGTCAAAGGAAGTGGTGAGATTCTGATGGGTGAGGAGCTGGCAGACTACAAACTGGTTCCACCAGCGAAACTGAAACCATGGCCATCGGGAACTGGCCATGCGCTGCGCGACTGGCTGAGGAGCCGCGAATTGACTGGTTAGTCTGATATGATACATGAAGACTACTTCTCTGCTTTGACTTCAACGACTACATCGCCATCGGTATTTGTCGGATCGGCTCCCCGCTCGGCCAGCCGGGCATGGAAAGTGCCTTCATAGCGGTTCTCGCCCTTCTTGAGATATCCAGACTTAAAATCTTCTAGCATCGTCACGTATTTTCTGGGCGTCACTTTGAGGCCGTCATTATAGATTTTTTCAATGGTGGCGGGGAGGTTTCGGCCACGTCCGCTCAGGACCTTTCCATCTTTCAAACGCAACGTCACTTCCAGAATCTGTCTGCTCATGGGGATCTCCTTCAATGCGGTCTCGATTTTCAATATGGGAAGAAGGCCGAGGGAGCATTGCTGCGCCAACGGCCTTCTCTCATTAACGCTTCTTCTTATCTGCCGCCGTAGCCACGACCGCCACCGCCGCGGTTAAAACCGCCGCCGCGAGAGCTACCTGCAGTCCGCGCCCGGTTGCAATCCTGGCAATAGACTGGTCGGCTTCCGTCTGGCTGGAACGGCAGCTCTTTGATCTCTTTGCTGCATTGAGCGCACTTGAGATTCATGCTGCTGACATCGTGCATCTTTCGTTCAAAGCCCATATCTGTCACCCCCTTGGGGAATTTTGGTGAGATTCGTCGTAACCACTCTGGGATCCTGAGATGACAGATTGGAATGCGAGGGAAATCACTCTTGACTCTACTATAGCAGATTTGGCTCAAAAAGCAAAGATCTTTCACTCATCAAGATCGCGGTTCTAGTCAGCTTGTGGGCAGTCAAAAATCAGAGTGAATGGCTCTTTCGAGTTGCTGCCTGCGCGGTCCAAGGCGTTGTCTTGCGTTTCCCCAAAAACTCAATGAAGGCAGAGATGGGCTTGATGGGCAGAGTCAAGAATGCAGGCAGAGCGAGAGATGAGAGCTGGCTTGAGACTTTTCTGCCCTGCCAGTCTAGCTTCGTTCGCCCGTGAGCCTCTTTTTGCAGATGAGCGCGATAAGGCCTGCTCAGCATCAGATAGGGGAGCATCCAGATCGCGGAGACCAGACAGATCAAGATCACAAACGGGAATGTGAGAATGGTAAAGAAGCGAATGACCAGAATCTTGGCGCGTATCTTTGGAAAGACGACTGACTTCCAGGCCACGCGGTCCAGAATTAGCCGCAGCAATTCGTGCATCAGAACGATGCCAGCCCCGAGCGCGATGATTTGTCCCATAAATGAGTCACCGGGAATCTGAATCAGTCTATTTCAGGTTTCTAAGATTTTTCATGACGGTGATTGTAGAAGAATGACTCACTCCTAAGCTCTTTTTATAGATTTCTGCTGCACGAAGAAGGAGAATTTTAGCTCTTTTGGAGTTGCCCAGGTCTTGGAGGACCGAGGCGAGGTTGTTGAGAGTGGTGGCAATGGTAGGGTGATCGGGCTCAAAGGCAGCCTCCTTGATTTTGAGGGCGCGTTCGTATAAGACTTTGGCCTGATTGAGATCGCCCAGGTTTTTGAGGACCAAGGCGAGGGTGTTGAGGATCGCAGCCGTATCGGGGTGATCTGGCCCGAGAGCGGCTTCGGCGATCTTGAGGGCACGTTCGGCTAGGGGTCTGGCCTCTTTCAGTTCTCCGAGTTCCCTGAGAATCCCGGCTAGGTTACCAAGGCGCGTGGCCGTATCTGGGTGATCGGGGCCGAGAGCGGCTTCAGTGATTTTGAGAGCGCGTTCGGCAAGGGGTCTGGCCTGTCTCGGTTCGCCGAGGTCTTTGAGAATCCCGGCTAGGTAATCAAGGCACGTGCCCGTATCAGGGTGATCGGGACCGAGGGCGGCTTCAGTGATTTTGAGAGCGCGTTCGGCAAGGGGTCTGGCCTCTTTCAGTTCTCCGAGTTCCTTGAGAATCCCGGCTAGGTTACCAAGGCGCGTGGCCGTATCTGGGTGATCGGGGCCGAGAGCGGCTTCAGTGATTTTGAGAGCGCGTTCAAGAAGGGGTCTGGCGCCTCTGTAATCTCCCAGTTGTGAGAATACCAATCCATTGTCGTTAAGGGCAATTGCAAAATCAGGGTGGTCTGGACCAAATGCTATTTCACAGACGTTAATGGCTCGTACAAAGTTCTTTCTAGCGTCTGTGTAGTTAGCTTTTCCAAAGAAATATCGGCCTAGATGATTCACCAGTTTCCCTAAAGATTGCTCAGGAGAATCCTCATAGTTATTTGTCATTTTGAGTGCGTGTGGCAAGAGATATGCACATGTTTTCCACGTTGTGAAGTCATGACTTTCTGAAGGGAATGCTAAATTCATGATTTCAAGAGCCGTTTTTTGAAAGAATCCTTTTTCATCCGAACTCAGCTGGTTTTGGATAATACTTTGCACAAGACGATGGATGGAAATCTGATCTTCATTTCTGTCGATGAGAGAAAATTTTCTTAGGGCTGCAACGCATAGGTCAAATTTATGAGGATCTTTGGCGATCTCCTTTAGGTTATTCTGAAAAAATTCATGACCATCTTTAAAAAGACTGAGTGGAATGTTGTCTGGGGCTAAGAAACTACATATTTTTATCAAATCAATGCTTGTTGGCGATTCTTTTGCAATTCGTTCAAGCGACAAATTCCATGTGGTTGCAATCGTTGCCTCATAGCCTGATGGAGGATTATCTTGCTCAAGCAGGATTCTTTGATCGTTTTGAAATTGGTCCAGATAGTTTGAAATGGGAATGCCAGTCTCTTCGATATAGGCTCCTGCTTGTTCAAGAGCCAAAGGTAAGTAGCCGAGTTCCTTAGCCAAATCAATCACTGCTTTATCGTCTGTTTGCCCAGTGCGAGTCAAAAGAAAATTGGCTGACTCTTCTGAAGTCCAAATCTCAACTTTTAGAGGAGTTGCTACACCCCTCCAATTCGGGTTCTTTGATGTGATGATTACATGCCCAACCTGCATTTGAGGCAAAAATTCTTTGAGATGAACTGGGTCTTCAGCATTATCAAAGATGAGCAACCAATCACGATTTTTGTTCAACCAGTTTCTGACCGCTGCGATGTGCGCTGTCTGTTTTGCATCTCTCTTTTCTGGTAAATCTAATTCGACGACCAATTGAGCATAATCTGCTGCCAATGTCTCGGGTTTTTCGGCATGAATCCACCAAACAATGTCATAATCCCTTGCATGTCGATAGGCGTACTCTGTGGCTGCCTGGGACTTTCCCACTCCGCCGAGTCCATGAATTGCTTGAGTTAGGGCTGCATTCTTTCCTAAAGTAAGCGAATCGCGAAGGTTTTGGAGAAGATCATCTCGGCCTGTGAAATTTGGATTTTGCCGATGAGGGATATTCCAATGTGATGGAAGTGAACCTGGAAATCGAGGTTGAGTAGCAACTGATCTCGATTTCTTGCCTGGAAAATCTGGTTTCTTCTGAGGTTTTGCCCTCCCACGTTTGATGCCTTCAAGTAAAATCTGTTTAGCTTTAGTTTCATCAAAATTGAGCAAGTCAATGTAAATGATCTGCGGTAATAATCCCTTGGGGTCGCATTCTTTGACACGAATGGGGAGCAATAGTCCCAATTCTCCAGTTGGGTCTTTTGCAAAAGCCTGTGCCCATTCAGGTTGAGTAAAATTGGAGGTCAGATAATCTGGTGACAGAACAGCAATCGTTCTTTTAGCTTCTGATGATGCTTTTTGCATCTCTAAAACAAAATTGGAACCAGGGCGAAAATCCCATGCTTGAAGGATTGTTGTGTGCCCCGCCTCTTCCAATTGCCAGGCAATCCACTCTGCCCATGCTCTGTCAGCCTTGTTATAGCTAATAAAAAAACAATCATATTCTGGTCAAAGTGTAATCGTAGAAACCCTTAGATTCAATAGGAACCTTACATCGTGAAAAGGGAAGGGCTCGCGTGATGCGAGCCCTTCCCAAAGTTTATTGTAGAAAGAGAGCTAATGATCTAAATACACTTCACATTCGATGAGAGATCGGTTCCGTTGCCAGAGACTGTGGTCCCGCCGCAACTGACCAGCGATTTGTCATCGGCGAAGATGCCAAATTTTTTGTTATTGGTCACTTGTCCGCTCTGGATGGCAAAGAGCGAGTTCGTAACTGTTATGCCATCTCCGCCATTGCTCGACACCGTGCCCTGAACGACTGAGGCAGTGGAGCGATTGCTGAGAACAAGCCCGGCGCCCGTGTTGTTGGAGATCTCACCGCCATTGAAGGATGCCGATGAGCTGTCCAGTTGAAAGCCAACTCCGCTGTTGCTGTCAAGCTTGGTGTTGACCAGCGATGCGGCAGAGTGATTAACTGTGCTGAGTCCGCCAGAGCCATTGCTCGAAACCTCGGAATCTTGGAGGCTCGCCGAGCTGCCGTCCATCGTAAAACCCAGCTTTGTGTTACTCGAAAACTTGGAGTCAATCGCCGAGATGGCCGACGTATCCACTGCACTCAGTCCATCCCCGCTATTGCCGGTCACTTGAGTGCCGGAGATGCTGCTGGGGCTTTGCGTCAGCGTGATTCCGTTGCCTGAATGGCCTGAGATCGTGCTTCCCACGATCGTGAGAGTCGAGGCCGTGGCCTTCACGCCATCGCCCTGATTCGTCTCAATCTGGCAGTTCAGCACATTGCTGGAGCTGTTTGTTAGTTGGACTCCATCGGACTTGTTGCTGATCACGGTGGAGCGGGCCAGCGAGATTGCGCTATTCGTGACCAGCACGCCGGAGCCATTATTCTCAATCCGGGTATCTTGAATGTCTGCCGAGCCATCGGCGATGATCACGCCGCCAGTTGTGTTGCTGAGAACTGTGCTATTGGTCTGGAGCACCAGCGTCGATTTTGAAGAGGTGACACCTTTGCCCCCATTGCTCTCGATCTTGACAGTTGCAAGAGAGGCACTTCCGTTGCTCAAATTGAGTCCATCTTGCGGATGCCCGGTGATCGAGCCGGTGTTGAAGGCGAGCGATGAGCCGCTCATCGTCAGTCCCGTTCCGCCATTATCTTTGATGTCGATGGAAGAGAAGTTTCCTGTCGAATCCGTGAGAACAACGCCACTGACTGGATGGCTGGAGACTTCTCCAGTATTGAACGTAAGAGTGGAGCGGGTGACCGCAAGCCCCGTGCCGCCATTTTTAGTAATTGGAATTGATGTAAATGTGGCCTGTGAGTCCGTGATTGTTACGCCGCTATCGGGATGGCCCGAGACTGCACCCGTATTAAACGTGAGTGTTGACTTGCTCACTGTGAGACCTGCGCCGCCATTATTGGTGATCTGCACGGAGCTAAAAGTCGCTTGCGATCCCGTCAGCGTCACTCCGCTCTGTTGCTGGTTGGTGATTGAGACTTTCGTCAATGACAGGCTTGAGTTTGTCGCCTGTAGCCCTTGACCCGTGTTGGAATCCACAGTCACATCTTCCATCGTCAGCTTAGAGTCTTGCACAAAGACGCCGTCCCCAGGATTTTTAGTGATGGTGACGGTTTTGACGCTTACCTCGGATTGTTTGATGATGTTGATGCCATCCACGCGCTGGTCGTTCTCTGTGATCGGGGCTGGAATGTCGATGTTGGTCAGCGTGACTGTGGTGTTTGAAATGGCGACGCTGCGCCCAATATTCTCAACCATCTGGAGCTCATTGAGCAAAATCTCTTTGCTATCGAGCAGAGAGATTCCGCCACCGGCGCTCTTCTCTTTCAAGGTGACGGGATCGATCTCTGTGCCGCTGGTGATGATAAAGCCCTCGATCGTGATCTTCTCAGAATTGTTCTTTACCGTAATGGTAGGCTTATCCCCATTCGCGCGAATCGTGACTGGCTTTGGTTTTTGTTTTGGATTTTGTGGATGGAGAATGATCCGCTCTTTCTTATCGAAGACTACGCTTTCGCGATAGACGCCGGGCGCGACAATGATCTCGTCGCCTGGATTGGCGCGATCAATGGCCGCCTGAATGGTGGCCGCGTCGCCAGGCACATGAATGACGGCAGCTTCTGTTATGACCGAGAGAGCTTCCAGACTGAGAAGCACGAAGACCAGGATGAAACTGACTTGTACCAACGCCTTCACAAAACGCATGAGAACCCCCCTTGCTGGATGGTTGCTCTCTATTATAGTCCCAAGTCTACATCCAAAATCCATACTTTCCTGATGAAAATCATGTGCCAAACGAGCTGAGGCGTGTAGGATGCTCACAAAGACCGGGTTTCGGATCCATTTTAGAGCAAATTGATCGGGTCAATAGATTTTGATATATTGAAGGAACACCCGAGTATTAGTAGCGAAAAAAAGCATCCATTTTGTAGAGCATGGAGAGGAATTCCGTATGGCCAAATCCAATGAGATGCCTGTGGCAGAGCAGAATCATCAGAGCCCCGAAGAGCGTTTTCGGGAGCTGGTTGCCATTCGCGATAAAGAGAAACAGATCCAGGAGCGCATTGCAGCTGCTGAGGCTGCGCGCCTCAAGCGCACGGAAGAGGTCAAACGGGAGATCGAAGCCAAGCGCAAGCAGGTGACGGACTCGACTGCCAAAGAGATCGAAGAGATGCGCAAGAGAGCGATCCAAGAGGCGGGCAAAGAGGCCAGCGCGCTCATCTCCAAAGCCGAGTCTGAGGCGCGGATCACATCCGGAAAATCAGATCAGAATTTGCAGAAACTGACGGAGCAATTCACAGAAGAGCTGCTGGGTAAGTGATTCAAAACTTTTATTAAAATTATTAAAAAATCATGATTCGAAATATGAAACGGTTGTACATCTTGTACACCCAGGACCGACAGAGTCAATTGGTAGCCCGGCTCCAGAAGCTGGGCCTCTTGCATCTGGAGGAGTCAAAGCTCGATCAGGAGCAGCCATCTCCCCTGGAAGTCGGTCCGCTGGCCAAAGATCGCCGCGATGTGGAAAACTCGCTAATCAAAGCGCGTGGCGTGATTGATCTCTTCCAAGAGGTCGATCCCACCCTCTTAGATGCCGTCTTAGCGGAGCATCCGACTGCGCAGACATTGGGCGAGCTTTCAGCAGAGTTCAGAAAAGAGATTGAGGCCCTGGAAGGCAAGCTCAAAAAGCTCGTTGGGGAGCGCCGCGAGCTACGGGACCGCCAGAATGCGGGTGCTCTCCTGCGCGAAGTGATCGAAGCGAGTGAGAGCCTCTTGCGCGAGCTTCCTCGCAATGAAAATTCGATTGTGGCCATGATCGGCAGCCCCAAGGACTCTAAGAAAGCGATTGAAGAGATTCGCAGCACGATCAGCTCTCCGCTCTCTGGGCGCTTCACGCTCATCAGCCAAGAGCTGATGGATAAGCGGGTGGTGCTGCTGGTCAGCGTTCAGGCTGAGTACGCAGCGCTCGTCGAACAATACATTCGGGAAAAGGGATTTGCGCCCGTTGCGTTGCCGCAGCATGTTCAGCCAGATTTTATAAGAGGCATCGCCCAGCTCAAGACGGAAGAGACGACCCTGCCAACCCGCTTGCAGGAGCTTGATCGCGAGCTGATGGATCTGGCCCAAAAGCACGCCAGCCGCGTCTATGTTCTGGCGACTGCGTTGGAGAATCGGATGGGGCAGCTTGAGGTGGCCAATCGCTTTGGCTATACCGACTACACGCTGTTGATTACTGGCTGGGTCCCTGCCGATGAGATGAAGGACTTGCAACAAACACTTATCAAAGAATTTTCAGGAATTGTGGTCGAAGAGGACAGAGGCCATCATGACCACGACGAGATTCCCATTGCTTTGCGTGAGCGAAAGCATGCCAGCTCTTACAAGCTCTTTTTGGATGCATTCGGAGTGCCCAAGCATGGCGCTGTCGATCCCGTCCCCTACATTAGCATCTTCTTTCCCATCTTCTTCGGCATCATTGTGGGCGACATCGGCTATGGGCTCGTCGTGCTCAGCCTGGCTATTTGGGGGCTCACAGGATTTCCTGGTCTCAAAGGGAGAGGCCCCAAGAAGTTCTCTGCTTCTGAAGGGGGGCAAGGTGCACTCAAAGTGATGCGGGATGGCGCGATCATGTCTATTCTCTTTGGATTTCTGTTTGGTGAGATTTTTGGTCTTGAGTTTAAGAATTTGGGAGTCCATCCGGTAGGGCTCTGGCCTTTCAGCCGCGTTGATAATCCGATTGATCTGCTCAATTTCATGATTGTAGTTGGCGTCATTCAGGTGACGCTTGGTTTTGCGTTTGGCGTCGTCACAGCCCTTCGGCACCATAATAAAAAAGAATTTCTTGTCAAGATTGGACTCTTCTTGGCTCTGATCGGCTTTGCCTGCATTGTGGGCAATCTCATGCACATCAATGATCATAATTTCCTGCATCTCAAGGTTGTGCTAGTCGCGGGCAGCAGCGTGCTGCTTTTTGGCGTGGTCTTGCTTGCCGTCGCCATTGTGATATTAGCCATTGGAGGCGGTGTGATCGCGCTGGTCGAGGCGCTCAGCCCCTTTATTCACGTCTTATCCTATGCGCGCGTGATGGGATTTGCGCTCGCAGGTGCAGTGCTGGCCAGCCTGGTCAACCAGCTTTCGAATACGCTAGCGGGTGATATGCACTCTGTTAGCATCGGGCTCATCTTGAGATTGTTGATCGCGGCGCTGGTCGGTCTCACGTTACACATGGTCAATTTAGGGCTTCACGTCTTTGAAGGGAGCATCCAGTCGGCGCGTCTCCACTGGGTGGAGTTCTTTGGCAAATTTATCTTGGAGCACTTGGGAGGCAAGCCCTATCAGCCTTTCAAAGAGAAGCAGCTTTCAGATTTATAGAGGAGTCATAATCTCATCTTGAAATCCCTTGGGATGAGGGAAAAGGAGGAGCTGTAGATATGAGCAATAGAACAATCAAGCGAATCATGTTGGCGATTATCGTCTTCAACGTCACCCTGATGAGTTTAGCCGTTTGGGGTCTCGCACAGGGAGCGACAGAGAGCGCCGCAGGAGGCGGTCTGACCGATGCTGGTATGAAGACAATTGGTGCCGGTCTCGCCTTCTTGGGCGGAGCCGTCGGCACGGGAATGGCTCAGTCCCGCATCATCGCGGCTGTCCTTGGCGCCGTCGCGGAAGACCCGGGTCAGCTTGGGTTTGGCATCTTCTTGATCGCCTTCCCGGAGACGATGCTCATTCTTGGTTTCGTGATGTCCTTCATTTTGAAGGGATAAGCTGTTCATGGAACTTCTAAAAAAGATCGAAGAAGAGGGGGAGCGCAAGCTTCGCAAGATTCTGGCCGAGACTGAAGAAGAGGCGAAACGCCAGCTTTCACAGGCCGATCAGGAGATTCAGGCTGCCCGTGCCGAGCAGCTAAAGCAGGCCCAGGCTGAGATCGAGAGCGAGAAGAGGCTTGTCACCAGCCGAGCGCGCGCCCAGGCTCGTGAAGTGGTCTTGCGCGCAAAGGGGCTGGCAGCCGAGCGGCTCTTTGCCGATCTCACCCAAGAGGCGGCCAGCTTTCGCAATGATAAGCGCGTTTACAAGGCTTTTCTGGCGCGATGTCTCAAAGAATCTGAAGGCCAGATCGAAGGGGGGTTGCTGCTTGAGATTGCCCCCCACGATGAAGATATCGTCAAAGAGGTCATCAAAGAGACCCAGCACAAGATCGGCAGAAAGATCAAGACGATTGGCGGCTTTGTGGCTACCAATAAGAAGGGCGATCTGCTGATCGACAATCGCTTGGAGACACGCATCGCCAACTTGAGGCAGGAGCACCGCGCCGAGCTCAGCAGCGATCTCTTTGGCTAATCCAGTATGAGTTGATCGAGCATGTCATACGAATATCTGAATACGCGGCTGCGCTATATGAAGAAAAAGATGCTCGGGCCTGAGCAGTTCCGCTCCTATTTGGGAATGCACGAGTTGGACGAGCTGATCACTGTGCTCGCCGAGACTGATTATGCTGAAGAGCTTGAAAAGAGCTCGGTTGAGTTTTCCGGCTATGAGATGATCGAGAATGCGCTCATTCAGCATGTGCAGCGCCTCTTTAGCAAGCTCTACCGAATGTCCTTTGATGACGCCAAGATGCTCACCCGTGTTTTGCTCGAGCGCTTTGAGGTCTTCAATCTCAAGACGATCCTGCGGGGCTTTCATGTCGGGAATGATCCAGAAGATACGGGGCACAGCCTATTCCCGACGATTCTTTACCCCACGGCTTTTTATCAAGAGCTGCTCAAGCGTGAAGGCATCAGCTCGGTTGTTGATTATCTGCTCACAGTCGGAAATCGCTATTATAAGCCGCTCTCTGAAGCACTGCCTGAATATGAGACGTCCAAGAAGCTGGCTCTACTGGAGAGCGCTCTCGATTCTTATTACTTTGGCGGATCGCGCAAAACCCTTCAGGCTGTCGGAGATGAGAATGCCAAGAATGTGCGAAAGATCATCGGAATGGAGACGGATATTCTTAACATGGTCTATGCGCTTCGGCTGATCGAATCTGAAGTGAGCTCCGAGGAGAAGTACAGATACATTCTCCAAGGTGGAGAGCGCCTCGGCGATGCCGAGGTGCGCGATTTGCTCAGCAGCTCGGACAAGCCGACATTTACCCGCAAAGTTGCAGATTCGTATTACGGGAATAAGCTGGGAGATTTGGCCGAAAATATCACTGCCAACGACCTGCAAGAAAAGCTTGAAAACTTTCTCTACCAGCAGAACTGCCATTTTGATCCGGGCAGCACTTTTGATATTCACATGACTTCGTCCTACATCTGGCGCAAAAATGTTGAAGTTACAAATCTTCGCGTCATCGCGAGCGGCATCTGGCGGCGTGCTCCGCAAGAGGACGTCATCTCGCGGCTCATCTGGATTGAGGGGATGATGCCAGAGATGGAGGCGGTGAAGGGAGCGGCATGAAACCTGTGATCATAGCCTCGGGTGATCTGTCGGATGGCTTTCGTCTGGCTGGAATTCCCGTCTTTGAGCTGGATGAAGAGTCCCAGATTCCCAAAATTATCAAAGAGATTTTGGCTAT
Organism: Candidatus Acetothermia bacterium; assembly: GCA_016201405.1. Classification (GTDB taxonomy): domain Bacteria; phylum Bipolaricaulota; class Bipolaricaulia; order RBG-16-55-9; family RBG-16-55-9; genus JACQCZ01. The sequence continues at coordinate 465,692 of JACQCZ010000014.1, read as the reverse complement.
GCCGGATGCCGGAATTGTGCTGGTGGACGAGCGCTATATTGAGAAATTTGAGAAGGCCTTTGAAGGGCGCGATCTGCCTATGGTGGCCTCGTTCCCATCCGAAGAGGTTGAGCGTGAAGGCAGTTATATTGATGAGCTGACGTTGCGATATTTAGGGCAAAAGATCTATGTGGAGGGAGAAGGCTGATGATTCAAGGAGTAATTACCCGAATTTCCGGCCCGGTCGTCCAGGCCAAAGATATCGAAGGCATCAAGATCCGCGACCTCGTTGTGGTCGGGGATCTTGGACTGCTGGGTGAAGTGATTGAAGTCAAAGGGAATGAAGTCTCGATTCAGGTCTACGAAGAGACGGATGGGCTTACCGTTGGACAGCCGGTTAAGAGCGGTGGGATGCCCTTTCTCGTAGAGCTTGGGCCGGGACTGCTGGGAACAACTTACGACGGAATTCAGCGCCCGCTCGAAGTGATTCGTGACCAGACGGGAAACTTCATTCAGCGCGGAGCGACTGCCTCACCACTCGTTCGAGAGAAGAAGTGGGGCTTCAACGCCACGGCAAAAAAGGGCGATTCTGTCTCATTCGGAGACATCATCGGCTGGGTGCAAGAGAGCCCTACGATCAAGCACTACATCATGGTGCCTCAGGGCGTCTCGGGGAAGATTGCCAAAATTAATAGTGGTGACTACACAATCGATCAGCCTGTAGGGAGCCTTGAAGATGACACAGAGCTCAAGATGTCGCAGAAATGGCCCATCCGTCGCCCGCGCCCCTCGAAACGAAAGATCCCGACCAATATTCCACTGGTCAGTGGCCAGAGAATTTTCGATGTCTTCTTCCCGCTCCCCAAGGGCGGAAACGCCATCATCCCCGGCCCCTTTGGCAGCGGCAAGACCGTGATGCAACAATCCCTGGCCAAGTGGTCGGATGCGGATGTTGTCGTCTACGTAGGCTGCGGCGAGCGCGGCAATGAGATGACCGAGGTGTTGACAGAATTTCCGCACCTGGAAGACCCGCGCACCGGGGCACCGCTTATGAACCGAACTGTGCTTGTGGCCAACACATCGAATATGCCGGTGGCCGCACGAGAGACGTCAATTTATACAGGCATTACGCTGGCCGAATATTATCGCGATATGGGCTATGACGTAGCCATGATGGCTGACTCCACTTCGCGATGGGCAGAGGCGCTCCGTGAGATTTCAGGGCGTCTGGAAGAGATGCCTGGCGAAGAGGGCTACCCGCCCTACCTCGCCAGCCGAATCGCAGAATTCTATGAGCGAAGCGGACGCGTCATCTGTCTCGGCGGAAAGATTCCCGGTTCTGATAAGTCTGAAAATGAGCGCATTGGCTCCGTAACCGTGATTGGCGCCGTCTCGCCTCCAGGTGGAGATTTCTCAGAGCCCGTGACGCAAAACTCGCTCCGTATCGCAGGCGCATTCTGGGGGCTCGATGCACGGCTGGCCTACAGCCGCCACTTCCCAGCCATCAACTGGCTCACCAGCTATTCGCTCTATCTGGACACACTCAAAGATTGGTACAACGCAGAGCTGACCGAAGAGTTTATGCAGATGCGAACCGAGTTGATGGAGATTCTGCAGCGTGAGGATGAGCTAAACAAGATCGTGCAGCTCGTCGGCAAAGATTCGCTCAGCGATCCGGACAAGTTGCTTCTCGACATCGCTAGAACCGTGCGTGACGACTTCCTGCGGCAGAGCGCCTTCCACGAGATTGAGGCCTACTGCCCGCCGAAAAAATCATATTATATGATGAAGGCCATTCTCTTGTTCTACAAGAATTGTCAGAGCAGGCTGGGCAAAATTCCTTACGATCAGATTTTGACTCAACCCGGCTGGGAGAAGATCTCTTCGATGCGCTACTTCCCCAATGACAAGTTTGAAGCGCCATGCCAAGAGCTTCTGAAAGAGATGGCCGCCGGCGGCGAGCTGGCGGCAGTGGCAGCGTAATGTCTGGTATATCGTGTCTTTCGCGGGTGGATGGGGGATCTCTAGGAAAATTTCATGTGAACGTCACTGGATTCCGGCTCGCGCCTCTTCGAGGCTTGGCCGGAATGACGACCTTAACGACATCTGTCATTCCCGAACAAAGCCTGTCATTCCCGCGAAGGCGGGAATCTAGGAATCATGGATGTGGGGGACTGACTGAGATTATTTGAGAGAGTGAGGAGCATCTGAATATGGCAGCCAAAGAGCTATACGCAAAGGCGCATCGCAAGATCAAAGATATCAAAGGCCCGCTCGTCTTCCTTGAGCCCATTGCCGATGTGAAATTCGGCGAGCGAGTCGTGATTGTGGACAGCAATGGCCGAGAAAAGGGTGGCCAGGTGCTGGATGTTGGTGAGAAGGCCATCGTCGTCCAAGTCTTCGAAGGAAGTGACGGGCTTGATCGCAAGGGCACGTCAGTCTTCTTCACCGGTGACATCGTCAAAATTGGTCTATCAGAAGACATGCTGGGGCGTGTCTTTGACGGCTCCGGTGCACCGCGCGACGGGCTGGGAGAAGTCTATCCTGAAGTGGAGCGGCCCATTGGAGGCAGCCCACTCAACCCAGTCTGCCGACAGCAGCCAAAAGAGTGGATCGAGACGGGTGTCACGAGCATTGACATGCTCTTTACGCTCATCAAAGGCCAGAAGCTCCCTATTTGGGGAGGAGCAGGTCTTCCGCTCAACGCCGTCACTATGCAGATTGCCAAGCAAGTGATTCGGCAATCGGGGGAAGAGCTGGTTGTGATCTTTGCCGGAATGGGAATCACCTCTCGTGAATACAATTATTTCTACAAAGAGTTCCAAGACAGCGGAGCGCTGGCCAGCTCGGTGTTGTTTTTGAACTTGGCCGACGACGCGACGATTGAGAGAATCTTGACACCGCGTTTGGCCCTGACAACAGCTGAATATTTCGCCTATGACAAAGGGCGCGACGTGCTGGTCATTTTGACAGACATGCTCAACTACGCCAACGCGCTTCGTGAGATTTCATCTGCGCGTGAAGAGATTCCAGGCCGCCGAGGCTATCCTGGCTATCTCTACACGGATTTGTCGACCATCTATGAGCGTGCCGGAATTATCAAAGGCCAAAAGGGCAGCGTGACGCAGGTGCCGATCTGCACCATGCCTAACGATGACATCACCCACCCCGTAATTGACCTGACGGGCTACATCACCGAAGGGCAGATTCTTTTGAGCCGCTCGCTCGACCGCGCAGGATTCTTCCCTCCGATTGACGTCTTGCCCAGCCTCTCCCGTCTGATGAACCTGGGCATTGGCCGTGAGAAGACGCGCGAAGATCACCGCCAGATCGCTGACCAGCTCTACGCCTTTTATGCACAAGGCAAAGAGCTTGAGAAGCTGACGGCCATCATCGGAAGCGAAGGTCTTGGCAACGTGGAGAAGAAGATTGTCGAATTTACCCAGCGCTTTGAAGATGAATTTCTCGGTCAAGGCGACCAGTCCCGCACTATTGAAGAGAGCTTGGGTCTGAGTTGGGATCTGGTCAAAGATATTCCGAGGAGCGAGCTGCGAAGACTCGAAGACAAGCACATTGAGAAGTACATGCCCAAGCGCGCAGGCGCGGCAAAGTAGGTGAGTGAAAATGGCCGGAGGAAGTGAGCCGATCAAGGCTACGCGCGATGAATTGCTGCGCACCCGCTATGACATCCGCTTGGCGCGCGATGGCAAGAACATCTTGGAGAAGAAGAAAGAGGCTCTGCTTGGCCGATTTCTCAACATGGTGCGCCAGTACAAAGGGAAGCGAGAGGCTCTACTAGACAATCTGGTCTATCTAAAAACGACGCTTGCGCTGACGCGAGCGCGAGATGGCAGCGTCACTGTGCGCTCCTTGGCGCTGGCCACCAGCCAAGATGTTGCGCTCGACATCTCGAAAGACAACGTGATGGGCACGAAAATCTTTGGAATGAAGCACACGGCGCTGCGCCGTGACATGCTCTCGCGCGGCTACAACCCGGCGAGCACCAGCAGCCGTATCGAGGCCGTTGCCGAGACGACTGAGGGCCTGCTCGATGACATGCTGGCGATTGCGCACCTGGAGCACAACATCAAGACAGTGGGCAAAGAGATGGGTGCCTTGAACCGCAAGATCAACGCGCTGGAAGAGACAATCATTCCGAACCTTCGCAAAAAGCTGCGCTTCATTCAGGATGCGCTGGAGCAGAACGAGCGAGAAGAGCTGTTCCGGCTCAAAATGGTCAAGCGAGTCAAGGGGCGCAAGGCTGAAGAAGAGGCTGCGGCTGCGAAGTAGGCTTTGTTCAATTATTTCTGTCGCCCCAATCCAGTCCTTTATAGCTCTCTATAAAAACCTCTTCTCCAAGCTCTCGCTTCTTGCAGGGGTCTTCCAAATCATTAACGGAATAAAGTGGCTCAGTTGTTGGACTCAAACGGATTGAGTCGTTGAGAAAGGGCCCAATCTTTGCCTCATATGTAGTCCGACGTTGGGGGAGAGGCTCCAATTGAAAACGGGCTTCGAGTTCGCTATTTTACAAGAGATCCCTTAATGTCGACTCCAGAAGTGTGCTACAGATCTTAAGATCGTGATTTTCCCTGACGTACTCCCTAATTCTTTTAGAGGCAGATTTGTGATGCTGCTCATCGTTCCAAAGGATATTGAATTTCTCGATCATTGATTCCATCCTGCCATCTGCACAATATCCGCATCCCCCACGACGAATGAAAGAATCTGGGTCAACATTGTAAGAAAGAATAGGCACGCCATATTTCCCGGCCTGCAAAAAGGTATTTGGGAAGCCTTCATAATCCGAAGTGTTGAGAAAGACCTTTGCATGCTGGAAATAGATCTCGATCTCATCAAAGGGAACATTCTCGACGTGGAAAACATTATCTGGCATCTCTGACATAAGCTTCTCATATTCGACCGTGTTTCTGCGATTCATCACAATGAGAAACTTTGTGCTCGGGAAGGCCCGGGCTAATGCAAAGCACCGCTCAGGATGCTTGTTTTTCATATCTGCTTTCCCGACCCATAAGGCATAGGGATCCTGGAGTGGCGATGGACCGGAGGCATGGGTAGTGAGATCGATGGGATTTCGTATTAGGACGCCCTTGCGCTTGAATCGCTCCCATAAGAGATTTAATTGATACTCAGTCTGGACGATCACTTTATCGGCTCTGGCAATACTCAAAAAGCAGGCATGCCCAGGCTCACCCGTAGCGCTGAGCACTTTAGAGTTTTTATAGGCGTGAGCCTCTAAATCCTTATTGCTGGTCAGAAAGAGGATGGTCCTGCGCTTGAGCCGCTGGCTGGACAATATCAGATCTGACGTCAGCCTCCCAGGCTTAAATAGACAGGTCACATTTGCATTGATCGCTTTTAGCTCTCTTCGAAAGATGGGTCGGTAGGGCCTGCCCCTGATCACACGATTCCGAATAAAGATAAATCCCATCAATGGGAATAGCCTCAGGAGCTTTATATCGAGCTTGTGAATCTTGACCCATGGAAACTCGTCCGATCTATCGGCAAATTGCTTGAATTCGCGAATTTTCTCCCTCAGATAGGAGTAGTCACTCAAACAGAGATGATGAATCTCGAGCTCATGAAATCGAGAGGTCTCGCCATTGCGCTCACCGAAGATCCCAAATTTGACAGCAATCCCATTTTTCTGCGCGAGTCCTCGGGCGAATATCAGAGCCCGGACCTCCATACCCCCAAATGACTGCTTCTGGGAAGGATCGATCAGTGCACCTGCGTACGGAGAGATAAAGAGGGGTCTAAGCGGTTTCAGTTCAAGGCTCATATCTCAAAGATGACCGGCAGAATTGCGGTGCAAACTTGGCCAAAATGTCGGCGGCACGCTTTTCCCAAGTCAATGACTGTACATCTCCAAGTGCGGCTGAAGCCATCTCCGCACCCATATCGGAATGCTCCAACAACGTCTGGGCAGCCGTCATCAATGCCTTCTCATCATCAGGCTCAATTAACAATGCGTTACGCCGATCTTCCAAGAATACGCCAATCGAGCCCAGATTAGATGCGATAATAGGCCGACTGGAAGCCATCGCTTCAAAGAGTTTCATTGGAGACATCCACTTCGCCGTTTCACAAGAGCGCGAGTATGGCATCAAGATCATATCACTCGCTGCCAGATAAGAAGGGACAAGATCGTTCGAGACAAAGCCAATAAATTGAACATTGGGCAGGCCATCGCTCTGCTTCTTATATTTAGCGACATCCTTGTCCCACCCTCCAACAAAAAGAAAGTGAATGTTTGAAAGCTCCCGTGCGACCAAGAGAATCTCTTTGATCCCTCGATTTTCATAAAGATGCCCGCAGTATACAGCGATTGTCTTCTCTGGATGCAGCTTGAGTCTCTTTCTTAAAACGGGCTTTTGGGGCAGATCGCTGAAAGACTTAAGGCTCACCGCGTCTGGCCAGACTATGATCTTAGCTGGGAGCATTCCTGCTTGTTGATAATTGCGGGCAAGAAACTCAGATATCGTGACCAGACCTTTGAAGCGGGCACTTTGTGATGTCTCGATGATCTTCTGGAAGCGTTTATTATCTACATTCATGTGCGTCTCCAGAATCGTGTCCAAATTCGACTGCACCGCCATGAGCGCAATCTCCGGGGCGCGTGTGTAAATTAAATCGAAATTATGGCTCTGCGCATAGCTGACGGCCCTTTCAGCAAATTCCGGGAAGAAGATCTTTTCCTGGATCGGGCCAAGCGGACCTTTGTCCGTGTAGAGATGAATGACTTTGATGCGTTTTTTGAGGCCGTAAAATTTCTTGTAGTCAAATGGGCGCCTCAACAGTAGTTTAATATGAGCTCTTGTGATGATCGCGGAGCTATGCGTAACGGCTGAAAAGGCTTCGGCCATTTTCATCATCTGGACTGTATGTGCCCATAGCGAAGGGATGTTGCCATAGGAGATGTATAACATTTTCATGGCATGGCCATAATTTCAAGATCAGATAGGTTCCGCTGCTGATCACGACCCAAGATCCGATCCAGGTTGACGGACATTGGCTCATCATCAGGCATGAATCGTTCGACTACCCTCAATCCATTCAAGTTTCTGAACCCAAAATTGAGATGATTTCGACTGAGCAAAATACCTTTGTAATCTAAACTTTTGAGGATCTGAACGGTGCTTTCATTGAAAGATCTCAACCCGCCGAACGGAATAGAAAAAAACTTCGAAACCTTAATTCCTGAAATGGACTGAAGCAAGCTATGGGTGCGATAGATCTGATCTCTCTGCTGCTCTTCCGTAAGAGAAGCCAAAAGATAATGATCATGCGAATGGTTTCCATAGGTGATCAGCGGACTGCGAATAAATTCGGATGTATCTTCCATACAGTGATTCTTCAGTGATGAAGTGATCTTCTGTGCAGCTAAGAATTGATCGATCTCTTCATGGACTCTAACGCTGTTATTCTTCAGATCCTTTGTATAGCGATAGAAGCTCAGCCCAGGAATCTTTTTCGTACTCTTAGCCTGAGACTCAAATTCAGAAATGAGCTGATGATTGACGATTAACCTCACTTTGTCCCGCCAAAAGAGTCTCTTCTGAAGCGTCGCTCCATTGATAAAAATGGCAAACGGGATCTTCAGCTCTTTCAGAATAGGAAATGCATGCTCGTGTACTGATTTGTAACCGTCATCGAAAGTGATTGCCGCAAGACGGAACGCTCTTTTTACAGTCAAAAAATGATCCAGCGGGACGATGTCGAAATGATCTCTTAGATATCGCATTTGATCAAAGAGAACCTCCGGGCGGATATTGTGGAGATGAGATTGCAGCTCCACAGGGACAGCTTTGAAGGCAGAGTGATAGAGTGCTACCGGGGCATACCGACCTCTCATGATCTGCATGCGCCTGAAAAACCTATTTAGAGCTGCTTTCATCGGATTCTGTTAAAGTCCTGATCACTTTTGCCAGCCAGTTTGAAAGCCCGTTTGTGCGCTTCAAAAGCGTTTTAGCCTCGGACTTCTCCTGCTCATTGGTAGACGCTTTTTGTCGTAACAGAGAAGAGATCTGGTATTCATAACCTAGCTGGGTTGCCACTGGGGCAACCTCATGCTCAAACTCCAGAATCTCGTTAGAGCTCCAGTTCGATATAGTAGAAACGGCTGTGCGTGCGTTGGGTCTTTTTGCGGCAATCTCGTTGTAGATGTCTTCGGGGATCGTGGAATGAAAGCCCAGGAAATCCGCTATCTTCCGATATGCAGAATAGTCCAGCTCTTCAAGTTTTTGGACTCTATAATAGGTTTCGGGCAATTTCCTAAACTGTTTTATAATCGCTGAGTTTAGTGTGCTCCAATACCATGCAACTTTTCCGACTTGCGTAAGCTCATTCCACCTTGTGAAATCATCTCCAATTGGTGTGATCCGGCCGAGGAAATGATGGAACTCGGGTGTCTGTTGATAGCCAAGTGCAAGAAATGGATCCTTCTTCACATACTTGTTCGCATACCAGTCCTTTGAAAGATAGGAATTGACTACATTGGCAGGGCTTCGCACCAGAAGAATAAACTTAGCCTTGAAATGATCGAACAGCTCTTGAATGGAAAGTGATAGATAACTACTGCTTTCGAATGAATAGCGGTGTGTCTGAAGGTCTTTGACTATATCAATCTCTTTGTTCTGTAAAAAACCGGCGCTATCTACGGGTAAATTATGCCAATTACAATAACGATGGAAGGTGTCGCTTAAGGCGTGTCGATAGCTGGATGAGGCTACTTGAGGCTCAAGCTCTATCACTTTTGAGAGGAACGTAGTCCCACATCTGCCCGTGCCAACGCAGAAACTGACACGACCCTCAAACACTTTTTTTGCGGATTGGTGAGCCACCCTAGGTCACCTCTCTGTAAAATTCTTTCGTCATGTGAAAGAAGAGTGATCGCAAGGAGCTTGCAGGATACAACAAATCATAGCCCTGACTCACAAGCTCTTTAGCGGCGATCTTTTCAAACGTTTTGATCTCTTTCGGTGAGAGGGTCTTCTTCCAAGCTGATGCTCGATCTTTTTGCGGAGCCTTGCCGACATTTTCATGCAGGTGCCTGTCACGCTCATAAATATATTTCGGTGTGTGTGAAAACAACAGATTGTCCATCACATCGTCGTTGCAGGTCACTCCAAGAAACCAAAGAATTTTCGCGATGATCTCCCTCGGCTCTGTGACCAGATCTTCGTATCGTACTATAAGAACTGAAGCCTGATCTTTTTGACTGATAAATGAGCTGACGATCTTCTTCCATACCTGAGCTGACCGGAGAGAGTCTTCTTCCAGCGGGAGGCTCGTATCGCTGTGGATGGCTCTTTTTGAAGAGGCGAAGACTGCGCGTCCATCTCGGATCAGCAGAAGATATTTTGACTGAGGGAAATGTCTGCGCAGCGTATGGATATGAGTCGCTAACCAGCCCCCACGCTTTAATCCCCAAATCTTCCGCCCCGGATAATTTTTGTGATGATATGCCAAGAGTATTGCCCGAGCCATATCACTCCGGCACAGAGGCAGCTGCGAGACTAACTCTTCCAAAAGTATTTCGAATTTTAGCTCCCAGGTCTCAAATTTTGGCTCTTCAAATATCTTGTGCAACATCGTTTTGACGCCCTCGTGTGAACGGAGCGGGTCTCCAAGTTCTGGATAGGCTTGCAGCATAGTTCGGATCAGATCGCTGACAGGCGCCATACCAATTTCAGGGTGTCGAATCAGAATATCGACCAAAAATGTCGACCCAGATCGCCCTTTGCACAAAATAAATAACGGATCTGGACACGGGCCTTCTTGAGGCATCATTTCAAAGCCTGAGCTCCCACGCATGGTTGACATAGACTCCGCCTTTTTCTTCAGGTGGAATTCTTCCTGTTCCAAAGAAATCCCCCGAGACGACTGATATTTTAGCGGCGTGATCTATTAAATCTGCCCACTCGCCTCCGACTTTTAAGAATATTGTGAGGTAGTACTCGCCCGGGGGGAGCGGGAATTGAGAGATCTTGCAGACGACAGAGCCTGATCGATTCGGGATCGACTGGAACGTCTCTCTCGTTATATCCGATCTGCACATAAATTTGAGATTGCCAAACGAATCGAAAAATCGAATGCCGGCTTTGACGCCTCTCAAAGGGAGTTCAGCGTCGCTTTCGTATCTCATAACAAAGCTCATATCGATTCCCGAAGAGATGTTTTCCAAGAGTGCACCCTCTTCATTCTCAACTCTCAACTCCACAATTCTCATTTTGCCGTTCCCTTCCCGGTCCTCTCGGTCACGCAATGAAGCTGAGGAGTCTTTCTGGACATCTCTTAAGTAAAGAGCAATTGTGTTGTCCGGCGTGCCTTCAGCCCTGATCTCACCCTGGTCAAGCCAAATCGCTCTTGTGCACAGTGCCGAGACGGCAGACAAGTTATGGCTCACAAATAAGATCGTACGGCCGCGCTGCGAGGCTTGGTTCATGGTGCCCAGACATTTTTGCTGAAAAGCTGCATCACCGACCGCCAGAACCTCATCGATGATTAAAATTTCCGGCTCCAAGAATGCAGCCACTGCGAACGCCAGCCTCACTTTCATGCCGCTGGAGTAGCGTTTTGAAGGCGTATCGATGAACTTGCTGATTTCTGAAAACTCAACGATCTGATCGAACTTCATATCAATTTCTGATTTGCGCATCCCTAAGATCGTGCCATTTAAGTAGACGTTCTCTCTTCCTGTCAGCTCTGGATGGAACCCCGTGCCGACCTCTAACAGTGAGCTGATCTTTCCAATCGTTGTAATTCGCCCGGTCGTCGGGATGGAGATTTTGGACAACAGCTTTAGCAGCGTACTCTTCCCAGAGCCATTGCGACCAATAATGCCAAGCACTTCGCCTGTGAACACCGTGAGGTCGATATTTTTAAGCGCCCAGATTACGTCTAGGCCCTCATCATCGTTTGAAAATCTTGTCAACTTCCGGAGTTTAGAAAAGTTTTTGATAGGTCTTTTAATAAAATTGAATAAATACTCTGATAAATTGGTATGAATCTCATCTTCCAGCCCGATTCGATATCGCTTGGAGACTCCTTCGACGATGACCGCTTGCTCACCCATGCTTATACCACATCGGCAAAGACTCTTTCTTTAAAGCGGAAATAGAGCAAGCCAGAAAGGAAGAGGAGGACTGTCATCAGGGTGCCCGGAAGGATAAGGTCCCAGGGCATCGGCACGGTCTGTAGAATCGCCGATCGGAAACCCTCCATTACACCCGCCATCGGATTGAGTCCATAGAAAATTCGGTATTTCCCTGGGATGAGGCTAGCCGGATATACGAGTGGGGAGAGATACATCAAAAATTGAATCCCGAAGCTTATTGCATATTTGACATCCCGATACTGGATGGCGAGAGCCGTTATCCACAGACCGAGTCCCACTGTGGCCATGATCATGATCAGCACCAGTAATGGGAGGAATAAGATCCAAAGCGAGGGTACACTGTGGAACCAAATCATAAGAACACCTAGAACAACCAATGAAATTGCAAAATCGAGCAAGTTGGCAAAAATGGGTGCAAGAGGCAAAAAGATGCGTGGGAAATAGATCTTCCCGATCATATTCGCATTTGCAATGATGCTGTTTACAGAACCTTGAAGAGATGACGAAAAGTACGCCCAGGGGACGACAGCCGCATAGCTAAAAATTGCATAGGGGGCTCCATCTGACCCGATTTTTGCAAGTCTGCCAAAGATGACCGTGAACACAATCATTGTAAGTACAGGCCGCAGGACCGCCCAGCCAACTCCAAGAACGGATTGAGAGTACTGAGTTGTAATACTCCGCAGTGTCAAGAAATAGAGGAGATCTCCGTACTCTCTAATCTCTTGAAGATTGAAGAGACTTTCCCTTTTGTTGGCGTCAATGATCGCCACCCGTTGGACAGTCCTGTTCTTCATCTGATTAAGGCATCACGCTCACTTGCATGTAATGCGATCTTAATAGCCGGAGTCGAGAATTTCTCTATTCACACTATTCTAAGCCATTCCCGCACTTGAGTCACCCATATTTCCAGGAGAGATCTTCTGTTTGGAAAGAAGTACCATCCGCTGCCCTTTTGGATGAAGATATTCATGGCTCACATTGATGAGATTATAACCAAATCGCTCAGCCAATTCAGCAAAAAAAGCAAATGGATAAGCAAAGCCCTTGAGCCCAGTCTCGCTAAACCGAGATGCCTCTTTGAATGTGAAGAAAAATTTAGAGTCGGGCTTCATGAGTCGTTTAGCATATTCAAAGCATTCTGTAATATGCTCTGGCTTTAAATGAGTAAATACAGAGTGCGCCAGCAAATAATCGAATTTCTCACCATGGAAGTCATCAAATTTCAAATTTTTCCCGGGGTTATGAAGCAGGCTGGGTCTCTTATCAGTCAGGCCTTCTGTTACAACAAGCTCCTTGGCGTATTGGATGGCCTTTGATGATATATCTAGACCCGTGTACCCTCCTGGGTTTAGGTACTTAATAAAATACCGGCCTGCTCTTAATGTTCCGCATCCAATGTCGAGTAATGTATGAGATGGCTTTAGGCCTTTCTTCAAGAGAAACTCGTACTGCAGAGTCCCGATCTCTTCCCACATCCCTCCAATTGCCTCATGCGGATCTTCTTCCACCCGCAGATCGGTATGGTCACTGTATGCGTCTAAATAATCCTTTTTTTCATAGAGTCCCGAAATTCGCTCATCGTAATCCTGACGGGCAGCCTCTTGGCCATCTTTTCTGATTCGTTTTTGGGATTTAAATATGGCAAGGGGCCTTTTAACAATTGCTATCAATCTTCTTAGTAATTGTTTGGGCAAAGGTGCTCAGTCTTCATTTCTCAGGGCTCTTGAAGTAAGAGTCCATGGATTCGGCAAGCATAGGAGTAAAGAGCTCCCGGCCCGATTTTCCCAAATGATCACCGTCTGCAAAATGCTCTAAACGAATCCGGCCATCATCGGTGAAATCGACGATGGGGAGGTCTTGAGAATGCAGATAATCTTTTAGATCTTGAATGTACTGGAGAAGCTCTTTAGGCTGGGCGTCAGGGACAACGTCGCGCCGCCGCTTTACTCGCACAAAGATGATTTTGAGCCCCTTGGCTTTGGCTTCTGCAATTATGGGGGGCAGAAATGATTTGTTTACTGCATTGTTAAAGTGGTAGCTCTCTTTGTTGACGGCCTTCTCAGAGGAAAGTTCTTGGGATGTCGCCAGCTCAGGGATAAGATTGCTCTCCTGGAACGTATGATCGATTGCCGATTGGACTCTTCCGACTTTTGCCCCAAGCACTCTTTCGATTGCCGTCTTAGTCTCGTTCTCGAGAAAAGAGCGAATACTCTCTTTTTTGTAATAAAGATTGAATAGTTTCATAAGCATGGAGCCAATCAAATCGCTTTTGTTATGATAGGCCAAATTGTCCAGCAAGGGCTCACTGTCTGTTGCAATGGAGCTTATGGTATCTTCGTAGCTGCCATTTACACGAAAAGCTGGTTCTGTCAGAAAGTGGTCACGAAAAAAGAGTAGTAGAAATTTTGGCCGATGCTTTGCTGTAAGGATTATGTTTTTGAGAAACAGATACCAATATGCAGATTCAGAGCCTCCTTGATGAAAGGATAAGGTTCTTTGACCCGTCAGCTTCTCAAATTCTCCCGGGTCAATCCCTTCGCCAAGCATGGAGTTGCCCAAGAGAATCACATCAGGTTTTTTGAGCTCAATAGTGTGCTGTAAATCGTGAATGTAACGAGGGTTTGTCTCCCGAATCTTGGGGCTCGCAAAAGCAAGACTTACGCAAGAGATTGTAAGTACTCCGATCAAAACGGTGATCAAGAGCCTGAGAAGTTCTTTTGAGGTTGAATCCTTGGATTCTTCCTCTTTGCGCTGAGAATTCATTGTGTCTTATCCTTTCAGAACTTGAAGTAAATAAAGTCTCGGGTGGCTTCTCGAGAAAAGAAATAGATTGCGGCAATTGCAAGTCCATAAAAGAGAGTGTGAAGCCAGCGGCTCTTTTGGAAGAACCTTTCGAGAATAAAAAGTAGAAAGAGTGGCAATGAATAAAGAAGCACTAGCGCGATGATCGCAACACTTGCCAGCAGAGAATTCACCGTCAGCCCTAGATTGAAATGGGTAATATTGTCAATCAGCCATCCGATGCTCGAAGTCCTAAAGAACATCCAGCCCACGAGCGTTAAGGAAAACATGATGCTCCATGCAAAGGATGTTTTGAGCCATCCTATTGGCTTCCAGCTCCCTTTAAAGCCAAGAGAATGGTACACAAAGACGATGAGAGAATGATAGAGGCCCCAAATGACGAAATGCCATGCCGCACCATGCCAGAGTCCACTCAAACCTAAGGTTCCAAGCAGAACAAGAAGAAATCTCCATCTCTCTTTTAATCTTGAGCCACCCAGCGGGATGTACAAGTAATCGCGAATCCACGATGAGAATGAGATGTGCCAGCGACGCCAAAAATCAGATGGAGAGATTGCAATATACGGAGAATTGAAATTTATCACTAAGTCGAACCCAAGCAATTTAGCCGAGCCTCGGGCAATATCGGTATATCCGGAAAAGTCAGCTAAAATCTGAACTGCGAATGCGAGCGTCCCAGCAGCCAAGATCAAAAAACCGGGGCTTTGCAAAGAATATACTTGATCCGCATATACGGCAACGTTGTCAGCAATCACCATCTTTTTTAAGAAACCACCGATGATAAGAGGCCAGGCTTCAAAAAAGCGACTCCACGTCCAGACCCGGGCTGACTCGATTTGAGGAAGAAGCTGGTTGGCGCGCTCGATAGGACCTGAGAGCAGTTGCGGAAAGAAACAGACGAAAAGAGCAAAATCGATAAAGTTCTTCCGGGGCTGTACGTCGCCCTTGTAGACACCTATGGTATAGGTAAGGGACTGAAACGTGTAGAAAGAGATACCGACCGGGAGAATGATAGATAAAGATGCCAGCTGCACGGGAATGCCTAAGCCTGTCAAGATCTGGTGGAAATTATCGATAAAGAAGTTATAGTACTTAAAGACGCCCAGCAGCGTTAAGTTCCAGGCTAAACTTGTGACCAGCCAGTATTTTTTGCGCTGGGCATAGCGGATCATGGCTAACGCGCAAAGGTAGTCCACAATCGTCGAGGCGGCGATCAGAATGCAAAACCAGGGATGGATATATCCATAAAAAATGTAGCTCCCTGACAGCAGAAGAACATTCTGGTATGTTCTTTGCCGAAGCAGCCAGTAGCTGACAAAGATAAGAATAAAAAAAAGAACGTAATCGTACGATGTGAAAATCATGGATGATTAAGCTTCCTCCATTGATCGTCCAATCCCGTGGCCAGCTTATTATCTTGTCTGACCCTAATCAAGAGAAGAGCTTCACCGCTCCTGCGAATCGCGGAGATGAGATCCTGTTGGCCAGCCCCCAAGTGGCCGGAGAGACATTGAGGTCAATATTGACCTTGTGGGAAGTTATGAGAGGAGGTTGCCTGGGAGAGGTCAAAGAATTGCGCAGTAAATGGAAGCGAGAGTAGAATAAAAGGGGGGCGGATTCAGATTGAGGAAATCTGGTGCCGGAAGCATATATAGCTGAACTGATGATTGTTGGAATGTGAGCCCGTGGTGTCGAGCTTCTCCATTGGATCTAAAGCGTATAGGCATGCGATGCAGGCAAAGAGGCTCGAAAATAACCCAAACAATGATATAATTCTATGGGAAACGTTGAATGTGGATGGTATCTTTGCAGAAAGGGTGGAATCCACCTCATCCGAAATTTCTTAGGCTGGCTGATCGCCCAAGACTGTGATTCAAAGACGTTCGAAAAACCATGAAAAGAAAATACAAGATTTTACATGTGATCACGGGCCTCAGGGTTGGTGGTGCAGAAGGCATGCTCCTAAATCTTCTTAGGCACATGGATGATACCCAGTTTTCGAATTCTGTTATTTCATTGAAAGAGAGAGGATCCATCGGATATCAATTGGAGAGAATGAATGTCCCTGTCTTCTATTTGAATATGAAAGGACTTTCAAGTGCCCTTGCCTTGTGGCGTCTTGGAAGAACAATTCTCTCGATCCAACCCGATTTAATTCAGGGATGGATGTATCACGGGAATTTGTACTCGCTGGTCATGAAAGTAGTCACGAACCACCGGTGTGCTGTCGTCTGGAATATTCGGCGCTCTGTGTACGATCTGGCTCACCTCAAACTATCCACCCAGATTGTCGTTCGCATTTGTGCTGCTCTTTCCTATCTTCCCGAAAGAATAATTTACAATGCAAAAGTGGCGGAAAATCAACACAATTTGCTCGGGTTTCGATCCACGAGTGGAATCATAATCCCGAACGGGTTCAATGCCGAGTTATTCCAACCATCTCCCATCGCGCGCGAAAAGCTGTTGCTTGAATTAGAGCTTCGACCTGAGAGTCAGCTGATCGGGAATATTGATCGTTTCCAACCGGAGAAAGATCATACAAATTTCCTTGAAGCGGCTGCGATCTTGACAAAATCATATCCAAGAGCGCATTTCATCATGATGGGGAAGGATATTGCGTATGAGAACGATAAATTGATGAAGATCATCAGCAAACTGAAGCTTAGACCCAAGGTGTACTTACTGGGTGAAAGAGCCGATCTCCCTGGGCTTCTTCCAGCTCTTGACCTTGTCACGTCGTCATCATTCAGCGAGGGTTTTCCAAACGTGATTGGTGAGGCAATATCTTGTGGAGTGCCTTGCGTCGTCACAGATGTTGGGGCATCTTCGGAGCTGGTGGACAGACTTGGAGTTGTTGTCCCCCCGAGGGATGCCAAGGCGCTTGCGTCTGCGATGGCACAATTACTTGATTTGGTCCCGAGTAAACGTCAAGAGCTCGGAGCAGCAGCAAGAAAACGAATTCAGGATCATTATCAAATCAAGCAGATCGTTGGCGCTTACGAATCACTATACCTTGGAGTACTAGATTCCTTCGAGGAGGTCCCTATTGTCTCATTGGAAGGTAAATGAGCCTCCAGTCTAGCCTAATTCAACGATTCTCTCTGTTTTAGCCGCAACAAGGACGAAACCGTGAATATCAATCCAATTGCCACCCAAAAATATCTGGTTCTCAGCATCATATTAAAGTTAGCGAATGCCAAAAACCCGATCAGACCATAAAGAAGGCCTCGTGAGATGGCTAACCACTCGTTATTTTCTTTATATTTGGCAATCGATACATTTTTAAAGGCGTAATAAAGTATTGAGATCACTAAAATTGCGAAGGGGATGAAACCAATCAACCCTAATTCTGCAAGAACAGATAGATAGGTATTATGGATCTCGTATTGGTAATCTTTAAATACGTTACCAAAGCCATACCCATTTACTGGATTGTCTTGGAATAATTTTAGAGCCAAGGCCCAGTTGTTGCTATGGAATTCTCCAATAATGCTGCTGCCCGAACCGATAGATTGGAGAAAAGTGAATCCTCGAACTAGGATTGAGTCCTTTGGAACAAGTGTCACCGTGATGAAAAGGAGTCCTGCCAGGAGCACGACCGCTGCGGTGACAACTTGGACTCTGTACTGCTTAAAATAGTGTATTGAAAAGAGAAATGCAATGATGAACAAGGAGGCTACCCCGGCTCTGGATCCAGTCGCGATGAGGCCTATCACTGCAGACAGAAATAATGCCGCGTGAATCGAAATGGATCCGATCGTTTTTTTGCTAGTCACGTTTTCCCAAAGCAGTGGCATAAAAAGGACGAAGAATCCGGCCAGCTGGTTTGGAAGGCGAAAGGTCGATATCAACCTGTGTGAGCGGCTAAATATGAGATCGGTGTAGATCCCTGATACCGCCGCGTACAACAAGCCTATGATTCCAAAAATGCTGACAGTCACAACAGAAAGCTTCACAACCTGGAGCGACATCAACAAATATTTCTCATTTTGGGCTAAGAAGATCGAAACGGCAATCCCGAACAAAATGACATAGACAACGGCTGCGCTTTCCAGCAAAAATTGGGTCTGATACGGTGCATCAATGCCCGATAAAAAGAATGCGAGACAAAAGAGCGAGATGCTGGCAAGTAAGATCACAGGTGGGAATTCCCTTTTCGTAAAGGAGCGGTTTCCCTGTGCATACTGGATTAGCGTAAGCAGAATAAACAATACAAAGAGACATTCTGTGATTGTTAGCTTATAAAATAATTGAAACTTTACCCAGGGAATAGTTAAAACAATAAGAAATAAAATTGCTGTGGACAAATGATATATGAATTTCATCGATTTGATCCGGTTGATTGGCATCGATATAAGCTCTAACTTTCTTTAAACCGCATGATGTTGGACAATGCTAGAGTTTTCATGCGAAATTATCAAATGCCATTCAGTCCTGAACGCCTGCGTTGCAATGGCTCTTCTGCACTTTTGGTGATATGATTCAAGAATTCGAAGTTAAGATTCGTCGGAGCCCAAAGCAGCCAGTTTCCGTAAATTTGGGACGATACGACATGGGGCTACTCAAGGAAATCGAAGCTGATCTGGGAATGTGGATCAAAGAGAAGCGGCAGGCTATGAAGTCTTACTGACCACGTCTACGGATTGGTTCCGGACCTTCGCTGCATCATTCAGCATTTTTGAAATCACTCCCCAATCAAGAGCTGCATACGTCTCAAAAAAGAGCTCTTCTGCTGACTCTCGCTTTTTCTGAAGGTCTTCCAGATTCTTTATGAAATAGAGTGGCTCCAGTCTCTTCAGCACGTCTTCTGGAAACTCATCGTATAGATAACGAATACTGAAATTGTAGCGAGTAGGTCTGTAGCGAATACGTTGCAATTCAACGAGCCAGCGCAGCGTATAGGCTTGATAATACGAGATCGCTTCTATTGGATGATTGCGGTTGATCTCTTTAAGAGTCATCACCTGAAACATGCTGAACAGACTTTTGATTAACGCTGCGCGGCCCTTCAGTTTTTTCAGAAATTCCTTTGGGTCAAATGGCTCATAGGCTGTGCAATTATTCTTGTCAAAACAGATGGTTGGCGGATTGTGAATCTCAGGGACGAGAAATTTATCTTTTGCGCTGGCCTTCATAATTACAACATCAATGAGCAAAAAGGGGCTTGCATCCCTGAGTTTATAAAAGACCTGGGCATGGCCATGAGGCGTCGGCTCTGGCAATCTCCACTGGCTCTCGATGGGAGAGAGCTCTTCCAAAACCTCTTCTAACATGCGAATAATCTCTTCGATCTTGTCGTCATCGCCGCAAATTTGGAGGTCAATGTCGGACCACTCATCAACGCGAGAGAAGGCTGCGGCTCCGATCTCCCACATGCCATGGATGTGCTCTATGGGTTCCAGTTTTCGTTGAATCGCTGCGATGACTCCTTCGTGCGTCATTTCCGATTTTGCCATGCCTCTTGTAAGTCCTTTCATCTCCAACTCAATTAGAATTTGAGATCATAGAAGATGTACGATCCATCAATTCAGACAAAAGTTGTCTTGACTTTCAAACCCCATCTTTAAAATGTCGCTTGCGCCATCATTCGGTCAGGATGCAGACATGAACGTAGTCTAAATGGACACGAAAATGTCCAGCTCTTATTTGGTGAAGAAATTTCAAAATGGCCATTTCCGCCATGATCTCGGACGTCAATTATGTCCGCTTTCGCCACAGATTTTGACGCTATAGACGTCGTGGTCTCTCTTTTCGAGTGACGACCTACACTGCTTGCTGAAGAGCCTCGGCGTTGAGCGCGACCTCAGCGATGTTGGCTGCATAATCTTTGACACGCCCAATGCTGTCCACCACGATCCCCAAATGAAACGCGAGGTGCGGGTTGGAGAGGCGGAGCAATTTGCGATCCATCTCATTTAATAGCTTCTCAATCGAAGGTGTGAGAGCCAGTGCCCCATCTGCCTCGGCCTTGTTGAGGTCTTTGAAGCTCCGCACGGCTTGCGTGAGAAGCTCGCGAACAGCCTCCGAGCTTTTTGCGAATGTAGCCTTAAATTCCTGGGGAACTTCCAGCTCTTCTTCTGCCAATGATTTTGTAGTCTTGGCAATTTTTACGGCGTGATCGGCTACTCTCTCTAGCTGGCGGGCTACGTTGTGCATGTTGAAAAAATCGACCCGCGAGATCTGTTGCTCAATCTCTCCCAAGGGATTGCGAAACGAGGCATACAACTGTCTTGATAGAAACAAGAAGAAGCGATCGACCCGGTCATCACGCTGAATGATGCCTCCGGCCTTTTCGCTATCTTCATCGAGCAGAGCCTGAGGGGCATCTTTTAGCATCCCTTCTGCGTTTTCCTCGATATATTGTAAGAGCTGGCTCACCGAGAGCATATGCGGATCGCGCAGCATTCTTATTAAAACATAGTCACTCTTCTCCTGCAGAATCTCGGCGCCAATCAGGCGCTCCACAGTGCTCCGGATAAATTCGCGCTGCTCCACTGAGATTTGGCCTTCAATCTCTATGACGTCAAACCCCGCAATGTATCGGGAGATGATTGCTCGGCCCACGGCCTCACGGTCGCTGCTTGCTTCAATTTGGATCTGAGTAGAAGATTCCCCTTTTCCAGTGGGCTTAGGAACCGAAAGATAGATGCCGCCTCCTACCCGCACCAAGGTGACGCTTTCGCCCTTCTGAAGGGCCAATTCTTCAATCCAGGCTTTGGGAAGTGTGACCATGAACGTGCTGCCTCCGGCCGTCGTGCCCAAGGTTCTGCGCTCTTGCGTATACATCGGATTCTTTTCAATCTTCATGAGAGCCTCTGGTTCGCGCTGCGTACTACTCTTTTCTATATAGTTTATTTATATAGGCTAATAAAATAGTACTGAGAAGTCAATAGCTCCTAAGATTAATGTCTGAAAGGTTGTGTTCAGAGCACTCACAAAGCAATATGGATAGCCATTTCCAACAAAGGACTGCATTGTCAACTTTCAGATGGACTGTCTATATAGAGATATGTTGATATTATACGGCTCAACAGCAGTTGGAGATGAGTATAGAGTCCATACTGAAAATATTTTGTCAAAATGACTTATGGACCCCAAATAGGCTTGGGAATACAATTATCTGCAAAAATAATATTTTGTTAGCCATTGACGCTTGGCAAAAATAACTTTATTGTCATCTCGAACTCAATAAATAGGAGGAAATGTATATATGAAGAATATTAAGCGCCGATTCATAGCAACCGGCTTCGCTCTTTTGCTGCTCGCGTCCGTAGGTCTCTTCTCAACGGCTCAGGGCACAGTATCATTGAATGGCTCGGGCGCCACATTCCCGGCACCCATTTACACAAAGTGGGCGCAGGAGTTTGCAACACAGACGGGTAACATCCAGGTCAACTATCAGCCAATCGGCAGCGGTGGTGGACAGAGTGCAATAGTTTCCAAGACTGTTGATTTCGCTGGCTCGGATGCCTTCTGTGCAGCAACCAAGTGCCCAGCCCCAATCGTGCACTTCCCAACTGTTGGCGGTGCGGTGACGCTGACCTACAACTTGCCCGATTTGGGTTGTGTCATCAAACTGACCCCACTCAACTTGTCCCGCATCTTCTTGGGTCAGATCAAGAGTTGGCGTGATGCTGCTCTTCTTGCAGACAACAGCACCTGCAACTTGCCCAACAGCGACATCATTGTGGTGCATCGCTCTGATGGCTCTGGAACGACCAGCATCTTCACCAACTATCTCTCAGCGATCAGCGATGACTGGAAGAGCCAAGTTGGCAGTGGCTCCTCTGTGAGCTGGCCAACCGATGCTCTCGGCGGCCTTGGGGGTAACGGCAACGCAGGAGTTACGCAGGCCGTGCAGCAGAACAAGTTCAGCATCGGCTACGTCGAGCTGATCTTCGCACTCAACAACAACTTGCCAGTTGCAGATGTGCAGAACGGGCAGGGCCAGTTCGTTCAGCCTAGCCTTGAGAGCACAAACACTGCCATCGCCAACATCACTTCAATTCCAGATGACTTCAACATCAGCCCTCTGGCGTTGAACGTCAATGCTCCGGGTGCATATCCAATCGTCGGCCCTACGTATATTCTTGTATACCAGGACCTTCAGAACATCACCGACAATGCCAAGGCACAGGCGCTTGTGGACTTCCTCTGCTGGGCTGTCAATAGCAACGGCAGCAGCTTGGGTCAGGACTTTGCTAACAGCCTTTCATACGCAAAGATGCCAAAGAACGTTACGGATGAGGATAACAAGCGGATCAAGCAAGTGACCTTCAATGGACAGCCCGTCAACACCTCTCGCTACTGCCCATAAAATCGCCCAAAGGTCAGTTGTGAGCGCGCTTAAGAAGGCCCTCCCGGTGAATAGGAGGGCCTTCTTCTTCATTTGGTGGGGGCAATAAGGGAACGATATAATTTGACATTGTCATGAAACCCAAACGATTCTCTCTACCACCAGATTCTCTCTTCAAATGGATTCTGGCAACAGCAGGACTCTTTATCGTCATGATTGTCGGCCTGATGATTGCGGTAATGGCGATTGAGTCCTGGCCTGTCTTCCAACAGTTTGGTCTTCAATTCATTTATGGGGGAGATTGGAATCCATCTGAAAATGCCGATCGACCTCCAACGTTCGGTGCGCTTCCCTTCATCTATGGAACAGTCGTCTCTTCGATTTTGGCATTGATTATTGCTGTGCCGCTTGGCTTGGGGACTGCAATATTCTTAAATGAATTGGCTCCGCGTTTTTTACGGACGCCCATTTCGTTTTTGGTCGAGTTGTTAGCGGCCATTCCAAGTGTAGTCTATGGCATGTGGGGTCTCTTTTATCTTGTACCATTTTTGCACGATCACATCATGCCATTTCTGTCGGACACACTGGGCTTTATTCCACTTTTTGCCCCGCCCATCAGGGGATTTAGCATGTTCAGTGCAGGCGTCATTCTGGCGATTATGATTCTTCCCTTCATCACCGCTGTGGCACGCGAAGTCTTAGCTGCCGTGCCCAACAGCCAGCGCGAAGCTGCATTGGCGCTCAGCGCGACCAAATGGGACATGATCAAAAAAGCCGTCATTCCCTATGGCAGATCCGGCATTGTTGGTGCTGTAATGTTGGGTTGGGGAAGAGCGCTGGGAGAGACGATGGCTGTGACTATGGTGATTGGGAACTCACATTTTATCAAGACGAGCCTCTTTCAAGCGGGCTATACCATGGCCAGTGTCATTGCCAACGAGATCCGGGAAGCGACTTATCCTCTGTATGTTGAGGCGTTGATCGCAATCGGATTGCTACTCTTCGCAGTCACATTTATCGTCAATGGATTGGCAAGGCTTCTTATCATTCGCATGAGCAAGGTCTCTATGGGAGGACAGAACGAATGAGTAGCCCGCGTTTTAAAAGGGTGAGAGGGTCGCGGTATTGGGTCAACCACATCATGCACGCGCTCTGTATGCTTGCTACTCTTGCCGGTATCTCGTCTCTTTTTCTTATCTTGGGGTTTCTAGTCATTCAGGGAGTGGGTGCCTTCAACTGGGACTTGTTCACCCAGCCTGAAAGCAGTGGCCTGGGGATCTCAAATGGCATCATCGGCACCATTGAGCTTGTAGCATTAGCCTCTTTGCTAGGAGTGCCTATCGGCGTGATGAGCGGACTATTCCTCTCTGAGTACGGCAGGCGGGGGCGCTTTGGCAATATTCTTCGTTTTTTTACTGACATCCTTAACTCAACGCCTTCCATTGTGGTAGGAGTCTTTGGATTTGCATTTATTGTGGTCAATACTCATCACTTCTCAGCTTTGGCAGGCGCTTTTACACTTATGGTTCTGATGATTCCGATTATTACTCGAAGCACAGAAGAGATTGCATTATTGGTCCCGAACTCGTTGAGGGAAGCGGCCTTGGCGCTTGGAGTGCGACAATGGAAGGTGATCCTCTTTATCGTCATGAAGACGGCGCGCGCAGGAATCATCACGGGAATCTTGCTCTCCGTCGCACGCGTCGCAGGAGAGACCGCACCGCTTGTTCTTACTGCGCTAGGGAATCTTTGGCCGAATCGAAGTCTGACTGAGCCGATTGCAGCCCTTCCCTTGGAAATCTACAATTTTGCGACGGGACCCGATCCAAAACTTTGGAGTCAAGCATGGGCAGCCTGTTTGATCTTGGTGCTCTTCGTCACTTTGACGAGCCTTCTGGCGCGCCTCAGCACCCGCAGGTCAACATTACGAAAGTAGAGACTTGAAAAATGATGAAAGGAGGATCACCATGGCCACGCCGATGACGCAAGAGAGCCAGGCCCAGACCGCGCAGATTGTCATGCAAGCAAAACAGCTCTCCGCCTTTTATGGAGAGAACCGGGCAGTCAAAGATGTCAATCTGGATATCGAGCGCAATTGCGTCACGGCCTTTATCGGCCCTTCGGGCTGCGGGAAAACAACAATCTTGCGCTGCTTCAACCGCATGCATGAGCTCGTCCCTTCTGCTCACGTAAAAGGTCAGGTGCTCTTAGATAACGAGAATATTTATGATCCGATGATCGACCCTGTCCAGATACGAAGGCGCGTTGGCATGGTCTTTCAGAAGCCGAATCCATTCCCAACGATGTCGATCTATGACAACGCGGTGGCTGGCCTCAAGCTGGCGGGCGTGCGCAAGCGAGATGTTCTCGATGATTTGGCTGAAAAGAGCCTGCGCCGGGCTGCCCTTTGGGATGAAGTCAAAGATCGGCTGTACAAGGCCTCAGGAGCCAGCCTCTCGGGTGGCCAGCAGCAGAGACTTTGTATTGCCAGGGCACTGGCGATCGAGCCAGAGGTCTTGCTGATGGACGAGCCCTGTTCTGCCCTTGACCCGGTTGCCACATCCAAGATCGAAGATCTGATTCAAGAGCTGCAGCGAGACTATACCGTGATCATCGTCACTCATAATATGCAGCAAGCGGCGCGAGTTTCAGACTACACAGCCTTCTTTTATCTGGGGGAGCTGATTGAGTTTGGCAAGACAGAGCGGATCTTTGAGAAGCCGGAGAAGAAAGCGACCGAAGATTACATTACGGGGAAATTTGGATAAACTAAGAACTTAATCATGGTACGAGAATCCTATCGACAAGAATTAGGAAGATTGCTAGATTCTGTTCCGCAGATGGGGCAAGAAGTGGTGCAGGGCATCAAGAATGGCCTTCGCGCCATTGAGACCCACGATGTGGCGCTGGCCAAGGGCATGGATGCCTGGGATGACACGATTGACCAGCAGACCCTGAAGATCGAGAAACAATGCACAGATCTCTTGGCACTTCAGCAGCCTGTCGCCTCCGATCTGCGCATGATTCTCAGCGTCTTCAAGATTGCGACAGACTTAGAGCGCGTCGGCGATCTGGCCGTCAATTTGGGTGAATATGCGATTGTCTCCGATGCGTTTGTCTTGGCCTCAAAAGAGGAGCTGCTGCGATTGGGGCGTTTGGCGTGCAAAATGATCGAGGAGGCTCTTGAAGCATTCCGCGAGCAAGATATTGAGAAAGCCAAAGCGGTCATCTTCAAAGACCGCGAGCTTGATCAAGCCTGCTGGGATTTACGAACCCATGTGCTGACGGAGCTGATCAAGATGGCCGGAAAATCGAACCCCTTCGACCAAGCGGAAAAGATCGCCTCGAACACGATCACGATTTTGTGGTCGATTCGTGATCTGGAGCGAATTGGAGATCACGCCGGAAACATCTCTGCCCGCATGATTTACTGGCTCACCGCAAACCCAGAGTATATTTAGCCTTGCGGCTCCTTCTCAATCAGCGAGAGAAAGAGTCTGACCACGTTTGGATCAAAGAGCTTCCCTGATTCATCGGAGATGTATTGAAGAACTCTCTCTCTTGGCCATGCCTGTCGATAGGGTCGATCCGATGAGAGCGCATCCCAGACATCAATGACGGCAAAGATTCGCGCCTCCAATGGAATCTCTTCCGCTTTCAATCCCCCGCGGATAGCCTGAGCCATCCCATCGCTCGTGATGGCAGTACGGGATCTCGAGCGCCGGTTTGAGATAGGGAATTGTGCTCAAGAACTGATGAGCATAGACAGGATGCTTTCGCATCTCTTCCCATTCTTTGGGATCGAGCCCTTTCGGCTTCTTCAGAATGGAATCGGGAATGGCCATCTTGCCAATGTCATGGAGAAGCGCTCCTCTCCAGAAATGAGTCAGGCGCTCGTCATGAATACCCATGGCTCGCGCGATCTTGATGGTAAGCTGGGTCACTCGCCTAGTATGTTGCTCCGTCTCGTGTGAGCGCAGCTCCAGAGCCTTGATCCAGCCCTCGAGAGTGCGGTCATAGGCGATCGTAAGCTCCAGATTGGATTGCTGTAAATTATCATAGAGAGAGGCATTGTCGATGGCGATCGCCGCCTGGCCAGCGATTGTCTGAAAGAATTCAAGCCATTCCTTGCTCCCTTGAAACTCTTTACGAAAGAAGACTTCGAGCACGCCTTCAACCTTGCCTTTGGCAATGAGTGGAGCAGAATAATAGGAGACGAATGACTCATCCCGAGCGAGGCGAGAGCGCACAAAGGGCGAGTCCGCTTCGCTAAGGCTGGGCACATGGACAATCTTTCGCGTTGAGATGCTCTCCCCGGCATAGCCTTCATCGCCACGCAAGCTGGTCTCGGAGATGAGAGAGGTCCTAAATCCTTTTCCAGCGACAAGCTCGAGAAAATCTGTGCTGCGATTGAACTTCAAGACCGCAGCCGAGTCGGCATGCAAATGCGCCAGCACTTGATCCAGGATGACATTTAAAGTCACTTGGATATCAACGCTTGCCGTGATGGCCTTGTCAATCTCGCGCAAGGCTTGCAGCTGACCCAGCTGAGTGCGAATCTTCTCGTTGGCTTCTCTCAGGTTTGTGATATCACGGGCGACGCAGTAGATCATCGCTTGTTGCATGTCCGGGACGACATTCCAGCGCAACCAGCAATGAGAGCCATTTTTGTGGATCAGGCGGTTGAGGAAGAGAATAGACTCTCCCCCTTCTACAACACGGCTGGCCTCCTGCTGGGTCGCATTGCGATCTTCAGGGTGAATAAAATTGATGTATGATCGACCGAGTAACTCGTTAAGGCTATAGCCCAGTGTTCGCTCCCAGGCCGGGTTGAGATACATGAATTTTCCATGGAAATCTAAGATGCAAAAGAGATCAGGGGAGAGATAAAAGAAATTCTCTAGCTGGTTGATGTCCGCTTTTTTCAAGTCGCTGCCCAGGTTCTCAAGCAGGACATTCGCACTTCTGTTTTTCGAGAGCTTGGCAGGCTTTCTCACAATAGCCCCTCCCTGTTTCCCCAAAGCCTTCTTTTTAGCGTGAGCCAAGCTATTGCTCCTGAATGTTCATACTATATATGAATCATTCAGAGTAGTCTATAGATCCTATTTACGGGTGTAATCTGAAAGACGTCACCAAGTTTGATGCGCACCGACGCCATTTGTGCTTGGCTTCAAGAAGCAAGTATTCTGGGAGATGCTCCATGATTCAGACCCAGCAAGGCGTTCATTCAAATCAGAATCAACTTTGGCGCTCTTCTGGATCTTTATGCGTCTGGGTCTGACGTCATTTGGGGGACCGGTCGCCCATCTTGGCTACTTCCGTGATGAGTTTGTCACTCGAAAGAGATGGCTGAGCGATAAGCTCTATGCGGATCTCGTCTCGCTCTGCCAGCTCTTACCAGGACCCGCCAGCAGCCAGGTCGGCATTGGAATTGGACTGATTCGAAATGGTCTTCCCGGTGCTGTCGTCGCCTGGGTTGCATTTACTCTTCCATCTGTAGTGATTATGGTTCTTTTTGCGTATGGAGTATCCACCTTTGGTAACATAATTGGTGCGGGCTGGCTTCGAGGGCTGATGATCATCGCAGTGGCCGTGGTCGCGCAAGCGATCTTGGGAATGGCACGGACTCTAACGCCCGATCTTCCGCGCATCACTCTGGCAATCTTGGCGGCAGCGGCCATGTTGGTTTGGCAGACCCCGCTGATGCAGATGGCAGTCATTCTTGCGGGAGGGGCGATAGGCTGGTGCTTTCTGCGCACTCATTCGACTGAACCCCCACATGACTTGGCTCTCCCCATTACTCGAAAATTCGGCACTTTATGTCTTGTACTATTCATTCTCTTGCTCATTGGGCTGCCATTGGCTGCACGTTTTACTGCCTCTCCGGCGCTGCATGTATTGGATGTCTTTTATCGCGTTGGCTCACTCGTATTTGGAGGCGGGCATGTTGTTTTGCCGCTATTACAAGCTGAAGTCGTTCCCCGAGGCTGGGTATCGCAAGACTTATTTCTGGCTGGTTATGGAGTCGCGCAAGGGGTTCCTGGCCCGCTCTTTTCATTTGCGGCCTATCTTGGAGCTGTGATGCAGCCAGCCCCCAATGGCTGGCTGGGAGGGCTGATTGCACTCATGGCAATTTATCTCCCCTCTTTCTTGCTCGTCTTGGGAGTGCTGCCATTCTGGAGCCATCTGCGACGATTTGCTGGGATGCAGAATGCTTTGATGGGAGTCAATGCTGCTGTTGTCGGCTTGTTAATAGCTGCTTTCGTTCACCCCGTGCTGTCCAGCAGTGTGAAGGCTCCTCAAGATGCTTTGCTGGCTGTCATCGCGTTTGTGATGCTCGTCTACTTGAAGCTTCCCTCGTGGATCATCGTGGTCGTTGGAGCAGCTGCGGGTTTTCTACTCTCGCTCATTTAGAATCCTGAACAAAGTGGTAGGGCTCGCTCGGCTTCTCCCAATCCTCTTGATCGAAATAGGCGATCAATTCATTCTCATCAAGTCGCTGATAGATTAGCCACTTGGATGGGCTCGATTGGGGTTTGTAAAAGAGCGCCTCATTCTTCTTTAGTGCCACGAGCCAGAGCTCAGTCGCTTGATCTTTCTCCTCCCAGCCCTTGAGCTTTGGGCTAAAGTGCTTGATGCGGAGCACAAGACCTTGCGGCTCGATCTCAAAAACAAGCAGCTCATAGAACTTGACCGCTTCTCGGGTAAACATGCGAAACATGCCGATGATCGAGGTTCCTGCGGGCTGGCTCCAATACTCTTCGATAGTGAATCCATCCATCTCACCCAGCCATTTTCCAGTGAGCCAAGAGAGATCTTTCAACGTCGCAGTCGTCAGATTTTGCGTGGTGTATTTGGGCATCTCTCCTCTTTCATTTTGAGTTCGGGAAAGACTTTACTTCCTGGTCATGCCCTTTGTAAAGACCTTGCCCTGAATGATCTTGTGAGCCGGCTTATTTTGGATGATACGCAGACGTGCAAATTCCTGGCGGCATTTAGGGCATCTCATGTCGCCATGCGTGTTGTCTTCAACAATCAGATCGAGAAAACACTTGACTAAGCCTCCTGTGCCGCCCTTATGATATTTATAGAGCAGAGCGCTGCATTTGGCACAGTAGATCGAGATGGTGCGAAATTTTCCCGACATTCTTCAGCCATCACTTCGCGAGTTTTTCTATCATCTCATCCAGAGATTTTATCGGAGCGCGCTCTTTGAGTGCCCTGGCTTGGGATTCAGTGCGAGTGGATTTCATCTCGATGAGAAAGCGCTCTGCCGTCTCCTTGATTTCAGGCTCGGAATCCGGGTGATCATGAATGAGCGTGAATAGCCCAAATGCCAGCTCATCCTCTTCACGCTGCATGGCGAGTGCCGCCATCCCTAGGAGCACTTCAAGCAATTCTGCAGGCTGTCCAAATGAGCGAGCCGTTCTCAGAGCCTCTTTGAAATGGCGGTCAGCCTCATCCAGCGTGCCCAGCGCGGAGGAGGCGTTGCCAAGCCCATTGAGCGAGAGAACGACTCCAGCCTGGTTCTTGATCTCGCGATTGATGCTTAGACTCTGCTGGCAGAAGTGCATGGCGCGCTGATAATCACCCAAGTTGTACGCTACAAAGCCGAGATTGTTGAGTGTTCTGGCTGTGGCAAATTGATCTCCGATCTCTTGAGAAAGCGCCAGACTCTCTTCGTAGAAACTTTTTGATTCTTCAAATTCTCCCAGGACATCAGCCACCACCCCCAAGTTGTTGAGCGATTCCGTAATGCCCTTGCGATCCCCAACCTCGCGGCGAAGCGCAAGACTCTCTTGATGAAGCTCTTTGGCCGCCTCATATTCACCCAATCTGGCAGCCAGCACACCAAGATTGTTGAGTGATGAGGCAACTCCATAGCGGTCTCCACTCTCGCGCCGGTGATCCAGGCTCTGCTGAAAGAGATCTCGCGCCTTCTCAGGATTACCCTGGCGATCTGCCACCACGCCGAGATTGCTCAGCGATGTGGCAATGCCCCAGGGATCGCCGATCTCTTCCCGAATCTTGAGGCTTGATTGATGAAATTCCTGAGCCTTCGAGATATCACCCGTTGCATACGCTACATTTCCCAAGTTATTCAAAGTCAGTGCCAGCTCCGCCGGATTGTCACGTGACTGCTGTATCTGAAGGGCCTCTTCGAGCATTGCCTGCGCTTTGGCATTCTGGCCCAGCCGATGGCAAAAGCCTCCCTGTCGTGAGGCGAGTCTGCCCAAAGTTGTTAATCGTTCGTCAGGAGCCGTCGGGCTCGATCCGCGGCTCTTTAAGCTGGCAATGGCCCCATTGAAGAGCTCCTCGCCCTCTTGGAACCAGCTTCGCATCTCATAAAAGAGATAGAGCCCATGAAGCGCATCATCAAGGGCGCCAAGCTTGTGATGAGCCACAGCCCAGCGCCATGCCTCTCGGACATTCTCGATCTCCTCACGGATCTCTTCCAGAGTCTCTCTCTGATTCTCACCCTTGAGATGGCTCTCCCGCTTCTGCAAGAACATCGTGAAGTAGAGCGAGTGGCTCTCTTGGGTCTTTTCAAATTCACGCCAATCTTCTTCAAGCTTTTCGCTGGCATAATTTCTCAGGACCTCCAGCATCTCGTAGCGCCCGGGTGACTGCACTCGCAAGAGCGATTTGTTGGCTAAAATCGATAAGAGAGCAAGATCGGCGCCAGCAATCTCCTGAGCCGCATCTCGCTTGAAGCCGCCGCGGAAGACCGATAAGTTTCGAAAAATCTGCTGCTCTAGCCCTGATAGAAGTTTCCACGAATACTCAAAGACAGCGCGCAGGCTGCGATGGCGCTCCGGGACATCCCGCATGGTAGTGGAGAGAAAGTCCTGATTCTTCTCGATCTCCTTGGCAATCTCATGGATGGGAAGGACCTCCACCCAAGAGGCTGCCAGCTCGATGCCAAGCGGAATTCCTTCTACTAGCTCACAAATCTTTGCAATATTTACTCTATCTTCTTCGGCGCGCGAGCGCCGTGGCTGCACACGCTCTGCGCTTTGCATGAAGAGCTGAACCGCGCTGTAGCTTTCTGAATTGTCCCGGGCGCCAGTCTCGGGAAATTCCAAGCCATGAATCCTGTAGACCCATTCTCCCTGGATTTGCAGCCGCTCACGCGAAGTGACCAGAAACTTGATCTTGGGTGCGCTCTTCAAAATCTCAGCGACTAGACTGGCACCTTCCATGACATGCTCGAAGTTGTCCAAGACAAGCAGCATATTCTTCTCGCGCAGATAATCGAAGAGCTGGCGCTTTGGCTCTTCAGCGTCATAGAAATTGAAGCGAAGTGCATCTGCAATCGTGGACAAGAAGAATTCTGCCGAAGAGATGGGCGCAAGCGCCACAAAGTAGATGCCTTGGGCAAAAGAGTCAATCAGCTCAGCCGCTGTCTGCACGGCTAGACGGGTCTTTCCAATTCCACCGGGGCCGACGAGAGTGAGTAATCTGCAAGGCGTGTCGCGGAGATGAGCGGTGATTTCAGCAAGCTCTTGCTCGCGCCCCAGAAATGGCGTCGGCTGTGTCGGCAGGTTGTTGGGTCGAACGGCCAATGTCTTGAGGGGCGGGAATTCTCTGTTCTCTAAGTCGCGATGATTTAGCTGAAAGATATGCTGAGGCGTGCCCAAATCTTTGAGCGGATGGCTCCCTAAATCTTTGATTGAGGCATTGTTGGGCAGAATGGAATTTTGGAGAGCTTCGGGCGTGAGCAAAATCTGGCCGCCCCAGCCGGCCGAGAGGAGCCGGGCTGTTCTGTGGATGACTAAGCCAAAGAAGTCTTCACCGCGCTTTTCGGCATGGCCAGCATGAAGAGCCAGACGAAGACGAATCTCGCCTAGAGCACCCCAATCTTGCTGAGAGATTCTCTTCTGGATTTCGAGAGCACAGCGGAGCGCTTGGTCATTCTCAAAGCGAGCAAAGATTCCATCCCCAGTATGTTTGATGATCTGTCCGCCAAATTTCTGAATAACCTCTTGGAGAATCCGGTCATGACGAGCAAGCGCCTCCGGCATTGCCTCAGGAAAGCGCTCCCAAAGCTGCGTGCTGCTCTCAATATCGGAAAAGAGAAAGACGGGCTCTCTGTCGGAATGATCAGCGCTGGTCGCCTCTCGCATGGCTCAGGCAGCCCAAAAGGCTGCACCCTCGCTACACCGTGGTAATCTGCTTCTCTTTGTCTAGGACGAGCTTATCCACTCTTTCAGTGTATTGATGTGTGACCGCGTCCAGCTCTTTGATTTGGCGGTGAAAGTCATCTTCTGCCAGCACGTGATCGTTCTTGCGCTTTTCCAATTCCTCTTTGAGATGCCGGCGGACGTTACGCATGGCGACGCGTGTCTCTTCGGCCTTGTGATGAATGATCTTGGCCAGATCTTTTCTCCGCTCTTCAGAGAGCTTGGGGACGACAATGCGCAACATATCCTCGGCCTTCAAGGGATTGAAGCCCAAGTTGGCCTCTTGAATGGCCTTTTCAATCGCCGCAACCTGCGATTTGTCAAAGGGCCGAATCACAATGCTGCTGGCATCAGGAGATGTGATGTTGGCCATGTGCTTGATCGGAGTCTTTGTGCCGTAGTAATCCGCGTGGATATCTTCCACCATCGCGGGATTGGCACGCCCTGTACTCAGTTTCTTCAATTCATCTTCAAAGACTTTCAGGGTGACTTCCATGTGGCGCTTGACTTCTTCAATTGTGTGGTCATGTAACATTATCTTCACCCCCTGGGATTCTCTAAAATTATAAAGCCTGGTTAGGCCGCATCGCAAGCGGCAAGGCTCTCTTGCAGATTGACGCTCATTGGCTCTACGATGGAAGAGCTTTTAGGTGTATTATGGCGAAATCAAAACAGAGCGATTGGAAGATTGATATTGAAGTGGTCTTTCAAAGACACCCCTTTGCTCAGACTCTATTAGAAGAACTGACAGATGCCGGTCATGACGCAGTTCTGGTTGGCGGTGTCATTCGCGATGGCCTTCGCGACCAGCTGGAGCCAGAATTTAGCTTTGATCCCAAAGAAGTGGATATTGCAACCTCGGCTTTGCCAGCAGAGATGAAAGAGATTTTCAAAGGCCACAAGATGATGAAAGTGGGCGAGGCTTTTGGCGTGCTCGTCATCATGAGCCCTGAACAAAGACCCTATGAAGTGGCAACATTCAGAATCGAGGGCGGTTACGACGGGCGCAGGCCGAGCCGCGTGGAGCACGTGCGCGAGCTGAAAGAAGATCTCATCCGAAGAGATTTCACAGTCAACGGGCTGGCCGCGCGCGCAGATGGCGTCGTGCTGGACTATGTGGGAGGCATTCCAGATTTAGAGAAAAGAGTCATACGCGCCATAGGTGACCCGGCTGAGCGATTTCAAGAAGATTACCTGCGGCTGCTCCGCGCTGTGCGCTTTGCTTCTCTGCTCGATGCCGAGCTCTCACCCGAGACGTGGGATGCCATCCAAGAGAATAGCGAAGGGCTAAGACAGATCTCTGCCGAGCGCATCCGCGATGAGTTTTTAGGAATCTTGTCAACGTCAAAGTCGGCTAAAGGAATTCGGCTGCTCGATGAGCTGAATCTATTAGAGATCATTCTTCCAGAGCTTGTAGCCTGCAAGGGTGTTCCGCAGCCAGAGAAGTATCATCCCGAAGGGGATGTCTTCATTCATACTCTCATGGCTCTGGAGATCGGGGATCAATTTATACTCAATCCGAGAGTAAAACTGGCTCTGTTATTGCACGATATTGGCAAGCCGATGGCCCTTGAGATCAATCAGGGAGCGCATGCCGGAGGGCATGACCAGATCGGCGCCGATATGGCGGCCGAGATCTGCAGAAGACTTCGCATGAGCAACACAGAAGTGCGC
Organism: Candidatus Acetothermia bacterium; assembly: GCA_016201405.1. Lineage (GTDB taxonomy): Bacteria > Bipolaricaulota > Bipolaricaulia > RBG-16-55-9 > RBG-16-55-9 > JACQCZ01. The sequence goes on along the minus strand of JACQCZ010000014.1, from coordinate 431,617 downwards.
TTTGTCGAGTCTCTGGTGCGCGAGCATCAGCGTGTCGGACAGCTCAATCTGATGACCCGCAGCCATCAGATGAAATTTATCATGCAAAGAGAAGATAAAGAGCACTCAGTCCGGGAGGTTGCAACTCGATTTCCATGGCTCTCTGAGCTTGTACAGCTCATGATTGCGGATAGCGAGGCAAGCGCCATGAAGTCAAAGGCCTGGCTTCCCGTGGTCCAGACAATTCAGTCGATGCTGGTCCATCTGGATGAGCTGGACGAAACGACTCGCGCCCACAAGCTGATTGATGGAAATGACCTGCTCCAGCTGGGTGCTCAAAAAGGGCCGCAGATTGGAAAGCTGCTGGATCAGATTTATGAGCAGATTTTTGCCGGTGACATCAAGACAAGAGACGAGGCATTGAAGCTGGCCAGCGAGCTGATCTCTCAAAAACGAAGCAAATCCTGAATGTGAGCCCCATCACAGATTGAGTCTTCATTCGGAGCTATATTCTCGAAGGTATCACCTCCTTGGGCTTGGTTCGAGCAAGGTAAACGTACAGAGGGAACGGGCCCTCAGAGTCGCACATGAGGCATTCACGAAAGAATGCCCCGTTGCGAACGTATGTTTATTCGAGCCAAGTGTTTGTTAAGCCTCTCACCTACAAAGGGCGGTCGCCATACAAGCGCCGCCCTTGTCCTTTTAATCAAGTCGATTGTTATCGCAGTATAAGCAGTCTCTGAACTGAGTCTTCCATGATTCCACCATTGGAGCCGTACGCCGCTGAGAGCGAGAGTTACGCCATCCAGGCTCAAGGGCGGCAATTGTCGCAGGCTTGCTGCTGTAATTGGTCCTTGCGAGATCCACAAATCCACCAATTTGAAAAAGATAATGTCGCTTATTTGTCCTGCGATCCAGGCATCTACGGCTGCAAAGAACTCTGTGTCATCCAGTTTATTGTTGTTATTCTTATCAAAGCTCTTAAGAGAAGACCCGCTTGAAGGTGTGGCTGTTACCGTGACACTTTTGATTGCCGTGCCTGTTTGTCCAGCATGATCGGTGACGATCAGACGCACTGTGAAGGTCGCAGCGCTGTGGTAAGTATGCTGGTGGTTCTGCGTTGTGCTGGTCATGCCATCGCCAAGATCCCAATTCCATGAAACGATGTCCGACACCCCGTCTGGGTCGCTTGATTGGTCTGTAAATTGGACCATCTGCCCCACTGCCGTATTCGCTGGCGTGAAAGTGAAATTAGCGTGGGGAGGTTGATTGCCCGGATTGGGCCCAGGACCTGACCCGCCGCTGCATGGAGTTGTGACGGTAAAGGTGACTACATTGCTCATCTCTTTCAGGTGTGTAAAAAAAGCTGGAATGATCGCTTGGACTTTATGGGGTCCGCAGGAGGCGTCCGCCGGCACAATGAACTGCGGCTGAGTATCGCTCAGAAAGGTGGTATTCACAGCAGTTCCATCAAAGGTGATTTCTGAGCCAGCTTTGAGTGTGGAGCCTTGCTGACAGAAGTGGCAGTGGACCGTCACAACTGTGCCTGGGGAACCGCTGCTGGGGTCAGTGCCCGTGATCACCATTGGTCCCGGACCGGACTGGGGCATGATTTGGAAGTTCCAGGTGTCTGTACCTCCGACGTGACAAAAACAAAAAAGGTTGTTAGTCCCGCCTCCTATGTCAAATGTGACTTTAACTGTTTCAGGATTGGCATGGGAAAAAGTAGGAAGGGTGCAGGCGGACCCTACATCGAAGGACAAAGTCATGCTCTTGATCTGTCTAAGGGAATTCCGTGTTATGTTACTAATTGTGAGCCCAGGATTGTCGTAATCAATTCTGGGACACCCAGTGATCGATATCACTCCATAACCAGGACCATCTAGAAATTCAGAATCACCTGTGGCCTCAACATGAACAGAGATTGTAGGCAGTAAGTCATGGATGATGGCTCCTTGAGCTGGAGTTTCAGCCGAAAATTTGACGCGAGCGAAAACGGGTGAGCTTACAAGGACCAGTAATAATAGGCTGGCGATGAACACTATCCACACGTTACTTATCCACAACCGAAGATTCGCCATGGGATACCTCCTCTACTAACTCTCATTCAAACACTTTAATGCAGACGAGGCAAATCCACTTTGACGCTACAGAAGGCGAGTGTGCATTCAAAAACTGCTGGAGCCCATTGACCCCAGTCAAGTGAGGTAGGAACTGTGCCAACAGGCTCCCTGGCTATTCGCGGTGATCTGACTTCTGGGGCGCTGCGTTGCTCTTCCGTTGTGACTTCTATCTTAGAACGAGAAGCTTTTTTAAAAAGTTTCCCACGACTTCGCCGTTGGAGTTGTAGGTCGTGACGCTGAGAGCGAGAGTTACGCCATCCAGGCTCAAGGGCGGCAATTGTCGCAGGCTTGCTGCTGTAATTGGTCCTTGCGAGATCCACAAATCCACCAATTTGAAAAAGATAATGTCGCTTATTTGTCCTGCGATCCAGGCATCCACGGCCGCAAAGAACTCTGTGTCATCGAGAACGTGGTTGTGATTTGTGTCAAAAGAGCTCAACGTGGTGCCCGATGGGGGAGGATTGTTAGAGGGTGGTGTCGATCCACCACTGGAGCACGGGGATGTCACAGTAATAGTCTTCGTGTTGCTGAGAGTCGCAGGTCCACTGACCACCTTTGAGATTGCCGAGTTGCTGACCTGAATGATGTGTGCGCCACATGTGGCATCTGCAGGGATATTGAATTGCAGCTGAGTAGCGTCGATAAATGTTCTCGTAATTGACTTTCCATCAAAGAGTAGTTGCGAGCTGATGGCAAGCAAAACAGGCGAGCCGCCGTTCTTGAAGCCGATTCCCGTGACCTTGACCAGCGTGCCAGGAGCTCCACTGTTTGGATCAAGACCAAATATCTTAAAATCTGGAAATGGGAGCTCAGGAGTCGGGTGAACTTCTACAACTTTGAAAGTCAAAGTTTCCGCATTATGTAAATTACCGCTACCGGGAGCTTCACCGAATCCGTAGGCATTGATATCTATGTTGATTGTGGCAGAAGGGAAAGTGCAGCCAAGAGCACCGATATCGATGGTAATCTCTTGTTTTACAAGCACTTTTTCAAAATAAGCACCGGCGTGTCGCTCTCGTGTGTTCGAGACGGTGACTCCGGTGTCTAGATGAGCTGCTTTTGTATTAATAAAGACGTGATCTCCATTTGGCTTAGGACAATCAATTATTTCTATTCCAACCCCATCGAGTTCTTCAGTATCGCCGGTGGCTCTAACACGAAGAGAGATAGTAGGCTTCGGATCAGCGATTGTGGTTCCAGGGGCTGGACTGAAGTTGTCGATTATTAAACGCGCCAGGCCAGGGATGTCTACTAGGAACAGAAGAACCGCGCTCAGCACAAGTGCAACTCCGACTTTTTTAGCCCATGTCAATGCGCGCACATTCATGGATAGCCTCCTTACCAGACTCATTCAATCACTTTAACGAAGACGAGGCAAATCAACTTTAACACTACAGAATGCGAGTGTGCATTCAAAAACTGCTGGAGCCCATTGACCCCAGTCAAGTGAGGTAGGAACTGTGCCAATGGGCTCCCTGGCTATTCGCGGTGATCTAACTTCTGGGGCGCTGCGTTGCTCTTCCGAGGCGACGCCTTAAGCTACGGCAAAACCATCACCGCTTTGATCTGGTCTGTGAGCGGCAAGCTGCTGGCCGCTCGTCCTTACGAAGCAAGGAGTATATTTGCAATATAAGACAAATTAGTCTTAAATGCAAATGACATAGATCATTGATAATTAAGGATTTTGGTCAGTGGTGATTCTTGCGAGGAATGATCCCTAGCGATTGCACATAAGCCAGACAGCGGTCGCGGCGGCTGAGCCATTGTAGATGGCCCTCTCGGGCGTCTAGCTCATCTGAATAGGTCTGAAGCTCTAAGGGGGTGAAGCTGCTCTTATCGGTGAGAACGCAGCAGTACGATTTGAAGGAGCTTTCGCTCCCCTGCGTTCGCACTTCTACCTTGAGCTGATCTTTGAAGCCGATCAGCCCCTTGAGGTGCAACTCTCGTTTCATCTGCCATCCTCCGGCATTTATTCTACACCAACTCTAGACAAAGCTGTGCAATCCACCTACGAAATAATTGATGCCGAGCCAGGTAAACAAGACGACGCAATAGGCCGCTACTGACGTCCACGCGACCTTTAGATCGCGCCAGCCCCAGTGCAGCCTGACATGCAGATAGATCGCATAACTTAGCCAGGCGATCAGCATGGCCGTCTCTTTGGGGTCCCACTCCCAGTAGGCTCCCCACGCGTGCTTGGCCCAGATGCCGCCAAATATCAGCCCTCCGATCCCATAGAACGGAAAGCCAAAGGCATTTGCTTTATAACTCAACTCCTCCAGCTTCTTCAGTGATGCAGGTTCCGCTCCATAGACATACCGCCGGATGAGGAGGAGCGCACTCGCGCCAAACCCCACAGTAAATAACGAGATTCCAGTGATCATAAAGAGCACGTGAATGACCAGCCAATAGCTCTGCAACGATGGGACGATGGCCGCCACCGTTCTGGGTGCGATGTCTGGCAGTGACGAAAAGGTGAGCAAGACAAAGGCCAGCCCGGTGATGATCGCTCCCACTCCATAAAACTTGTACTTGATCTCCATTAACAAATAAACAAAGGGAATGAGAAAGGACATAAAAGTGAGCGTCTCATAGGTCGAGGTGACGGGCAAGAACATCTGAATCGCCCAATCCGATGCTCGGCCCAGCTCCACAACACGCAAAACGACCCCAACGAATGCGAACATAACACCGATGCAAACAACGAAAGTGGCCATGCTGCCCCAATTCATACCCCCGGGGCGAGGCACGCTTGCCGTAATGCCAAGAGCTTCAGCGCTTTTGGCGGGAGTCTCTGACTTGAAGAGCGCGGCAAAGAGATAGAAGAGCATCGCCAGAAAATAGGCGGGTGTTGCCAAAAAGTAGAAGAATGTGCTATCGAAGCTCATGCGGCCTCCTCCTGTCTTCCGAAAGGCATGACTCGCTCTCCATCTGAGATGATCGCTGTTGGACGGCTGCCCAGTTGATCTCCGATCCCGTTGACAATCTTATCGAATTTGTCTGTAAAATCCCCTTTGCGGCATCTTCCGCCGATCTGAATGACTCCGGTCTCTGAATTGATTTGAATCCAAATCATCTGGTGATTGAAGAAGAGGTGCCCCAACAGCATCAGGATGATCATCGCAAATCCCACATAAGCAATGGGCATGCCTGGGTCCCAGCTAAACTCAAGACCGGTGAATGACTCTGCCGTCATGCCATTGATGATGAATTTGTACGGGGTGTCGAGCTGAAACTGGACCATAGGAGCATTCTTCAGGGTCCAGGTGATAAAGAGCGGCTTGCTCTCTGAATCCGCATTGAGCGAGTAAACTTCCAAATAGGCAGCCGGGTTGAGGAGTCGTTGAGTCTTGCTGTAGGCCGTGTTATTCAGAAGCGCAAAATCGGGTAGGAACGCGCCAAATTTCACTTCGACTTTTTCCTCTGGAATTGAAAAGCTCTTATTGACATGGACATTGTATTCGCCGACAAATTTGTAGCCTGAAGATTGGGTCGCATCGCTTTTCAAGACCACAAAATTGACATTGGCGCCGCTCAGCCAGTCCTCACCCATGGCAGCCTGATACATGCTGACGCCTTGAACTGTGCAGGGGTGATTGACTTCAATCGTGCAGGTCCGAAGCGTTGAGCCATTCTCAGTCACGGTGAGTTTTGTCTTCCAGTCCATGACACGTTCAGTGCCTGGATAGTTATTGCTCCAAAAATCATCTACATGGACGTCATAATTGCGGTTCTTGACTTTGAAGGTCGAGTCTTTGTAATTGACCTGAACGTAGTCATAGCCAAATACGTTGGTGACGAGCAGCGCGCCTATCGCAACGAGCAGGCTGATGTGAAAGATGTCAATGGAGAACCTCTCACGTCTCAGCTTTTCAGCCAGGAGCTGCCCGCCCTCCTGCCAAACCCGAAAGCCCCTCTTTTGCAGTCGGTTCTGAATCTTTTCCAGAATGCTTTGGGACGTGCCCGTAATGATCGGCAGCTCGCTATAATTGGGCATGAGCGAGAGGGCATCGGGATGCTTTGGCTTCATGGGCATCCGCACATAGCGGAGTGTGGCATCAAGTCGCTTATATGTGCAGGCCAAGAGGTTTAACACAAAGAGCCCGACAATGGCATAGGTGTAGGGCGTGCTAAAGATGGTGAAGAGGCCCAAATTATTCATCAAGTTATAACTGGCTGTGCCAAAACGGGAGAGGAGATCAATCTCGCGGTTGAAAGTAAATTGCGGGACGACTGTGCTGATCAGTCCAATCAGCACCAGCAGCCCGATCAGCGTGATGGCCATCGGAATTGATGTCAAAAATTGCCAAGTTGCAAAGGCAAAGCCGCGCTCGACAGCCCGCTTCGAAAATCCTGCGATGCCCTTGAGCAGCAGAGTAAGAAGACTCACTCCCAAAAGCAGCCACAAAAAGCGTGTATACCAGATTCCGGCAAAGAAGAAAACTGGTGGCAAGGTTTGGGGATTCGCGAGCGAGAACAAGACTCCGCCAAGCGTAATCACAAGCAGAATCGCGACCACCCAGCGCGATGAGAAGAAAGTGCTCAAATCTCGAAAGAATTCCGCGACCATGAATCAGTGATCTCCCAAGTTGCCAATTGAATTGGTCGTCTTCTGAAAACCCGCAATCATCGTATCGGTGTCCATGGCGCCATTCCAGACTCCCCGAATGACCCCCTGCTCATCGATCCAAAACGAGGTCGGCACCGCAGTGAGCTGATACTCCACAAAGGCTTTACCAAGATCATCAATGACGTTTCTATAGCTAATATGCGCATCTCTCAATAATTCACGTGCCTTTGGCGGGTCATCATTCCAGTTGATACCCAAAATAATAATTTTGTCTCCATACTTTTCGTGAAATCGCTCCAGATCTGGCATCTCTTTTTTGCAGGGGGGACACCAGGTGGCCCAGAAGTTGAGAAGCACGGGCTTACCGCGAAAACTGCTCAGCCGAACGGGCTTTCCATCAAAATCATTGAGCTCAAAATCAGGTGCGCTGTTTCCCAGAAATGGTGCTGCGATCTCGGGCTGAGCCTCTGCGCTCTTATCTAAGAAGCCGCCCTGGCTGGTTGTGGCGATGAGCTGGCTGGTGAGCACTTCTGAAATCTTTGGAGTATGCGAGCCGGGACCCTCCTCAAAATAAGAGCGGAAGACGAGGCTCAGAATTGCGATTCCGGCCAGCGCAAACAGAACGATTCCAAAGATCTTTGCAAATTTCATAGATTCAATCTAGATATTTTAGAACTTCCATCAGCTCATCAATTGTCTCTTCGCCACGCCCTTGCCGAATTGCACCAGCCATACAGACCTCCATATGGCCCCGCGTAAGCTGCTGGCCTAGCACTTTGAGCTGTGCCTGAACGGCAGAGATCTGCTTGAGGAGGTCGATGCAATAGCGGTCGCTCTCGATCATCTTTTCGATTCCTTGGGCATGCCCGATGATCGTTTTGATGCGCAAGAGCGCATCCCGCTTCATTGTGGGCAAAGACTTCAGGCTTCCCGTCTTTGAATCTTGAGCTGTCGCTCGCTCATCTTTCATCATAGCGTAAGATTCCTCGCTTTCCATGATCTTAGTCAAGCGCTCTTCTTGTTTGTCATCTCGGACGGAGCCCAAGCTGAGATCCGGGATCCAGGAATTTCTCATTCACACAGATGCACAAAGTCACTGAACTTCTGTTCTCGCGGAAATGCAGAACAGACCCGCCATTCCTAGTTATGAACTGCTGGACACTCCAAATCTCTTCAACCGTAATGCATTTGTGATAACACTGACGCTCGATAATCCCATCGCGGCTGCGGCAATGATGGGGTTGAGTAGTCCAAGGGCCGCAACGGGAATCAAAACCAGGTTATAGATGAAGGCCCAGAAGAGGTTCTGCTTCACATTGCGAATTGTGGCTCTGCTAAGAGCAATGGCCGTGACCACGCCTCTCAAATCACCGCTCATCAGCGTGATGTCCGCTGCTTCGATGGCCACATCGGTGCCCGTGCCAATAGCGATGCCGACGTCTGCCTGAGAGAGGGCGGGCGCATCATTGATGCCATCGCCCACCATCGCCACGATCTTGCCCGCAGCTTGCAGCTTCGAAACCTCGCTCGCCTTTTGACCAGGCAGAACTCCTGCGAGGACATGCTTAACACCCACCTGTTTAGCAATGGCATTGGCAGTTCGCTCGTGGTCTCCGGTCAGCATGATCACGTCAAAATTCATCTTCTGAAGAGCCTGGATCGCCTGGTGTGAGCTCTCCTTTGGCTGGTCAGCCACGGCAATGATGCCAGCCAGCTTGCCGTCGACAGCGATGAGCATGGGTGTCTTGCCGTCATCCGAAAGTCTGTTTATATGTGAAAGAGCCTCTTGAAGCTCAATTTTTTTCTCTAGCATCAACTTTTCATTTCCCAATATGAGTTGATGGGGCTGCCCGTTCTCGCTAATCAATGCCGAGATGCCGCGTCCGGGTTGGGCGGAGAATTGCTTCGGATCAGAGAGCTTGAGCCCTCGCTTAGAGGCTTCGTGCACGATGGCCTCGGCCAGTGGATGCTCCGAGCCGCGCTCGGCTGAGGCGGCCAAAGCCAGTAGCTTTGCTTCGTCCATCCCATTGAGTCTGATGATGTCGGTGACTTGGGGTTCGCCTCGTGTGATGGTGCCCGTCTTGTCCAGCACAATTGTGTTGAGCTTTCGCGCAATCTCGAGCGCCTCACCTCTGCGGATGAAGATGCCCTGCTCTGCGCCCTTTCCAGTTCCGACCAAAATGCTGACCGGTGTGGCAAGCCCAAGGGCGCAAGGGCAGGCCACGATGAGCACAGCAACTGCACTCAGCAGGCCATTAAGAGGAAGACCCAATATAGCCCAGACGATGCCCGTGATAAGCGCAACCCCAATCACAGCTGGCACGAAATAGCTGGCGATCAAATCCACCAGCTTGGCAATAGGGGGCTTGTTTGCCTGTGCCTCTTCCACCATATGAATAATCTGAGCGAGCGTAGACTCTTCGCCCACTCGTGTCGCCTTCATCTTGAATGAGCCAGTCTGGTTGATTGAGGCGCCAATCACTTCAGCTCCTTCGTGTTTCTCGACCGGAATGGATTCTCCAGAGATCATCGATTCGTCGATGCTCGAATGGCCTTCGACCACGACGCCATCGACAGGAATCTTCTCTCCAGGCTTGACCCAAAGGACATCGCCAGCGTGGACCTCTTCAATGGGGATCTCAACTTCCAGTCCATTGCGGATGAGACGCGCCGTCTTGGCTTGCAGCCCCAGGAGCCGCTTGATTGCGCTGGAGGCTCTGCCTTTGGCACGAGCTTCGAGCAGCCGCCCCAGCAAAATTAGCGTAATGATGGCCGACGAAGTGTCAAAATAGACTTCGCTTCTGCCGCTCAGCAGCGTATACAAACTGAATAGATAAGCCACTGAAGTGCCGATGGCAATCAGCGTAAACATATCAGTCGTCTTGTTTTTGGCCGCAGCCCAGGCATTTTTGTAGAAGGGCCAGCCAGCCCAGAACTGGACGGGCGTCGCCAAAAGCGCCTGCAGAATGAGCGAAGCGCTCATTGAAATCCCGAGCGAGAGTCCCAAGAGGCTGGAGTACATCAAGAAGAAGATCCCTGCCGTGAGACCAGCGGCACCAATCAGGCGTCTTTTCAGAATAACTTCCTTCTCATCGTGGTGCATGTGGTCATGTTGGTGCTCATGGGAACCGTGAATCTGCTTCTGCTCTGGGACGTTATAGCCAGCATCCTTCACAGCTTGGACGAGTCTTTCTCTTGAAGCTTGGCTGGGATCATATTGGACCGATGCGCTCTCTGTAGCGAAGTTGACCGAAGCTTTATGGACTCCGGCCGTCGTATTGAGAGCCTTCTCGACACGAGCGACACAAGACGCGCAGTGCATCCCTTCAATCGGCAGCGTGACTCGCTCTGACTCTTTCACGTGCCCTTCATGGGAATGATGAGCCTGTATATCTTCTGGCTTCTCTTCGCTCTTTTTCATATCTATGCGAATAATCTGCTTCACTACTGATCATCTCGTTTCTTTGATCTCACCCCTCCTGGGGAGGGATTTAGCAATCATACTCAAATCTATAAGCTCTCGTCAAGGGATTGGGGTCAACTTACTTCTTAAAGCGCAGAATCTGTCTCTCAAAAAAGCGACGAAAACGCACGGAGCGGTCTTCAACATCCGGGGCAACGGGGTCTACCATAATGGCATACATCCCCAAGCGCTTTGCGCCAAAGATATCGGTAAAGAGCTGATCACCTACCATGGCGGTCTGATGAGGAAGAAGCTCGAAATTCTCAAGAATTGCCCGATAGCCGGATCTTTTCGGCTTCTGTGCATTAAAGATCATCGGGTGATCGGCAAGACTCTGTTGCACGGCCTCGCGTCCTACGCCGTGATCATTGCTGAGAAAGCCAAGCCGAAAGCCCTGCCTTTGCGCATCGTGCAGATAGTGAAGGGTCTCCTCTTCCATGCGAGTAAAGCCCCAGACTCCCAATGTATTGTCCAAATCGAAGATGATCCCTTCGATGCCGCGCATTCCCAGAGCCTCAAAATCCAGATCATGAATTGAGGCCAATTTTTCATCGGGTAACAACAATCGAAAAGGCATCAAGTCAAGTTTATAGCCCAATCTGGATCTTTCCAACGGGCATGTAATTCTTGGCGTGCTCCAAAGCTCTCTTCACTTCCTCTTCAAAGCCCGGAGGAACAAGAATTTTGACAAGACGCAGATCACCGCGCTCGACCCAGTCTCGCCGAACGTGGGCGATCCCGTCGTACCCTTTGATGATGGAAGAGAGAAGATGTATATCTTTTTCGTTCATCTCGACATAAAGCTCAATAGTATCTTGCGGGATTTTCAATGACTCCTGAGTCATGTCTTTGGTTGTCCGGAGTGTTTAGTCTCCAATATTTTTGAGAGTTCGCGAGTCCTCTTTTTCAGAGCGATCTCAGGCTCAATGCCCAGCTCGCGCCCGATTGCCACAATCTCAAAGAGGATCTTCCCAAGAGCATCAGGATCACTCTCAATCTTCTTGCGAAGATTTGTTAGCAGTGCAGAATCTTCTGTTTTGACTAAGCTCTCGTGAGACTTACCAAGATTTGCCGTGCGCTCTAAGAATTTTCTGGCCTCCACCAGCGCAGGGAAAGAGACCACCCCCTTCTCTTTGCGTTGATTCTCTTCCTCTTTGAGCTCTTCCCACTTGAGCTTTATGGACGACATCTCATTGGGAGTGCTCTTCCCAAAGACATGAGGGTGTCGTTTAATAATTTTCTCATGAATCGCCTCTAAGACGTCATTGAGATCGAATTCGCCACTCTCGCGGGCCAGCTGGACATGAAAGGCGACATGCAGCAGCAAGTCTCCAAGCTCTTCTTTCAGAGCATCCGAGTCTTGATCTTCGATGGCGTGGACGACTTCATAGGACTCTTCGATGAGAAATCCCGTCAGAGACTGATGAGTCTGTGCCTTGTCCCAGGGACATCCATCTGGAGCCCGCAGCTCAGCGACCAGATCCACCAGGGATTCCAGACTTCGGGAAGGCATCTCTTAGGGCTGGCAGTCGTTGACCTGCTCGGGTCCCTTGCTGATGAAGCTCTCTACGAAGCCCTCGGCTTGTGTGTGGTCGAATTCATCGAGCTTCAGGATTCTGCCCCAGGCGGTGATCGCAATCAGTTGATCGAGACCTGGATACGGCGCCAGCATCAGCTTGCAGTACTTCGGGTCTTTGCGCAGGTCTGTTACAAACTTATTCATGTCAGAGATAATCGAAGCATCGGTGCCGGGGCGATATTGGATGAGCACAGCTCCATGCTCCAGGTTATGCACTTGAAATTCATCCTGGATGGGCTTATCGCTGACGCCATAAGGAGCCAGCGTGGGATAATGCGGGCCCGATGTGGGCGGAATGCTATTGTAGTTTGGATGAGGACTTCCGGGTTGGATGTGGTTATTTGCCATGATCTCAACAGGATGGCCTGGCAGCCCATCGGGGCCAATCCCCTCGCTCTTCTGAATCGTACTGGAAAGATCTGCAACTTCTTTGGTCTTATACTGCGGAAACTGGGTCTGAAGAGTCTTCAGCTCAGCCAGAGCCTTCATAATGTCATACTTTTCGTCGTAGAGAAATTGAGCATAGCGATAGTGAAGCTCTGGATCGTTTCCGTCAGCAGTCAGTATCTCTTGAAAGGCACTCTCATCCCATGACTTATATTGGCTCTGCAAGAAGCTTGCGCTGGCTCTCTTTTGCGCATCATCAATCCGTTGCTGAATCGCAGCTTTGTCGGAGTCGGAGGCAGAGGGCCCAAGCGCAGCAAGCTGGCTCTGAAAGGCCTTTAGCTCTTGCAGATAAATGCGGCTTTCCAGGTAGCCAACGAAGTTGGCGTACGCAGGGTTGGATTTTCCCCCTTCGAAGTCACGAACGGCTTCATTGAAATATTTGAATTGATCCAAGGGATTCGTGGCGCTTTGCCCCTTCTCCTCGGCAATATGACCCGCGAGCAAAGGATCTAGAATCTTGATGGTTGCCTGGACGACTTGGGCGTCGGTCCAGCTCTTGAACTGATCATCTGACTTTTCAGAAGCAAACGCTTTGGCAATTGCCTGCTTGAGGGAATCTGTGCTTCTTCGCTCCAGCAACTGAATGACGTGGAATCCAAATGGAGTCCGAATGATTCCAGAGGTCTTTCCTGGATTGAGAGCAAAGGCCGCCTGATCAAACTCAGGGACCATCATTCCATGCCCAAACCAGCCCAGGTCGCCTCCCTTGTCCCGGTTGGATTGATCATCGGAGTTATCTTTGGCAAGCTGAGCAAAATCGGCTCCCTGCTGAAGCGCGGCTTGGATGTGCTCAATCTTCACCTGGGCCGATTGCACTTTATCTGGAGATGCTCCCTCTTCTACAGCCACTAAAATATGCCGGGCATGGACTTCATCTGAATTGGGAAAGACTCCCGAGCTGCGTGCCAGCTCCAGCCAGGCGTCTAGAAGTTTTCCTTGAGCTTCTACCATAAAGTCCTGTTTGACTGCATCTTTTGCGTCATTTAGTTTCTTCGCGTCGGCATATTGATTGCGATGCATATCAAAATAGCTCTGAAGATCAGTGTCCGAGGGGACTACGGCCTCGACAATGTTAGCCATATATTTCCCCCGGTTCTTGTCAATATAATCAAGCAGCTCCGCATCGCTCGGTGTGACTCGGGTGATGAGCGTATTTTTGAGCGCTTGCTCTTGCAAATCATATTCAGCGTTGGCGCGCAGCACGTCTCTGAACTCTTCGTAGGTCCCGGTCAGCAAGTTGAGCAGGCCCGCCTCAAAGAGAGCTTGCTGAAACTGTTGGCGCTGGACGGGGTCTTTGAGAAAGCTGATAAAATCTTCTTCTTTGATGCCAAAGATGTATTGCAAATACTCATGGTATTTGTCGTTAAAAGCCTTATCGACTTCATCTTGAGGAACGGTGATGCCCCGCTTTTTGATCTCTGCGCGAACAATCGATTTGTAAATCAGCCCATCGGCTGCCTGGGCTTCATGCTGAAGCCTCTGATATTCGCCAGTCGTGCCCTGCAGCTTCTCTTGATAATCCTGATTCAGCTGTTGATAGAGTTGTTTGTAGACCTGAATCCCAGCGTGCGTGGCAAAATCGAGCTCTTCGTCAGAAATCTTTGCTCCATTGGCCAGAATCGCGACCCCAGCCAGGTCTGAGGTTTGCTGCGAGTTATCACCGAGCGTGACCACGGAATGATCCGTGGGATTGACGTCTTTATGACTGCTTGCAGGCCCGAAGACCAGAATGCCTACAACCAGACCCACTACAGCTAAGACAAGAGCAATCAGCAGTACCTGATTTTGCATAGATCTTCTCTCTTACGGCTGGCAGTCGTTGACTTGCTCGGGGCCCTTATTGATGAACTGCTTGATGAAGGTCGTCACGCGCTTCTCATCAAATTGGTCGAGCTTCATGATGCGATCCCAGGCCGTCACCGCGATGGGCTTATCCAGATTTGGATAGGGTGCTACGATCAATTTGCAGTATTGAGCATCCTTACGGAGTCCGTTCACGAAGGCCGTGATTGTGCTCACTACTGACGCATCCGTCTTTGGCTGATACTGGATGATCACCGCTCCATGCTCCAGGTCGTGGACCTGATTTTCGTCAGGGATCGGTTTATCCGTGATGCCATAAGGAGCGGGCGTTATGTAATGCGGGCCCGACGTTGGGGGCAGGCTGGTATAGGCGTCGTGCGTTGTCCCTTGATCAATGTGAGTTCTGCCCTGATCCTGGACCGGCTGACCAGGCAAGCCATCGGGACCCAGGTCCGCCGAGCCCTCAATGTCATTGATCATGCTGGCCACCTTGTCCGGCTGATACTTGGGATACTTGTTCTTGAGATCATCCAACCGCTTTCGAGCCTCAACGTAATTCCCCTGCTGGGAATAGAGCGAGGCCAGATTGAGCATCGCCTCCTGCCCATCTGCGTCATAAGGATTGTTGAATCCCACGATCACCTGGTCGACATCTAGAATCTTTTGATTGATCTCAACCTGATCGGCCGTGGGAGGCTGATTGAGCAGAGCCGACTTGAAGAAATTCATGGCATCATTGAACTCATTGCGCTGTCGATGGATCTCGCCAATTCCTTTTTGGGCTTTCCAAGACTTCGGATCGGTCTGCAAGATCTGCTGGTAGTGATCCAGCGCTTTGTCTAAGACCTTCTGGCTCATGTAGATATCCGCGAGCTCCAGCCGTGTATCGGTGTCATCAGGCTTTACGCCCAGAATTTTTGTTCCAATAGCTATCTTCGAATCATCGGAAGAGCCGGAGTTGCGTGTCAAAGCATCTTTATACTGGGCAAGAGCATCATCTTTCTTACCCTGAGCGAGATAGGCATCTCCCAGTCCGACGAGTGCAGCGACTGAATAGACGTCTCGGGCAGAGACGCGTTTCAAGGTTGTCACGGCCTCATCAAGCTTCTTCTCCGCAAGCAGCGCCAGCCCAAGATTCACTTCTACATCCGTTTTGTTGGAGAGCTTGAGCGAGGCTCTGAAGGCTTGCTCCGCGGCATCGGGCTTGCTTTGCTCCAGATAGACGTCGCCAAGCGATGACAAGAGGTCCGCATATCGCGGGTCCGTCTGTTGCATCGATGTCTTCAAGCCACTCAATAATTTCTCGGCTTGTGCCAGCTCATTGGCATCTTTGGAGGCCTTGCCCTTCTGCAAATGCGCCTGAGCCAGCGTTATTTGTATATCTTGTTGATCGGTGGAGCCATCTTTCACAAGGGGTAGCGCCGCATTGAGGTGCTGAATCGCTAGATCGTATGCACCTTTATTAATCTGAATATCGGCTGCCGCCAAATGTGCGGCCGTGCGATTGGGGTCAAGCTCAACGCTCTTGGTCAGTTGTTCATAGGCAGCATCTTCATCACTCATCTGATCCCGCAAGAAGAGCGCGTAGCTGTAGCGAAGATCGGCGTTAGTCTGGTCATCCGAGATGGCCTGCTGAAAGATCTGCGAGTCATCTTTGGTCATGGCGGCCGCGCTCTCCAAGAAATATTTCGTGGCCAGGGCTTGCTGCGCTGTGATTTGATCTTGCAGCTCTTTCTTTTGGGCTTCCGTCGCGCTGCTGCCGAGCTTATCGAGCTTCTGTTGGAGCAGTTCAACTTTGCTGCGGTAGACATCGCTCTCGTAATAGCCAATGAACTGATCACTTACCGTACTTCCGGATACCCCCTGCTTGGCCTGCTCATAGGCTTGGATTGCCTGATCGTAGCGCTTGAACTTCTCTTCCATCGTCTGGACATCTTTGGCCTTCTTCTCAAAATCATAGGCAAAGAGAAGCGGGTCTTTGATATCAATCTTAGAAGATGTGATCGTCTTCTTTACCCATTCATCGAAGCGCTTCTGCTTCTCTGACGTATTGTAATCCGTCTTGACCTGCTCTTTTTCGGCATCGGTGGTCCTGTGCTCCAGAACTTGGATGATGTGGAATCCGTACTGGGTGCGCACAGGCGCGGAGAGCTGATTGTCTTGCAAGGCAAATGCCGCCTGATCAAACTCGGGCACCATCTTGCCGCGCCCAAACCAGCCCAAATCTCCTCCACTATTTTTGTTCGATGTGTCATCTGAATATTGTTTGGCCAAAGCTGCAAAATCGGTTCCACTCTTGAGCTGCACGATGATGCCGTCCATCTTCTTGGATGCACTCTGAACTTGGCCGGGCGTCGCAGTCTGAGGAAGATTGATCAGAATATGCCTTGCATGAATCTCTACAGCTTGTGGAAAGAGGCCTTTGTCTTTGGCATCCAGGAGCCACTTGTTCCATTTGGCATCTTGGGTCTCGCTTGTTAGGTCTTGTTTGACTGAGTCTTTGGCCTCATCAAAGCTTGTCGTCTTGCGGTCAGTCACTTCAATCAGGTGCAGTCCTTTGGAAGTCCGGATCACTTTCTGCTCTCCGATAGCCTGTGAAAATGCGGCATTGGAGAAGGCTGTATCCGTGGCCGTGTCGTAGGGGCTCTTCCCCTTTTCGAAGTAATCGGTCACGCCACCCGTATTCTTGGTATATGGATCATCTGAATACTGCTTTACGACCTCTGAAAAATCCTTTCCCGTCTTCAAGAGAGCCTGAGCCTCAGCCATTTTGTTATTGTACGGTTTCATCTCTGCATCGGTTGTCCCAGCCGGCACATCGATCTCAATCTGGCGGACTTTGGCCTTCACAACTGCATATTTGTCCTGATCGTTTTTGAAATAAGCTGATAGCTCGTCATCCGTAGGCGCGTAAGGGCCAACCATTGTATTTTGATACTGGCTCTTGCGCCCCTCGACGAAGCTGATCAGATCTTTGTCCGTCGGGTTGATATCCCCGACCACTGCGTCCTGGAGCTTCTCATCTTTGAGCGAAGTCTCCTGCTCCTTTCGCAGCTCATCCTTAAACTCTCCCAGCGTGCCTGTCTTCAGTTCCATAATGCCGTTGTCGTGAAGAATCTGCACAAATTGCGTCTGGCCGGCCTGCGTCTTTAGGAATTTATCGAGATCCGCTTCGCTTATCTGAAACGATTGCAGCATCTGGTCGTACTGCTGTCTGAATCGCAACGCGACCTGGGTGCTGGACGCTGCCACGTGGCGCTTGTTCGCTTCCTGGAGCAGAACCTGTTGGCGAACGAGCTGGTCAGCTGCACTATCCCTTAGATCCAGATGGCGCTTCGCGCCCTTCGCCCCGAGTAGCTGATCCTCAAAGTTTCCCAAGTTGAATTGCTTATAGAGGCGTTTCTGCTGCTCAATGACAGTGATGGTCTCAAAATCAAGTTTGGCCACTCCAATAGCATCTCCGTTGACCACAAGAGCAGGCTGATCTGGCGTCGTCGGGGTTCCTTCGAGAATCTGGAGCCCGTTGGGCGCAAAGAAGATGATCACTCCGCCCATGAACGCGAAGATGATCACCCAAATAATCACATTGGAGAACCGCTTATGAAACCTCTTCTGTTTTCTAGAACGATCTGGCATCTCTCTCTTTCACCTCAGATTTTGGAGAACTTCAGAGTAGCTCAGTTTCAAACTGGATGTCTCACCTGTGCGAGTTTAAGGAGCAAACTCATCTTTTTCAAGGGGGGCTTCAGGAAAGTCCTGGATAAAACGGCTGCCTCGGGCAGGCGGGGGTGACTCTTCTTCTGGGGATTCATCCAAGAGATCATCTTCGAGCGATGAGTCAATGGATGCGGCGGCGTCGGAGTGAGAGAGAATTTTGCTCCCGATCTGCGAGAGAGTATGGCGCGGCTTGACGAAGAACCGAATCGCAGTCCGCTGTTGGCCTTCTATCTCTACGTCCACAAAGCCCGGCACGGCAATGATGTCTGCGCCACTCGATGCCAAATAACTTCGCGAGATGGCGATGGCTTTTACAGCCTGATTGATCGCTTTAGGGCCAATGCCTTGGATCTCTGCATGACCATGCTGGCGGATCGTGTTGGCCAGCGCCCCCGCCGTCGCAATCGAGCTCGATTGAGCCGAAACCTTTAGGACATCCATCCGTCCCTCCTTAGAGAATCTTACTGCAGTATAAAGGAGTACCGACAGAGGTTACAAATCGGCTTTAGCGTGCTCGCTCAGAGAATTGGACGCTCCGGACGACTTGCACTTTGATCTCGCCTGGGTAGTCAAGCTCCTCTTCGATCTTTCTCGCAATCTCATAGGAAATCATTGCCGCCATGTCGTCGTTGACCTCTTCGGGCTTGACGATGACGCGCACCTCGCGCCCGGCCTGGATGGCGTAGGCTTCATGGACGCCCTTAAAGGTCCGGCACAAGTCCTCAAGAGCGCTCAGACGCTGGATGTAGGCTTCAAACGTCTCCTGGCGGGCACCTGGACGTGCCGCAGAGAGCGTATCCGCTGCCTGAATCAGAATGTCCAGCACAGAAGTTGGCGCGACCTCTTCGTTGTGGGCGGCAATGGCGTGGATGATCTCTTCGGTCTCGTGATAGCGCCATGCCAGCTCTGCGCTGATCAGCGAGTGCGAGCCTTCCACTTTGTGGTCAACGGCCTTTCCAATGTCATGCAACAGACCTGCGCGCTTGGCCGGTTTGGGGTCCATGCCGAGTTCTGAGGCGAGCGCCCCCGCAATATAGGCCACTTCCAAAGAGTGTTGAAGCTGATTCTGGCCATAGCTCGTGCGGAATTTCAAGCGGCCTAGCATCTTGACCAGCTCTGGATTGACATCATCGAGACCTGTCTCAAAGACGGCCTTCTCGCCCTCTTCTTTGATGCGCTGGGAGACATTCTCACGCGCAGCGTCAACCTGTTTGGTGATTTGGGCGGGATGAATGCGGCCATCTTCGACAAGCCGGTGCATGGCCAGTCGCGCCACTTCCCTGCGAACTGGATTGAAGCAAGAGAGAACGACTGTATCCGGTGTGTCATCCACCAATACATCAACACCTGTAAGTGCCTCAAAGGTACGAATGTTGCGTCCTTCGCGCCCGATGACGCGTCCCTTGAAGTCATTGTCAGGGAGCGGAACTAGGCTGACGGTAGAGAGCTCAACTTCATCGGGAGAGTAGCGCTGGATGGCCGTTGCAATGATCTTACGAGCCTCTTGCTCGGCCTCCCGCTCGGTGTTCTCTTTGATCTCCCGGACTTTCTTAGAGAAGTAGCGCTCGCACTCGTCGCTGACGCGCTGTAGAAGCTGCTCTTGAGCCTGCTCGCGGGTAAGACCCGCTATCTCTTCGAGGCGCTTTCTCTCTTCGGTGAGCAGAGCCTCTCCCTGAGTCGTAAGCTGCGAGACGCGCTCTACATCTTCACGGAGTGACTTTTCAATGCGCTGAAGCTCTTGGGACTTCTTCTCTAAGCGCTCCTCGCGCTTGAGATTGCGAGTCTCCATCTGCTCCAGCTTCTCATCGCGATTTTTAAGCCGGAGCTCCTCCTCCTGAAGCCGCTTCTCTTGCTCTTGAAATTGCTTTTGGGATTGAGCCTGCTTGCCCTGCTCTTGTCGGAGCTGGTTTTGGATTTGTTGTTCTTGCTGTTGCCATCGCTTCTGGTTTTCGCCGCTGACGCGCTCGATCTCCTGGAATTTCGTTTTGGTCTCGTGCAGTTGTTGCTCTAACTGGGAGGTTTTGCTCTTGGAACGACGCCCGCCAACCCACAGGCCAATACCCAGGGTCGCGAGGGCCAGAGCGAGAGCTACCCCCAGCAAGAGGGCTGTATCTCCTCCGAACATCGAACTCACACCTCTCTCTAGTGATAACCAACAGGTCCATCATTCCTCAGTCTGTCAAAGTCAAAAGAATAAAGTCATTATCACCATTATAGCTTCGAACGAGAGTCATGTTCAACGCCTCAAGGAGATAATTGAGGGAAGCAGAGTCAGGCTGAAGAGAGTCATAAATCCAAGTCCAATGACCGCAGATTCCCCTAAGATGCGGAGAATGGGGGTTTGGGCGATGAGGAGGCTGCCAAAGGAGATCATGGCCGCGAGGGTATTGGCCACAATCGGGATGGCCGTCGAGGAAGTGGATTGCTCGATGAGCTCTTTGGCGGTGGCTCCATGGTTCAGTGCTTTTTGAGAGCGGAAGTCATGAAAACGATGGAAGAGATAGACGCAATTATCGACACCCAGGCCCAGCAACAGGGGCGAGATTAAGATGTTCGCTACGTTAAAGTTAATGCCTTGCAGCCCCATCACTCCGAGCATCCAGAGATAACCCAGCCCCAGAGCAATCAGCGAGAAGAAGGTTGCGCCACGCAGCTTTAATCCGCGGAAATCAAGAGCGAGCACCAGCATAATAATTAAGATGGCAAATAACGTAGACCACTTAAAGTCGACTTTCATATAATCTTCGAGTTCCGCCCGCAGCATGGGAAGCCCAAGAAAGTCCGGCGATATTATCGACGCATCTTGAATAAACTGGCCATACTTCCGGCTATCCCAGAGCCATTCGCTCTTGAGATAGACCAGAACTCGCTGCTTCAATACTCCACTGACGGGATCCGAATAAAAGAGGCGGTTTTGAAGCTCTTTGGAGAGATACTTCTGTGGATTGGCAACAAAATCATCAACGGTTTCTGGAGTCGGAACATCGCTTTGCGCCTTCTGAATTCGGCGTATCAAATCATCCAGGCTGAAAAGCGCGCTTCCTAAAGTGTAGCTAGTCTTTGCCTCTTGAAGATCGCCCAACCTGGTGTTGATGCGGTCCGTAGAGTCACGGAGGCTAGAGAATTCTGAGGCCAAGTCTTCATCTCCGGTCGAATTGCTCACCTGGTTCTTTCCATCATTGAGCTCTTTCGAAAGTGCGGCCAGGCCGCTTCGGATGGCATCTGCATCTTCAAGTTGTCGGTGAAGATATTCAAGGTTCCGGTCTATGGCTTGAAGAGGAGTGACTGGATCTAGACTTTTCAGCTCCTGCAAGAACCCCTTGATTTTTTCTAAATTCTCTGGTTCTGGTATCGACTTGTAAAAACCTTCAACTCTGTCCACAGCCTCCATTTGCGAGAGTTGTTCGGTGACCATTCTTGCCTTGTCATTCTCTACAAAGAAGACGAAGACATTCCCGCGATTGGGACCTTGCTTAAAATTGGCCTGAATGAACTGGCTCACGTGATTGCTGGGAAGATTGGTTGGCTGAAGATTGTCATCGACAAATTTGAAGTCGACCTTGCTTGCTGGGAAGAGGATGACGATAGATCCAATGATCGTAAAGCCAATAATAGCCCAGCGTGCTTTGATAATAAGTCGTGCGCCGCCAGTAAGGTTCCAGGGGCGCGGTGGATGGCTTCGCAGCCTTCGGCCTAGCACAGCATTGACGGCGATAATCAGTGCCGGAAGCAAGACTAGCGTCATAAAACAGGAAAGAATGACTCCAATAGCCAAAATGTAGCCGATCTGGGAGAGCCCGGCAGTCTTGGCAATTATACCGAGTGCAAGCATTACCAATGATGCTGCGGATGCGGCGCTGAGCATGGCACGCCCTTTGATAAGGAGAGTGGCACGCAGCGCAGGGGCAACGCGGCGCGAGCCGCGCCTCTCTTCCATATAATGCGTGATGAACTGGATGCCGTAATCAATGCCCAGCCCTAACACAATCGCAGGCAGGAATGCGGTCACCAGGTTGAGACCTCCAAAGAAGAGCTTGGCCGCAGCAACGGTAAAGATGAGCGCAATTAAGATGGGAAATGTGGCTAGCAGCGGATAGAAATATCGGCGCAAGACGACCATGAAAAGAATCAAGACGCCAATAATCGTGATCAGCGTAGCCAAGCTTGTGTCCCGGCGTACTTCGCTATCGGATTCAGCCGAGAATACATAGGGACCAACCAAACCCGTCTCGATTCCCTGAGCGTCAAAGTGCAAAGATTGAATGGAATCGCGTACGATTCCGATGACATGGCCGTTGTAATCAATCCCCTCTTGAGAAGAGCGCTGGGGGCGCACGGATACAAGTAGAGATTGTTTGTCCTCTGATAGACGCAATCCATCATCAATGGAAGAAGCCTGCTGGGGCTCAATGCTGTTGAGATATTGGCGGACTTTATCAATCTCAGCCTGTGCCTCTGTCAGTTTAGAAGGTAACTGATCAAGGATTGTGTAGACAGAGCCATTAAAACTTTTTAGGTCATTCAGTTTCCCACCCAGATTTACGATCTGTTGAGCCTGAGGGCTAAAGACCACCAGACCGCTCAGCAATTGATCGAGCGCTTGCGTGATATCGTTATAACTCTTCGTTAAGCTGCCGAATTTTTCTTCCAGATTCGGGGTCTCCGTGGCTGCCTTATTTAGCTGTTCGACCTCAGCTTTTAGAGCCGCGACTCCATTTTCCAGATCCGTGAGATTGAACGAGAAAGGAGTGACTGGTGCAGGCGGTTCTTGATAGCGAACCCAAATAAATTCACCACATGTGGCATCTCCGGTCTGCGATGGGGTACAGATGGCATCATGGATCTGCTGAGCTGCTGCCTTGAGCTCGTCAATTCCCGCTTGTTCAGATGGAGGTGCGGCAGTGAGGTGGAGCAGCACTGTAATCTCTTCGGTGTCTTCGAGTTGTTTCTGCTGCTCCTGCATCCTCTCGACCAGGCTGTCATTGCGAGGTAAGAGCTCTTGAAGGGAGCTGTTGATCGGAAGGTTTCGAAGAAAAAAGAGCGAAAGCAGGGCAAGCGTCAAAAAAAAGACAAGAACAGCCCATGCGTAATATCGTGTCAGGCGATAGATCCCGAGCAGCAGGCGTTGGCGCATGGAACGGCTTCAGTTCTTTTCTGGCTCTTCAGAAGTGGAAGAGGATTTGTTCTTTTGCTTAAGCTCTTCTGGGCTCGTTACGTCAATGCTCCATTCCGTCAGCTTGGCGGTGAGGCGGACATTCTGGCCGCCCTTGCCGATGGCCAGACTCAGCTCATCATGGGGAATGAGCACGACAGCCTTCTTCCTCTCTGGATCCAGATCAATCTGAAGGACCGAGGCCGGCTCAAGGCTGTTTTTGATCAGCTCACGCACATCTTCGCTCCAGCGGATGATGTCGATCTTTTCACCCGAAAGCTCTTTGACCACCTCCCGCACACGGGAGCCTGCCGCGCCAACGCACGTGCCGACGGGCTCGATCTCAGGGACGAGAGAGCGCACAGCGAGCTTGGTGCGAATCCCCGCCTCGCGGGCGATGGCCACCACTTCCACCAATCTCTTTTCGATTTCAGGCACTTCCAGCTCCAATAACTTTTTGACAAAATTTTTGTGCGAGCGTGAGACGTAAATTCGTGGATCGCCCTGTGTCTCTTTGACATCGTAAAGGTACGTTCGCACCATCTGGCCCGGGCGGTAATGCTCCCCTGGAATGCGATCATCTTCCCCAAGAAGGGCTTCGGCTTGTCCCAGGTTGATCCAAACGCTTCGACCTTCAAAGCGGTGGATGCTCCCGTTGATAATCTCACCAATGCGAGTCTGAAAGCGCTGATAGATCATCAGCCTGCGGCGCTTGACAATTTCCTGGCGGATCGTCTCTTCAGCCCGGCGCGTAGCGATGCGGCCGAGCTTAGAGAGGTCTAGCTCAATCGTGTTTCCATCGGCCGTGATTTTTATATCTCCAGAGGTGCGGTCAATCTCGACCTGGAGGTCTTTGGCCTCCCCAAACTCTTCCATGTAAGCAATGGCTAAGCCTTTGTTGACGGCCTCATAGAGCTCGTCGCGTTCAATGCCCTCTTCTTTGGCCATCTCTTCTAATGCCTCTAAGAATTCAACGTTCATCTTTTCATCCCAGCTCCTTTGGGGCTTTGACGCTAAGAGAGGTCGAAATTGGGTGTTACGTGCGCGTTTGCGATCTGCTCAATGGCAATCTCAAGCCGACCCTGAGCGATCTGGAGATCGATTTGGTCATCATGAACGCCTGTCAAAAGGCCACTCCAGACTTTTTGGCCACTGACAGGCGCGAATGTCTTGATCTGTATGGTCTGTCCAATGGCCCTACGATAATGGCTGGCGATAAATAGCTGCCGCTCCATCCCTGGGGACGATACCTCTAGTTCATAACTATGATGAATCTGCCCGTCAAACTGGACGCCCAAGGCTCGGCTCACTCTCTCGCAATCGCTCAAGCTCACGCCACCCTCTTTATCAATCAACACCTGCAGCCGCTGATAGCCTGGAGAGTTCTGGTATTTGATCCAGTAGAACTCCACACCTTGCTCTTTGGCGACGGCTTCAGCAATTCTCATAAGCTCATCTCTCTGACTCATCTCACTTCAGAATCCATTATACTTGAAACCCGGAGTTCAGCAATCGCCGTATCTATCGGGAAAAGATGGGTAAAGTGGAGAATGATCCAAGATGAGACATGAGTTTATTGTGGGTGAAGAAGTGGGAGAGGAGCGCCTTGACCGCTGGCTGGCCGCTCAACTTCGAGGATATTCAAGAAGCCGTGTTCAACACTGGATAGAAGATGGAAGTGTGCTGATCAATGCACAGACTGCAAAGCCAAGCACTCGGCTGACGCCTGGCAATCAAGTTGTCATTGAGATTCCAGATCCAAGAGAGTCTCTCAAGCCCATGGAAGTTCCCCTGCAAATTATTTACCAAGACGAGGATTTGATCGTGGTCGATAAGCAAGTCGGTCTTGTTGTCCACCCAGGTGCCGGTTACGGGGAAGGCACCCTCGTTCAGGGTCTGCTCTATCTCAAATGCCCGCTCTCTCAGGGAAGCAGCCCCGAGCGGCCAGGGGTTGTTCACCGACTCGACAAAGAGACGAGCGGAGTGATTTTGCTGGCCAAGAATGACATTGCGCAGCAGTCCCTTACCGATCAATTTCAAGAGCGGCAGGTGAAGAAGAGTTATCTGGCTCTTGTCCATGGACGCTTTGAAGAGAGCATGGGCCGAATTGAGGCAGACATTGGGAGGGATCTCCGGCATGCACCACATAGAAAGATCAGACTGCATGGCGGAAAGTCGGCAATCACCGAATTTGAAGTTCTGAAAGAGATTGAAGACCTATCATTGTTGCTGGTCAAGCCGATCACGGGGCGCACTCATCAAATCAGAGTTCATCTGGCCGGCATTGATCATTATGTGGTGGGCGATTCGATTTATGGAAAGAAGAGACTTGATCCTGAAGGCACATCTCGCATGATGCTTCACGCCTGGAAGCTCCGATTCAGACACCCCCGCACGACAGAGAGTCTGGAGTTTACCTCCCCTCTTCCGCCCGAATTTTTGGCTTACTGCGCAGGGACTTCTCTTGAGAGGTGCCTTTAAGAACATGAATGAGATTGATGAGATAATCAAATCCTGCCGCGTACATCAGAATCATGCCGCCATAGACCACCCAGTTGTAGTAAAATATGTGAAAGACTGGATGCAAGATGGCCATCAGAAGGCCCGCTGACAACAAAAATGAAGCTATTTTCCCCAGCGGACGGGCAGAAGGCGGTGACTTCTCCTCTTTGAACCAGAGAATAGCACCCACAACCACAATAATCTGAAGCAGCACAAACGCCGCCAGTGTAATCCAATGAAGATCGCCTAGTACCACCAGCGTTGCCATTACCGAGGCGAAGACGATTTTGTCTACTGCGGGATCGAGGACCTTACCCAAAGCGCTCACTTCATTGCGCAGCCTTGCCAATGCCCCGTCCAACATATCACCAAGGAGAACAGCACCCAAGAACGAGAGTGCCAGCCAGCGCTGGTCATTCAATAGAAAATAGAGGGCCGGGACCAAAAGCAGAAGCCGTAAGAGCGTGATGATGTTGGCTAAAGTCAGACGCATGACAGGCTCAGTATATCGACGATTCTGTTTCAATAGCAACCCACGGCCGAAGCGGCTTTAGAGCAGACCTGGGATGCTGACGCTGAAATAGAATTTGGGAGTGGGCTGACCCAATCCTTGCGCAACACCGAAGACCCACTGAACCTGGGCAAAATAGCTGATCGTGGTTGTTAATGTCAACTCCACACCAAATCCTACATGGATCTCTTTCAAGTTGAGCTGGTCACCGGCCATGCCGGCGGCAGCGAAGAGGTCGACTCCCAATTCATTGATAAAGATGGGCCAGTGAGCAAGGGTTTTTTTAATTGAGATGACAGAAGATGCCCACTCAAAGCTCCCTGTCACCGCTTGCTTGCCCGTGAATGACTTTTTATCAAAGCCTCGAAGCGGGAACGAGCTTGAGCTGCCTCCAAGCTCGAACTTTTCGGTCGCTTGCGTTCCATCGGTCCAGCCTGCTTTGAGGTGCGTGCTGAGCGTGTTTAGATCCAACAGAGGAAGGCGAAACTCTTCGTGCCAGTCGAGTATGAGGCGCTTGTACCACTGATTGCTCCCTTCCCGGTTCCAGAGATCAAGACCTGTTGTGATATTCAGACGTTCTGCAAAGAGATCATCATGGCGGACATGATTGAAGAGATATTGCAGATGAAGAGTCTGCGTCAGCGGGACCACTTTATTGGCAAAGTCACTCGAATCTTCATCTTTTTTGTCGTCTTTGTCATCCTCATGATGAGGTTTTAGATTCGATCTTTCGTATCCAAGCATCAAAGACTGGCCACCCGTTAGAGAGAGAGCCAAAGGGACGCTAAAGCTGACGGCTTGCTTCATGCCTTCGGGTGCCAGGCTGAGCTCGATATTGATCGGGAAGCTGGCATTGAGCTGCAATGACAAATTGTACGTTGGCACGTTGGCTTTAAAATCCCAGCCCGCTACTCCACTATAAATAAAGCGAAAGAGGGGGTCTGCTCCAAAGGCAAATAAGCTTGCTCCTGTATTGGTCGGAACCGGGAACCAGCCTTTGGGCATCAGATAGGAAAGTGCATTATATGGCTGAGAGGACTGAGTGTGTGGCGCGTAGCCACTCCATGCCGGAATCGTGTCGCGAGGCAAAGTCGCGGTCTTCCACGTACTCGAATCAAGCGGCATCTGAACGATGTCGTATCCTCTGCTTCCATAACTGGTAAAGGCTACCGCATCGCCTTTGGGTGAGATGGCTGGAGTGAAGGCACCCGTCATCATATTCGTCACTTTGAAGAAAGAGCCTGTGCTGACCTGAAAGGCATAAAGATTGTAGACGCGGTCTGCGTCGCCACTAAAGAGAAGATATTGCCCATCTGGTGTCCAAGCCGGGTCCATATCTTGATTTTTGTCTTGAGTGACGGGCGTCAAGTCCCCACCAGAAGCAGGCAGTACATAGATATCTTGATAGCCGCCCCGTACCAACAGAGCGAGAGCGATCTTGCTTCCATCGGGCGAAAATGAGAATGAGTGGATGATTCCATTGCCGTCTGAGAATTTCTTAATAACCTGAATCTCACGAGTCTGGAGATCAAGATGGGATAGCGCGGTGCTTCCATCGTGGTCGACATCTTGTGCAAAGACTATGCCCTTACCATCCGGCGAGAAGCGGGCAAAGAAGGCTCTTGATCCTGTGGTCAGCCTCTCTTCGGTCTGAGTGTCAAGATGATAGCGATAGAGGTCACTGTGCAGATAATAGGGGCTGTCATAGTCAAGCTTGGTATAGACTAGCGAGAGATTGTCAGCTGACCAGCTCGGATGCGAGATGATCGCTCCCGTTGTGATCTCATGATCTTCCTCGCCCTTGAGTGTTATCAGCCGGAGATCTCTTCGGCCTGGATCCGAGTGCGTGTAAGCGATCCACTTGCCATCCGGTGACCATGACGGCTCTCCAGTAATGAAGCCCAATGACGTTATCTGAACGGGAGTCGTCAATTTTTCTTGCTGAAGCTTGATTATCTCACCGGAGAATTGATCTTTGAGCCATGCTCGGAACCCGGTATAGAGATCATCGGCAGAGACATTGAACGCCTTCTTGATTGTCTCATTGAGATCGGAGAAGAAGAAGACGTTCATCAAATTACCAGAATTGACGCGATCAAACCGAGCGAGCGCATCCTTGCCATAGGTCTCTTCGATATAGTCTATCAGCCAGGAGCCGAAGTTGTAGACCAAAAATCCGTCGGTTGGCCATTCTGTTCTTGAGTAGTACTGTTTGATCTCATCAAAGCTGGGAATGTTGTTATCCAGCACCATCTGTCGAAGAATCATGCGGGTGTGAGAGTCATTGAATCGGGATTCGCCCAGATTCTTGTACTTCTCATAGACCGCCAGCCCTTCGATGAATGGAATGGGCTTGATGAGATTGGGAACGCTGATCTTGCCAAAGATGTTTCTTAGGATTTGTGGGACTCCTTGGGTCATGTCAAGCTCAATAGCATGGACCAGCTCATGGAAGATGAGCATTCGCCACCAGGAGTCAAGCCGCACGTTGGCCCAGTCCGATAACCGGGTCGCGCTTGGGATCAAGATCACTTCGCCATAAATGGGATTCGAGGATCCATTGGAAAAATCAAATGAGTCAATTAAGACGAGGTCTAATGTCTTTGGGGCCTGGCCAAATTCTTTAGCGAGGCTTGTATATGCCTCTTCGGCTATGCTGGCAACTTCGTACGAGACATCTTCAAGACCCTGGTGAAAATGAATTCTAAAGTGCTCCGTGGTGAGAGTCTGCCATTGCAGCGCGGGATCGACTTGTATACCAAAGATCTGGGCATCTGTGTTTTGTACAACCCCTGGCAGTAAAAATAGTGCGATGAATAAAATATGCTTGAACCGAATCATCGTGAGCCAATCCCTCCCCATGAAATTAGTAGCTAAAATTGAAATTGAACTTCGTCTCGCCATCTTGCGTAAAGATCATCTCTGCGCGAACATTAAACGTGTAGACATACAGAGTCGTGGAGATTCCCCAGCTAAAGAGCCTATCGGTCTCCAAGACGGGCTTAGTCCCATCATCGCTCGCTCTTGGGCCGCAGAGAAGCCATGCATCGGCCGATCCTTGCCCGCCACACTGAGGGGATGCCTCGACTTCATGGGTGGCTGAGCCCCCCTGAAAGAAGAGCCGTCCTTCCAGCTTGACCGGAATCGCCTGTGGAATAAATGGAAAGGCTTGAAATTGTGCTGGCAGGGTTAAGGGGATTGACGTCTGGTACATAGTGTAGACTCGCTCAATCGTAAAATTCCAATACTGATTGCCATGCAGGGACTGGGAGATTCCGCTGACACCTGAGAGAAACTCAAAGCCTTTGAGATGCGCTTCGTTCTGGAGCATCCCAAACTGGCCGCTCAGCCGAAAGCCTTCGAGGCTGAGACTGACTGTGTAGTCGGCAGAGCGAAATGTATTTTCAGATGTTTGAGCTTTAAGCGCCTCGAAAAGAGCATTGAATGACTGCGATAGACCGCTTGTTCCCGGCGGCAGCACAAGACCCATCACGCTCTCTGAAGATGCGCTCAGTCTCCAGCCATACGGAAGATCAACGGAATGCGAGGCGTCACTGCCAAAGAATGCGGCAGGTATAAAACTATCACGGGTATCTGTCGGCCAGAGATCTCCTAAGAACCCAGTGTAGTGCGTCTCCCCAAAGTCAAAGCTTGACTCCAGACCTCGCTGGCCCCCTCGTCCTAGGACTGGGCTGGAGAACCAGTCGATGTACGAAAGGCTGTAGTTGCCTATCCGCTGCTCAATGACTGGAAAGGTGTAGCCCGTATTGACGCCCAAGCCGAGCCGATAGCGGATAGTGCGGAAGCTAAAGTCGGTTGGAAAGGCAAAGGCAATGTCTGGCTTCCACAAGCCATTAATGGTCAAATCACTCGCCGTTTGTAGTCCCATCAATTGGCCATCTAGGCTAGTCGATGTATAAATGGGGCTCACACATTGTTTACATTGAGCTTTGTTGGGGTACGAGAAAGTCATACTAAGCAGAATAAGTAAGCAAGCGCAAATTAAAATTTTTTTCATGAGATGGTAGAACCCCTCCTCAGTTCCACGACCTAGCAGATTTCTCTTGAAGTGTATGTCAGAGGGAAACCATATGTCAACGCGCACTGCGTGAGTGGTTGAAATCATGGGATCAGTTGACTGGAAGCTGATCGTCGAGTATGCTACAGCACTCGCTTGGCGGGGTAGCTCACTCGGTTTAGAGCGGTCGTCTCATAAGCGACAGGTAGTGGGTTCGAGTCCCACCCCCGCCACCCGGAAGTCGGGGGGCGTAGCTCAGTTGGGAGAGCGCTGCGTTCGCAACGCAGAGGTCGCCGGTTCGAATCCGGTCGTCTCCACCAGAACGTGGTATTTTAGAGCAGGTCAAGTCTAAAATCTTCAATCCTCGCAGCCCTCTTGATAACCGCACTTGCAGATTTTGCGGCAGCCAATCTTGATCGAAAATTCTTTGTCGCAGATCGGGCAATGATCAAAGTCAGAAAGAATGAGCTTCTCCCATTCTTTGAGCGACAGGGGGCTCGTCTTCTTCTTTGGCTTTGATGCTTTCTTTGAAGTCTTCTTTGCGCTCATCTCCTGTAGAGTATATGCCTTAAATTCTGGAGGGAATGTTTCGTTAATTCCAGAGTAATATGTTCACCATTTCGACAGAATGCTCGCTTGCGGCCGATTCAAGTGCCTTATTAGAATGGCCAGTATGGACGTGCAAGACTCGCTTGAGTTGTTCCAACGATATCTGCAAAGCCAGAAACAGCACATCACCCAGACCCGGCTAAAGATCGCTGAAGAGGTCTTCAAGAGCCAGAATCATTTTGATGCACAAGATCTTTGGAGGCGACTCGAGGGGCCGCGAATTGCCCCTGCCACAATCTATCGCACACTTGATCTTTTATGTCGTGCCGGGCTGGTTCGAAGAATGGAGTTGGAGAACCGGGCGCTCTATGAGCGAGTGATTGGACGGCCACGTCACGAGCATCTCGTCTGCGTCAATTGTGGAGTTATTCTGGAGTTTGAAGAGCCGCTCATCGAAGATCGCCTGGCCGATGTCGCGGAGCGATTCCAATTTCGCCGCATCAGCCATCAGCTCGTTGTCTCGGGTCTCTGCCCGGATTGTCAACAGAATCCATAAAAAAAGCCAACCGGCCTCGTAGGCCGGCAGGCTCGCTGCTAGGTGTGTACCTGTAAGGAGGTGGTACTTGACTTTGTTTCTCTAAGCTTCATTGTTTCATCGCTGTCTAGCAGCAGCATTCTAGTTTGAGTTTGGTGGAAAGAGAATGGAAGTGAGGTGGAAATTTGGTCGCAGATCTTTAGAAACGAAACGTGATTCCTAGCATCCAGCCGCGGCGAGTGTGGCGCTCAATGCTGAGAATGCTATTCCCAACCTGAAAGCCGATCCCGCCAAAGCCAGTCAAATAATTCAAAGTCTCTTCATAGCCATTGGGGAGCACGGAGACGTCTTCTGAGCCGATTTGGTTTGCTTCACTGGGGATAGCGATGTGGGCCTGCTCTTGGATGGCTGCGCCAGCTCCAACTTGAATGAAAAAGTGAGTACCCAACGGAAGAGTGAGCTTGAGATAGGCTTCCATCTCTGGGCCAAAGTTATAGACCTGCTCTTGCGTGAACTGAATTTTTGTCCCGATATCGACGAAATCTGGCACGTCATCCCCTGTGAAGCTCATCGATGCACCAATACCGAGCCCCGATGTGAAGCCGATATCAAAACCCGTGCTCAAGATGCCTTCAGCTCTGAGGCCAACATCCCACCCAAATTGAAAAGTGGAGACAAGACTTGCGGGAATGGGACTCACTTCGATGGGGAAATCTGGATTTATGGGCACTGGCTCAGTGGTGATGGACGAGAGCTGAATATTCAGCTCTCTAGATTCTTGATTCTTCAATTCAAGCTGATTTGACCAGCTCTCATAGCCATCTTGGGTCAGAGTCAGCATGATTCGGCCAGCGGGAACTGAAAACTGGAGGGGGCTTTTGCCAACAAAGTGGCCATTGAGCAAGATTTGCGCTCCAGCAGGATTGGAAGTCACAGAGAGCTTGGCAACTGCTGCTGCAATGATGAATTGAGTCCAATCGGAAGCCCATTCACCCGGTTGCACAGTCGTCTGGATGATCTGCTGAACTTTGGGCTTCAACTCCTTGGGTGCTGTGCTCAGCTCGGGAAAGGCATAGACGTCCAGATTCTGTTGAGTGGTCACATCCAATAACGGAATTGGCTTGAGGAGAGCCAAGGCTTGCAGGCTTTCAGCCCCGTAGGGCTTGTTTACAATAAAGCTGTAATCGGCTGAAGGGGGGAGCGTGTGCTTTCCCGCCTTCAGGAAATTATTCTTTGAAAAGCCATTGGGAAAGAGCAAGGTCACTTTGCCCTGTGGATTGATGTCATAAATATACAGGTAGGCGTCCTGACTCAGATCGACATAGAGCACGAGCGGATCTTTGGGGCTGTAGGTCGGGCGGTTTGCCAGAATCTTGACTGTCAGATCATTAGGTTGGGGCTGAACGATGATGCCCTCAGGAACGACCTTCATCTCTTCTTGGCCCAAGACTGGCAGAGCTACCAAGAAGATTGAAGCCGTGATCAATAAAGCAAAACAAAGATGAGCTTTCATCTCTCTCACCTCTATCTATTCACGAGGCTCCGAAAAGTTTCAGCCCTTCATCGGGATGACCAAATCTTGTGGGAATGGAGTGATGCTGTGGAATTGGCCCTTAGCGTCGCAGTAATACGTATCCTCGATCCGAACCCCATAGCCCTTCTCAGGATAATAGAGCCCTGGCTCGACAGTGAAGACCATGCCGGGCTGCAACGTCGATCTGGGTGGCCCGAAGGTCGAAAAATAGGGCTGCTCATGGACTTCAAGGCCAAGGCCGTGCCCCAAGCTGTGAAAGTACCCACTCTGGCTCTTCGGATCGGAGCGCTGCGTGGTGTGCCCATGCTTCTCAAAGATATCGCAGGTCATGTGCTGGTATTTTTGGGTTGTCTCGCCCACTTTGAATTGCTTCACGACCGTCTGGAAGCAATCCATCACCTGGTGATAGATCTTCTCAATCTCTTTTGGAGCATGCCCAAAGCAAAAGGTCCGGGTCACATCATGGAAATACCCGTTCGCATCTCGCGGGAAGAAGTCAAAGACGATGGATTTACCCAGTTGGATAGGGTCATCTGGATTTCCGACGGAGTGGCCGGTTGCCCCATCTCGGCCCAGCGCGAAGATGAAGTCTTCACCCATCACGAGACCGCGACGAGCCGATTCCAGGCGGATAAATTCTTTCGCTTTGCCAATTGTGAGTGGCGTTCCATCTTTTGTCACAAGAGTCTCGCTCTTTACCTTGTGAGACCGGATAAATTCGACGGCTTCGCCAATAACTGCACACGTCTCTTTGCCATGCTTTTCCAGCCTAGCAATCTCATCCGGGTCTTTGGTCTCACGCGCCACTTGAAAGATATCCCGGTCATATTCACCAATAATCTCTGAGCCATTGAGGCCGGGCTGCAAACCCCTTAGAAAAGCGAAGTGCGATCCAATTGAGCCCGTGCCATAGAAGGCAATCCGCCCTTTCAATTTTAGATCACCGATAATTCTTTTATAGAGCTCCACTCTGGCATCGAGTGGATTTGGAAATTTTTGGACGATCTCATGAGTAGGCCAGCGATCCATGTTGATCGCCTCGTGGCCTGTTGCGGCAGCGGCATCCCGCTCCATGGAGCGGAAGAGGACGATCGGCTTCTCTCCGCGTTTAATGATGACCGAGCCTACCAGATGCTGGCCGCCCGTCATATACGCGAAAGCCGGGTTTGTCGAGTCCATGCCATCCGGGCCTTCCACAATCGCCACGTCGATTTTCCGTTCTTCCATGAGGCGATGAATATCTTTTTTCACGATTCCTCCTCATTTGTTTGAACAAGTAAAGCTCTCGACTTCTTATCATGAACAGATCTATTGTAGTATAGACTTTGAGAGAAAATCCATGGGGGAACCGAATGAAATATTGCCCACATTGTTTCGCGGAGTATGAAGAGAGAATCATAGATTGTCCAGACTGCGAAGTGCCTCTTGTCAATTCTCTTGCAGAAGAGAGGAAAATACATGGATTTCATGAGGCTGTGTATGTGGCGGTCCTCAAAGAGGCCGATGCTTTCGAAGGCCAAATGGTCAAGAGCCTGCTCGAATCCAATGGCATTCCATGTAATGTGCTAGGCGCTTTGCAGAATGGCTCATTTCCCATGCTCCCAGTCGAGGTCCAAGTGCCAGAGGACCGCAAAGAGGAGGCCAAAGAGCTGATTGCAGCCTATCGAAACAACCCCGTCACCGATTTTGGAAATTGACCGCTACTTCAAGCGAGGCATCTGGATGCCAGAGCGCTTCGCCACGTCAATCGCTTTTTCATAGCCTGCATCTGCATGGCGGACGACACCCATCCCAGGGTCAGTCGTGAGAACCCGCTCCAGACGCTTGGCCGCGGCATTGGTTCCATCAGCCACGATCACCATTCCGGCATGGATTGAATTGCCAATCCCTACTCCGCCGCCGTGATGCACCGATACCCATGTCGCACCACCAACAGCGTTGATCAGCGCGTTGAGAATGGGCCAGTCGGCAATCGCATCGGAGCCGTCTCTCATGCTCTCCGTCTCGCGATAGGGGGATGCCACAGAGCCAGCATCCAGATGATCGCGCCCAATCACAATCGGCGCAGAGATCTCGCCCTTCTTGACCAGCTCATTGAAATAGAGTCCTGCGCGAGCGCGCTCCCCATAGCCGAGCCAGCAGATTCGCGCCGGGAGCCCTTGAAAGGTCACTTGCTTTTGAGCCTTCTTGATCCAGCGGAGCAGCCCTTCATCGTTGGGGAAGAGCTCCAGAATCGCCTCATCGGTGCGGTAAATGTCTTTCGGGTCTCCGGAAAGCGCCACCCAGCGGAAAGGGCCCTTCCCTTCGCAGAACATTGGGCGGATGTAGGCCGGCACAAAGCCTGGATATTGGAAGGCATCTTTGAGCCCCCCCGTTTCTGCTTGTCCGCGAAGATTGTTGCCGTAGTCAAAGACAACTGAACCCAGATTCTTAAATTGGATCATCGCTTCGACGTGTCTTACCATAGAATCAAAAGACTCACAGATATATCGCTTTGAATCGCGCTCACGCATCCGAAGTGCCTCATCGTATGAATAGCCCATGGGCACGTAGCCACTGAGCTCATCGTGTGCTGAAGTTTGATCCGTCACCACGGCTGGCACGATTCCGCGCTCAGCCAGTTCGGGAAAGACTTCGGCAGCATTTCCCAATAATCCAATCGAGAGAGCTTTACCAGAATGCATGGCGTCGTGAGCCAGCTTGATCGCTTGGTCAAGATTGTCAGTTGAAGTGTCCAGATATTTTGTCTGCAGACGTCGCGCGATCTTTTCAGGATTGATCTCGACGATGATTCCAACCCCATCATTCATCGTGATGGCGAGCGGCTGTGCGCCGCCCATCTCCCCCAGCCCTGCGGACAAGGTCAGCTTGCCTTTCAGTGTGCCTTTGAATTCTTGGCGGGCCAGCTCAGCCAGTGTCTCATAGGTCCCTTGCAAAATGCCTTGGGTTCCGATATAGATCCAACTGCCTGCCGTCATCTGCCCGTACATGATGAGCCCAAGTCTCTCCAGCTCTCGGAAGACTTTCCAAGAGGCCCAGTGTGGCACAAGAAGAGAATTGGCCAACAATACGCGAGGTGCGTCTTCATGAGACTTGAATATGGCCACGGGTTTTCCGGACTGGATGAGCAGAGTCTCGTCGTTCTCCAGTCTCTTTAATGCAGCGACAATTGCATCGAAATCTTCCCATGTCCGGGCGGCCTTTCCAGTGCCTCCATAGACAATCAGATTGGCGGGATCGCCAGCAACTTCGGGATCGAGATTGTTCATCAACATCCGCAAGGCCGCCTCTTGAAGCCAGCTCTTGCATTCAATTTTAGTCCCGCGTGAAGCGCGGATTACGCGGCCTTTTGCAGTCGAAATGGCCATTGCCGATCCCTTCTTTCATCTTGTTTCAGCAAAAGTATAGGCTCAGCGCCGATGGCGGTTCAACTCGAAGAGCGCAATTCCAAAAGCCACAGAGACATTGAGCGACTCTTTCTGGCCAAACATGGGGATGGATACGACAGAGTCTGCGCGCTTAAGCAGGCCTTCCGAAAGACCCGTGACTTCGTTGCCAATCAGAAGTGCTGTCGGAAATCTTGGCTTGAATTCTTGAAAATTCTGTGAATAAAAACCAATATTATTCTCAAGCGCTACAATTTGAACGTGCAGACTCTTCAAATTCTCAACCACTCGCCAGGTCTGGTAATGATGCTCCCAAGGCACGCTCTCTTCAGCCCCCAGCGAGACTTTGCTGATCTCTTTACGAGGTGGCTGGCCGGTATACCCACACAAAAAGATCTTATCCACCCCGGCTGCATCGGCAGTCCGAAAGATCGAGCCGACATTGTGAAGGCTGCGAATGTTGTGACAGATCGCATATAATTTTTGCTCAAACATCGCGGCAATGATATCGAGCTTTTGACAGACCACAACCCTCTTGTTACATTGGGACGTCCACAGAGGCACGACCAATAAATACCATGATTCATTTGGATGGCAAGAGTCTCACATTGGCAGAGGTAGAGCGAGTCGTCTTTGGGGGAGAAGCAGTCGCCGCAGCTCCCGAAGCACTTGTGGGTGTCTCTGCCTCAGCAGAGCTGGTCGAAAAAATTGTCTCAGAGAGTCGGCCTGTCTACGGAATCAACACTGGCTTTGGAAAGATGAGCACCCAAACAATTCCCAAGGGCAAACTCAAAGAGCTCCAGATTAATCTGTTGAGGAGCCATTCTGCTGGCGTGGGGGAGCCTCTTCCCGATGCTGCAGCCCGAGCTGCATTATTGTTCAGATTGAATTCTCTGTTGATGGGCCGCTCAGGCGTGCGGCCTATACTGATTGAATACTTGACTCGCTTTTTGAACGAGGGCGTCATTCCAGTCATTCCCAGCAAAGGCTCCGTCGGATCGAGCGGTGATCTCGCTCCGCTTGCCCACATGGCTCTTTTAGTCATTGGCGAAGGCGAGGCAAAATGGAATGATCTCATTCTGACGGGCGCCGAATTATTGGCAAAACTTGATTTGAAGCCGTTGGAGCTGGCTCCCAAAGAGGGCTTGGCACTGATCAATGGCACCCAGATCATGCTGGCCGTCGGGTTTATGGCTTGGCGCAAAGCCCATATTTTGATGGACAACGCGCTCATGATTGCCTCAATGGGGCTGGAAGCTGCCGGTGGACACACAGCAGCATTGGATGAGCGATTACAAGATTGCCATCCCCATCCGGGCCATCGCGAGGCGGCCAAGCGAGTACGAGATTGGGTGCATGGCAGCGGGTTAGTGAACCATTCACCGGACGTGCAAGATGCCTATTCGCTCCGCTGTATTCCGCAAGTATTAGGCAGCTGCATAGACTCGCTCGATTTTGTCCAAGATAAGATCGAGATCGAGATGAACTCCACCACCGACAATCCTCTTCTCTTTGTCGAGACAGGAGAGGCGATCTCGGGTGGCAACTTTCATGGCGAAGCGATGGCACTCGCCTTTGAGCAGCTTTGCATGGCGCTCTCGGAGATGGGAAATTTCTCAGAGCGGCGCACGGCTCTGCTCTTGGATAGACCCGATCTGCCTCTATTTTTGGTCGAAGAGGGTGGTCTAAATTCAGGTCTGATGATTGTGCAATATACGGCCGCGGCGCTGGTCTCCGAGAACAAAATATTATCTCATCCGGCTGTTGTTGATTCCATTCCCACTTCCGCCGGAAAGGAAGATCACAACAGCCTGGGAAGCATCTCCGCGCGCAAGGCCTATGAAATTGCCAAGAATGTCGAGTATATTTTGGCGATCGAGCTTTTGACGGCGTCACAAGCGATAAGCTTCAGAGTTACAAGTATGATTTCACCACGAATCAAAAATGTGTACGACAGACTAAGAGCAGAGATTCCGCCTGTGACCGAAGACCGGGTTATTCATCACGATATCTGCAGACTTAGGGATCTGATTGCCAGCTATGACCTCATCTCCGATTAAATCTGGATTTGTGGGAGTCCTCGGTCAAGCGAATGTTGGCAAATCGACCCTGATCAATTCCATCTTGGGCAAAAAGCTTCTCATCGTCTCAGAAAAGAGGCAGTCGACCCGCAATCGCATCCGCTGCATTTATAATGATCCAGAGTCGCAGATCATCTTTATGGACACTCCCGGCCTTCATACTCCTGCGGATCGGCTGAGCAAGTATCTTTTGAGACAGGCTCTGGGCGGTCTGGAAGGCTTGGATCTGCTCCTTTACATGATTGAGCCCTGGGTACGAGTTAAGCCCTATGATGCCAACATCTTTGAAAACCTCAAAAAGAGCGCACTTCGGAAGATTCTGGTCATCAACAAAATTGATCAGGCTAAAGAGAGTGAGCTGCTGGAGACTATCCATAATTATTCATTATTAAATCTATTCAATGAATACATTCCCATCTCCTGCAAAAAGGGCTCCAATCTGGATCGGCTTGTTTGGCTGATCAAAGAGCAGCTGCCAGAAGGCCCTCGCTATTTCCCCGAAGATGCCTCGCTCGACCGGCCTGAGAGCTTCATCATTGCCGAGTTTATTCGCGAGAAGGTCTACCAGCTTACCTATGAGGAGATTCCCTATTCCGTCTTTGTAGAGGTAGTGGAGATCAAGGAGCGCAACGACAAACCGCTCATTGAGATTTACGCGAGCATTCATGTGGCTCGTGAATCGCAAAAGGGGATACTCGTTGGCAGCCAAGGCGCTATGATTCGCGAAATCGGACTCCTTGCCCGGAAAGAGATTGAGAACTTATTAGGAATCCAAGTGTACTTGGAGCTAAAGGTGAAAGTCTCGGAAAAGTGGAACGAGAGCGAGCTGCAGATTGTGAAGGCGCTGGGAGGCCCCGAGTGAGGCGCAAGTCATCTATGGCCGAGAGCACAAATCGAATCGAGAAGATCTACTCAGGTGCCCTCCTGCTTTCTGGGACGCCACTGGAGATCTTTGATGAGATTGTGCGCTGGGTTTGCGAGATTCTGAAGGTGGAGATCGCGATCGTCGAGCGATTTGAGGAAGAGAAGATCAAAGTCATCTCCCGGCTCCACAATAAAAAAGTGTTTCATGAAGGCGAATCTCCCCTCAAAGGCTCACCGTGCGAGCAAGTAAAGAGAAAGAAGAAGAGCTGTCTCTTCAATCAAGCCGCGAAAAAATTCCCGGAGGCTAACTTCGTACAAAAGCACAGCATCTCGTTCTACGCCGGTATCCCTCTCTTTGATCAGGCGGGTGAAGTCATGGGACTCCTCGTCGCCATGTCCAAGGATGAGCGGGAGGTTTCGTCCGATGAGCTTTCCTTGATGGAGCTGCTCTCACGACGTGCGGCCATGGAGCTTGAGCACCAGCGAGAATCGGAAGAGAGCTACCGCCTTCGCCACCAGCTCTTAGAGATCGGGCGTGAGATTCTCCAGCATCAAAATACCCGCGAGGTGCTGCAAAGAGTCGCACGGAGCATTCGCGAGCACTCCCCTTTCAATCTGGTTGCAATCTCCCTGTTTGAGAGCCCGATCGATCCAGTCAAGAAGCAAGATGAAAGAATAAAAAAGGTCGTCATCGCTGGGCTCAGCCCGGAAGAGGAGAAGATGCTTCAGGACCTCGCCAAGACTGGTGAGATCGTGCCGGCCTGGCAGATTCTGGAGAAGAGCACCCCGGTTGGAGGAGGATATTATGTCAACCCCGAGATGATCCCGGAGATCGTTCCCAAAGGGGTAAAGGGAAAGAAGATTGCTCGTGGTCCAGCGGCCTGGGGGCCCTATGATGACTTCTACTTCTTTTTATGGCAGGGGGATCAGATCATTGGACGCATCTCATTGGGGGACCCCAATCATGGACGCATTCCGAATGCGAGTGAGCTGGAGCCGCTCAATCTATTTGCAACGCTGGCCTCACTGGCCCTGGACAGAGCGGGGCAGATGGAGAAAGTCAGCGAGTTTCAGCGGCGCCTTCATGGAATCTATGAGTGGAGCAAACAGCTGGCCGATGTGGATCGCTTTGATTCCTTAGTCCAGGAAGTCCTGCAGATGGTGATTAAGAATTTTGCTTATGATCATGTCACTCTCTTCGCTTCGGAGGGGCAGGGGCTGTCCCTGGTCGGCTTTGAGACCCGGCTGCCTCTGGGTGAATTTGAGATGGAGAATTTCAAGCACCTCAAGCTGGATCAGGGAATTGTTGGAAGAGCTGCACAAAGACGAAAGCCGGTCTTAGTGCGAGATGTTCATAAAGATCCAGATTACATCATTGGGCACAGCGCCATTCGCTCTGAGCTTGCGGTACCCATCGCGGCAGAGAGCGAGGTCCTTGGCGTACTCAATATTGAGAGCACACGAGTCAATGCATTCAACAAGGATGACGTGGAGCTTCTCAATGCGCTGGCCAGACAACTGGCCATCGTAATCAAAGGGCTGCAGCACCGGCGTGAGCTCCAGTGGGTCAATGATTTCTTGCAAGGATTGAATCAGGCCTCCGATCTCAAGGACACGTTAGATATCATCATTCGCCAAGGCATGGAGATTGTTGACCCGAAAGCCGATGGAGGAGTCTTCCTCATTCTGGATGAAGAGAGAAAGGTCTTTCAATATGCTGCGGCTGTCAACCGGGATCTGGAGTTATTACAACAATTTTCATATCCGGAAGACGAGATAAGAAGGGTCTATCCCACTCTCGAAGAGCCGCTCATCATAAACCGCTCCAGCCACCTTGAGCGCTATGACTTCTCGCAATTGGAAGAGGATATGGGAACGCAATATCCAGCCTCATCCATCAGCTTGCCCATTCAAG
Organism: Candidatus Acetothermia bacterium; assembly: GCA_016201405.1. Taxonomy (GTDB): domain Bacteria; phylum Bipolaricaulota; class Bipolaricaulia; order RBG-16-55-9; family RBG-16-55-9; genus JACQCZ01. Next base: position 390,889 of record JACQCZ010000014.1, on the reverse strand, counting down.
TGAGTGGCCGATTGATCGCTATTTGTAATATCAGCAACGAAAAGGCAGAGGGTGCTTTTAGCGATCAAGATGCGAAAAAAGTTTGGAAGCTGGTTGTCGAATCTAAGCTGGCTCTTACCCGTGCCCGCGATCACGAGCGGCTCAAAGAGATGGCAACCCACGATGCATTGACGAACACCTTCAATCGCCATTATTTCACGCAATTTATCAACGAAGAGGGCAAACGGGCTACTCAGCAAGGGAAGCCGATCTCATTGGTGATGGTGGATATCGACAATTTCTTTCATGTCAATGACAAGTTTGGGCACACCGAGGGAGACCGAATTCTGCAGGTGGTTGCGGGGATGCTGGCCAATGTGGTGCGCAAGCCAGACACAGTAGTGCGCTACGGCGGAGACGAGTTTGTGATCATTATGCCAGGCACCTCTCATGGAGATGCTGAGAGAGTGATGGAGAGGCTCAGAGTAAAATTTGAAGAATGGCAGCCTGACCTGCCGAGCCTAAAGCTCTCCATCAGCTTTGGTGTGGCCTCATGGGACCCAGCTGGAGATGAGAGCCTGGAAGAAGTACTGGAAAGGGCCGATCAATTCATGTATCACCGCCGCCAGTCCCGCCTGGACGAGAAGGCGTTGCGAAGGCAAGCCAAGATCGAGGTCCCCAAAGCCGTGAAGGGCCCGTAACTTCCATGGGGCTTGAGATCAGAGAGATCCATTTGCTGGATGAGATCCACCGCTGTGAAGAATTGCAGCAGCAGGTGTGGGGCTTCTCGGACATCAGCGTCATTCCACATCATCTGATTCGCACCACAATTGATTCAGGGGGGCTGCTTCTGGGAGCCTTTCAAAATGGCCAAATGATAGGATTCACCTTCAGTTTTCCGGGTTACATCATCGAAAGTGGCCCTTCTAAATTGAGATTGAAGCACTGCTCGATCATGGCAGCGGTCCTGCCAGAATTTCGCTTTCAGGGCATTGGCTATCAGCTCAAACTCAAACAGCGTGAGGCTCTGCTGGCTCAGGGGATCGAGCTGATCAGCTGGACCTTTGATCCCTTGCAGAGCAGCAATGCCCATTTCAATTTCCAGAAACTGGGAATCATCTGCCGCTCCTACCAAGAAGATTATTATGGGGATATTCGGGATCAGCTCAATCGAGGTCTGCCCACAGACCGCTTTGAGATCGAGTGGTGGCTGAAGAGCCCAAGAGTCTCTTCTCGGATTAAGGTGGGTAGTAAGCCCGAGTCAATTCATAATCTTCAAGTCATCAATAAGACAGAACTAGAGAATGGCATTCTTAGTAATGTTGACGTGAAGCTAGATCTCAAAGAGAAAAGGCTGCTTGCAGAGATTCCAAGAAAGATTGCAGAGATCGACGCAGATGGCGCATTGCAATGGCGTTTAGAGCTTCGCAGCATTATTCAGACCTATTTCCAACAAGGCTATATTGTATCTGAGCTTCTGGAGAGCGAAGATACAGGGGCACCTAGATCTTTTTATTTGCTGGAAAAGATTTCACTAAAGGAGTTGTTAACGAGAACGTGAAGATTGAGCAAGTCGAGCTGCGGCATATTGAGATGGAATTGGTCGAGCCCTTTGAGACGAGCTTTGGGCGCGAAGTGCTGCGGCCCGCTATCATCATCTCGGTCAAAGCCGATGGCCTGACCGGATGGGGAGAGTGCGTGGCGGGTGCTGGTCCTTGGTATTCCTATGAGACAATCCAGACGGCATGGCACGTTCTCAACGATTTTTTGATCCCGTATTTGTGGGAAGGCCCGTTTACAAAGATTGATGAAGTTATCCAACGCTGGAGCCGAGTGCGGGGCCACTCCATGGCCAAGGCTGGACTCGAAGCGGCCCTTTGGGATCTCCTAGCGCAAGCCAGTAAAAAACCGCTGGCCAAGATGTTGGGCGGAACCAAAGAGCGCGTGGCAAGTGGCGTCAGCATCGGGATTCATGAGAATATCCCTGCTCTATTAAAAACAATCCACAAACGGGTGGATGAGGGATATTGCAGAGTAAAGCTCAAAGTGAAGCCAGGCTGGGATGAGAATATCTTGGGTCCGGTTCGCAAGGAGTTTCAAAAAATCCTACTGATGGCGGATGCCAATGCAGCCTTCAATTTGAGCCACAAAGCTTTATTGAAAAATCTGGATCAGTTCAATCTAATTATGATCGAACAGCCCTTTTCTTATGACGACTTGGTCGATCATGCTGAGCTTCAGCGAGAGATCAAGACGCCGATCTGTCTTGATGAGAGCATCAAATCGAGTCGCGATGCGCGGCAGGCGCAGCAGCTGAAGAGCTGCCGGATCATCAATATCAAACAGGGCCGCGTGGGCGGGCCAAGCGAAGCGAAGAAGATTCATGACTTCTGTCTGGAAAATAAAATTCCAGTCTGGTGCGGTGGCATGTTGGAGACAGGCATTGGACGGGCGCATAATGTTGCCTTGGCTTCGCTGCCCGGGTTTACGCTTCCCAACGACCTCTCAGCCAGCAACCGCTACTACAAAGAAGATATCATTGAGCCCAGTTTTGAACTGAACTCGGATGGCACTCTCAGCGTTCCCACTGGACCCGGAATTGGAGTCCATGTTCTCCAGGATCGCTTAAAGAGATTTACGAGAGAGCAAAAGGTTTTCCACGCGTGAGCCGTATCAAGAAGACCGCCGGATTTATCATTCGCAGCATCAATTATGGTGACACCTCTCGCATCATCTCGGTGCTCAGCCAGGATGAGGGCAAAGTCTCATTCATGGCCAAAGGGGCACGCAAGATAGAGAGCAAGTTCGGATCTGCACTTGAGCTGCTTACCTTGACAGAGTTCGTCTATTATCAGAAAGAAGGACTGAAGCTGCTGAGCCAGGCCTCGACCCTAAATCCATACTCAAAACTCAAAAGTGATTATGATCGCTTAGAGGTCGCGCTTCGCACAGCCCGTTGGCTGCAGCGCTTACTAGAAGAAGATCATGGAGAGCCCTCTGTCTTTCTCATCTATAAAGACTTTTTGGAGATGCTCTGCAGCATGCTTGAGGTTGAGCATTTCGCGCTCTATGAGCTGTCTTTCAAGCTAAAAGTACTGGCTTCAATGGGCCTAGCTCCCACTCTGGATCGATGCGCTCTCTGTAACAAAGCTCCTGAACGAAGCTGGTTCTCATTGGAGAAGGGCGGCCTGCTCTGCCAAAACTGCCGAAGTGGTGGGGAGGCTCATGAGCGCCCGCTCAATCTGGGAATCGCAAAGGGGCTCAATATGCTTCTTCGGTTGCCCTTCGAGAAGCTGACGCGAATCAAGCTCTCGCAGGACGTGACGGCTATTGGAACAAAGCTGATTGATGAATTCACCTCACATCACTTGCGCCCTCTGATGCAGCAGCGCAAACACCTGGCTCAAAACTGATTCTATTTATTTATGCACTCGTGGAGGCACTTGAAGGAATGGAAGTGAATCCATATCATAGATTTTATGATTCGTCACAACGATTCTCAGCGTGTTGTGATCACGGGGATGGGAGCGATCACTCCCATCGGTCTTGGCGTCAAGGAGTTTTGGGCGGGGCTTAAGAATGGCTGCTCGGGCGCTCAGCGCATGGATGAGATTGTTCAGCTCGATGGCGTTGAATCAAAGATTGGTGCTCCCGTCAAGAATTTCGATCCCCATAATTATATGGATAAGAAGCGGGCGCGCCGCCTCGGCATCTCTACCCGCCTGGCGATGGCCGCTGCCAAAGAGGCGATTGAGTCCTCAGGATTAAAACTAGATTCAGAAGACAGGACCCGAATTGGCGTCTTGTTTGGAAATGGCATTGGCAACATTGAAGTGCTTGTCGAAAATCAAGAGACCTGGCGCACAGAGGGAGCGAGACGAGTCAGCCCATTCTTTGTTCCGATGTTTATGCCCAACGCAGCAGCGGGCGAGGTCTCTATTGAATGGGGTTTGCAGGGACCGAACTACGGCATTGTCTCCGCCTGTGCCAGCTCCAATCATGCGCTTGGCGCCGCTGCTGACTGCATCCGACTTGGCTATGCTGATGTGATGGTGGCTGGTGGAACAGAGTCAGTCAATCTGCCGCTGACGTTTGCTGGATTTGATCAAGCCCGTGCACTCTCGCGCCGCAATGACCAGCCTGAAAAGGCATCGCGTCCCTTTGATAAGAATCGCGATGGCTTTGTAGTAGGCGAAGGGGCAGGCGTCATCATCTTGGAGAGTCTGGAGCATGCCCGTGCCCGTGGCGTGCGCATCTTAGGAGAGCTGGCCGGACATGGGATGACGGCAGATGCTCATCACATTACCGCCCCTGATCCCGCAGGCTCAGGGGCGAGCAGGGCAATGATTATGGCCATGGAGCGGGCAGGAGTCTCAGTAGATGAAGTCGATTATATCAATGCCCATGGAACGTCGACGCCGTTGGGGGACGCAGCTGAGACAAAAGCGATCAAGCTTGTCTTTGGGGATCACGCCAAAAAGCTGGCTATCAGCTCAACGAAGTCACAGATTGGGCATCTGATGGGTGGAGCAGGCGCAGTCGAGGCTGTGGCCACGATGCTGGCTCTGGTGGAGGGGATCATCGCACCGACAATCAACTATGAGACTCCCGACCCAGAATGTGATCTGGATTACGTCCCAAACCAAGCTCGCAAGGCAAACGTGCAAGTTGCGCTTTCAAACTCATTTGGCTTTGGAGGGCACAACTCCACTCTCGTCTTCCGCAAATTCGAATCACAATAATTTTTAGTTAAAAAGACTACTCAAAGAGCAATACGCCAGCCGATACGACTGTTGTATAACCATTTCCTTTTGCAATCGCAGTCTGAGTCTCATTCCTGGTGCGGAAGATCTGACCGCTCATCTTCCAATACTGCTCTTTCTCGTCCCAGGCCATCGCATCATCAAATTCCAACCCCAGTGACGATGCCAGCATTGACGCTGCCAGATCTTCCGAATAATCTCCCGCCTCTTTCTCATTCTGGCCAAAAGAATGATGCTCGCTCAGATAGCCATAGGTGTTCGGGTCATTGGGAATGGCGCAGCCGATGGAAGAGGCGAGCAGTCTGCGCGCTTCGTTTGTCGAGCTGCGTGCCATCACGCAGAAGACGATCTGACCCGGGAAGAGGCACTTCAGCCCTTCTGCTCTGGGAATGATCTTGCAATGGGGGGGCAAGATGCTGGAGACATGAACCAAGTTGTACCGCTCGATCTGCGCATCCCGCAGCGCCATCTCAAAGGAGCGAAGCTCTTCGCGGTGATGTCCAACTCCATGGGTAAAAAACATTCGCTTTGGCACGTATGCAGCGTGGTTGCTCAACGCCCACCTCCTTAGGATTTTGCTTTATAAAGATATCCGATCATTTTATAGATCAGTTTGGCGACCAGAAAATCAGGCGCTTTCATTCCGCCTATCGGAGCGAGCTCCACCACATCGCACCCGACAACTTCATGTTTTTCAAAGGCTCGTCGCAAAAGAGCAATCACAGCGTACCAGTCGAGTCCGCCCGGCTCAGGTGTGCCCGTCGCTGGCATGATTGAAGAATCAAAGACGTCCACATCGAGCGTGATATAGAGCGGATGTTTGATGGAATCTATCGCTTTGAGAGCGGGCTCCAAACTGGATTGCAGATCGCGAGCGGGGATCAGCTTGACCTGAGAGCCTTCCAGAAACTCTGCCTCTTCGGCAGAATAATTTCGAATGCCAATTTGCGTCAGTGATGAAACGATCTCTGTTGCCCGGCGTGCAACACAAGCGTGGCTGTATGTTGTTCCATGATAGCTGTCGCGCAGATCGGCATGCGCATCGAGCTGCAAGACGGAGAATTTTTTGTAGCGCTTGGCGAACGCCTTGAGCACGCCAATAGTGATTGAATGATCACCGCCAATAATGAGCGGAAATTTTTTTGCTTCGAGAAGATCTTCCACAACACTTTGAATCTTGCCCGACATCACTTCTGGACCGGCCACAGTCGGCTCAAGGGGTGGAAGTGTGTGAATGCCGATTTCATACGGCTCCGTCTCCAATTCGTCATCATAAAGCTCGACTTGAAGAGAAGCCTCTAGAATGGCTTGCGGTCCAAAGCGACCGCCTGACTGATACGAAGTTGTTAGATCATACGGAACAGGAAGGATGACGACGTGGGAGTCTTCCCAGCGGGAGAAGTCCGGTGGCAAGCCGGCAAAATTTTGCGGGATTGCCAGCCCCTCAGCGATCATCTTTTCCTTCATTTAGGTGATGTTGTTCAAATCCGCTTCCTCAGCATAAAGTTTTGGAAGTGGCATTGCCTCCCTTGGGTTGTAGACGCGCGGGATTATAGGTCAAACGGTACCCAATAACAAGTTAGGACTCAGCCTCCGGCGCCTCGAACCTGAGCGCTTAGCTCCTTCTCGACGGCGCTCTGGATGCGCAGGTGAATGGCTTGCGCCTCTTCATCTTTTAGCGTCCGCTCGTCTGCGCGATAATCGAGTGCATACGCCAGGCTCTTCTTGCCATCAGGAAGTGGCTTGCCCTCGTAGACATCGAAGAGTGTCAGCTCGCGGAGCAGCTCTCCGCCTTCGCGCCGGATGAGGTCTTCAATGCGCTTTGCTGGAAGATTGAGATCCACAACGACGGCTATATCTTGGCGAATGCCTGGGAAGCGCGGCAGAGGCTCATAGCATTTTATTTCAGTTGCATGTGCGATGAGGGTTTCTAAATCTAATTCAGCCAGATAGACGCGGCCTCTTAAATCGAACTTTGCTGCAACTTCTGGATGAGCTTCACCGAGGACCCCAAGCTTGAGATTCCCCAAACGAATTTCAGCGGAGCGCCCTGGATGAAAGGTCGGGTGCTGAGTCGATATATGGACTGCCTTGCTCAGTCCCAGCCGGGAGAAGAGCGCCTCGATCGCTCCTGTGAGAGCATAGAAGTCGACGAATTGAGAGGGTTCGGTCCATGATGCCTCTTCTTGTGAGCCTGCGAGCGCTATGCCGATGCGTCGCGGCTCATCCGGCAACCCATCATGGCTCTCGGGGTTGCTGAGAAAGATTCTGCCAACTTCGAAGATTCCGATGTGATCCTGATGGCGCTGATTGACAGCGACGCTCTCCAGCAGCCCGTTCATCAGAGTGCTTCGCATGACAGAGCGCTCGGTCGAGATGGGGTTGGCTAGCTCAACAAAAGCACCGCTGGCCATCTTGCCACTCGGATCGAGTTTTGAAAGGCTCGCAAGATTCGTGAGCGAATAGTTGACCACTTCAGTCAGACCCATCCCAGCCAGAAGATCACGAACGCGCTCTTCCATCTCCTGGGAGCGATTGCGTTTCTGGGGTGGCAGGCGGTCGCTCATCAGCGTGCTCGGCAGGCGGTCATAGCCGATGACTCGAGCTACCTCTTCAATGAGATCCGCTGGAATCTCCACATCCAGTCTGTAGTAGGGCACACTCACTTCAAGATTCTCTTTCACCTTGCGGCTCTTGAACTCCAGTCGCTTAAGAATCTCTGAGATCTCTTTCGCACTCATCTCGATGCCGAGCAGCCGCTTCACTTCACGGATCGGCAGCGAGATGATCTTGGGCTGGCGTGGCTTTGGGTAGACATCCAGAAGCCCTCGGGCGATCGTACCTCTGGATATTTGGCGCATCAGATCAGCTGCCCGCATCGCTCCCAGCTCTGTGGATTCGGGCGGCACACCGCGTGTATAGCGTTGCGAGGCTTCACTGGGGAGCAGCAATGCCATGGCCGTCTTGCGGTTGTTGATGGCATGAAAGTTCGCTGATTCGAGCAGAATATTCTTAGTTGAACCCGAGACTTCTGTCTCAAGTCCACCCATCACGCCAGCCAGAGCGATAGGACCCTTCTCATCGCAGATCATGAGCATCTCATCGGTCAATTGGCGTTCTATCTTGTCAAGAGTGACTAGCTTCTCACCAGCTTGGGCGCGCCGAATGATAATTCCGGGATGCTTGCCCCCAGCACGTCCTACCAGCTTGTCATAGTCAAAGGCATGAAGTGGCTGCCCCCACTCCAGCATGACATAGTTGCTGATGTCGACGATCGAATTGATGGGGCGCATCCCGGCCAGCATCAGGCGGTAGCGCATCCAGAATGGGGCCTCTTTGATCTTGACCCCTTTGATGAGGGCGGCTGAATATCGTGGACAGAGAGCGTCGTCCAGAATCTCGATTTTGGCTTGACCTTCGCTGGGTTCATCTGACGTCTTCCACTTGGGTGATTTGATGTGAAGCTTGCTACCCGTCAGAGCCGCAACCTCACGAGCAATCCCAATCACAGATAGACAGCGCCCCAGATTGGGCGTAAGCTCAATCTCCAATACTTGATCGCCCAGCAGATCGACGAGCGCGGCTCCGACGGTCGCATCTTTCTCTAAGAGCATGACATCTGTGTGGTCATCCGAAAGTCCCAGCTCTTTTTCGGAGCAGAGCACGACTTGAGAATCAACACCGCGCAATGTGGCTGCTTGCACTTGGATTGTGACCGGTGTCGTTGGCTCGGTGGCATAGGCATTCATGATTCGTGCGCCCAGCTTCGCGACCGCGACTTTCAAGTCTTTCATACCCACTTTGATGTTGGGTGCACCGGTCACGCTAGTCAGAACGCCATCACCACAATTGACCTTTGCGATGGAGAGGCGGTCGGCATTGGGATGGCGCTCTACGGCCACGATTTGGCCGACAATGATATCTTTCCAGTCCACTTCTCCTGAGGGAATCTTTTCGATGGAAGCGACTTCCACCCCGGCCATCGTCAGGCGATGAGCCAGCTCTTCAACTGAGACGGGAATTTCTACGTACTCTTTGAGCCAACGAATCGGTACAAGCATGATCTCAGTCTTTCAGGACTCCTTCGCCTTTGCAGACGGTGCATTCGCCTGAGCCTTGGCAATCGACGCAGCGGGTTGTGGGAGCCCCAGCATGATTGATGATCATGCCTCGTCCCCGACAGGCACGGCATTTTCCGGTGCCCTTGCACACCTTACATGCATTTGATTTCTTCTTTTCGTCTGCTTGATTGGCCATCTTTCATCCACCCTCTTTCAAGAATATTGACGTTGTCACTTCTAAAATTGCTTCAGAAACCGCAAATCATTTCCCAATAAGAGCCGAATATCTTCGATCTGATATTTGAGCATCGCAATGCGAGCAGGCCCCATTCCGAAAGCAAAGCCAGAGTATTTCTCAGGGTCATAGCCACCATTCTTAAGCACGACGGGATGGACCATGCCCGAGCCCAGAATCTCCAACCAGCCGCTCCCCTTGCAGATGCGGCAGCCCTTTCCTTTACAGAGAATGCAGGTGACGTCCACTTCGATACTGGGCTCTGTGAATGGAAAGTAGCTGCCTCTCAGCTTGATTTTGGTCGCATCCCCAAACATCTGGCGGGCGAATTCGGTCAAGACCCCTTTGAGATCGGCCATCGTGATCTGCTCTCCCACTGCAATTCCCTCGACTTGCTCGAACTGAATCTCGGAGCGGGGTGTAATCTGCTCATAGCGATAGCATTTTCCAGGCAGAATGGCGCGCACGGGCTCAGGACAATTCTCCCGCATCACCCGGATCTGCCCTGGTGACGTGTGGGTTCTCAATATCACGCCCTCTTGCTTGGTCAAAAAGGTGCTCTGCATCTCGCGCGCCGGGTGATCGGGTGGAAAGTTGAGGAGCTGGAAGTTCATCTCATCCGTCTCGACCTCCGGTGTCTGAACGATCTGGTAGCCCATCTGCTGGAAGATAGCGTAAATCTCACGCAATGTCTGAGTAATAATATGCAGATGGCCCAGATGGGCGGGGCGGCCAGGCAGCGTCACATCAATGCCTTCTGCAATGAGCTGATCTTGCAGCCTGGCGCTTGACAGCTCCGTGCCCTTGGCTTCCAGCTGAGACTCAAGCTGACCGCGAAGCTGGTTGAGAAGCAGACCCGCTTTGGGGCGGTCTCCGTCTGAAAAATTCCGCATTTCGGCAAATAGAGTTGTCACTCGCCCTTTGCGACCCAAGAGCGCGACACGAAGCTGCTCACACTCATCGGGGGAGCCCGCCTTTTCAATGGCGGCTCGCCCCTCTGCGGCGATCACGCCAATGCTCATTTCAAGCTCAGCCAAATTGTTCATCATCTGCCTCCATTTGGTCTCTATTGTAATCAAAAGAGGTTCCGACTTGGAACAGTGCGCTGCCTAGCAAATTGAGAAGAGTGATTATGCCCCTAGGGGGCAAAAAAGAAGTGCGTCTCTCCAAAACCCTGTGCTGTCGAGCTCAAGACTAAATATTTGAGATGCTGCATAACAGCACTCTTATAACAGAATCAAGATCCGAGGTCAAGCTCACTTGGCGTTTGACCTAAAGATCTGAAAGAGCGGGATTACAGAAGCCTCTGCCAGCTCTGGATGGACACCCGCATGGACGGCTGCGAATTGCCCCAATGTCCCGTCCGTGGCCGCGATGCCTCCGTTGGGCGGGTAGGTGAAGCGTGTAGCAAAATCGAGCTCTCCGCTCTCGACGCGTTTGAGCCAGCGCAGCCCGAGCGCATAGCTGGCCGCAGCCTTTAAGGCATGGGTCTCTCCGCTGATGGCCACTTGTTGCAGATCGGCGTCGCTTCGCGTCGCATCTTGTGACCAAAACGACACCAGATGCGACGCTGCGGCGATCTGCAGCTCCGGGCTGCCTCCGACTTTGGCGAGGCTCTCCAATTCATCGGCTGTGAGACTGGGGTTGATGGCAATATAAAGATTTGACGCAGCCATTCTTAGCTCAGAAGAGCAGCCGTGGAGTGCGTTCTCCATGTAACGATCTGCAAAGTTGGGATCGAAGATCAAATACAAGACATTGAGCAAGATGCTGGAAAGGGACCAGAATTCGGCGGCTGTCTGCCGCACTGGATAGCCGGAGCTGTCATTGTTCTGGACAAAAATGGAGCCATCAAACTCGACTCCCAAGCTGCTAAAGATCACTCTGCTGCCACAGGCGATGGCGACCCAGCGCGCCGGGTTTAGCACATCGAGCGTGCCATTCTCGCTATTCGAGTCTCCCAGAGCGAGAAAGAGCGGATAGAAGTAGAGCGCCGAGCGGCTCAGGGTTAACTCATACGAAGGTGCCGTGAGAAGCGATCCGACAAAACCGTGAGCCTGGTCCAGCAAGGCCTGGCTCAGGAACTTGTTGAAGCTCTGTTGTGAAAAGTCGTTGCTCTCTCTGGAATGAATTGTGGCATGCACCAGGCTCTGCGCCAGATAGATCTGTGAGAGCGGGCTGGAAAGCTCAATGCCAAGATTGCTCGATAAGACTTCCGAGAGCATGTAGTTATCATAGGATGAGGGCTCGGCCACTTCGCGGCATTGGCGGCTGGCTCCTTGGGCGATGCGCTCGATATCTTCAATGCGAGTGGATAATTTAGGATCTAAAGATTTTAGCTCATCTAGCGAAAGATTGTTGGCAAGAGTTTTTGGGTCAACTTCTCCAACAGTATCACCCAAGAACGTTGGAAAGTCGTCTTTGATCTGTCTATTCAAATCAAGATTTGCGGCCAGCCCTGCGGCGAGTCGCACTTCTGGGAAGAAATCCGCGGGCTGACCCGATGTTCCACACGCGACTACCAGTGGCTCCAGACCATCATAAGCAAATGGAGTCACAACCAATCCAATCAGCAGAAGCCCAGCCAGCGAAGCGATCCGGAGATGATTCTTCATAGGAGTCGATCGACCTTCTACTCTTTTTTATTACATGCGGTGGACAGAGCCTAAGGTTCGCTTGAGGGCTTCAAATCCATTGGACAGGTCTCGAATGGAGATATTCTCTGCGGGTTCCATAGTCTGGGTCTCGTTTTTCAGCTTGTTCAGATGGACGCAAAGATTTTCTATTCCGTTGCGCATCTCTGGCGGCAAAATACTGCGGTGCTCCAGATAGGTTTTGCGGAGCGACTGCTCAATCTCCTGCAGCCGGGAATAGAGAAGTCTTGGAGGAATGGAGTTGATCTCACCCCAGCCCATTTCGAGATCGCGAGAGGAGTCCCGGAATACAGCTTCAAAGTCCCGAAAGGCTTTCCGCAGTGATTTTTGCCGATCCCCGGGTGCGAAGGAGAAACGCGAGACCTCAAACTGCATAATCTGCTTCAAACTACCGAAGTCCATGATCAACTGTTTGGTCTTCATCAGATTATCCCGCAGCTCCATAGTTTTGATTATTGGGCCTGGTTTTGCCCGAATCTTCTTCACAATTTTAGGGGTTTTTCATCACCGCAACTTTGTGAGTCCTCTCACTACACACATTTCTATTATGTCATTGATGGCGAGTGAGGTCAAATAGCTGTATTTTGATTACGCTAAACAATTTAGCGCCGATTGGACCACTGGGCGACCACTTCACCGCAATGAGGGCAGTAGGTCGGCTCGCCTTTATAGATTTGCCCACAGTGAAGGCATTTCTTCCCTTGGCCGCGTTGCACTATCCATAGGCGCTGATAGAGCTGCCAGCCAAACCACCAGCAGACAAAGAGCAGAACGACAAGCCCCAACAGCTCAAAGCTCATTGGATCTTTTAGTTGAGCGCCTCGAAGATGGCGGCGATGCCTTGGCCGCCGCCGATGCAAAGCGAGGCCAAGGCATGCTGCTTCTTCTGCTTTCGGAGCTCGGTCAGCACCGTGAGCGTGAGACGCGCTCCACTCGCACCCAGCGGATGGCCGAGCGCGATGGCTCCGCCGTTTACATTGACCTTTTCACGGTCCAGACACAACTCACGCTCGCAGGCCAGATACTGTCCCGCAAAGGCTTCATTGATCTCGATCAAGTCAATATCACTCAGTTTTAGTCCCGCCTTCTTGATGGCAGCCAGAGATGCCGGAGCCGGTCCGATGCCCATATATTTTGGCTCGACTCCCACGGTGGCCCACGACAAGACTTTCCCAATCGGCCTTACGCCAAGGGCTTTGGCCTTCTCACTGCTCATAATTATTACAGCCGCTGCTCCGTCATTGATGCCTGAGGCATTGCCAGCCGTCACAAATTCATTGCCATCAAAAGGAGCAAGTGGGAGTGAGGAGAGCCCTTCCATTGTGGTATCTTTGCGTGGGTGCTCATCTTTATCTACGACAGTTGTGCCTTTTTTGGATTCTATTTTGTAGGGATAAATCTCTTCTTGGAAGCGGCAGGACTCTTGAGCTTTGATGGCTCGCTGATGGCTTCGCACCGAAAACTGATCTTGCTCTTCGCGGGTTATATTGTATTTCTTGGCCAAATTATTGGCCGTGCCAGCCATTGTGCAGCGTCCCATGGGATCATAGAGCCCTTCCCACAGGCCGTCTTCTAGTTTCGCTGAGCCAAGTCTGAGACCATCTCGGGCTCCGCGAATCACGAATGGCACTTGGGTCATATTTTCGGCGCCGCCGGCCAGCACTACGTCTGCTTCGCCAGACAAGATCTGTCGCGAGGCTTGAACGATCGCTTCGAGACCAGAGCCGCACAATCGATTGACAGTCACTGCTGGCCGGTCAATGGGCACACCCGCTTTGAGTCCAGCATGTCGCGCTAGATAGATGGCGTCTGCTGATGACTGGACGACGTTGCCAAAGATGATGTGATCTACCTCATTGGGTGAGATTTTGGCACGCTCCAACGCCCCTTTTGCTACATGAGCCGCCAAATCTACGGCTGAGACTCTAGAAAAGCCTCCCATAAACTTGCCAAAGGCCGTCCGCGCTCCAGCGACGATTACCGCTTCTCTACTCATAAATCTCCTCCTGGAAATTAATAATTGCTTTATAAAAAAGGCTATGAATGCTTCTTGATGAGCGCCCTCACTTCGTTTTCATCGAGCACTTTGGAAGACTTTTTGGCATGGGCCAGAATCTTTTCGACCAGGTCGGATTTAGCTTCAATTCCACGTGAATTGAGCCAATATTCGACGTTGGATTGCCCGCACATCGGGCCGATCTCGATCTCCTGCTCCCGGCCAAACATCTCCGCAGGGACACCTGAATAGATGCGGTTGGCCAAGTAATTGTCGCCCTTCCTTTTGGCTTTGATGATGGCTGAGGCGTGTACACCCGTAGAGGTGCGGAAGGCATCGCGCCCCAAGACTGGATAGTTGAAGGGAAGCGGCCCGCCGCAATGGCGATGGACAAGCTTTGCATAATCCATTAGGGATGTGAGATCATTGTCGAGCCAGCCCATCAGCTTGAGATTGACGAGGAGCTGATCAATGGCGGTATTTCCGACTCGCTCGCCGATGCCCAGCATGGAGCCATGGACGCAATCGGCTCCGGCTTCGAAGGCGGCGAAGCTGTTGGCCAGTGCAAAACCGCGGTCATTGTGGCCATGCCAGTCCAGTTTCAAGTTTTTATTGCCACGCACAATCTCATCTTTGAAAAACTTGATTAAATTTCTTACTCCGTGGGGTGTGATATGCCCCACTGTATCTGCAATTGTAAGACGGGTGGCGCCGCAATCAATGGCGGTTTCATATAACTTCTTGAGCATATCAGGGCGTGCGCGTGTGGTGTCTTCCGTTACAAACATCACAGGCAGCTCGTTCTTTACGGCAAACGTGACAGCAGACTCAGTGCTTTCCAGCATTCGGTCCATGTCCCAGCCTTCGGCCAGCTCGCGGATGGGGCTGCTGCCAATAAAGGTCGAGGCCTCGATGGGAATGCCAGCCGCTTGCGAGATCTCGACAATTGGCACGACATCGCTGACCACAGTGCGGGCGGCGCAGTTGGGGTAGATCGGCAGCTTTTCGCTGGCCAAGATCTTAGCAAGCTTGAGAGTCGCATCTTTGACGGCTGGGCTGGTGCAAGGCATGCCAATATTGACATTGCATATGCCCAGTTTTGCCATATATCGAAGGGCGTCGATCTTCACTTCAATTGCGGGATCGGTGATGGAGGGAGATTGGAGCCCATCGCGAAGCGTCTCGTCGTTTAACTCTAATCGCGCAGGGCGTTTCAGAGGCTGCTGCTCGTTCCAATCGTAGATTAGCTCAGTTGTCTCAAAGCTTTGATGGGTCATCCGTCCTCCCGACGTCTTGCCGTCCCTGTTCATCTAGTATAGAGAAGAAATCGCTTTGATCCAAGCCAAGCCACTATTTGCCATCTTGGACTCGATAGGCTATGCTCAAGTACCTACCAAAACTGAGTGAAAAGGAGTGGATACCCATGGGCAGCCAAGAGCAGGTCTACCGGGTCAAAGGGACTTGGACTGGGGACCTACATGGTCACGGGGTCATCGAAAATGAGCGACACACCTTAAAGACGCAGTTTGCCATCCCCAAGAGCTTTGGAGGACCGGGCGGACTGACCAACCCTGAAGAGATCTTTCTTTCGTCTGCTTGTTCCTGTTATCTGATCACACTCGCCATGATTGCTGAAAAGATGAAGCTTCCGGTCAGGGCGATGAGCTGCACCGCAGAGGGCGTTGTCACGGCAGATGCTTACGACGGTTATCATTTCAAAGAGATTCATCTTTTCCCGCATATCGAGCTGGATGGTGCTGACGGTCATTATGATGAGGCGATTGCGCGCGCCGTAAAATTGGCGGAGCAGCGCTGCATCATCTCCCGTGCTGTCAAGGGAAGCGTCAAGTACGAGATTAAGCACACTGTAGCTGTTTAAATTTTTATTTCTAAGTTGATGAGTTTGAGGGCAGGCCTGAGCGTCTGCCCTCTCTCTTTTAGATTCCTGGATTCCGGGTCTGCGCTTTGCTCCGCCCGGGAATGACGGGCATGTTTAGAGAGTGGCATCTCATGCGTGGTGAGAAGATTTTCGATGAAGAAGGAATGTTGCGGGCCAACTAGAATGTCATTCCCACGAAGGCGGGAATCAAGGCCATTCAAATTTCTCTCTGACAGACCCATAAGATAAGAATCAAAAGTCACTGGATTCCGGCTCGCGGCTGTGCCTTGGCCGGAATCACGGGCACGATAAATTAGGTTGAGGCTTCTCGCGCTCGATGATAAGATTTTCGATGAAGAAAGAATGTTGCGTGCCAAATGGAATGTCATTCCTGCGAAAGCAGGAATCCAGAAATTGCTTTTAACTAGAGTCTTTCGATAATCGTGGCAATCCCCTGTCCAAAACCGATGCACATGGTGATGAGTGCATACTGCCCGTCAATTCGTTCCAGCTCATAGATTGCTTTGGTAAAGAGAATGGCTCCCGTCGCGCCGAGTGGGTGTCCGTGAGCAATTGCACCGCCATTGACATTGGCGTGCTCCCAGTCCACATCGAGCTCGCGTCCCCAGGCGATCGGCACAGAAGCAAATGCCTCGTTTACTTCAAATAGATCAATATCGCTCATCGAAAGCCCGGACTTTTCCAGTACCTTTTGAGTAGCAGGGATTGGCCCTGTGAGCATGATAGTGGGGTCTACGCCTGCGACGGCCCAACTGACAAATCGCGCCTTCGGCTTCATCTTCAATTCTTTGGCCTTCTCGCGTGTGCTGAGTAATAACATCGATGCGCCATCGCTGATCTGGCTCGAATTCCCAGCCGTCACCTTGCCATCAGGCCGGAATGAGGGCATGAGTGTGCCCATCTTTTCAAGAGTTGATGAGCGGCGCAGCCCTTCATCATTCATGATGGCCGTGCCATTGATCTGGACAGGCACAATTTGGGAATCAAAGCGCTTCTCATCCTGAGCTTTAGCCAGCTTCGTGTGACTGGCGAGCGAGAATTCATCAAGCTCTTTGCGGGAGATCTTCCACTTGTCGGCGATGCGCTCCGCCGATTCGCCCTGCCAGACAATCTCGTAGGCTTCTATTAATTTGGGGTTGAGCGGCTTGTCGATATCGGAGCCCATCGGCTCGCGGGACATGCTCTCGACGCCGCCTGCAATCACAAAGTCTGCGACGCCTGCATAAATCTCTTGGGCTGCGAAATTGACGGCCTGCTGGCCCGAGCCGCAAAGCCGGTTCACTGTCGTGCCAGCCACTGTGACGGGAAGTCCGGCAGTGAGGCCGATGAGCCGTGAGAGGTTGCCTCCCTGCTCGCCGCGCTGTGTGACGCAGCCAACGACCAGATCTTCAATCAGATTGGGATCGACTTTGGTGCGCTTTACGAGCTCTTTGAGTGCGAAGCCAGCGAGGTTATCGGGTCGGGTCTCTTTGAATGCCCCATCTCGTTTGCCGATGGCCGTGCGAACGGCCTCAAGGATGACTGGCTCGCGGCTTGCCATGATTTACAACTCTCCAGATTGAGAGAGTCCTTCGAGGATGTCCTTTACGAATGTGTCCACGTCGTTGTAAGGAAATTTGGCCTTGCCGCCGAACTTCTGAGAAAGCTCCATCGCTGACCAAGACTTGGTGCCTGCCTTGAACTGGGTCATGGGACCCTGGGGCAGAATGGGGAGCAGATCCATGATGCTGCGGATGGGATATTTGGCTTTTCCGAAGATCGTTTTGAGTTGTTTTTCGAGTTCATCGTGTGGTGTCATATTCAGTGACCTCCGAATTAAAGTAATGGTCTAGTGTAGCGATTTTGCGGACGGGTTGTCAATAAAGCAATCGGCTTAATGGGCAAGTTGAAATTCAAGAGCTTCTGGTTGGGTAATGCGTTCGGAGGCATTCAAAATTTCGACGGACACGAGGTTGCCTTGAGCGTCGTAATCAAAGATGATGCCATCTTTCGCTTCATCGCTCTCTTCAACTAGCGATTCTTTGAGGATAAGCGAAAGTGTGTCCGATTCTTTGTCATAAATGACTTTCATCCCTACCTCCAATACTTCTTTATATTACTCGTTTGATAAGCCGTTACAACTTCTGCTGGATCAGATGTCAAATCCATCACGACCCGAATAAGATATTCCTTTCCAGAGTCTTTAAAACGCATTTTCGATTGATAAATGTATCGTCCATTTCTGTCTTCAATGATTTGGTCAGGCGATTGTAATAGGTGACGCAAGGCAACTTCGCTGATTTGTCTGCGCCTCAATTGGAACAAGGCATGGGGTTTAATTCTATATTCTTCTAAAGGTTTGGGCTTTAACATATAGCATCCGCTTCATCTTATAATTTTCGAGTATTTCAATTTGAGAGATCTGGCTTGCTATGCTACGATCAGTTGTCTACTTAAATCAAAATTCATGTGCAGAGGAGACTTTTATGAAACTGGAAGATATTAAAACCATTGCCGTCATCGGTGCAGGAACCATGGGTCATGGCATCGCTGAATTGGCCGCCCTCGCTGGCTACAACGTCGTCATGCGCGACATCAACGAAGAGCTTGTCCAGAAGGGGTATAAGGCCATCGAGTGGAGCCTCAACAAGTTCGCCGAGAAGGGCACGATGACGCCCGATCAGGCCAAGGCGACGCTAAAGCGCGTCAAGGCCGTTGTGGATATCAAAGAGGCCGTCAAGGACGCAGACTTCGTCATTGAGGCAGCGCCTGAGATCATGAAATTGAAGAAGGAGCTCTTCACAGATCTTGATAAATATGCTCAGAAACATGCAATTTTAGCCTCTAACACCAGCTCGCTCAGCATCACCGAGATCAGCAAAGCAACGAAGCGCCCAGGCCAGGTCGTCGGGATGCACTACTTCAACCCGCCTGTCAAGATGGCGCTGGTCGAGGTCATTAAGGGCAAAGAGACCGACGAAAACGTGATGAAGCTCACGGTTGATCTCACCAAGAAATTTGGAAAATCCCCCATTCGAGTCGAGAAAGACACGTTTGGATTTATTGTCAACAGAGTTTTGGTAGGACCCTTCATGTTTGAGTCGGCCTGGATTGTGAGCCGAGGCCAGGCTACAGTCGAAGAGGTGGACAGCCGCATGAAATACTACGAGGGCTTTCCCATGGGGCCATTTGAATTACAGGACTTGACCGGAATTGACATTGGCTATCACCTCACCAAAGAGGCCGGGTTGCCAGTGCCAAGTCTGATTGAAGATGTCGTCAAGAAGAACCGATTGGGGCGCAAGACAGGTGCCGGGTTTTATCAATACAAAGATGGGCAGGGCGCAAACTTCTCCCGTGATGCAGGCAAGAATTTCGACCCAATCACAATCTATGCGCTCATGGTCAACGAAGCTTGTCAGCTCATTGATGATGGCGTCAGTGTCCCATCTGACATCGATCTGGCGGTCCAGCTTGGCGCTGGCTTTCCAGAAGGGATTCTGGCTCGCGCCGATCGCATCGGCATGGACAAGATGTTGTCGGCACTCGAAGGGCTTGCAAAAGAGCACAAAGATGAGCGCTACAAGCCAAGTAATTTATTAAAGAAGATGGTAAAAGAGGGCAAGACGGGTCAGGCTGCTGGTGAAGGATTTTATAAGTATGGCAGCAGCGCAAGCGCTGGCGCGCGTGAGTTCAAAGCGATCAAGCTCGAAGTGGACAAGCAGGGCATCGCCTGGATCACACTCAACCGCCCACACAGACTCAATGCCATCAACTCTGAGATGCGCGAAGAGCTGCCCATTGTATTTGCAGACGCGGCCAAGAATGATGCGGTCCGGGTGGTGGTCATCAAAGGCGCAGGTGACAAGGCCTTTAGCGCGGGTGCCGACATCACCGAGTTCGCGGGCGGCAAGCCCTATCAATTCGCAGAGCTGGGGGAGTTTTTCAATGCACCTGCCCAATTTCCAAAGCCAGTGATCGCAGCCATTGATGGCTTCGCGCTCGGTGGCGGGCTGGAACTGGCCCTGGCTTGTGACTTTCGAATCGCCTCCAAGCGCTCGGAGCTGGGCCAGCCGGAGATCAAGCTGGGGCTCATTCCTGGAGGCGGTGGCACGCAGCGGCTGGTGCGGCTGATCGGCCCCTCTCGCACCAAAGAGCTGGTCATGATCGGCGACCGAATCAGCGCCGAGCAGGCCGAGCAGTGGGGTCTGATCAACAAAGTTGTGGATAATAATAAATTTGATGGCGAGGTGCGCAGCTTTGCCGAGAAGCTGGCCTCCGGCCCGCCCATCGCCATTCGCTTTACCAAGAAGGTTGTGGATTGGGGAGGTCAGGCACCGATGGAGGCGGCGCTCTTCATCGAGCGCGAGGCCTTCGGACTCCTCTTTAGCACCGAAGATATGATTGAAGGTACAACGGCCTTCCTGATGAAGAAGAAGCCCGAATTTAAAGGCAAATAACGCAGCCTCTTTTCAGAGTTCAAATCTTGTAAAGGCTCCCTTACATAGTTGAGGGAGCCCTTTTTAATTTTATAATTTTTTCAACGCTTGACATTTAGATTTTCGATGATATAATACCTGATAGAGTACATAGATGATTTGTATGGGTACTATAAATATACGAAAGCTGCTAGACATGTTGCAGACACCTCCTTACAAGACGAAAGTGCTTGGTCGGCCAGAAGATTGCCGAAGAATGCGCATTCCGCTCTTCGCTCTCTCAGAGTTTTCCTTGGGACCTACCTCCTGAAACAGCCCAGGGTTTTTGCTCAAGCGGGACGAATGAGTGATCCGACCAAGCGCTTTCTCTTGAAGCAGGCGTAAGCGGCCCCCAAAGGCTAATTCGCGAAATCTTCATTCAAACTGACTCCATATCATTCAATGCTTTTCATCTACAGCATCCAGCCCCAACTCAGAGGGGTATTGATTATCCGCTGCTCTTCGGCTTAAGATTGGCCAGCAAGTTGCAAGGGGGGATGCTGATGGCCATTCGAAGATTCTGGCTCGTCACACTCGTTGCAGTCGTAGGCAGTTTGATCACGACCGGATATGTCGGGCCACTTCTTACCGCGAGCGCGCAAAGCAGTTCCAATACTCCAAAAGTATCCATTCTTTTGCCCAATGACAGTGGCTTTGGCGATTACGAAATCCAGACAAAGACGACAACCAACCTCAGCGGCTCCCAGTGGGTAACTGAGTTTGACAAGCAGCTCAAATTCGGCGATGCCACCAGCGACATCGGCGTCAATGGAATTCTCTATCTGGATGCGCTGAAAATAGGTCAGCTCTTTGAGGGCAAAGTCAATTTTGTCTACTACGGCCTCTTCACATTTCCAAAGAAATATCCGGTCAATCCGGGTGACTCTGAAATTCAATATGGCGCTGTCGTCTATCTGACCAAAGATTCTCTTATCATCGTGCTCATTGATCTCAGCCAAGAGGGCAAGATCGCGGCCTTTGTGGTTGTGCCGCGCACGGACAACACAAGCCCCTATTCAATTTTGACGCTCGATTCGCTCAGCGCAGTCTTCTTGATCTTGGTGGAATTGCCAACGATAAATACAATCTCGACCGCTCCGCAGCCGACTCTTCCTGTTCCTGGCTCGACCAGCGATCTGAAGTGCCCTGCCGGACTCACCAAAGTAAAAGATGTCAATATCACCACGAGCAGCGCTCAGTCTATCATGCGTGTGCAAGATTCATCGGGTGCTGATCTGTTTGAGATCGGCGTGGACTCTCCCAATCTCCTCACAATCCAGTCCCTTTCCAAGACCCAGCAGGTTGATGCCACCTATGTTGCCGAAGGGGAGCGGAAAACCATGCTTTTCTTTAACAAAGGGAAACAGACTGTTCTTCTCAAAGATGGGAACAAGTTTGTGTTGATCGTGTCGGGTGATGACAAAGAATCGTGCCTGATCGCAACGCCCACAAAATCAGGCGACAACCTCAAGATCACAGGCGAACTGCAAGCCAAATAATCCAGTAAAAGCGAGAGCGCCCTGCCATGCTGCGCAGAGCGCTCTCATCATGGGATACAAGGGGAAGTTTTATTATTTGATCTCAACGATCACTTGAACATTGGCGTTGAAATTCAACTCGCCTGGCTGAACTGGCACAGAGCTCGAGCTTGCGTCATAGACAAGCCTCTGGTCGAAGCTGTTCGAGGCTTGTGAGTCGTATGTAGTGATTGTAAGGACCCGCCCCAGTTGTACACCTGCCGCGCTCGCGATCTCGCGGGCTGTGCTCATGGCGTCGGCTACGGCAGACTGACGCGCTTGAGTGGCCAACATTGCTGTGTCGCTTACGGCGAATGCGACACGATAGACGTCGTTTGCGCCAGCCTTGACGGCCTGGTCCATGGCGTTTCCGGCGACACTCAGATCGCGAATGGTGACATGAAGCGTATTCGAGACCTGATAGCCTGTGATCGGCCCCGGATAATTGGGTCGCTCGATCGAGATTGTGAAATTGGAGGTCTGGATATCTTTGTCCTCGATGCCCAGTCCTCTGAGCGCAGCAATAACGGCGGCCATCTTGCCGTTGGCTTCGGCCATTGCCTCATCCAGGCTGCTCTGGACAGAGATGACGCCGATCTCGGCATTGAGCTGATCGGGCTTTGCAGCTGCAACTCCCGTGCCAGAGACTGAGATTGTTCTTGGATTTGAGAGCACTGTGCTTCCCATGTCAGTACTTTGCGCACTGACGAGTCCGGGGAACTGAGTACCCAGAACAAAGATCAATAAGATTCCAAGGGATGCGGCTGCGACTGGGACGAGCTTCTTCATATTGAGTCACTCCTTTGCCAGCTTCGCTGGTCTCACCCTCATGTACGCCTGGCAAAAAGGATCCTTCCCGATGACTTAGTTTTGTCTTACAAAGACTTGGCATAGAGCAATTGTTGAGCTCTTCTTTAGTCGCTTTTGAAGCTCCTTCTATAGATTTTCTATCATGTCTTGGAGCCCAATATGCCTATCTCGATGCAAGGAGAGGATGTCTATGATCAATCTACGCAAAGCAGGTCTAGCAGCGCTGGTGCTCATCTTCAGCTTCACGCTTCTCAATGCCGGAGTCGTCAGTGCCGACCCGGCTCCCGCTCCCATCCGGATCGCAATCGTCATACAGGCAGTAGAGCCACTCACTCCAACGGGAGAGCTCGTGCAGGCTGTATTGGGTGCAGCTGCAGGATATCTCAATGGCAAGCCAAAATTTGAAGTGATTCCCCCCGACAGAGTTCGGGATGCCCAGCATGATTTAGGTTTTGTAATCACAGATCGGTCGACTCCGCGGGATGTGAGCCTCTTTGCCGCCAAAGTCAATGCCGATGCTGTGATTCTCTTCAAAGTGGCTCAAGTTGCGCTTCGTCAAGTGCGCATCACGGCCATGGCCTTTAGCAGAGTCGGAGCAGCTATTTACAACCAGACCTCTGGAGTCATCTCCGTAGAGAGCGAAGGGCTGGTGGCAAAGACGGTGATGCGTTTTCGAGATCAGATCATTCCACTTCTCTAAGAGTTGGTTGAGACAGTCATCAAAAAATAAGATCCGGGAGCCCAACCTCCTTAAGGGCTCCCGGGCTAACTCATCGAGCTCAACGAGTTAGCGAACCAGCCGCTGAATGTCTTGAAAGGTTAGATAGAAGAAGAGTCCGAGCAGAACCACCCAGCCGGTGAGAGCGAGCGGCATGTGCAGCCTCGCCAGGCGCGCATCGAGCTTTTCCAGCGCATAGAGAAGGAGCTTTCCGCCATCGAGCGGCAAGATGGGGATCAAATTGAATATGGCAAAATTGAGACTGAGCAAGATGGAAAAATTGAGAATCTTCTCCGCGTTCAGCCCAACAAAGGCACCCCCAACTGAGACAATCCCCAATATACCGGAAAGCTCAGATGGGCGAGTGATGGCCAGCGGAATCAATGAGATCAGCTTGGCAATCATGCTGATGACCTGCGCAAATGGCTTGATCAGGATTCCATAGAGAGAAAATTCTGTTGTGACAAGATTTAAAATGGCAAAGAGAAAGAGTGCCACGATGAGATTGGCGACTGGGCCACCGAGTGAAAAGATTGTTCTCTGGCTCACTGAGAAAGCATAAAAATCAGCTTCGCTATTGATGACTGGAACTACATATCCACCCAGGGGAATACAGGAGAGTCTGAACTCAGTCCGCTCTCTTCGAAAGCTCCAGATTTTTGGACCAAAGCCGATGGATAACAGAGCCACCGGAATACCCACTCTGCGCGCGGCAGCATAATGCCCCATCTCATGGATGAGTATGAATAGGCCAATTAAGAACAGGATGAGCAGATAGCTCACACAGGATCTCCTTCAGGTCGCCACTGAATAGAATGAGGAAGTCTGGAAGCCTCTACAATGTCCTGGATGATTCGTGCACAGTTGCTTTCGATCAGCTCGCGCTGCTCAGGCCAGAACATAGGAGGAAGCTTATCGATAAGCGCCCAGGTGAGTCCGTAGTGGTGGTCACAGTCCGTTGGGGTTCCCTCGATTTGCTCGGTAAGAGCCAGAAAATAATGAGTTGTGATCCAGCGCTCCTTGAAAAGATCATAGCGCTCGCGCACTCCAAGTTTCCCAATAAACTCAATCTTGGACAGCCCGGCCTCTTCCAGAATCTCGCGCCGGGCTGCCTCTTCCAGCGTCTCGCCAGGCTCTACTCCGCCTTTGGGCAGGACGAGATCACTCACGCCAGTCTCATTGACCAAAGCCACATAGATTTGGCTCTGCTCAATTCGAGCGACGACTCCACCAGCCGAGATGCGGTCTGTGCCGCCGAGATTACGAATGTACCAGCTCTGGTCAATTTTCATACTTTCAAGTCCAGCCCCATAAATATTGTCTTCTGAATCTTCGTCTCAAAATAGGGCTCGATCTCGATAAATCCCAAGGAATGATAGAGCGCAATCGCAGCTTTCATTGCCGGGAGTGTGTCTAATCTCATCGTTGAATAGCCCAGCTCACTCGCCTGCTGGATGATGGCAACAGCCAGTCTGCGTCCCAGCGAGTGGCCTCGAAATTCCTGCCGCACATAGAGCCGCTTCATCTCGCAAATCTTCCCGGAAAACTTTCGCAGGGCGATACAGCCGGCTATCTCTTCATCTCGTTTTGCAATGAGTAAGAGGCCCTCTGGAAGAACGTACGGCTGTGGGAATTTCTGAAGCTCGCTCTGAAAATCCTCTGGCAGTACTTCCACAGGGAGAGAGTCAGCATACTCCTGAAATAGCTCTCGCACCGAAGCAAGATCATTAGCAGTTCCTGCTGGATAGATCTGAAATTCATTCATTCCGATTCACCGTGAAATAAAACCATAGGCTTTGCACAAAATCTTACTGAATTTGACAAGATAATGGGCAGACGTTGATTTTGCATAAAATCTCGATCATGCTTAATCCGTCAAGGTAAAAGAGGCCAGGCTTTAAGAGCAAGTTTTGCCAGCAGTTTTTGTCGCTCAAGTATTTCTTTCCCAGTCCAATCTGCATAATTTGATATTTGCCTGGTCAATTCATAGGGAGATTTCCCGAATACAATTTTCTTTTCAATGAATGGAGAATTACGTAAGAATGAATTACTTGAAGCTTGCAACAGGGCTTGATTGCCAATTTTATTGCAATATGCTTTTAATTCATCTCGATTGAATTGTGTCCAATTGTCATCAGGTTTTTTAGGCAAGATGTGTTCAAGGTTAATGGCAACTTTGTCGTCATTAGGTATAAACCATGGCTCAGGCTCATGTTTTGCCGTCATCTCTATTGATCTCAAAAAATATCTCGCCAAACTCGCTTTGCTGACTGTGACTATTTCAAAAGCCTGTTGAAATCGTATATCGTTCGGAATTGCATTTTCAATTTCGGTGAATAAGTCCTTTACATTCTTGATTTTCTGATCGGTAATATCTTTAGCACCAGAATAAAAAGGCTGTTCTATGGCTCCACTTCGACCACTACCAGTAACTAGTAATCTGACGCACCAACTAATCATAGCCCGATAAGCTTTATCGGCCTCAATTGGATCAAAGTGCCTTGCAACAGCTAGCATTAACGGCCACATCGGACGAATTAGGATGAGATTTAATGTTTGGACGGACTTTCTAGTTGTTGCGGGGTACAAGTTCCATTTATCGGCCTCTGGATTCAATAATGCAATATAATCAATTGAAGTCGATTCCAAAGAATCCAAGAAACTCAGTGATCTTTGCGTGCCGCGTATTTGAGTTTCAACAGTATCAAAGAGTCTCTCTTTGCGAACTGGGCCATAATAAGACAGGATTGCTTGTCGAAGAAATGTCAGCGTTATCTCTTCCTCTTCAAGCGTTTCCAATGTGCCCCTCATTTGAGACCACTTGCTCTGAGCCTCGACTAATCGAGAGCCAGCCTGACCAAACAAGTAATTCTTAATTAAGTCTGACTGAGAAGTTTTGATACCTCGATCATTCAATGTTTCAAACATTTTGTAAGCATTAGATGCGCTCGGTGATTTCAATAATATTATTATTGTGTAAAACCTCAAGAAATCGACCCAATTTTTGATGACATCTCCATGCACGGAGACTTTATGTTCGCGCAGAATATTTTGTACGTGCTCATTGGCTAGTTCTTTAGCTCTAGCTAGCAGTTCATGTGAGCGGAGTCTTGCGTCAATTGGCTCACCGCCACTCAAAGTCAAAATTGATCTCTGGAAGAATTCATTGTCATCCGTATTGAGAGTTAACCTTGGGACATAGTTGCGGGCGTCAGTATCAATGTCACTCAAAAGCCTCATAATGCTTTCAGCAATCATATCTTCTTTTATTGAGATCAAATATTCCCGCATGGAATTAAGAAGAATTGCTGTTGTGGCTAGCCTTTGTTGACCATCTACAACCTCGAGTTGTTGAGGACTTTTGGGAACCACAACTATGCTCCCCAGGAAGTAGCTTTCTTCCCCCTGATTGATTGCTTCAGACAAATCTTGGAACAATTCTGTTACTTCATCATCTTCCCACGCATACTCCCTTTGATTCGGAGGCACTTTTAACCAATATTGGTGGAAGATATTTGCAATTCCGATTTGTTGGTATCCAATTTCTTCAATTGATCTAGGCATGATCATCTCCGAAAGCCAAGGGCTCAATGAACGGGACTCTTCTTCTCGCTGCCTCTAACTCTCTGATCGCGGCCAATCGAAGCCTTTCTCTCACCCATGATGAAAGAGAAATCCCTGCCAGATCTGAGGCAAGTTGCAAACCCTCTTTTTCTTTCTCAGTAAGCCGAATTTGCAGCACTTCTGTTTTATCTTGTCCCATAATATTTCTCACTCCTAATAACACAGCGTACTGCAATATGCACCACATGTCAAGGATATGCGTTGACTTGTAATGCAAGATGCAGTACAATAATAAACATGGGTGAAGAAGTCATCAGCTCCTTCACCCAAATGCAGCCAAGGAAACGTAGGTTCCTAGACTGCACACTCCAATCATAATGTGCTTCCTAGGTAAATCAAAATGAAAGGAAAAGCCTCACTATGTCAATAACTACACGCGAACAAAAAGGACACGAAATAGCAGCAAAGAAGACAATCTCATTTACCGGAAGAGTCTGGATTGTGCCGTCACAGACGGGATTTGGGAAATATCAGGTTCTTATGGACAAGACCCCAACGTGTAATTGTCCAGATTTTGAGTTGAGGAATCAGCCCTGCAAGCACATATACGCCGTTGAATTCACGATAAAGCATGAGGTTCACGAGGATGGTTCCAGCACCAACACTAAGACTGTGAAAGTATCGTACACTCAGAACTGGCCTGCTTATAATGCTGCACAAACTCAGGAGAAGGAATATTTTGAAATCCTGCTCTCCAATCTATGCAAGACTCTTCCAGAGCCAGTCAGAACGCAAGGACAAGCTCCCGGTGGTCGCAAACCTCTCCCATATAGTGACATGACCTTTGCAGCCACATTGAAGGTCTATTCAACCCTTTCAGCCCGAAAATTCTCAACGGACTTGAGAGAGACACAAGCTAAGGGACTGATCTTTAAAGCTCCGCACTTCAATTCTGTGCTGAATCATTTGGAGCGGGAAGACCTAACCGAGAAGCTGAAGGGTCTAATCATTGAGAGCAGCAAGCCTTTGACAGCAATCGAGAATCAATTTGCTGTGGATTCTCAACCTCTCGAAAGAACTCTTGGTATGAAACGAAATACGGATCAGGCATGAAGGGCTGGAAGTCTCTGAATTCCAACTATTGGCTCAAGTGCCACATCATGACAGGGGTCAAGACAAACGTGATTACAGCGTGTGAAATCTCTAAAAGCCACGATTCCCCGATGTTCCCTTCTTTGGTTCAAACAACGGCACAGAATTTCCAGATTAAGGAGATTGCAGCCGATAAAGCCTACAGTTCCCGAAAGAATTTCGACCTCATAGATTCACTGGGAGGCACAGCCCTGATCCCCTTCAAAGATAAGGCTGTTTTCAGAAGCGATAATGAACTCAGGAATAAGATGTTTCACTACTTCTCATTCCATCGGGATGAGTTCTTTGCTCGGTATCACATGCGCTCGAATGTCGAAAGCACATTTGCCGCGATTAAGGCTAAATTTTGCTCCCATGTGCGGAGTAAGACTCTGAAGGCTCAGGAGAATGAAGTGTTGTGCAAAGTGCTTTGTCATAACGTTTGCTGTCTGATTTAGTCAATGTTTGAGTTTGGGATTGACGTAAGTTCCCAATAGGTGTAAGTATGCTAAGTCTCTTCTGAGTTATCTTCCATTGGATACGGAATAGCTTCATCTGTTACGATTATGTGTCCGGGCCTTCTCTCAATCAAAAGGTTATACATGCGGAGAAAACTCACGCCAATAATGCTCGGCCTATCTATTTCTCCAGCAACCTGAATTGTGGGAGGAATGATAATATCAGGGATATTGACTCGATCCGCTGCATTATTCGGAAAGAAATTAGAAAATGGCACCAATTTTCCATCATATAACCGTCCACGATACCTGAACTGAATTGTTTGTAGAGCGGATAACATAGAAATTCCCAAACGCTCACAGTCCACTTGTGAAATGTACGAAAACTCGCTGGCTGGACTTATGCAGAAAGATATATCGCCATTAAAAGGCGGGTTTGAACTAGATATTCTGCCTATTAGTTCGGGGTATGCCCCATGCCCCCAAACACCAATGTAATTCAATCAGAACTGACAACTGGAGCATTGATATATTGAATAACAACATTCTTGAATGATCCATTTAACTGGCTCTTGAGATCAGTAAGCAATTTTGCACTGCTTTGATTGTGGTTAACCAAATCCTTCTTATAGATTGCCACATACTCATTTGGATATCTCAGCTTGTACTCTTCATATTGAGAGTTAAGCCACTGCCTGTCATCAGAAAATTGCTTAAAATCTGGATCGGCAAGACCAATCAATCTGTCGGCCATAAGCCCTCCTATGTTGTCTACCCAACGTATCACAACATACTTGCAAATACAAGGTTCATTGTGATCTAGAAAACCACATTAGCTCCTCTATCAAAATTCAGAAGATGTAAGATTTTGTGCAGCCTGGTGAGAATTTGTGCAGAATTGAGATATTGTGCAAAGCCTAGGACACTACATCAAATGATGTAGATGAGTTCAACTCACCTGATTCATTTGTCTCTCAAAACTCCCGACATTATTACGATGTTTTAGCTCCATTGCGAGAATAGACTGGTGACATTAAGGGAAATGAAAAGGAACCGAACTGAACTTGCTAGACATGAGCGACAGAGCAAACAGGAAATTGACCCCCTATCACAACTTTTGCCTCAAGGGTTTTTCCCACGTTGCGAGTTTTGCGAGCAGGGTTTTACCTTGAGGACAAACCTCTAAACGGCGGCCCTATCTGCCTCCTTAGGGCCGCCGCCCTCACTTTTCTATCTTACAACACAGATTGCAGCCGGGTAGGCTTTGCTGCTACGCTCTTCGGTGCGGCTAGCCATTTAGCTTGCCCAAGGAGGCAGTTCTGTTTAAGTGGAAGAGCTTGATCTTGATTGTGGCGCTTGTTGCTCTCTCTTCTCTCTCCGGGTGCTCACTGATCAATTCTGTACCCGTCTCAACTGCGCTTCCAGATTCGCTGCCAGCCATATTGGGAACTCATTGGACTCTCTTTGGCTGGGGAACGGACAATGATCCAGAGAGCCTCCTCGATGGAACAGAGATCACGCTCGACTTTACGGGGGCTGGCGCTGGCCTGAAGGGGCGGATCAGCGGCGACTCGGGCTGCAATAATTACTTCGGGTCGTATGAAATTTCAGGAGACTCGATCAAGATAACTGGCATTGGCGCCACAAAAAAATATTGCGCGGCACCCGATGGCCTCATGAGACAAGAGGCTCATTTTCTTACTCTTCTAGGGTCGGTCCGCGGATATCATCTCTATGGAGAACAACTGGATATTGAAGATGACAATGGACAGATTCTTTTCTTTGTGGCCCTCCATCTTTAAAGTGTCAATGCTAAAATTTGCTCTGGTACTATTAAGGACTTGAAAGGAGGCTCAATCGTGCGCAGATTTTTATTTACTTCTATCGTCATTATTTTTTGTCTCAGTTGGATAACAGGCTGTGGGATCTTCTCATCGCAAAGCAGCATCAAGCTTGAGTGGAATCTGAACCAGATAGACCCGATCATTCAGGCGACATTCTGTTGCGGTTTTGTCACGCAGATTGTGCCGCTCAATTACATTCCGGACGCCCAGATTTGGGGCGACGGGCGCTATATCTGGGTCGAAAACAGAGAGAGCGGGCAACGGATCGTACATCAATCCCAGCTCACTCAAGCGCAGCTTCAAGAGACCCTTCAGAGCTTTGTAAAGGCCGGCTATTTCCAATGGAAGGATGAGTATGCAGACAACACCATCTCCGATATGCCGTGGCAATGCCTTCATGTAAAGCTGATCGCAAAAGAGAAGAGTGTTTGCGAATATTACCGTGGCGCTCCTGAAGCCTTTCATGCTCTCTACAATCAGATTTGGAGTGGAATGGGCAAGGTCTCCACCGACTTCGCTCCAGCGCAGGGATTTTTGACTTCATTCCCAATATCAAGTCCTGATCCACCCAATGGCACAACTACACTGAACTGGCCATCCCGTGCCAAAACAAGACTGCGAGATGCCATGCAAGGAGCCTGGGTTGAAGGAGATGCCTTGCAGTTTGCCTGGAAAGTAGTCAATAACAGCCCTTGGGGTAGCTTTATCGAAGAGTATGGCATGTATTACCAGCTTGCGCTACAGATCCCCGGCGTGAGCATGATAGAGCCGCCAGCTCACTAATTGCTGAGTGCACGCTCGATGGCCTTTAAAGTATAAGTGATGTGCTTCTCTTCAACGCCATAATGGGTGACAAAACGCATTCGACTTTTGAAGGGTGTGTTGATCCAGATGCCATCTTTTCTCAATTGTTGGACCAATTCGACGGGCGAGATTTTTGAGCTCCCTGAAAGCTCAACATAGACCATATTGCTCTGAACGGCCTCTAAATCAACCTTTAGCCCCAGCTCCACAAGTCCATTGGCAAGAGCTTTTGCATTGTTGTGATCCTCGGCCAAGCGCTTGATCATCGATTCCAGTGCCACAATGCCTGCCGCTGCAACGACGCCCCCTTGTCGCAACCCGCCCCCCACCATCTGGCGATTCCTTCGAGCCTCTATGATAAACTCAGAGTCGCCGGCAATGAGCGAGCCATATGGGCAGCCAAGACCCTTGGTGAGACAGAATGTGACCGAGTCTCCAAAGTTTGCGATTTTGGCAGGCGCGACGCCCAGAGCGACGGCAGCATTGAAGACTCTGGCTCCATCTATATGAATTGCCAGGTTGAAGCGATCTGCAACCTCTCGAATGGAAATCAAGTCAGCGAGCGGCCAGACTGTGCCACCCGCGACATTGTGCGTATTTTCAATGCAAATGAGACGAGTCCGGCTGTGCAAGACCTCTGATCCGCGCATATTGTCGACAACCGACTCGGGATGGATGACACCCAGCTTGCCAGGTACTGGAAGCGGCAAAACACCAGCGATGACGGCGGTATTCCCATTCTCATTGTGGTAACAGTGGGCATTCTCTTCCATGATCACGCCATCGCTCCTCTGGGTATGCGTCATGATCGAGACGAGATTTCCCATTGTGCCGCTCGTGACGAAGAGCCCGGCCTCTTTCCCCAGAATCTCAGCCGCGAATGCCTCTAATCGCTTGATGGTGGGGTCTTCACCGTAATAATCATCTCCGACTTTAGCCTGAGCCATAGCTCGGCGCATCGCTTCGGTGGGCTCTGTCACGGTATCGCTGCGAAGATCAATGATTGCTTGCAAAAGAATGCTCCTCAGACTGGCTTGAATTTGTTAGGAGCAAGCGTAATTTTTTTGAAGCTGGATTGCAACGGGTCTTATTTCACGGTGACCAGCACCGTCGCTTTGGAGCAGAGCCCTTTTAGATCACAGACCGTGTAATTGAACGAGTCCATGCCCTGGAATCCCATCTTTGGCAGATAGCTGATTGTGTTATTTGGGTTGATGAAGACTTGACCATTGTTGGGTATGGAGGCGTCGAAGACAAGAATCTTATCCCCATCAGGATCAAAGTCATTGGACAAGACTTGTACCACGATGTTGGTATTTTTCACGGTCTGGGAATTGTCATCTCTCCCCACCGGAGGATGATTGATTGGAAGCGCCTCTTCGATGATATTGGCTGGGCAGCTGAATAGAAGATGACTGCGGTCTTTAAGCGCACAACTGAAATAATCTTCGGTCTCGCCATAATCAAAATCCCCTTGGCCATTCCAGCCAAAGCCGCCTCGCTCCTCCGGCACGAATATATCTTCACTCACGGGCACGGTTGTAATGGTGAAGCGCATCCACATCTCCCCAACATCCGGCCCAGTCTGAATCTTTGGCAACTGGATCGTTCCACTAAAACCTGGGCTCAGATTGTACGGAGGCTGGTCGAGCCGCAGGTTGCGGATCGTCCACTCAGCTGCATCTGTGACCGCCGTGCGGGACTGGCATTCGGAGCTCTTGGCCCAGCGCCCGTCGTGGTTCCAGTCCGCGAGCAAGTTGAAATAAATTGGGCCAGAGTTGACATTATTTGGGATTGTAACTGTGAGCTCAAGCTGTGGTTTTTGACAGATCAGAAAGCTTCCAGGAGCCCAGCCATCGTCGCCATCATCGTTATTGACAACATTGGCATTGAGCTCTTTGGTCACAGACTTGCCCAAGATGACACCCTGGTTGGCAAGGCGGTGGACAATATAGCTCGGATCAAAAGGAGCAAAAAAGACCGTTGGGAAGGTAGCAATCGGCTCAGGGCTGATGCTGCGGTAACCCGACAGCATATTCTGGGGAGCGTCTCCATAATCACCAGGGGGGCCCGGTTCTTTCTGATCTGCCGAAACATGAATTACTATTATTGATACTGTTAAGATAAAACTTAAAATCATAAGCAGTTTGAAAACTGATGCCGACGATTTCATCATAAGCCTATTATATATTTTAAATGAGTCTTTCATGGGTAGTTATACACAATGCATGGTGATAATTCGTCTATTGACCTTCACCTAGAATCGTTCTTTTCTCTCTCGGGCCTTCGATAGGAAACCTCCTTTGTAATCCACATCACAAACACAAGGATGAGATGTAAATCGTTTCTATTGGGAGACCAAGGGCAGGCGTCTCTTTTTTTGGAGTCATCCAGAGAGTTACAATGCGCTGTCGAGTTTTGAGCCAGCTCAATAGGGAGGACCGACAGAATGGCCGAGCTAGTCTTTGACATTGAGAGCGTAGCGATCCCTCTCGAAGATTTTGGTGAGCAGCAACAGCAATATCTGCTCCGATCTGTGGAAAGACAAGAGACACCGGAGGCAAAAGAGCTGAGACGTGAGCGAATTCTCCGCAGCCTGGCCTTCAATGGGATGACCGCGCAAGTTATTGCTATTGGCATGACCAACGTAGAGAGTGGTCGCGGTCGAGTCTATTATCAGGGGCTCGAAGAGGAGCCATGGCAGTCTGATGATGGAAATTTTCATTTTGAGACAGGCAGCGAAGCCGAGATTCTGGGGAAATTCTGGAAAGATATTGCCGTCTACGATCGAGTCGTCACCTTCAATGGCCGACGCTTTGATTGTCCTTTTTTGATGATGCGTTCAGCATTACATGGAATCAGGCCATCCCGCAACTTGATGACCAACCGTTATGACGCGAGGTCTCATTGCGATCTGCTCGACCAGCTCACCTTCTATGGAGCGACCCGGCGATTCAATCTCGATTTCTTCTGCCACATCTTTGGTATTGAGAGCCCCAAGAGCCATGGCATCACCGGATTTGAGATCAAAAACATGTATGAGCAGGGGCTGCATCGCGAGATCGCGCTCTACTGCCTGGAAGATGTAAAGGCGACCGCAGAGCTTTACCGGCGCTGGAAGAGCACTCTCGAATTCTCTTCACGAGGTTGACCATGCTTATCGTGGGCTTGACGGGCGGAATTGCGAGCGGGAAGAGTCTTGTTGCTCAGGCTTGGAGCCAGGAGACTGGCGTCGCAGTCGTTGATGTCGATAACATCGCCTGGGAGAGTTACAACCCTGGCACTGAGGTCTACATCAAGCTTATTGAGCACTTTGGCAATCGGATTCTCAATTCAGACCAGAAAATCAACCGCAAAGAGCTGGGGAGGATCATCTTTGATAACGAAGCTGAGCGCCAATTTCTCATGCAACTTGTACATCCGGCCATCTACGCGAAGCTATGGCAGCTTGCCAAGAGATTTCAAGCTGAGAAAAAAGATATCTTCGTTGTCGAAGCGTCCCTGCTACTGGAATCTGAAAAAATAGACCGCTCTTTTTTTGAGGTCTTTGTCGTGGTCGATGTCGAGCAAGAGGATCAGATTCGCCGATTGATGACCCGGGATAGCATTAGCCGTCAAGAGGCAATTCGTAAGATTTCGTCACAGACTCCATCGAGCATCAAGGCCAAACGAGCTGACTTTGTCATTACGAGCATGGGCACTCTGGATGAGACACTAGCCCGGTCCCAGAGCGTGCTTGATGAGCTGAGAGAACTCGCCAGGAAGAAAAATTCCCCGAACTAAAACCAAAGTCGATCTGCCAATGTATTTGAGATTACAGATGAGTTTTGTCCTAATTGGGTAAATTACGAGTACTATATCAGGCACAGAGTCGCATGACCGAGAGGAAATTGTGGGTAGGGGCGCATCCTTGGAGTGCCGGAGGTGGATTGGATCTTGATCTCCACAGTGCGCCGTCTGAAGCTGATGCGCGTTCAGCGTGAGCTGCGAAGAGCCCAATGGAGAGCGCGGCTTCAGTTGGATGGATTAGAGAGACGACTTCCCAAAGTGGCACGCATCCGCCGCTCCCGCCGGCTCAACACCGAACATTAGGCCTGTGGCTCATTTCTCCTTCTGTCTGAGGGACGAAGTCACCAGTTTCGACTCTTTCGCAACCAACTTATTTTCTGCAAAGAATCCTGCCCGGGCCTCCAAGGCATATTGAAAGGGCTCATCGGGTCCATAGAGCTCTGGGCCAACTGCCATGGTCTCAATCTTGATCAATGTGCCGTTGCCGGCGATGAATGCAATATCAAGGGGTGCCAGCACATTGTGCATGTGGAATAGAGCCCGTAGCGGCTCTCCAAAAACAAAAAGTATGAAGCTCTTCTGAATTATTTCTGGACTGATATTCTGGAATCCGGCCTCTAGCTTGGCATCATTATCTGCAATCTTGACTGTCAATGAAATGATGAAGCCGTCGGCGCGCTTCAGCTGGATCACTTGGCTCTTCATCTGATTGAAGATCGGTGTGGTGCCCGCCTCTTCTGGATTCATAATTCCTTTCAATACCCCGCATCCCGTCATCGTTGCTGAGATCACAAGCAGCAGTCCGACTATGACAGTCTCGAAGAGCAGACTTCCAAATAATCTCACATGCATGAGAAGGTTTTATGCTGGCGAGGGATCAGATTTCAACTTCGCAAGGTGAACTTTGTCCTGGGGTCAGGCCGAACGATGTCCTTGGTGACTATGATTACAGCCTTTTAGGATTTAGATGCTATGGCTGGCATCTACATGGCAGAGGCAAGAATCGATCTCACGCGACTCCGAAAGAACATTCAAATTGTGAGAGACCGGATTGGCAAATCGATGAAGATGCTCTTCCCCGTCAAGGCCGATGGCTATGGACATGGCGCGGTCGGAATCTCGAAAGAATCCGAAAAGCTGGGTGTCGATTATCTGGGTGTTGCCAACCTCTTTGAAGCCCTTGAATTACGAAAATCCGGCATCAAGCTTCCTATCTTGATTCTTTCGGCCTCTCGACCCGAGCTGGCGGATGAGCTTGTCGAGAGCGATGTGACAATTACTGTATCCACAGTTGAAATGATGCGCTCGCTGCAAGCGGCTGCCAAGCGCGCTGGCAAAATTGTGAAGGGGCATGTCAAGGTCGATACAGGCATGGGGCGCAACGGAGTGCTTGTCGACGAGACTCCTCAGTTTATGAAAGAGCTGTCAACCTGTTCTCACATTGATGTCGAAGGAATATTCAGTCACTTCAGCGTCTCATACAGCGAGAATCCAGATGACCAGGCCTTCACACGTCAGCAGATATCTTCATTTAATGGACTATTAAAAATACTGGACAAGAGCGGTTCTCTTCCCAAGCTGAGGCACATCGCCAATTCTTCAGCGCTGGTTCAATTCGAAGAGGAAGTCGCAACCAGCTATTACAACATGGTCCGCCCTGGGGTCCTGATCTATGGCTACCCCGAGATCCGCAAGCCCTGGACCGAAGGGATTCAGCCACCTATGTCGCTCATCACCTGGGTGATCGCCCAGAAGAAGATGCCGGCCGGGCGCTTTATTGGCTATGGGCGCAAATATCAGACGCCATCCGAGCGCATCATCGCCACATTGCCCGTCGGCTATGCGGATGGCATCAATCCCAAGATGGCCCAGCTTGGTGAAGTCGTCCTGCATGGCAGGCGCGCTCCTTTTGTTGGTGGCATCTCCATGGATCAGCTCACCATTGATGTGACCGATATACCGGATGTCAATGTGGGAGATGAAGTCGAGCTGATCGGCGATTCGCTCCATGCTGAAGAGATTGCCCAGACTGTGGGGGCAAAATTCACGGAGATTGTTCTGACCGCGCTCTCTCGCCGTGTGGCGCGAATTTACCTGGACTGACACAACGATAATTCATTCAGCGTAATCCGCATTATAGTTACGCCTCTTTTCTGCCTGATAGGATGCATCCCAAGCATCCATAATCCTGCAAGGAGGCATCCTATGCGGAATCGCCGGGCATTTCCGCTCGCGTTTCTTGGTCTCTACGTTCTGTTGTCGCTCTTCACCTTCGCCACAACCAGCCTCTCTGCTACACCCGCACCTCACTGGGTTGTCGTGATCGATGCCGGACATGGCGGGAAAGACCCAGGTGCCACTGGCTATCAAGGCCTGTTGGAGAAAGATGTCAATCTCGAGCTCGCCCGCATTGTACGCTTTCTCTCCCTTAGCGATCCGCAGCTTGAGATCGTGCTCACACGCTATGATGACCGCTTTATCGAGCTTCAAGACCGCATCAACTTCGCAGAGCGCCTCGATGCCGATGCCTACATCAGTATCCATGCAAATTCCGATGATGCCGATGAGACATCAGGGGTCGAGACAGTGATGCATGAAGCCAAAAGCAGCCCCAATTATTCATCCAGCCTGAAGCTGGCTCAAGCCATCGTGAAGAATGTCGTCAGCGAGATGAAGCCCTCTGGAATTCGGGATCGCGGAGTGAAACAGCGCCCGCTCTATACCCGCTGGGCCAGTATGCCGGCTGTCGTCCTTGAGACTGGCTTTGTCACCAGCCCCGAGGATGCCAATAACCTCACATCTCTTTGGTACCAGCTGCGGCTGGCTCAGTCCATCTTAGATGGAATCAAGAGTTATCTTAAGAGCCAGTAATCTCATGATTTAGAAGAGAGCTGAGACAGGTGATTTTCTGGGGAGGTTTGCAAGCGCTTATCGATAGCGAATGAATGCATAGATCATGTAGATCAGTGCCATGATCAGCAGCACCATCGCCATATACCCCCCTGCGGAACCTGGGGGGGTAAAAATCCAACCCATATTATTCCTCTTCGGTCTCCATCGAGATGACTTCCATCCCTCTGTAATAGCCGCAATTCATGCAGACACGATGGGACAGCTTTGGCTCATGACATCGCGGGCACGAGCTTACGGTCACGGTGGACATGCGCTGATGGCCCTGATGATGTTTTCGCTCTCTCCGCGATCTTCGTTTCTTAGGTACACCCATGCTTCCGATTCCCCTTTCAGACCGTTCATTGTAAGAAAAAGAGGAGAAATTTCAACCAGCGGCTCCCTCTGGATGCTCAAGGATAAGCGTCACGGGTCCGTCGTTTGTCAAATAGACCTGCATGCGAGCACCAAACTCTCCTGTTGCGACATGTCTCACTTTTTCGCGGAGCCTCTGGACAAAGAAATCGAATAGCAGATTGGCCTCTCCGGGTGGACAGGCCTTCTCAAAGCTGGGTCTGCGCCCCTTTCGGACATCTCCAAAGAGTGTGAATTGCGAGACGGCCAGAATGGCTCCATCGACATCGATGAGCGAAAGATTCATCTTGCCCAATTCATCCGGGAATATCCTTAGATTGATGACTTTCTCGGCCATCTGATCGAGCACGGCTTCGGTGTCACCTTTGCCAATCCCGACGAGCAGAAGAAGCCCCTTCGAAATACTCCCGACCACATTTCCATCCACCTCTACGCGGGCTTCGCTCACGCGCTGCAGCACAATTTTCATAGAGGAGGAGTGTAGCGAAAGCGGGCTCGTCAAGACAAGAATTTCTTGCAATGCACCAACTTTTAATTTACTTTTCAGTCCCATGGAACTTGAGAGATTGCTTTTACAGCGTAAAGCCCAGGTGGATCGATATATTCAAAATCAATTTAGAAAGGGGCTTGACGCGCCTGTTGCAACGCTGCTTGAATCGATGAAGTATGCTATTGAAGGTGGAAAGCGCATCCGGGCCTTTCTGGTGATGGAAGGGGCAGTGCTGGCCGGAGAAGAGCCTGAGCAAGTCCTGCCGACAGCAGCAGCGGCCGAGTCTTTTCATACCTATTCACTCATCCACGATGATCTGCCATCTATGGACAATGCTCTGGAGCGCCGAGGCCTGCCGAGTGTCCATGCCAAATACGGGGAGGCGACGGCGATTTTGGCGGGAGATTCTCTTCTTCCCCTTGGCTTCCAATGGATCGGTGAAGACCAAAGAGAATTTTCATCGGCTGACCGCGTATTGAAAGTCGTAGCGCTCTATTCGCGAGCCTTGGGAACTGAAGCCCTTACAGGTGGGCAATATCTGGATCTGTTGCCGGCAGATAATTTCGCGAGCCATGAAGAGATTTTAAAGCGAAAGACTGCATCATTGATTCAAGCCTCTCTTCTCTCTGGAGCCATCTTGGGCGGAATGTCTCAGACGTTGTTGGAATCGCTCAAAGAATTTGGCTTGAAGCTGGGTATGGCGTATCAATGGATGGATGATCTGCTGGATTGGGATGAAGACCCGAGACCTTCAAAAATGGGGCTGCAAGAGGTACGTGGTCGCGCTCAAAGTGCAACCCG
This sequence comes from Candidatus Acetothermia bacterium, assembly GCA_016201405.1. GTDB lineage: Bacteria > Bipolaricaulota > Bipolaricaulia > RBG-16-55-9 > RBG-16-55-9 > JACQCZ01. Next base: position 351,654 of record JACQCZ010000014.1, on the reverse strand, counting down.
TGAATCCTTGGATGCCCTCGCCGCATTTGGAGAGAGGGCTGAGCGTTTGCGTGAGCTGAGCCGCCATTTGGCGGAGCGAAGCCAATGAGATCTGGGAAAGAGGTGCAAATGGCCGACAAGCGTGATGGGACTGGTCACTATGAAGCGCGCGATGAGCTGGGTCATATCTTTATTTCAGAGCGGGCGCTTCAAATGATCGTCTATGGCGCCCTGCTTGAAGTCGATGGCTTGTATGCCCTGAATCGCGTAAAAGGCGGCAACCTGCTCAAGACGATCTCGAAGAATTATCAGGGGACTGGCATTCAGATCTTGAAAGTCGCGGCACAGGCGGAATCTCGAAAAGGGATGCCCAAAGATCAGCAGCGCGATCAGGCGAAGATCATGAAGGTGAAGCTCTCGCTGGCTGCGCGCTTTGGCGCCAATATTCACGATGTCTCGGAGATGGCCGTTCAGAAAGTGCGCACAAAAGTAAAAGAATTGGCGGGGCTCGATATCGACGATGTGGAGATTGAAATTACGGGTATCGCGACGGTATGAAGAGCCGTTCTGAAGAGATTTCTTCTATGTTTTCGGAGATTGCTGCTCGTTATGACCAAGCCAATCGGATCTTGAGCTTCGGGCTGGATTGTAGCTGGAGAAAGAGACTGATCAAAACTTCCGTATTGCAATCGGGAGAGCGGCTCCTCGATCTCTGCACTGGAACGGCAGATCTGGTCCTTGAGTTTGCCCGTCATAGCAAAAATGCAGAAATTTTGGGGCTCGATCTATCTTTAGAGATGCTTCAGGTCGGCCAGAAGAGACTCGAAGAGGCATTCAAGAGTAAAGAAGTTCTTCTGATCCATGGCGATGCGCTTCAGCTTCCGTTTTCACCTCAAAGCTTGGATGTCATCACCATGGCTTTTGGGCTGAGGAATCTGACATCGGCCCAGAAGGGGCTGAGCGAGATGGCCCGCGTATTACGCCCTGGGGGGCGGCTTCTGATCTTAGAGTTCTCGCTGCCAAAATCGTGGGTCTGGAGGATCTTTTATTTATTTTATTTAAAAAACATCTTGCCTTGTTGGGGGGGGTGGATCACCGGATCGCGCATGGCCTACCAATACCTGCATGATTCAATTTGTGCTTTTCCACCACCCATTGAGATTTTGGCGCAAATGAACTGGGCAGGATTTGAAAGAACAAGCAGCACCAATCTTTTCGGAGGCGTGGCCACCCTCTATCGCGGAGAGAGACCGGGACCATCTAACGTTTAGGCCTGAGCCAAAGACTCACATCTAAACAAATAGTGAAACGAGCATAGTAATGAGATGACTGAGCAATTTTGGAGATCGGCACGTTTTTCGAAGATCTGGGACTCTCCTCTTGCAAGCATTCACCGCCTAAAATATTTTGCGGACCAGCCCTGTTCTTCAGGCAGAGAAGTCTTTTCTGGAAATGCTTTCTTCTTTTATAAGCAAGGTTATTTTGAGCTTAAACTGCAAAACAAGAGTCATCTCATTGATCCGACCTCTCTCGTATTCAATCAGAATGGTGATGAATGGGTAGTCGATCTGCCGGCCAAGACGGAGATCTGCTGCACTGAAATCTTTCTCAAAGAGCCGATCGTACAAGGCCTCATCGACGAGATGTGCGTCAGGGGGCTTCCGGTTGCAGATGAGAAGAATCTCTCTTTGAGGCAGAGCCGGGTGAGAACCTCATCCGAGATCAATCGGTTTCATGCTCAGCTTTTATCAGAGGTTGAGCGCAAGGATCTGGGTTCAAATCTGCTCGTTGAATCGATAGCGACTACGATGTGCATCTTATCGCTTCGACAATTCCTGCCATCGTTACGCCCCGATCCGTACAGTGAAATCCATACCAGTGAAGACCATGAGATCGAAAAGATTGAGCGGGCCAAGGCTCTTCTATCCGCCCAGTTGAGAGATGAGATCTCTCTGCACGAGCTCTCTTGCCATCTCAACATCAGCCCCTTTCATCTCATCAGGATTTTTAAGCGTCTGACCGGTCAGACGCCCCATCAATACTTGACGAATCTGAAGGTGAAGACGGCGAAAGATTTGCTGCTTGAGACCTCCGATGGGATTGCAGAGATCGCATTCCAGCTGGGATACAGCAATCCCAGTCATTTCAGTGCCATCTTCAAAAAGAATGTGGGAGAGACACCTCAAGTCTTCCGCAAAGAGATCAGAGAGAAGCCTCATTAATTGCTTTTGAAATAGCATAATTTTGGTGGATTTACTTCAAGATCGACTTCATAATTGGTTTAACTTTACGATCAAGAGGAGAACAAAATGAAAGAGATCCAAACGTTGTCCACTGCCGTCGAAGGTGCGGTAAGCGATGTCGTCAAGGGCTACGAGTTCGTCACGGCGAAGAAGCAGAGCTGGAAGCCAGAGGAGAGCGCCAAGAGCGCCCAGGAGATTGCCAACCACGTCTCCTATTGGAATCTCGTCTTTGAGAGGGCGATCAGCGGTGGCTCATTGCCCACAGCATCGGAGTCTGAGTGGATTGAATCGAACCGGGATGCCAAGACAAAAGAGGGCTCTAAGATGCTGCTTGAAAAGACAAGCCAGGCATTCACGAAGGCAGTAAAAGGTCTGAGCTCAGAGCAATTGAGCAAATCCATAAGCTTGCCGTGGGGAAGCTCGAGCACGCTGCAAGCGGTTCTCGGTAACTACAATCACATCAGCTATCACTCAGGTCAGTTGAATTATCTTCAGACTCTGTTGGGTGATACGGAGTCGCATTGAATCTGATCCGAGAAGGGATGAGGATGCGAAGAGATGGCGCTGATCTGTAGCCTTTTTAAAGGCCTAGGAGCTTCTTGGCCTGGGCTATTTTGTCTGTTGTGAAGCCAAGCTGCACTTTGCTTCCCTCTTTTCCCAAAATGTAGATCGAGTTGAGGTTGATCGCGGCATTGCCAAGACTGGCGGCAAGCTCGGCAAGCTGACCGGGCTGGTCGTCGAGTGCCAAGGTTAGGAGCTCGACCTCTTCAAAGTTGATTCGGGCCTCTTGGAGGGCTTGGCGAAGAGCATTGACGTCGTGACCGACCAGAGCGATTGTGGCTTTGTTGCCCTCCGCAAACCCTGCGACAGACTTTAGATTTACGCTCTTTCTGGCCAACGCTTCAGCCACGCGCGCCAACTCGCTGGGACGATGCGAAAGGGTGACTCTGAATTCTTTCATCAGACAGCACCTCCATTGCATTCATTCTAGCATAAGCCGAGAGGGCATTTTGTTTGTGTCTGGCTCTTATAGCAGCTTAGATAGGATTTAGATCAATCCGCTCCCGAGTCGTCCAGCAGCCTTTGGGCGAGATGGAGCAGCTTGCGCTGGTCATATTCGCTCAGCTTCTCAGCAGCGGCCGTCAATTTCTCCAGCATGCTGCTGCGCTGGAAGCCAATCTCTTTGACTTCAGGCTCTCCGCTGCCCCCGCGCTCCAGTAGAGCACGCTGGGCAAGGCGGTGAGCCTCCCAGTTTGCGGTTCGCTCAACGTACTTGACTTCCCAGCTTGGCAGCTTGTCCAATAAATCTTCAACCTGCTCATGAAGAGCATTGAGATGAGGCTGCCTCACGCGATAGAGCCCGTTGATCTGGTTGACGACCAGCTGCGAGTCCATAAAGAAGATGGCACGCTTGGGCATATACTGAAGAGCGGCTTCGGCTGCTGCGATGAGGCCCTTGTACTCCGCCACATTGTTGGTGGTGCGGCCAATATAGCGCGCGATCTCTTCGATCCTGTTCCCTTGGTTGTCGTTTATCACGACTCCGATGGAGGCATCGCCTGGATTCCCCTGACAGGCCCCGTCTATATTGATTAGAATTTTTTCCATGATATCCCTCTCGGGTGGGCCCAGCAGGGTTCGAACCTGCGACCAACCGGTTATGAGCCGGTCGCTCTGACCGCTGAGCTATGGGCCCCTGTGTCAAAGACTATAACGAAGCGCTCTCCAAGCGTCAAACCCGAAGGTCACTTGATCGTTTCCATAGGTTTATTCTATACTCTTTGGGTATAGAGGAGGCGCAGGCATGGCCAAGCCCGTTTCAGATCAAGAGAGCGAAAAGGCACGCTGGGAGCAGGAGACGCTCAAGCCATTTCTAGCGAAGAATGGCGAGCGCTGCGAGCGCTTTATCACCGTCTCTGACGAAGAGATCGAGCGGCTAGCCACTTCTGAAGACATCAGAGATGTTGATTATGAGCGCGATCTGGGCGACCCCGGCGAATACCCCTTCACTCGCGGTGTCTACCCCAATATGTATCGAGGTCGGCTCTGGACGATGCGTCAGTTTGCAGGCTTTGGCGGTCCCGAAGAGACAAACCAGCGCTTCAAATATCTGATTGAGCATGGCCAGACTGGTCTATCAACGGCATTTGACATGCCGACACTGATGGGGCTTGACTCCGATGCTGAGCTCTCGCTGGGTGAAGTGGGCGTCGAGGGCGTTGCGATTGACACGATGCACGACTTTGAGATTCTCTTTGATGGAATCCCTCTCGATCAGGTGAGCACCAGTTTTACGATCAATCCGAGCGCGCCTGTGATCTATGCTATGTACATTGCCATGGCCGATCAGCAGGGCGTGCCACGCAGCATGATTCGCGGCACGATTCAGAATGACATGCTCAAAGAATTTATCGCCCAAAAAGAGTGGGTCGTCCCGCCACGCCCTTCTGTAGATCTGATTGCCGATATCTTTGAATATGGAATCAAAGAGACGCCAAAGTTTAATTTAATAAGCATCTCTGGCTATCACATCCGTGAGGCGGGCTCAACGGCCGTGCAGGAGCTGGCCTTCACGCTGGCCGATGGCATGGCCTATGTTGAAGCCGGGATGCAGCGCGGTCTCGACATTGATGACTTTGCCCCGCAGCTCTCTTTCTTCTTCAACTCCCACAATTCATTGTTTGAAGAGATCGCCAAGTTCCGTGCCGCTCGCAGAATCTGGGCCCGCGTCATGCGGGAGCGCTATGGCGCAAAAAACCCGCGCTCTTGGATGCTCAAGTTTCACACGCAGACGGCGGGCTGCTCACTCACGGAGCAGCAGCCACTCAACAATATTATTCGAGTGACCATACAGGCCATGGCTGCGGTGCTCGGCGGGACGCAGTCGCTGCACACCAATTCATATGATGAAGCCTTGGCTCTCCCCACCGAAGATGCGGCGCGGATTGCGCTGAGAACCCAGCAGATCATTGCCTTTGAGAGCGGGGCAGCCGACACCGTTGATCCGCTTGCCGGAAGTTACTTCATTGAAAACCTGACCAGCCGCGTCGAAGAGCAGACGATGGACTACATCAACAGAATTGACAAGATGGGGGATGGCTCCATCTTGGAAGGCGTCTTGCGTGGAATTGAGGATGGCTTCTTCCAGCGCGAGATCGCCCAGGCCGCCTATCTCTATCAGCAGCAAGTAGAGCGGGGCGATCAGATTATCGTTGGGGTCAACAAATATGCCATGCGGGATGGCATGAGGCCAAACCTCCTGCGCATCGATCCTGATGTCGAGAAGCGCCAGCTGAAGCGCCTCAAGAAGACAAAGAGCGAGCGAGACAATCCTAAGGCGAAAGCATGTCTGGACGCGCTTCGGGAGGCGATTGAGGCCAAAGAGAATTCAATGCCTTATATCGTGGAAGCCGTAAAAGCCTACGCCAGCGTGGGTGAAATTATGAGCGTCTGCCGTGAAGTCTACGGAGCCTATCGCGAGCCGGCGATGATCTAAGATGAAAAAGATTCGTATTTTGATGGCAAAGGCGGGTCTCGATGGCCACGACCGCGGCGTGAAGGTGGTTGCAAGAGCCCTCCGCGATGCGGGACTGGAAGTGATCTATTCCGGTCTGCACAACACGCCCGAACAGATCGTGCGAGCCGCATTACAAGAGGATGTTGACGTGATTGGTGTCTCGATTCTTTCAGGTGCCCACATGACGCTTCTGCCCAAGATCAGGGAGCTGATGGCGAAGAATGGAATGGACGATGTCATTCTGATGGGCGGAGGCATCATTCCTGATGAAGATAAGAGTAATTTAGAAAAGCTGGGAGTAAAGGGACTCTTTGGTCCTGGGGCTTCGACCCAAGAGATTGTGGAATTTATTAAGAGCGAAGTTGGAAAACAGCCTCAACGAGTCTGACCTTATGGAGCCTGCCAGGGCGGTGCTGAGAAGAAGATCAGCTCTGTTGAGCTTTGATTCTCTTCAGGGCTTTCAATCACAAACTTGCTTCGTGCTGGAACGATCACCAGATCACCCGATTTCAATGTCGCTTCCAATGAATTGATCTTTGCGTTTGCCGTTCCATTTAGAACATAAATCAGCAGATTCGCGCTCACTTTGTCGGCTGAGATCTTCTGGCTTTGCGGCAATTGAATAAGCCCTAGGTTCCCATCGGCTGAAAAATTGCTTAGCGTTGTCGATGGAATCGCTTTGCCTTGGATGCTGATAGACTTCATGCGCTCTGGAACATTGACCAGAAGCGGCAACAGCGAATTCTTGGAGAGCGCGGAGAATTCTTCTGGCTTTAGGCGCGTCACATTCTTTTCGTTGGAGGGGGGCGTGAGGAAGATCAACAGATCGAGAGGCTGATCGCCCGTCTTCTCGAGCTCAATCGGCGTCTTGGCAAAGGCAATGAATAATATTCCCGGGCTGAGGTCATATTCAGCCGAACCGGTGTGCGCTTTACCGGTTCCACTAAGCACATAGAGCACTTCATTGCTCTTATGGTGCACATGAGCAGGAATTTGAGACTCTACGCGAAGCAGCGCCAACGAGGCTTTACTTGAATCAAAGAGAGGCTCGGCTTTTGCGCCCGTGACATCCGAGAGCAAAGCCAACTTCTGACTGAGCGAGATGACAGCCGGATCGATCATTTCGTTTCCGGGTCCAGCCGGATTCAAAAGACCGCTCAGCAGCAAGATACCGCCAACAAGCGCTAGGAGAGCCGCGATGAGCCAGACCGGAATGTTGGACATGCTACGACCGCTTCGCTTTCTCACGGATCTCATCCAGAGTCTCCACCGCGCGCCGCAGATGGGGGATCACAATCGAGCCGCCTACCACCAAAGCCACATTGAATGCCTCAAAAAATTCGTCATCCCTGACACCCTTTTCGGCGCACTGGATGAGATGATAGCTGATGCAGTCGTCACAGCGCAGCACCATCGAGGCGACAAGTCCCAACAACTCTTTGGTCTGTGCCGAGAGTGCACCATCCCGGTAGGTCTGAGTATCTAGACTGAAGAAGCGGTTGATCTGGAGATTATCGGCTCCCAAGATCCGCTCATTCATCTTGGTGCGATAGGCGTTGAACTGCTCAAGCCTTCCGGCCATCGAAAGCCTCCTCCTTACGAATTACTCTGAGGCACTCAGCTGATCTCGGATAAATTTCACGATGGCAGCTGTCGTTGGATCGCCATCGAGTCCAATATGACCGATAATGGTGATGTGATCTTTGTTCGGAATCTCTGCTATATGGGCCTGACTTCCATGGTCATGTACGGACTGATAGAGCGCTTGAGCCTGAGTATCGAGCGTCGGCTCATCATACTGGGCATAGATGATTTGGAACGGCGGCTGCTGATCATCTACATGGCTGATGGGTGAGGCATCCTTGCGTGTATCCGGATCGCTCGTGAAGACATCCGCAAAGAGGGTTGGCGGAAATTGGGTCAGATCAAAGACACCGCTGACTGGGATGACTCCCCGAATGAGAGTTGTCGCAAGCCCTTCGGCCTGCAAATATCTTTCATCCAGTGCGAGCAAGGCCACCAGGTGCCCACCCGCAGAATGTCCCATCATAAAAATCTTATTGGGATCACCGCTGTATTGGCTGATGTTCGCGTAGATCCACGAGAATGCGCGAGCCACATCTTGAACGTGAACGGGGTGTTGCACTTGAGGCGTCAGGCGATAGTTGGCAATCACAGTTAAAAACCCCTGGCTGGCAAATGTCCGGCCCAGATAGGTATAGATGGATTTATCGCCCTCACGCCATGAACCACCATGAATAAAGAGCAGAACAGGTGCTTTTTCTAAGCCAATCGGCCGATAGAGATCTAGCCTGTGCTCAACATCATCGTACCCCGGTCCTTGATAGTAGATGATATTGGGCAGCCAGTCTACAGAATACTGAGTCTGGTCTTGAGCGTTGAGTCTGGTCTCGCTCAGGGTGATCAAAGCGAATAAGAGAGCAGTCAATCCCAATGACAAAAAGATTCTCATAACTCGTACTGAGCGAGGTCTTCGCCCAAGATGATTTGGCCGGAGAAGTGCTTCTTGATCGAGGTGACCACGCTCTCTTCCTTTCCGATCATGTGTGGGTAAAAATGCATGAGCACCAGTTTTTTGGCTGGGGAGCCAGCCAGCAGCTTTCCGAGCTCGACAGAATTGGTATGAAACGGCATCTCTTCATGATTGGGGACCGAACACTCATGAATAATCATTTTGCAGCCCTCAGCAAACTCTGCAAATGGAGGCCATGGCTCCGTATCGGCAGAGTAGGCAATCTCATTGTCGAATTTGAATGCCAGAGTAGGAATCCAGTGAGAGACGGCCAGAGAATCAACCTGAAATCCCCCAGCTTCGATGTGAGTATTTGGCTCCATATCTTCAATCTCCACTTCGACTCTCTGCTGAACATAGGGATAAAGCTCAAGAAGTTGGCTGAGCAGCCTTTTTGTTCCAGCAGGGCCAATCACGCGGGTCTTTGAATGACCCGCCAGCCAGCGCGCGGTGATGAGCGGCAAGACTTCACTCATGTGATCCAAATGATGATGCGAGATCAAGATCGTGTCGATTTTCTTTAAATCAATGCCAGCCTGAGAGAGGCGAAGCAGGATTCCGCTTCCGCAGTCTACTAGAAGTGCCTTACGGCTCTTCTCTAGCAAAAAACCCGTCTGAGCCCGCCCGCTTGGCGGCAGTGCCCCACCCGTTCCTAACAATGTCATTCTGATGGCCATATGTGCTGAATCTTTGGTGCCGGCTTTACCGCTGAATGTGGAAGAGAATAACACAGATCATGCCGATTTCTCAACTATGCTGGGAAAAATCTGATTGAAGAACCTGATTTCAAAATTCCCTCACAAATCGTTTATGATCTAATTCATTATGAGAAGTCTTTGGTCGGCTTTGCGGTGGGGCGGACTAAATTCTGTGATCGGCAGTGCACTTGTGATCGTTGGCTTGCTCGCTGGGCTCTCACCTTTGGCCCTCTCTCGTGAGCAAGGCGAGGCCTTGCAAAATGAGCAAGACCTGAAGGCTTATCCCTCGTATGAATCGCTGTACAGCGATTTGCGGGCTCTCCAGCAGAAATACCGCGGGATTATGCAGATTGTAGTGATTGGCCACAGTCATGGCGATGACGGGGATGTAAATAGAACCGCCGACAATCGGGATATTATTGCAGTCAAGATCAGCGATCGCGTCTATCTGGAAAATGATGGAATGCCCCAAGAAGAGCCGGATATTCTTTTTATTGGCGGGCAGCATTCCCGAGAGTGGATCGCGGTTGAAGTGCCATTTCTGCTGATCAAATATCTGGTCGAAAATTACGGCAAAGACAGAAAGATCAGAGATTTGGTTGATCATTCCGAGATCTGGATCATCCCGTTGGATAATCCAGATGGCTATGAGTTTTCCCGCAATGATGACCGCCTTTGGCGGAAGAACCGCCGCAACAACGGCGATGGCTCATTTGGCGTAGACCTCAACCGCAATTTCCCTTATGAGCTTGGCATCGATTGGAGTGCGCCGCTCCCCCCAGGCTCATTGACCAGTCTGTCGCCCGATTCGGAGCTCTATCGCGGACCCAGCGCGCTCTCCGAGCCTGAATCTCAAGCGATTCAAGCTTTTGTGGCCAGTCATCACTTTCAAACCGCGATCAACTTTCACAGCTATGGCCAGACCATTCTATATCCTTGGGGAATCTCTGGTGCAGATGCCCAAGATGAGACCCTCTTTGAGAATATCTCAACCAAGATGGCTCAGTTGATTCAAGGCGCTCACGGCCCCGTCTACCGCCCATCGAAGAGCTTCAATTCTGAAGATTCCAGCGGTGGCGCCTACTTAAAACATGGCGAGCTCAGCGACTGGCTCTATGGCCAGGGCGTTCTAGCCTTCACAGTGGAATTGAGCCCCAAAACATATGCCGAAGGGGGCTTTGAGCTTCCTGCGGACAAGATTCAGTCTACGTTTCAGGGCTTCTTGCCGGCAGCGCTCTATTTGATCCAAGCGGGAATGGAGAGATTGCCTAAGACGCCTGCATCTGGAGTCACCAGAACGCTCGATGAGGCGCTCGACTTGAATGGGAATCACTATCTAGATGACAATGAGCTGTTGCTGCTGGTTGATTACTGGATCAGCAGCGAAGTCGTTCCTGGGACAGGCCAGATCGTTGATGATGACAAGTTCTTCTACTACGTGGACAAATGGACGAGCAAAAAGCGCCTGACCCCTGAGCAATCGCCCCAGGCGGCTGTCGCGTTGATGCTCGACCGGACGCGCATCACTTATCAAAAGAGCGGACTGCGCCTTGAGGTTGTAGGGGCAGGCATTGCAGAGATTGACTTTCAGCTCTTCAACTTGGCGGGTCAGAGGCTGATGCGGCGGCTTGAGCCGGGCTCGGCATTGGAGTTCAGCGCTTTTGATGAAGCAGGCTCACGCCTCGCCAACGGAGTCTATCTCTATCGCGTGATCGCCTATGGCGCGCGAGGAGACGCAATTCAGAGCCAAGTGAGAAAATTCATAATCTTAAAGTGAGGGATTCTCTTGTCTTTTTGCGGTATTTTCAAACCGGATCTGCCCAAGAGGGCGCAATTTGTCTTGATTGGCGCGCCGTATGATTCTGGCAGCTCCTATCGCCCAGGGGCGAGACTTGCCCCGCATCAGATCCGGGAGTTTTCAGAATCGCTTAGCTCCTGCACCGAGCGCGGAGATGATCTGATCGATCTTCCCGCACGGGATGCCGGAGACTTGATTCTCAACAACCAGGCCGAAGACTCTTTTACAAAAATCGAGACTGTGGTCGGTGAGATCTTCGACACCAAGGCCATTCCCATCATTCTGGGAGGAGATCACTGTATTACGCTGCCCTGTTTCAAAGCGGCGCTTGAGCACCATAAGAACCTGAAATTGCTTTATTTGGATGCCCATCCGGATCTCTATCCAAGTTTTCACGGAGATCCATATTCACATGCCTGTGTGGTTGCCCGCATTTTGGAGCTAGAAGGCGTTTCGGGAGAGAGCATCACCCAAGTCGGAATTCGCAGCACATCTTCTGATCAGATCAAAGTGCAAAAAGAGTCGGGCGTTAAGACGATTCATGCTTGGGAGTTTGAGTCGTTTGTAGACAAAGGGGACGGCCCGGTTTATTTATCACTTGATATTGATGTGCTTGATCCGGCCTTTGCGCCCGGCACCGGAAATCCTGTGCCTGGGGGTCTGTCAACGCGGGATCTGATCACGCTCATTCATAAAATTCGCTCGCGAATTGTCGCGATGGATGTCATCGAGGTCAATCCGATGCTCGATTCTTCTGGGATCACGGCGCTCGCGGCGGTGCGTGTGATTATGGAAGCTCTCAGTGTGATGGCGCAGGCAAGAAAATGAATTTGTTTGCAACTAATTGAGGCTTTTTCAGAAATGACGTGTCATAAATGGTTGCTATGCAGTTTGAGGTTGAGCTAAGAATGGCTTTGCTGGTTGCGGGGGCCAGATTCGAACTGGCAACCTCCGGGTTATGAGCCCGACGAGCTTCCTGTTGCTCCACCCCGCACGATAGGCGCTATTCTACTTAGCACCCAATGGGATTGCAAGAATTCTCTTCTTTCTTTGGATAGGCTTGATGATGAGCTGATTTGTCACGCCTCCTGCACTTGATCTATAAATTGACCGAGAGGAAAGTGGAATTACGGCTAGTGGTGACAGCCTGTTGAATTGCTGGGAGGTGCGGTGGATGAGACGACTCTTCCTTTTGGTATCCCTCATTGCAGGATCTCTGGGCATCCAATCAATCCAGAATGTGATTGCCAGCAGCAATCAGCCTGCCACTGAAGTTGCCCGAGTGATAAGCGTAGTCAATGGAGATACGCTCGACGTCCAATATGAAAAGAGCTCTTCCAAGCTGCCGACGCGAATCCGAGCCTATCTGATCGATGCTCCTGATAGCAGTGATTCGCTCAACTGCTTTGGACCCGAGTCAAAGAGATTTACAGAAGATCTGCTTCTCAACCGCACGATCTGGATCTCACACTTCAATCATCAAGGCCCGAACGACCACTTGCTTGCATTCATTTTTCTAGATAGCAACCTCTCGACGCTTGTTCAGGCCATCATTGTGAGTCAGGGATGGGCGAGAGTGGACGTTCGCTATGCAGAAGAGCTTCCATATCGTGATGCGCTTGAGAAGCTGCAAATTGATGCACAGAATGGCAGGCGTGGCATTTGGGGGAAATGCCCAAGCACTGCGGTTCCAGCTTCTGAGACAACTCGTGTCTCAATCAATGAGCTTGAACAGAATCCCGCAGGGCAGGATACAGACAAAGAGTGGATTGAGCTCTTCAATTTTGAAGATTCTGAGCTTGATCTGGGCAGTTGGAGTCTGATTGCCAAAGAAGGGAGCTATCGGACGTACAATTTTCCGACGAGCACAAAGATCAGCGCTCACGGATTTCTACTGATTCATTTGCCCGGCATTTTTCTTCAAAACCAAGATGAAGTCGTCGAGCTTCGGAACAGCTCAGGTGTGGTGCTGGATCAGACGCCATCTGCCGGACTTGATGATCGCTATGATGACAATCGTTGCTGGGCACGGGTTCCGAATGGCTCGAGCCAGTGGAAGTTTCGGGTGTGCACACCCGGCGGCGGCAACGGCGGTTAGAGAATTATTTGTTGGCCACGGATCTCTGAAAGGCCAGAGTCGCAATGGAAAGTGTAACAACAGCAAAGCCAACGGCAACAGCCAGCCCCGTGAAGAGAGTCGCTCCAATCTCTCCGCGGGTGAGAACTGCCCTCATTCCTTCGAGAATATAGGTGACCGGATTGATCTGCACGGCCGTTTTGTACCAGCCTTCCAGCAGATCGAGTGGGAGCTGTGCCGTTGTGATAAACGAGAAGGGAAAGAAGAAGATAAAGGCCGACTGAACAACGCGCGGATTCTTGGTGGTGAAGGCCAGCAGCAGGCCAATCCCCGACCAGCCCATTCCAAAGATGAATGCAAAGAGAAGCACGAAGGCCATCCCGATGAGTCCGCCTTGGAATGGAGCGCCAAAGATCAAGATCAGAATCATCATAAAGCCCGTCAGGAGAGCCGATTTGACTCCTACAGCTGCGAGTTTGGCAAAGACAATGTGCCAGCGCTTGATCGGAGCCAGAAAGAGCCTGTCCATATAGCCGGAGCTGATGTCAGTCACCACCTCAATCCCGGTCGAGCCGGAGCTGACAAAGATCGAAGTGAGCAGCGCCACCGGCGCATAGAACTGCATGTAGGATTCAAAGGTGAATCCTGGCAAATTTCTCAATCCAGAAAAGGCCGATGAGCTGACAATGAAAAAGAAGATCGGAATGACAAACTCGGGCATCAGCGCCGCATAAGGCCGCAGGCACTGCTTAAACCCGCGCACAAACAACGCAAGGAGTATTCGTAGAGATTGCATAGTCTAGCCCTGAATGTAGGGATCAGCCCCTTTTGAATCGATGGATTCGTCGCGTATTCCATGACCCGTGTAATGAATAAATGCATCTTCTAAGGTCCCTTTGACAGCGCGCTTGAGCTCCTCCGGAGGCTGGGTCACGATGATCTTGCCGTGATCAATGATGCTGATCCGCTCGCAAAGCTCATCGGCCTCCTCCATGTAATGAGTCGTCAAAAAGATTGTAGTCCCATCATTCTTCATCTCTTTCAGATAATTCCAGATGACGCGGCGCGCCGCCGGATCCAATCCTTCGGTTGGCTCATCCAGAAAGAGTAATTTGGGGTGGTGCATCAGAACGGCGGCCAGGTCAAGCCTTCGCTTCATGCCGCCGGAGTACTGGCTGATCCAGGAGTCGGCCACCTTTTCAAGGTTCAAGAGATTGAGAAGTTTTGTTCCGCACGCTATTGCTTCTTTCTTGGAGAGCCCATAGAGAGCTCCAATCAAAATCAAGTTTTCCCATGCACTTGCCGTCGAGTCGAGCGTGACTCCCTGCATGGCAAATCCAATTGAGCGGCGAATGGCGTCATCTTCTTTTCCCAATTGAAACCCGGCCACTTGGACAGCGCCAGAGGTCGGCCTAAGCAGAGTGGCCAGGATGCGCATGGTCGTCGTCTTTCCTGCGCCGTTTGGGCCTAGGAAGCCATAAAATTCGCCATCACGAACTGTGAACGAGATGTCATCGACGGCTCGGGTTGAGTTCTTATAGACCTTTGAGAGCTTCTCCACTCTGATTGCAAACCCGCTCATAGGAAGAGTTATAGCGAGTTGTAAAACGAAAGTCTAGGACGCGAGTCTCTTTCGTGCTTATTCTCCAAAGAGGGACTTGCGAAATGAATTGACGAGATTGGCAAAGCTGGCTCCCGGCAGCCCATCCACTCCCCACTCGATCATGCCCACGACCTGTCCATTGAGGTTCATCATGGGCGCTCCGCTCTGGCCTGGGGCGACAGGGGCATCCACCCGAAAGAAGGTACGGAGCAGCGAGACTGATCCAGTCTGGCCATTTCGTGGGCCAATGATGAGGCTTGCGCCAAAGATGGAGACATCCAGCCGCACAGGGCGCTCTTGCACTTGAAGGATCTTCTCTTTGACCGATGTGGCATCCCAGCCCGTCAAGGTTGTGCCGAGAGGCTGAGCCGTTGAGATGAGCAGCAAGCCATGTCCTGAAGCCAAAATGTTCTGGGCAAGATCAGCGATCCCCGTGAGATCAAGAGAAGGAAGAGTCTGAATCTGCAAGATCTGATTAGGCTCAATCGGCTGATCGGGATCGCCATCATAGATGAGAAGATAGGCCACGCGATCCACCCGTCCTCTCTCTGAGACGACATGCGGCACAGGCAAGAGACCGCTCACATGCCCGAGCAGGCTGTTCAGCTCAGAATAGGGGCCCGGATAGCCAATGATGAATACAGAATCAAGCGGTTTGACTTTGGAGGAGTCTCCAAAATAGAGGTGTGGATAACTGGTCAGGCTCCTGTCATTCGTTTTGATGGCAAGGTCACTGAAAAATTTGCCTAGTGTAGTAACCTCTCCATGCTCGTCGACTGGCTGAAGCAGCGCAGCGTCGTTGGCGGCATCGCATTTGACGACGGCGGCCTTGATCGTGATATCAGGCTTCCAGGCCGCAAATGTGACCGTCACAAGCGGCGGAGCGGCGCGATCACTGAAGTTGAGCGGCGCATCAAAGACGACATGGCAAGCCGTCACAATTCCTGTCTGGGAATTCCCATCTGCCGATTGATTCTGGATGATATAACCCGATCCTGAGCCGACCCCCGCCGAGACAATTCTTACCACCGGCGGAGAGATGAGGTTGTAGAGAGAGCCAAAATCGGTCTGCGTGCGGGCCTGTTGCGGGAAGAGCACCACAGCGCTGATCAGGAGCACAAGATAGAGCCAGCGATTCCAGCGAAATTTTTTATTCATAACGTTCATGATCCCTTAATGCTGCGGCAGAGCAGATAGGTTCCTGAGCCTTGAAACGATTGCACTTGAATGATGAATTCTCTGGGCTTCTCGCCCTTGACTCTGTAGTTGATCGATTCATCGCTGCCAGAGGTCTGGCTGCTGCTGACAATCGCTTCGACCGAGGGGTTTTCGCTGAGCACTTCGATCAACAGAAGATCAAAATCGGTATTTGCAGGTCCGCTCAGAATGACCTGAATGAGTGAGCCCGGCTGCACTTTCCCGAGAGTCCACGAGGCTGAGCCTTGATCGGCCAGATCGGATTTGACACACTCGCCCAAATCTTGCTTCTCGGCGTTTATATTGTACGAGCCGGTCGAGATACCATCGAATCCTTCTATTAACAGATAATAATGACCCGCATCGAGGCGCACAGTGAGCTCTGGATCGGCCCCATTGGCATCATCGCTACTACTGATCGCCTCGCCATTCTGATCCAGAACGAAGAGGACCGCATCGAGATCGGATCCGATGGATTCGGCATCGAGCTTGATATGAATGTAGGTGAAATGATCAAGTGAAAATGAGAAGATGTCCCGGTCGCCATTGGGTGAGATGCTTAGATTCTCTTGTGAGAAGGGGAGCTGAATGGGTGTGGCGTGGTCTCGGGTGTCATTGGGCTCATTTGGATCACTGGGGTTGTTGGTACCCAGCGAAATCTGCGCACTCCCAAATATCATCATGACCAAGATCATGACCAGCAGGAGTAGCCGATGTCTTGACGGATGCACCCTGCCCCCTTTCAGGAGTTGTGGCATCGCTCATACTGTGAGGCCAACGACGGAATCTCATTTTGTAATGTATTATAGAGCCTTCCCATACTGTGAAGTCAAGCCATTGCAGTTTTGTTAACAGAAATAACCGATCCATACCACTCATCAATCTTGAGACTTGAGCTTAAGAGATCTCACCACATCATGTTGAATAGAGTGGCGCGATCTGGCAAACTAGTGAGCACGCCATCATGGTGGGGGATTTCCAATTTGAGCCACGAAAAGATCATCATCAAAGGTGCGCGGGAGCACAATCTTCAGAATGTAGATTTGGAGCTTCCGCGTGATAAGCTCATTGTCTTTACAGGCATCTCAGGAAGCGGAAAATCCTCGCTAGCATTCGATACAATCTATGCTGAGGGGCAGCGCCGCTATGTAGAGTCGCTGTCGGCTTATGCCCGGCAATTTTTGGGCCGGATGGACAAACCCGACGTAGATTTTATCGAAGGACTCTCGCCTGCCATCTCGATTGACCAAAAGACAGTTCACCGAAATCCCCGTTCTACTGTGGGCACAGTGACCGAGATCTATGATTATTTGAGACTTCTCTACGCCAGAATTGGAATTCCGCATTGCTACCAGTGCGGACGCAGGATTGACCGCCAGTCCACCCAGCAGATTGTTGATCAGATCACAAAGCTCGGAGATGGGACTCGCATTCAGATTCTGGCTCCCATCGTGCGTGGCCGAAAGGGCGAATATCGAAAAGTCTTTGAAGACCTGCGCAAAGAGGGATATGTGCGTGTGCGGGTCAACGGCGAGATCTTTGCGATTGAAGATGTCCCCGATCTGGATAAGCAAAAGAAGCACGCCATCGATATTGTCATTGATCGCATTGTCGTCAAATCCGAGAGTCAGAGCCGCATTGCAGATTCGGTCGAGCTCGCGCTCAAGCGGGCCGAGGGCCTTGTGCTCATTGATATTATGGGCCCTGAAGAGACGTCAGCCAAGAAAAAGAAGAAGTCGGGAAAGTCGGAGATTATGTTTAGCGAGCAGCTGGCCTGTCCCAACTGCGGCATCAGCTTTGAGAAGCTGGAGCCGCGGATGTTCTCCTTCAACAGCCCCTATGGCGCCTGCACAAGCTGCGATGGACTTGGCTACAAGATGGAGATTGACCCCGAGATGGTGATTGACTTCAGCAAGACGCTTCTGAACGGGGCGATCATCCCCTGGGCTGAGCGCAAGAGCAAGTGGCTCAATGGATTGCTAAAAGGGGTCTGTGAAGAGTACAAGATTGACCCGAGCCTGCCCTTGAAACGGTACACCAAGAGCCAGCTCGATGTAATTCTCTATGGCATGGAAACGACGATCGTCTTTCCGTACACCAACAAGCGCGGGCGGACCCGTTACTTTCAGGACGTCTTTCACGGCGTCGTCAATTACTTGCAGAAGGCGCACCGCGAGACGGAGTCTGAGTGGGCGCGCGAAGAGGTTGAGAGGTACATGAGCCGACGCCCTTGCACAGAATGCGGCGGTGGCAGACTCCGGCGTGAGAGCCTGGCTGTGACGATTGGTGATCTGAAAGTGATGGAAGTGACGGCCCTTCCCATCAAAGATGCGGACCGCTTCTTCAATCACCTTGAGCTCAATGAGCGCGAGATGCTGATCGCCCAGCAGATCTTGAAAGAGATTCGAGCCCGCCTCAAATTTCTGGTCGATGTCGGGCTCGATTATCTTACGCTCGACCGCATGGCCGGGACTCTTTCAGGTGGCGAAGCGCAGCGAATTCGACTGGCAACGCAGATCGGCTCGGGTCTTGTAGGCGTCTTATATATTCTGGACGAGCCGAGCATTGGGTTACACCAGCGCGATAACCGGCGTCTGTTGCAGACGCTGCAACATCTACGGGATCTGGGCAACACCGTGATTGTGGTTGAGCATGATGAAGAGACGATCCGCGAGGCCGACTTTCTGGTTGATATTGGCCCACTCGCAGGCGCGCATGGTGGGCGGGTCATCGCAGCTGGCTCGGTGCGTGACATCATGAAGGCCAAGGAGTCAATCACGGGTCAGTTCTTGAGTGGCAAGCGTTTCATTCCGGTCCCTCAGGCGAGGCGCCAGCCTAAGGGCTCTATCTGGATCAGAGGAGCCCGCCAGCACAATCTGAAAAATATTGATGTGGAGATTCCACTCGGCATTCTTGTCTGCATCACCGGTGTCTCTGGCTCTGGCAAGAGCACCTTGGTGGATGAGGTCTTTTATCGTGGCATCGCCCAGAAATTGGGCTTAATGACTGAAAAACCAGGCGATTATGACGAGATTGTCGGGCTCGAAAAGATTGACAAAGTGATCGAGATTGACCAGTCCCCAATTGGAAGAACACCCCGCTCCAATCCTGCCACGTACATAGGGCTCTTTGATCAGATTCGCAAATTATTTTCAGAGGTGCCGGAATCAAGAACTCGTGGGTATAAGCAAGGGCGCTTCTCATTCAACGTCAAGGGAGGGCGCTGCGAGCAGTGCAGCGGCGATGGCCTCATCAAAATTGAGATGCACTTCTTGCCTGATGTCTATGTCCCATGCGAGATCTGCAAGGGGGCGCGCTACAACCGCGAGACTCTCAAGGTGCGATACAAAGGCAAGAATATCTCAGAGGTGCTCAAGATGCGCGTCGATGAGGCGCTCGGCTTCTTTGAGAATATCCCGTCCATTCACAGAAAGCTGCAAACATTGCATGATGTTGGGCTCGATTATATTGAGCTTGGACAGCCAGCGACTACACTTTCGGGTGGTGAGGCGCAGCGCGTCAAACTGGCGGAAGAATTGAGCAAGCGCGATACGGGCCATACTCTCTATATTCTCGATGAGCCGACGACAGGACTGCACTTTGCCGATGTGGAGAAGCTCCTGGAAGTCCTGCAGCGTCTTGTAGACAAAGGAAATACAGTCGTGGTGATCGAGCACTTATTGGAAGTGATCAAGGTCGCGGATTTCATCATTGATCTGGGTCCTGAAGGTGGCAACGAAGGCGGACGAGTCGTGGCGACTGGCACGCCGGAAGAAGTCGCTCAGATTAAAGAATCATATACAGGTCAGTTCTTGCGGCCTCTGCTGAGTCTGCCAGAAAAACCATTGACACGTCTACCGAGAAAGCGTGTCAAGGTGCTGGCCGAAGTGGGGTCAGATTAATAGAAGATTCATGGATTCCTGCTTCCGCAGGAATGAGAGACAACGAAAAGCTGTGAATGACGGCTGTTAAAGGAGGTTGTCATTCCGGCCAAGCGAAGCGCGAGCCGGAATCCAGGAATTTTATTGGTGAACCGAATGTAACAGAAAATACATTTCTGCCCGTAGTGGAAATATTCACTCATCCTCTTCTATAGAAGAGGATGAGTGTGCTTTACATCTCTTGACAAGCCAGTTCCTCACTCATATAATCACCGCACTTTTCGGAAACCCATGTTGAATTCGAGAATCCAAAGAATGGACGTGAGATGAGAAAGCTAGTAATCGTAGAATCTCCCACCAAGGCGCGCACGATTGAGCGGTACCTTGGCAAGGGATTTAAGGTTTTGAGCTCTTTTGGTCATGTGCGTGACCTCCCTGAGAGGGAGCTGGCCGTAGATATTGAAAAAGACTTTGAGCCCAAGATAGTCGTCACTAATAAAAAGTCTATTACTGAGCTGAAGAAGGCCGCCCAAAGCGCCGAGACAGTCTACCTGGCAACGGATAACGACCGCGAGGGCGAGGCCATCGCCTTTGATCTCTACGAAGTCTTGAATCAAAAAGGCAAACAGAAGTATCTGCGCGTCGTCTTCAATGAGATCACCAAGAAAGTGATTCAGGAAGCGATTGATCACCCTACCGAGATCGATACCAAGATGGTCGATGCCCAGCGCGCAAGGCGTATCTTGGATCGATTGATGGGCTATCTAATCAGCCCTCTTCTCTCAAAGGCCCTCTCAGGCAGCAAATATGAAGGCCTGAGCGCAGGCCGCGTCCAGAGCGTTGCTCTCAAGATTATCTGTGACCGAGAGCTGGAGATTCAGGCGTTTATTCCGCAAGAGTACTGGGAGATATTTACGCAGCTCATGAATGGCTCAGAATTTGCGGCAGAGCTCTCGCGTTTTAAGGGCAAGAAGCCAGAAGTACCTAGCCGGGATGAGGCCGAGCGAATCAAGAATGAGCTAGAGAAGATTTCTAAATCTTCTGGATTTGTCGTGGAAGAGGTCAAAGAGGAAGAGAGCACGCGCAGCCCATCTCCACCCTTTATCACCAGTTCATTGCAGCAGATAGCATCCTCCATGATCAAATTCTCACCTAAGAAGACGATGCAGATTGCGCAGCAGCTCTACGAAGGCATCGAGCTTGAATCGGGGCACGAAGGTCTCATCACCTATATGAGAACGGACTCTTTGCGCATCTCCGATGAGGCACGCAAAGAGCTTCGTGAGTACGTGCTGGAGAGCTTTGGAACCAAATACCTTTCAACAGAAGACCGAATTTTCAAGAACAAAAAAGCTGCTCAAGACGCGCATGAAGCGATCCGGCCGACCGCCATCAAGCGCAGTCCTGACTCGATCAAACAATTCTTGAGTGCTGATCAAAATAAACTTTACAAGCTCATCTGGGAGCGCTTTACAGCCACCCAGATGACCGATGCTCTCTATGCAAAGCGCACCGTAAGCATCAAGGCTGGCGACTATCTGCTCGTTGCCAAAGGGAGCAAACAGCTCTTTGATGGCTTTGCAAAAGTCTGGAAGCTGCCGCCGCTCAAAGATGAGGGTGTCGAGATTCCTGACCTCAAGGCGGGCGCGGTTCTAAAGCTCAATGAAGTGAAGCTCGATCAGAAATTTACCGAGCCGACCAAGCGCCTCAGCGAAGCGAGCCTCGTCAAAGAACTGGAAGAGAAGAGCATTGGAAGACCCAGCACCTACGCCAGCATCGTCTCGACTATTCAAGACCGGGGCTATGTCGAAAAGATCAAGACGACACTACGGCCAACCCTGCTCGGATTTATAGTCGCCGATTTTTTGAAGGACTTCTTTCCACTCACGGTGGAAGAGGGCTTCACCGCTATGATGGAAGAGGAGCTGGACAAGATCAGCAGCGGCGAGATGACCCGCACGCAGGTCTTGAATGACTTCTATCAGCCCTTCGCCAAGCGCCTGACTCAAGTCGAGTCGGAGCTTCAGCAGAAGGGCGGCGATCTCTTCCAGATCATGAGTGATGTGAAATGCCCAACCTGCGGCTCTCCCATGGAGATTCGCTTTTGGAAGGGAAATGCCTTCTTTGGCTGTCCCAAATACCCTGATTGCAAGACGACGATCAACTTCCCCGACGAGCTTGTCTATAAATACCATAACAAGCGTGTCGAGGCGGATGTGCAGCTCAAAGCTCATCAGGGCGAGCGCGAGGCGATGGCCCAAGAGGCGCCTAAGAAGATCTGCCCCAAGTGCGGTGCGCCGATGAATCTTCGAGAGGGCAAGTTTGGGCGTTTCTATGGCTGCAGCAAATATCCAGATTGCAAGACGACGCTTCCCGTCACCATGGGCGTCCCATGCCCCAAGTGCGGACGTGATCTTGTAGAGCGCTTTGCGAAGAAGAAGCGCAAGCCCTTCTGGGGCTGCTCCGGCTTCCCGGACTGCAATTTTGCTGTCGATGATGAGCCAGTCAAACTCTGTACTGAATGTGAAGAGGGCGTCATGGTGAAGAAGGCCAACGAAGAAGGTCTGATCTGCAGCAACAAGAACTGCGGCCATCGCGAAGGCGTGGAAGAGCAGACTCCTGTGGCTGCCGAAGCCGAAAGTTGAGTCCTTTCCTCACTCGCTAGTACAATACTCCTGTGAGCGCGAGCAACTCTCCCGATTTTGCATTTGTTATTGAATCGAGTCTGCCGGTCCGCTCGGCGGTCGTAGCCATCTGGAAGGCGGCTACAGCAGCGAGCTGGACTGTGGTCGGCGATTATGACCTTACGGGCTTGATGGCCACAGCGGGTGGAGCAGGCTTTGAGATGAAGAGCATTGACATCTGCCAGCCCGATCTAGCCTTGCCCTTCTTAAAGCATGAGATGCTTTCGTCTCTTGTCATGCCTTGCAACGTCATAATCTACCGCATGGGTGACAGGACTAGAATTGCTTCGTTGCGTCCGAGTGTGATTTTATCCAGACTCTTTGCTGGAATCTCTGATGATCTGGGCGATCTTCCAGAGCGAATTGACCGAGAGTTGAGAGAAATTCTGGAAGCGGCGCGTTAATCTCCCGCGGCCTTATCAATAATCGCCTTCACTTCGTCATCGATTGCTGCTGCGGGCTTCTCAAACTGGGGCGCGTGAGATGGAAATAGGCTCGGCAAGATCGCGCCTGGGCGCATGGCTGCAATTTTCGTCTTGCCCTTTTCAGTGAATATCAGAACGCTGCATGGCATGCAGAGCGCGGTCAGTTTTTCAATCCCAATCATTCCGTTAGCATGGGCTGGAGCGCAAATCTCTAGAGTCTTCATCTCTTCGGTCTGTGGGAAGCCTTTCGAGTTCAGGATCTCGGCAAAATCATAGCCACCAAGAATGCCCCATTTGGCTGCTTCTGTCACTTTGCGAACCGCGACCACTGCCTCTTTGAAGCTTTTGCTCGTCTCTTTCACATAGACAAAATGCGCATGAATCATGGTAGCACCTCACTTCGTTGATGGACTCAATGACGCTCTCCGCCCAGCTCGACCCATGTTCCCAATTTTTGCTCAAGGGCTTTGTGATAGATGTGATGGGCCGAAGCGACATCTTCCACACCTAACCCCAATGACTTGAAGAGCGTGATCTCTTTTGCAGACGTGCGGCCTGTATTCTTTCCCAGCAAGATTTCGCCAATCTCGGCCTGGATGTGATTGTCTGTGATTGCACCTTCACTGCGCGGAATGAGAAAATCTCCAGCCTCATTGAGTGTCGATTCGCGGCGGTCCACAAATAATCTCGACTTTTTCACAGCGCTCGTATCGAGCTCCCGGGCCGTAGAAATGCTCGACCCTGCGGCGTTGATGTGAGCGCCCTCTTTGAGCCAGTCTCCCATTAGAACGGGAATTTTCGATGATGTCGTTGTACAGATAATGGCTGCGCTTTCAACGGCTTCTTGCGCTGAATTGGCCAGATCAACATTGACCCCAAACAACTCATTGGCGCGCTTGGCAAATGTCTTGGCGTTGTCGGTGGAGCGGCTCCAGACTCGAATCTTCTTGATCTTTCGGACCGCGAGCATCGCTTCCAGGTGAGTCCGGGCCTGCACACCAGAGCCAAGAATGGCGAGAGAATCTGCATCTTCACGTGCCAATACATTTGTCGCGACTCCGCTCACGGCTGCTGTGCGAATGGCCGTGATCTCACTCGCGTCCATCAGAGATAATAATTGCCCATGCTC
This sequence comes from Candidatus Acetothermia bacterium, assembly GCA_016201405.1. Lineage (GTDB taxonomy): Bacteria > Bipolaricaulota > Bipolaricaulia > RBG-16-55-9 > RBG-16-55-9 > JACQCZ01. The sequence goes on along the minus strand of JACQCZ010000014.1, from coordinate 327,890 downwards.
TGTATCAAAGAGCAGGACTCCGCCGGGATGCGAGTCATAGTGAGTCCCCTGATTGCCAGGGAAGATAGCGACAATTTTGATGCCCATAGCGTTGATCTCTTCAAGAGCCGCCGGCATCAATCCCAATAACCCTTTGCCGTTTTGCAGCCTCATCACGGGCCGCAAGGGATTGACTGCTTTGCCGTGAGCCAAAATTTTGAGAGCATTGGCCATCACGTCCATGCACTCCCGCATGGGGAGCAGCTTGCGAACTTCAGTCTGATTGATCACCAAAATTTTCATAGCTCACTCTTTCTACTCTTTCATCTTAAATGATTTGAGAACCGGAGCCAATTTTCTTTCGCTCTGCACTTCGTTTATACTCAAGTTTGACATGAAAATTCACCGGCTCAACGACCCAATTTACACATCCAATGTCTATCTGATTGAGGCCGAGCGCCCCGTGCTGGTGGACACAGGCGGCACCCTCAAAGATCAGATCCAAAGCTGGGTTCCTCAAATTCTGGGCAAGAGAAAATTGAGCCAGATTGTATTTACTCATGGCCACCTCGATCACATTCAAGAGGCAGAAGAATTAGCAAAGCTTTTTGAGGTGCCATTCTTCATCCACAAAGATGACCTGGAAAATCTGCCCGCTGCGGCTGTACTATCAACGATTCTCGATTGTGGCGATGCCCAGTTTGAAGTGATTCACACCCCTGGCCACTCTCCCGGTGGCGTCTCTTTCTATGAGAGAGTGAAGAAAATTTTGATCTGTGGTGACACAATCTTCCCCGGTGGCCGCGTAGGCCGCTGGGATCTTCCGGGCTCCAATTATGCTGACTTGCTGAACTCTGTGACACGCCTAAATCAACTGCAAGTGAGCGAGCTATATCCCGGCCATTATCCGCCATTAACGACACGAGTGCGGACGCATTTGATGGCCTCTTTGGACACGCTCTATGTCGTAGGCGCCCTCTTTGATGACGCAAAATATGATGCCAGAATTGAAGCCCAGGCTGCAAAGCTTACCCTGTAGGGATTGCATTGGATTTTTCAGACTGCTAGAGTAATGCAGATGCCGGGGTGGTGGAATGGCAGACACGAGGGACTTAAAATCCCTTGGGCCTAAGGCCTGTGCGGGTTCGAGTCCCGCCCTCGGCACCCCAATCTTTTCAAATGAACCCTTTGCGTCGTATGGGCAAGTGAAAATTATCTCTTTGCAAGCTCCCGCTGTTTTCTATGATAGTGCAATATTGCATTGGTCTTGTGACCGCAATGCTCCATCGCGCACCAGCGGCGTGTGTGGTTGCGGCTCTTGTCCAGAAAGAGCCAGCCACAGCCGTCTCCCGGGCATTGTCCCACCCGCGGCCAGTCTCTGCTTGTTAACAGATCTGCAGCCGAACGGGCGATGGGCCAGAGCACGGAATCGAGATGTGATTCAACACCTTGCCACTGCCATGAAAATCCCGTAGCAGAAGGCGCAATCTGCAATTGAGAAATTGATTTGCCCAGCATGCTGTTGAGAATCCTAAAATCAGCCTTGGCAGGCAATCGCTCTTGAATAATAGCAAAGAAGATTTGATAGATAGCCTCACGCAATTGGATGGCTTGCTTGGTGATTAAACTTGCTTTGGCTGCATTATTCTGCGCGTTCAATAGCAATTTTCTGGCTTCAGCAACGCTAAGAATCTTGAGAGATTGGCTCCATGAGATCAGATCAGGATATTCGTTGAACCACTCAATGGGGGTTTCTGTGGCGCGCCAGTAGAGACTATTGACAAAATCGAGACAGAGCACCCCCGCGATGAGCACAGGCACTCTATCTCTTTTCGTATTAGTCATATTCCCGATCCCTTCTACTTTATTATAACAAACCTCTCGAAGTAGTATTGAACTTCACTTGTCAGAGTTTGACATCTTTGACTATCATAATCAATATAGATAGTCAAAGGAGGAGGCGGCGATGAAGATACCGGTTGTATTGATTCTGGTTGCTGTTCTAATTACTGGGCTCTCATTGCTCACGATTGAACAGCGATCACGCGCACCTGTGAGCTCGGCTTCAAATCAGGGAGTGGATATGTCGAGCGAGATTGCAAGCTTGATGCAGACAGACAGCGACTTTGATCGAGATACTGCCGCAAAAGGCGTCGAAGGCTGGGTCTCATACTTCGCAGAGGATGGCGCTATGTTTCGTGGGGGTGGCAAGATCATTGCAGGTCATGATGCCATTCGGGCGCTGATGACTCCATTCTTTGCGGATAAGAACTCATCGCTGCGCTGGCAGCCCGTCATGGCTACAGTCGCGAGCAGCGGTGAGCTGGGTTATACCTATGGCAACTGGACGCTAAAAACAGTGGGTGATGACGGCAAGCCTGTCGTTCTCTATGGGAAATATGTGACAATCTGGAAGAAGCAGGCCGATGGCGCTTGGAAGGCAGCCGTGGACCTCGGGACGACAGGCGCGCCCACTCCCCCCGATGACGCAAAGTGAGTAGAGGATGATCGATAATTCATGACGTGGTCTGGTTTACTGGTAAAATGCAGAGATCAGAGTGGCTCAAAGCTGCTCTGATCTCTGCCCTCCTGCTCCTCCCAAGTTGTCAGCAGCAAGAGAAGGAGCTTTATAGCGATCAGCCCCGATGTGATCCGAAGTTCGCTTCGCTTCAAGATCCAGTTGCAAAGATGATGAAGGATCTCAACCTGACTGGTGCTGGCCTCCTCTTGATCTGGAAAGGGCAGACAGTCTGCGAAGCTTATTTAGGTGGATATAACCAGGATACTACAGTTCCGATTGTCTCGGCTGCCAAGTGGCTCTCTGCCGCAACTATTCTCACTCTGGCCGATGATGGGACTCTCTCGCTTGATGACCTTGTCTCCAAATATCTGCCCTATTTCCCGGGCGAGAAGGGAGCGATCACATTACGAGAGCTGCTCTCGCATACTTCTGGGATTGATCTCTATAACGACTGCATGTTCCAGTCCGTCCTCACTTTGGATGAATGCGCCAGAGAGGTTGCTTCTATGAATCTACTAGCATCTCCGGGGACACAATTCAACTATAGCGGAGCGGCCTTTAGCGTGGCAGGCCGCATGGCGGAAGTCGCCTCCAAAATGCCGTGGGCTGAGATATTTTCGACGAAGATGGCCCAGCCCCTTGGTTTAAAAGTGACCACCTATGGGAAGTCAATGAACCCCATGCTCTCAGAAGGATATGTCTCATCCTCTCTCCGAGAATATGGAGTATTCTTGAAGATGATTGCTCAGAATGGAATAAGCCAAGGGAAGAGAATTCTCACTCAAAATTCAATTCAAGAGATGGAGAGCGATCAGACGACTCATGCAGAGATCGGCTATTCGCCTCGTGATCCGAGCCTGCGCTATGGACTCGGCATATGGCGCGATCTTGTGCATCCCGATGGAAGGCCCGCTCAGATCAGCAGCCCTGGCGGAGGCGGTTTTGTGCCCTGGATTGATTATGACCGGAATCTGATTGGGATTGTGATGTTCTATGACCGCATCGAGCGCGTCTGGCCGGCAGTGGCTGCCGTGCAGCAAGGTGCGCGAGATATTATTGACCAGGCCCATTGAGCCAGTTTTTTATGAACGCCAGCTCAGCTTCTGAAATTTCATGCCCTGTTTCGGTCCAATGAATCGCAGCATCTGCTCCTGCCTTTGAAAAGATCTGAAAGAGTCGCTCTGGTTGCTCTCGCGGAACGGCTGGGTCATCATCTCCTGCTGAGATCAAAATTCTTGTCTTTGAAAGATCAGGCATTGCCTTTGGCTCAAACGGAATCATAGGGCGAAGCAAGATTGCAGTCTTGATCAAGTCCGGATAGAGAAATAGCAGACCCGCTGCAAAATTGGCGCCATTGGAATAGCCGACTGCGACGACAGAATCGAGGTCGAAAGAATATTGCAGAGAAGTCTTTTGCAGGAATTCTTCTAGTTGGGCGGCGCGATTTTTCAGATCTTCTTCATCGAGAACGCCTGGTGCAAAGCGCCGAAAATAACGTGCCATTCCATTCTCAGAGACCTGTCCACGCGGCGAAAGAATTGAAGCTGTTGGATCGAGCACTTGGCCAAGCGGAATCATGGCGTTCTCATCTCCTCCCGTTCCGTGAAGGAGAAGAAGCGTGCGGCTGGCATTCTGCCGTGGAATCCAACGATGCGCAAAGCCAAAATCTTCGTTGGAGGAGTGAGCAGATGCTTCGCCTGGCAAGTGTATTGGAAGCAAGCTCTTTTCAATCTCCTCACGTCGGGACTTGTAGGGCGCAGGAAGTTGCAGTGATTTTCCTAGCTCATCAACGCTCTCATCAATTGTAAAGCCTGGACCATCGGTTGCGATCTCGAAGAGAACATTACCCGGCTCCCGAAAATAGATCGAATGGAAATATTTGCGATCGATTTGTGGGGTCACCCTGGTGCCAGACTCTTCAATCTCTTCACGAGCAGCTAACTGGACCTCATCTGTGGGTGCACGAAAAGCAATATGATGGATGATGCCGGCTCCCATAGTGCCTCGCCAGAAGCCTGGCGCGTGGCGAATATCCAAATTAGCGCCAGGCTCACCTTTTGCGCTCCGATAGCGAGATAAATTCTCTTCGCTCCCAACAAGCTCATATCCTAAATGAATCTGAATAAACTCTGCAGTTCTATGAGAATCTTCTTCCCAGAGTGTCGTGCTATGAAAGGCGCGGATTGCGTGCGTCACCGGAATATCATTGGTGCCCCAGGGATCAGTCTTAGAATTTTCGCTAGTCCCAACAAGCTCTAAGGGTAACCCATCGGGATCTTCGAACTCTAAATATTTTTCACCAAAGCGAGTCTTGGGTCCCTGATGCTTGATATTTAGTGTGATAAAACGCTCGAGCCAGAAGCCCAGAGAGCTTTTCGGAATGGAGAAGCCAATGGCTGTGGCCTGGCCCGTCCCACGCTGGCCGCGTTTCGCTCCTGGCCAGGGAAAGAAAGTGAGTACAGTTCCGGGTGTCCCGATTCTGTCGGCATAGTAGAAGTGGTATGTTGTCGGGTCATCAAAATTTACAGTCTGTTTGATAAACCGGAGCCCAAGAACCTCTGCGTAGAAATCAATATTCTTTTGCGGGTCGCTGGCAATGGCCGTGATGTGATGGATGCCACGCGTCTTCATGAATTAGGCCAGACTCTTTAAGTATGCAACCAAAAGCTTCGTCACATTGACTAACGAATCGGCATGAGCAATCTCAAAGCCATGCGAATTATCTCGCGCAAAGCCGATGCAAACTGTCTTGCCAGCCAATCCGGCCTGTTTGATGCGGCCTGCATCCGAGCCAGCCCTCGGAAATACGCATGGCTGTGCACCCGTACCTATCTCCTTGCCCAGATGTAAGAGCTTGTCGCATTCGAATTTGTCATTGTAGGTCGCCTCGCGATACCAGATGACTGGCTGCCCATTCAATTGGAGCGGTGTCTCTCTGACGATGGGGGATGTGTCGAGGGCGATAAAAATGTCAGGCTGAATGAGCTGTGCGGCACGCATCGCGCCATTCATTCCGATCTCTTCGCCATGCGTTGCGATAAAGAAGAGATCTGCATTTAGCTTTAACTTAACGATCTCTTTCAAGCCGAAGATGAGAGAGACAAGCCCCATTCGGTCGTCGAGAGCGAAAGCTGCGATGTAGTCTCCCATGATCTTTAAGACTTTGCGCTCGCGGGCAATGATAGCTCGGCTCCCAACGTGAACGCCACGCTCTTCGAGTTCTGTTTTGGAAATTCCAGTGAAGATGGTCAGTAGATCCCAGGTTAGGGCGCGGCTCGTCTGAAGCTCTTTTAGTGGCCCTGTATTCGTATGAATTGATCCGACAGAGAGAATGCCTGAAACCAAGCTCCCATTATCGGCAATCACTTCGACTGGCCCTTCGCCGTACTTCCAAGCAAATGAGCCACCGCAATTCTCGACTTCCAGTCGGCCGTCATCGCGCACGCGCGTCACAACCATCCCGATCTCATCTTTATGTGCGGCGATCACGATTTTGGGACCTTTGCCTGGAATGTGCGCAACCAGATTGGTGGCGTCGTCCTGCCATACTTCAGCTCCACTCTTGCGAAACTCTCGCTCAATGACGACTTCGATCTCGCGCTCTTCACCCGATGGCGAATGGCAGGCGACTAGCTCTGCTAAAAGAGCTGTCATTTCATCGCGGAGCATATTCTTAGGAAGTCACCCCCACAAGCTGCTTGCGAAGCTCTTTCAGCTCATCACGAATCTTAGCAGCCTGTTCAAATTTGAGGTTTTTGGCCAGCTCAAACATCTCAGCTTCGCGCTTGTGGATCAGATCGGCCAGCTCGCGGTCTGTGAGGTTCTTTGCCCTCTCATGGGTCATCGCACGCTGCTTCTTAGCTGTCTTATCGCGCTGCAATTCAGGCAGAAACTCCTTGATCTCTTTCTGAATCGTCTCTGGGGTAATGCCATGTTTTTTATTGAACTCACCCTGAATTATCCTGCGGCGCTCCGTCTCCCGAATAGCCCGCTCCATCGAGCCTGTGATCTTGTCGGCATAGAGGATCACTTTTCCTTTCACATTTCTTGCCGCGCGGCCAATGGTCTGGATAAGCGATGTCTCAGAGCGCAAAAAGCCCTCTTTATCTGCATCCAGAATTGCGACCAGCGAGACCTCTGGCAAGTCCAGTCCTTCTCTTAGCAAGTTGATTCCCACTAAAACATCAAATTCGCCAGAGCGCAAGTCATGCAGAATATCGACGCGATCCAGGGTCTCTATATCAGAATGGAGATAACGGGCCTTGACTCCCGCTTCGACCAGATAGTCCGTCAAGTTCTCGGCCATCTTTTTGGTCAGCGTCGTGACCAGAACGCGCTCCTGGCGATCCGTCACCTCTTTGATCTCGCCAATCAGATCATCGATCTGGCCTTCAATAGGGCGAACGACCACCTCAGGATCGAGCAGACCCGTTGGCCGGACGATCTGCTCTACAAAGCACTCGCTCGTCCGCGTCTCGTATGGGCCAGGCGTGGCCGACATAAAGATGACCTGTCCGATCAATGACTCAAATTCCTCAAACTTGAGTGGGCGGTTGTCTGCTGCTGATGGCAATCGAAATCCATGTTCAATCAGGACTCTCTTGCGAGATTGATCGCCGTTGTACATGGCATGCAGTTGTGGAATAGTCTGGTGTGACTCATCAACAATAATTAGAAAATCATCTGGGAAATAATCTAGAAGTGTGTAGGGGCGTGAACCCGCAGCCCGCCCAGTCAGATGGCGCGAGTAGTTCTCAATGCCGCTGCAAAACCCTAACTCGCGCAGCATCTCCAGATCATATTTGGTGCGCTGTCCAATTCGTTGGGCTTCCAACAGCTTGTCATACTTCTGGAACCACTCAAGCCGCTCCCCCAGTTCCGCTTCGATGGACTGGAGCGCCCGGTCGAGCTTCTCACCCGGCGTGATGAAGTGGCTGGCCGGGTAGATTCTCATCCGGTCGTGCTCTAAGACCTTTTTGCCAGTGATGGCGTCGAGCTCGGTGATCTTTTCGATCTCATCGCCAAACATCTCGATCCGCATCACATTCTCGTTGTAAGCGGGAATCAATTCCACAGAGTCGCCACGCACACGGAAGGTCCCTCGGCCAAAGCCGATGTCATTTCGGGTATATTGCAGCTCGACCAGTCTTCGCAAAATCGCGTCGCGGTCTGCACTCTCCCCAACGCGCAACATCAGGGTCATAGCCTGGTAGTCATCTGGATGTCCCAAGCCATAGATGCACGAGACACTGGCAACGATGATCACATCGCGCCGCTCAAAGAGCGAGCTAGTCGCTGCATGGCGCAATCTGTCCAGCTCTTCGTTGATCGAAGAGTCTTTTTCAATATAGGTGTCAGTGTGAGGAATATAGGCTTCGGGCTGATAATAATCATAATAGCTGACGAAGTAATGGACGGCGTTATTGGGAAAGAATTCTCTGAACTCATTGCAGAGCTGCGCTGTCAATGTCTTGTTGTGCGAAATGACTAGTGTGGGGCGCTGCAAATTCTGAATGAGATTGGCGATGGTGAATGTCTTTCCAGAGCCTGTGATGCCCATCAAGGTCTGAAAATTGAGTCCCTTGCGGATTCCTTCTGTCAGATCAGCGATCGCCTTGAGCTGATCGCCCCCAGGCTGGAATCGCGACGAGATCTGGAATTGTTGTCCTGCCAATGTGGATTTCATGGCTGTGTTTAAATTATAACACAGCCCAAAACTTAGGGCACCCGGTCAATCCCGCCAGGATGCCAGGGGTGGCACTTCAAAAGGCGCTTAAGCGCGAGCCAACACCCGCGCAGCGCGCCATATTTGGCAATAGCTTGATGGGCATATTCCGAACAGGATGGGACAAAACGACACGAAGGAGAAGAGAGGGGAGAGATGAAACGTTGATAGCCTCGGATTACAATTGACAGCCCCCAGCGAAACATTCCCCCAAATTCTAAAGGACTGTTGGCGGGTGAATCAAGTCCCGCTCTTCTCCTTCAGGCGCTCTTCGTCTTTGACAACGATGTGGTATCTCTTTTTATCTAAGATACCCTCTTTGGCCAGCCGGTTGAGTGCGCTGGTGGTGTTCTCGCGGGCGCTTCCTATCAGATCGGCCAGCTCTTTGTGCGTGATCTTGAAGTCGATCTGCACGCCGTCGTCTGTGTCCACGCCGTGCTGCTCGATCAGCTTCAAAATCTGGCGCGAAAGCCGGGTTGGGATGTCTTTGAAGACCAAATCCTCGAGCTTGCGCTCAATATCCCGCGTGCGATTGCCAAAGAGCTCCATCACTTCGATGGCCAGCTCTGGGCTGCTTCGCAGAAGCTCTAGGAACTGAGTGCGCTCAAGCTCATACAGCACGCTGTCCTGCAACACTTGAGCCATCAGCTCGCGCTTCTGCCTCCCGATCAGGACCATCTCTCCAAAGAGCTCCCCTTCACCCAAAATGGTCAGCGTGAGCTTTCGTCCACTCTCATCCAGGTAGGCCAGCTTGATCTTGCCGGACTTGATGTAATAGACAGAATCGTCCACATCCCCTGGCTGATAGACGATGTCTCCCTTTTGGTAAAGGCGCTCGTTGGACCGAGAGACGACCCGCTCGATCATCTGGTTCAGACGAGTTCCCCCTAGACCTCCCTGAGTCTCTGAAGGCCGGGCTATGCTGCCGTACACGTAGGTTCGATTCATCTTGGTGGACATAATGCTTAGGGGGTACTGTAATCTGGAAGACATCTCCCCCGAAGGATGGGTGGCGATGGATTTTGCCAACTGGGTGTGTCCATTCCCTGAATTTGGTTTGAGCTGGGTGACCCCTGCGGCTCCCCGGCGATGAGACAGAAGTCCTCTCTCATGCCAATTGATGCGGAAGGAGCCCCAATCAAGTGCGTCAGTGATTGAGCTTACACACAAATGCTGGTGCTGAAGCAGTGTAATGGGCGTCACTCCCCCACCGACTCGATGAACTGCCACATAAAGAATGCCGCAAGGCTTCTAGCTTTGGCGAATGGCATCGTCTCCAAGACTTCATGAGACTCCAGTTCACGATATTCAAACTCGCCCTCTTCCGTGACGGCCCAATAGCCATTGGGATTGACCTCTTTCTTCTTCACCTCAATCACCCCATTTCGTAAGAATCTATTCACGACACGAGTAAAAGTTTCTTTGGATATTCTACAAGATGCAGTGATTGTGAGAGCTGAAAAGATTGGTTCGATGCGTTCTGTTGGCATGATTCCTGGATTCCCGCGTTCGCGGGAATGACGAGCTAATCCACTGACTGGAAGTTTAGCGCGACCCACTCATGCGCGGATCGAGAATATCGCGGAAGGCGTCTCCAATGAGGTTCCAACCCAGCACAAAGAAGACGATGGCCAAGCCCGGATAGACCACTGTCCACCAGTAGGAGCCAAGCTCGGTAATAAAGTTACGCGCAAAGCTGATCATCTGTCCCCAGTCGGCAAAGCCCACTTCGGAGCCAAGCCCCAGGAAGCTAAGCGCCGCTGCTGTCAGCACAATCGCACCCATATCGAGCGAGGCGAGCACAAAGACGGGATATATAGTATTGGGCAAGATATGACGAAAGATGATGCGAAGATGCCCTGCCCCGGTAGCCCGAGCAGCTTGAACATATTCGCGCTCTTTAACCGCCAGAATATCTCCGCGTACCAGTCTGGCATAGGTGGGCCAGCCAAAGGCGATCAGCGCAATCATGATCTTGTCCAGCCCTTTGCCCAAAATGGAGGTGAGCACAATCGCGGCAATTAAAAATGGGAAAGAGAGAAAGACTTCGGTGACGCGCATGATCAGCTCGTCGACCCAGCGGCCAAAGTAGCCAGAGACTGACCCCAAAAAGACACCTAGGCTCGCAATGCAGAGAACAACAACAATTCCCACCGAAAATGCCGTGCGCGTTCCCCAGATCAGCCCATAGAGGATGTCATATTGGCCTGCCGTCGTGCCAAGCAGGTGCGTGTCAGAAGGTGGCTTGGGATCGGGCCAGCGGCCATCATGGGGGATGGTGTAGGCTTTGCAATTGCTCACATCGACTCCAAATGCGCTGAGTGCCCAGCCGGGCAGCCAGTAAGAGACTGCCGGAGTGCAAGGCCGCTCCGGTGGCGCAAAGAATGGAGCCCCCAGAGCTACGACCGAAAAAATAATTAAGATAAAACAGCCTGCAAACGAGAGCGGGTTTCTCAGGATTTTTTTGATCAATCCATCCTCACTCTCGGATCAATGACGGCATAGAGTAGATCGACAATCAAGTTCATGATGACCAGAAGCGAAGTTGCCAGCAGCGTAAAGCCAAGCACCGAGGGAATATCAAGCGAAATGGCTGCATCTGCTGCAAACTTTCCCAGCCCTCTGTAATTGAAGATCGTCTCGGTGATGACCACACCACCTAGCCAGCCCGCAAAGACAAGCCCAGAGATTGTCGCGACAGGAATGAGCGCGTTGCGCGCCGCGTGACGCCGAATGACGACATCTTCGCGCTGCCCTTTGGCCCGGGCGACTGTGACATAATCTTGCCGAAGTGTCTCTAACATGCTGGAGCGCGTGATGCGCACAATCAGAGCCCAGCTCACATACGAGAGCGTGACCACCGGAAGGATGAGATGGCGCAGTGAATCTAAGAAGATGTCGAACCGGCCGTTGAGAAGTGTGTCCAATATATTAAGCCCAGTGTAGTTGACGTAAGAGGCAACATGAGAGGCATCGCAGAATGAGTCGTTGTTCACCACACACGAAGCCCAGTTGGAGAGGCGCCCTGGCGGAAACCAGCCAAGCTCTCCATAAAAGATGAGCAGGACCAGCAATCCAAAGACGAATGTGGGGAAGGCATAGCCCGTAATGGATAGCAGCCGTGTGACATGATCAATGGGCTTATTGTGATTGACAGAGGCGACAATCCCCATCGAGATTCCAACGACAATCAATGGCAGAATCGCCAGTATGGCCAGCTCGGCCGTGGCTGGAATCCTGCTGAGCAGGGCTTTAGAGACCGGCATCTTATCAGTCTCAGACCAGCCCAAATTGCCATGAAGAAAGATGTTGCCTAGCCAGCTTAGATATTGGGGCGTGCAGCTGCAGTAGCAGATTCCACTGCAATCTTTGCCCCCAAACTGGAATGGCAAGAAGACCGGTTTGTCCAATCCATGGAGCGTGATGAGCTGATCGAGCTGCTCGGGCGTGTAGCGCTGGATGGCGCTATCTTTGACATAGAGACTGAGCCGCTGATAGGGAGTGAGGAGCTGCAACATCGAAAAGATGAGCAGAGTCACCCCAAAGGCGATTAGAGGCAGAAGCAGAAGCCGCCGGAGGATGAAAGATGCCATACTTACGAATCTACCAGCTATCCGTCTTTGAGCCTGGCATATCGGTCAGGATTCGCGGATCGATCTGGCCATTGTCTTGTTTCGAGACCCCATAGAGATAGCGCACCGTGCCTGGCCAGATGGGATTGTACGACCAGCCATTGACCCAGGTGCGCTGCCACTCTCGATCGGTCAAGTCCACCATGAAGATATCAATAGCCAGGTCATACGCCTCTTGCTGCAAGTGATAGTAGATGGCTTGGCGCTTGGCCGGATCAGTCTCGTGTGCAGCAGCAATGATCTCATTATCGAAATTGCCGATCTTCTTCAGACTCTCACGTACAGCATGCGCGCCTTGGCTGTGCATGTAGGGCTGGATGAAGTTGTGTGGATCGGGGAAGTCCGACTGCCAGCCGGAGATCCAGAGCGGGACCTTTCGAGATCGGAAGTCATCTAGAAATGTGGAAGAGGGCTCCGAGCGCACTTCAATATGGAACTTGTCATTGAGAGCTTCGATGTTCTCTTTCAGCATCTCGGCGGCCACTTTGCGCTGCTCGTTCCCCTCGTTATAGATGATGGTGAACTTGAAGCCGAGATCCCACAGCTTGCCGCCCCAGGCTTTGCGGAAATGCTCCTCGGCTTGTTTGGAATCAAAGAAGTATTTCGGATTCTCTTTGTTGACATAGGGCAATGAGCTGGGAATCGGGCCATTGGGCTGTGTCGCTTCCCCCAAATAAATTTGATCGAGAAACTCCTTCCAGTTGAACGAATAATTGAAGGCTTTTCGTACATCGACATCGGTAAAGAAGTCCGGTGGAATGCCTTGGCCATCCATCCTGGCCGTGCCGATATTGGGGTTTCCTTCTGTGGGGATGTCATAGTTGAAGAAGGCAGTCGTGTCGGCGATCAATGGCATGTCATAGATGGTGCGGACGCCCGCCAATCCCTTCATCTGGCTGATATAGGGGCGTGGCACATCAATCATGTCGGCATCGCCCTGCTGGATCATCAGCTTGCGTGTGCCGAACTCCGGAACGACGCGAAACTCGACCCGGTCGAGCTTGGCAGCTCCGCGCCAGTAGTCTGGATTCTTCACAAGGACAGTCACTTCGCCAGGAGTCCAACGCTCCAGTTTGAAGGGGCCTGTGCCATCGGCAGCAGCGTGCAGCGGCAACTTCTCTTTGTCGATTTGATAATATTTTCGCCAGTCCTCGCACTTCCCGTCCCAGCCTCCATGAGCAATGACGTACTCTTTGTTGGTGATGGAGCCCCAGGTGGCTCCATGCGCGATCCGTGAGAGGAAGGTGGCCGAGGGCTGCGGGAATTTGAAAATGACATTCTGGCCATCCACATGAACGGAATCGATCAGCATCTGACAAGCTTTGTCATCGCCAACTTTGGCCGCCAAATCGCCAAAGTCTTCCACACCAAGCAGATCTTCTAGAAAGATCCAGGCTGGGCTGTCAGGATGGCTGTGAATCATGATCCGCTGGAATGAATAGACAACATCCTCGGGCGTCATCTCCTTGCCCGATTGGAATTTGACTCCGGAGCGAATGGGGAAGGTCATCATCATCGTGCCATCGGCGTTTAGCTTCAGCAACTCATTCTCGACTGTTGGAACGCTTGTGGCCAGCATGGGGACGAATTTCTCGGTGCTCGGCCCATCAAAGGCAATCAGATTGTCATAGATGTTCATGATGATTTCGCTGCTGGCGGTGTCATAGGAATGCGCCGGATCAAGAGTATTGACACCAGCAATGCCGGCTTGTACGAAGACGTTCGGACTCTTCACTTTTCCTGTATAGACCGCTGGTGACGAATCGCCAGCCGGAGTTGAAGTGGTGGTCTGTGGATTTGATGTCGCGGGCTGGGTAGTCTGGCTTGGCGTTGTATTGGTCTGGGGCGGAGTGGTCGTTGTCGGCTGTTGAGTCTGCGAGGGATTCTGCGTTTGCGCTTGGTTTTGATTATTCTGCTGACTTGTTGCTGGCTGAGTCGTTGGCGCAGGCGCCAACGACTTGTAGATTAGAAAACCCGCCACTGCCAATGCGGCAAGGACGAGCACAAATACGAGCGTTCGATTCACAACTGGACACCTCCAGGAGTCCTCGTAAAATATTGATTAATTCAAATGCATTTGTGCATTTGACAGCCCCTCACTTCGATCCCGATCCTATTATATATGGGTGGATATGAAAATAGACAGCGCTTCCTGAACATGACACACAAGAAAAGCCAAGCAGACTGGAGCCTGGCGCTTGATGAAGGGATTCGTCTCTTCAATGAGCGCCACTTTTTTGAGTGCCATGAAGTTTTAGAGGATGCCTGGCGTGAAGAAGAGGGACCGCTCCGTGATCTCTATCAGGGACTCATCAAATTGGCAGTTGCCTTTTACCATGCAGAGCGGGGAAATTTTGAGGGGGCGCACAAAGTCTTGAGCAGCGGTCTTCCACAGCTACGGCCTTATCAAAAAACATGCACAAAAATCTCCCTCAATATTCTCGTTCCACAGTTAGAAGAATGGCTAAAAAGATTCGAAGTCTGGCAGAGAGAGCCCGGCACATTCGATCTAGCCGAAGTCCCGCTCATCCACTGATTCATCATGAAGGCCATCCAGGTGGGATGTGTCGTTGACGACGGCTAACTTGAATAGGCCATCTGGCTCTTTTCGGACCAGCGTGATCGAGCAGTTCGAGCAATCCATCGCCAGACTGTAAAAGATTGCCTCTTTATAATTTGCGTTCTGTCCCAAGACATAGCTAGTCAGGCACCGAATGAGGCCTCCATGAGAGACAATCACCACAGTCTGATTCGGATGCTGGTCCGAGATCTGATTGAGAATCTTGACACCGCGATTATAGAGCTGGGTACGGGTCTCAATCTCCGGGTATGCTAATTCTTTGGCCTGTGCGGCCTTTCCACTCGGAATCAGATAAGCACTGGGAAATCTCTCGCGCAACTCTTCTGTGCTGAGTCCTTGGTACTCTCCTAAAAAGATCTCACGAAGATCTTTCATTGCAATTGGGCGGAGAGTTCGCCTCTTCGCGATAATTTGAGCAGTCTGGGATGCTCTTGAAAGATCGCTGGAATAGAGTGCATCTATCTTTATCTTGGAAAGACGCTCAGCAAGCCGCTCGGCCTGTCTGATGCCCAGATCATTCAATGGGATATCAAGCTGCCCCATGCAGAGGTTCTTGCGATTCCATTCTGTCTCGCCATGTCTCACAAGATAGAGAAGTTCCATAATGAATATCATCAAAATATCATCCAACGGCTTCAAAATCCAAACATTGAATTTATTGGGTGGAAGACCTACACTACCGCGATTATGGACTCAATCACCCGTGCCTTAGTTGAGACGAAGTCGGTTTTGGTTTCACCCGAAAGACCCTTTACGCTTGCCTCTGGCAGGCTGTCTCCGGTCTATGTCGACTGCCGAAGATTGATTTCGTTCCCAAAGATACGAAGCGCGATCACCAAAGCCTTTGCCGAAATCGCCACCCATAAAATTGGCCTGAAGTCATTGGATGTGATTGCTGGAGGCGAAACAGCGGGGATTGCTTATGCCGCACTGCTTGCAGCCGAGCTCGATCTTCCCATGATCTATGTGCGCAAGAAGCCGAAAGGCTATGGGCGCACGAGTCAGATCGAAGGTATTTTAGGGTCTGGCCAACGTGTGTTGCTCATTGAAGATTTAGTGACGGATGGCGGGAGCAAGCTTGCATTCAAAGAGGGCATTGAGGCTGCGGGTGCTGTTGTTGAGCACTGCTGCACCGTATTTGAATATTTTAGCAAAAGTGCCGGTCTCAACGAAGCAAAGAGGAAATTGGGAGAGGCCGGAATTGAGCTATACAGCCTGTCGAATTGGGATGAGCTGCTTCAATTTATGATCTCAGAGGGATCGCTCACGGCTCAGCAGCAAGAGCAAGTCTTGAGTTTTTTGAAGAATCCTGATGGCTGGCAGAAGTCCTGATTTTCTGCACCGATTCCACTCATGGCATTGTACTGAACCCTGTCAAGAGAGAATTTTTGTCTGTTTAAGGCATAATGATGGGATAATGACTCTGTGTTGATTGTATTTTGATTTTGATGTCATTATATAAGCATGACCTTAATCATCCAAGAAAGAGGAAGATCGAATATGAGACACATCAGATTGATTAGCATATTGTCGTTGGCCGTCGCCATGTTGCTTGCGCTGAGCGCGGCCATTGTGCCATCAGCTCAATCTTCGGAGAGTGCTGTTGTGACTATCCAGGGGTTTGCCTTCAACCCCGGCACGATCACAGTATCTGTTGGAACTACGATCACGTGGACCAACGAGGATGCGGCGCCACACACAGTGACTAGCAATGATGGCGCCTTCTCCTCAGGTACTCTCGGGAAAGGTCAGAGTTTCGTATTTACATTTGCAAGTGCTGGGACGTTCAACTATCACTGCAGCATTCACCCATCCATGACGGCTTCTATTGTTGTCACGTCTACAGACGAGGTGCAGGAATTTTCGCTAATTCACAGCCTGAAGGATCTGAAGATTTATCCTCAGACCTTGACTGTCAAGAAGGGCGTCAAAGTGCGGTTTTTCAACACCGCCACCGATGGATCGCACCCGACAGTCGTGATTAGCAGCGATGATCAAGGCAAGAATCCTCTCTTTGGGGTGAAGCCCTTTGATGTGGAAGTGGGACAGCTGACAACAGTCGAGTTTACGCCAGATCAGACGGGAGACTTCTTTATCACTCATCAGCTCCATGGCCACAACATCACGAGCAAGCTGACGGTGAAGGATCAGTAATCGACTTATCCTTATCATAAGAGAGACAGAGAATTAAAGAGAAGTATCGCAGGAGGGAAGTCTCATTCCCTCCTGTTTTTTCCTTGATTACTCTCATTGAGAAGATTGAGGAATCTGAGTCGAGTCAGTGCTCTTCCGTAATTGGTTCCGGAGAAGATAGATAAGTGCAATTCCTGTCACTGCTCCCATAAGAATACTGCTTAATGGCCACGCCAAGTAGCTCAACTCTGGAGGGAGCATTTTTGCCATTCTCACGCCAATTTCTGCAAATAGGACCCAACCCAGGAGACTAGCGAACACCCACCAGAGAGCTCGTGATGAATATTACTTTAAGATAAGCCACTGAGACCCTCCTACCAATATTCCGATTAGAGAGAAACTTATCCACGAGGGTATAGAGGGGACGAGCGTTCCCCAAGTAATCACCGCACCACCCGTTAAGCTAAGTGTAGTTGACAGTACCCACCAGCCCGCCATGGGAATATGCAATCTCAACACAAGCCATTGCATCAGCCCAAGAGAAGCTCCAATCAATGAGCCAAAGATAATCGCGGTTTCCAAACTGACTGGATTCAGTCCACTGGAAATTCGGCTTATCATAATGAGAACGAATATGCCTCCACTGATGACCATGCCTACTGTAGTAGCCAGCATCCATTGGAATAAGAATGCCCATCCCAATTGCGGCTTGTCGGATTCGGACTTTGCCATGAGCGTCCCTCCTTCCATTCACATTGGGTACTTTTGTATGCCCGGACGGCGCTGATTGGATAAAGCTTAAAGTGGTATCGTCAAATTATCGTCAAATTTGATTTGATGATAATGAATATTCACGCTCCGCCCTCCTCGTATTGGGCTTTAAGGGATTCGATTACGGAGGGATCGGCCAAGGTTGAGACATCGCCCAAGGTTTGGCCCTCGGCGATGTCTCGCAGCAGTCGGCGCATGATCTTGCCACTGCGTGTTTTGGGAAGCTCAGCGGTGAAGTAGATCTCATCAGGTCTGGCGAGCGCCCCGATCTTCTTGGCGACATGCTCACGAAGCTCTTGGCGCAATGCTTCTGTGGCTTTGATGCTCAGTTTCAGAGTGACAAAAGCATCAATCGCTTGTCCTTTAACGTCGTGAGTCTTTCCCACGACTGCCGCCTCCGCAACGTCATGGTGGTCAACGAGTGCTGATTCGACTTCCGTCGTGCTGATGTTGTGTCCGGCCACAAGCATGATGTCGTCTACCCGACCAAGCAGCCAGTAGTAGCCATCCTCGTCGCGCTTGCAGCCATCGCCTGTAAAGTAGAGCCCTGGAAACTTTGACCAGTAGACTTCCCTGTACCGCTCTGGATCGCCATAGATTGTGCGGAGCATCGAAGGCCATGGCGCACGCAACACCAGATAGCCACCACTTCCCAGCGGGACGCTCTTGCCACTCTCATCGACGACATCAGGTTCAATTCCCGGCAAAGGGAATGTAGCGGAGCCCGGTTTTGTCGTAGTAATACCTGGCAGTGGTGAGATTAAGATCATGCCCGTCTCCGTCTGCCACCAGGTATCTACAATGGGGCAGCTTCCCTTGCCAATATTCTCATGATACCAGATCCACGCCTCGGGATTGATTGGCTCTCCGACGGAGCCCAGCAAGCGCAAGGATGAAAGATCGTGCTTCTCTATATGTTCTGAGCCCCAGCGCATAAAGGTGCGGATAGCTGTTGGAGCCGTGTAGAAGATGCTCACGGAATATTTCTCGATCATCTCCCAGAAGCGGTCTTTCTCTGGATAGGCAGGCGCGCCTTCATACATGACGCCTGTTGTGCCATTGGCTAGCGGTCCATAGACAATGTAGCTGTGCCCCGTCACCCAGCCGATATCTGCCGTGCACCAGTAGACATCTTCATCTTTGATATCAAAGATCCATTTGTGACTCATGGCGGTGCCGACCAGGTACCCCGCCGTCGTGTGCGCGATCCCTTTCGGTTTTCCGGTCGTTCCGCTGGTGTAGAGAATATAGAGCAAGTCCTCTGAGTCCATCACTTCGGGCTCACATTTTGAGGAGACTTCATCGATGAGATCATGCCACCAGAAGTCGCGCCCTTCTTTGATTTTGCCAGGTCCTGCATGACCAATTCGTCTCACGACAACGACACTCTTCACAGAAGGGCAGCCGGGCAGCGCCTCATCTACATTGTGTTTGAGTGGAATGATCTTGCCGCCGCGCCAGCCTCCATCGGCGGTGATGACCACTTTGGATTGCGAGTCATTGATCCGCTCTCGCAGCGAATCAGGGCTGAAGCCACCAAAGACGACGGAGTGCGCTGCACCGATACGGGCGCATGCCAGCATGGCAATGGGCAGCTCGGGAATCATGCCCAGATAGATCGTGACCCGGTCGCCCTTTTGTACCCCCAAATTTTTCAGGCCGTTGGCAAGGCGGCAGACTTCGCGGTGCAGATCTCCATACGTGAGGACTCGCTGATCTCCAGGCTCGCCTTCCCAGATGAAGGCTGCTTTGTTGCGGCGCCATGTCTTGAGATGCCGGTCCAAGCAGTTGACGGTGATATTGAGCTTGCCGCCAACGAACCACTTAGCCCAGGGGGGATTCCAGTCCAGAACCTGATTCCATTTTTCGAACCACTCAAAATTCTCAGCCTGCTCGGCCCAGAATTTCTCAGGATCTTTCCCTCGCTCATAAATTCTTGGATCATTCAGATTGGCTTGACTCTTAAATGAGTTGGGTGGAGCAAATCTGCGCTCTTCATGAAGTAAATTTTCAATCGTCGAGTCAGTCATATCTGTTCACCTTTTGTATTGATTGGGCTAATTCCAGAAAGAATACTGGATGCTCAAATCAAAAGTGAATTTGACCCAACTCTTTGCTTCGTGATCAACTCATGGCTATGAAATCGGAGGCTCAAGCCAAACATTCAACTCGTGCCCTTATTCTCGTTTCGGCTGCCGTCTTCTTGGCCTCCTCAACTTGGTTCTCAGGCACGGCGGCGACAATGCGGCTGATAGGATTGTGGCAGATTCCGAGCTCTGAATTGGGACTCCTCACGACCGCAGTCCAAGTTGGTTTTATTGTCGGCACTCTCGTTTATGCATTCTTTAATCTAGCTGATCACTTCAATGCGCGACGGCTCTTCTTTCTCTCAGCACTATTTGGTGCGCTCTTCAATGCCGGATTTGCTTTGCTCACATCAGGGCTGGAGAGCGGAGTCCTCTTCCGCTTTCTCACGGGGGTCACTCTGGCAGGCATCTATCCAGTCGGCATGAGGCTGGTTGCCTCGTGGTTTCGCACCGGGTTGGGCTGGCGGCTTGGGGTCATGGTCGGGTCGCTGGTGCTTGGGACGGGTCTTCCGTATCTCATTCAGTTTGTAGGAGGAGCAAGCGATTGGCGTCTGTTGAGCGGGCTTGCATCGCTCTTTGCGATTCTGGGCGGGGTCGTTATCTTGATGTTTCTTCACGATGGACCTTATCTCACAAAACGCCCACCCTTTGATTTCAAGATGATGTTCAAGGTTTTTGAACACAAACCCTTCCGCAATATAGCCTTTGGCTACTTTGGCCACATGTGGGAGCTCTACGCCTTCTGGTCGCTGCTCTCATTCTATGTTGCGATGAGTTTTGAGCGGCACCAATTCGAGATGAGAGCGCTTGTTCCGCTCGTCTCATTTATGGTGATCGGTATGGGAGCTATCGGCTGTGCACTGGGCGGCTGGTTCTCTCAGAGAATTGGAGAGCGCAATGTCGCGCTCATCTCGCTACTCATCAGCGCGACATTCTGTCTCGGCTCTGGATATCTTTTTCTGCTGCAGCCCGTTTTATTGATTGCGATGCTCTTGATCTGGGGATTCTTTGTCGTATCGGATTCTCCTCAATTCTCAGCACTCGCAGCCATGAATGCGCCGCCGGAATACATGGGCACGGCGCTCACAGTCCAAAATGGGATTGGCTTTGCCATAACTTCTGTCTCACTCCAGCTTATGCCGGTCATTGCGCAGCAAGTTGGCTGGCAATGGACCTTTTTATTTTTGGCAGCCGGACCGCTTGCTGGTGCGTATTTCATTCATCTTGTCAAAAACAGCAAATAGCTGTGCGCTCAGCTCCCCAAATATTTATTGAACCAGTCCAGCGTTCTCTGAAGATACTCTTGGCGCAGCTTCGGGTGGCCAAATCTCAAAAACAAATGAGAACAGCCGGGGAAGCGCACAAACTCTACCTCTTTGCCAAGGCGCTTGAGCGCTAGGAAGTACTGCTCGCTCTGCTCAATATTGCAGCGGTGATCCGCCTCGCCATGCAGCAACAAAACTGGCGTCTTGACATTTTCAACGTAAGTCAGTGGCGAGTGCTTCAAATAGCCTTCGTAATTCTCAAATCGCGTTCCGCCCCATTGAATTTCGCCAAATGGCACTCCAATGTCTGATGTGCCATAAAAACTAGGCAGATCAATACAGGGAGCTCCCACGCAGGCCGCTTTAAAACGCGTATCATGGCCGACGACCCACGAGGTCATGAAGCCGCCGTAGCTGTAGCCATGGACGCCCAACCGCTTTTTGTCCACATAAGATCGTGAGCAGACTTCATCCACTGCCCCCATTATGTCTTTGAAGTCTTCTCCACCCCAATCGGCCAGAACGGACTTGACAAAATCGCTCCCATAGGTCGTCGAGCCTCTTGGGTTGACGCAGAGCACCAAATAGCCATGGGTGGCCCAGACTTGATTCCAGAGCACAAACGAATCATAGAAGACTCCATGCGGCCCGCCGTGAATGTCAAGAATAAGCGGATATCTCTTCTTAGGGCTAAAGTCTGGAGGAAAGAAGAGGCGTGACTCTATCTTAATCTTGCCTCGTGTCTGGACGAATTTCTCCCATGCGGCTGGAGGATGCGTTGCGAAAAATTCTCTATTAAACGCTGTCAGCTTGTTCAGCTTTTTGGTGCGGATCTCCAGGGAATGCAAGTCTCCAACTGACGTGGGGCTGGCCGAGGCGATCACGGCATGGCTCATCTCGGCATCGAAGCTCACTTGCGTGATCAGCATTGAGCCGCCAGTGATCTTCTTTAGATCACTCCCCGACTCATGGATGCTATACAAAAAGGTCTCGCCTTTGGACTCGCCAATAAAATAGATCTGACCACTGGCAGTCCAGCCAATTTGAGGGGCCGGGATAATGGGGCCGAAGCCTGCCGTCGGCTTGATGGAGTCATCTGTAATTGCTTTGGGGGCTCTTCCATTATTGAGAATATAGAGGCACCCTTGAGTTCCGGAGGCTATTTGTGGATCTTCGCTGCCAATCGTGAGTAGTTTCGTGCCATCGGGAGACCAGCAAGCGGCTGCAACGCTGCGCAGCCCGTTGGAGCGAAGCTGCGGCTTCCCGCCCTTGCTTGATATGACGTAAAGCTCGCTGCACATCGTAAACTCGTGGTCTTCAGTGCGCGATGAGACAAATGCAATATTCTTTCCATCGGGAGACCAGGCCGGAGAGGCATCATCCCAATCGCCATCTGTCAATTGCGAGGGCTCAGAATCCTGTAAGCCCATCACGAACAAGTGCCTGTGCTTGTCGCCAAGCCAGCCCAAAGTGTCAAAGCGGTAGCGGATTCTCCGAACCACTTTTGTGCGCGGGTCCTTGATCGGGTCATGATCATCAGGAAGCGGGTCCGGGTCAACATCGGCAATAAAAGCGATTCGCACCGAATCGGGCGCCCAGGAGAAGTCTGAGAGCCCGCCTGGGACTTTTGTGAGCTGACGCGCCTCTCCTCCTCGTGTCGGGATGAGCCAGAGCTGGCGGCGCTGCTTCGCGTCCGCCCGTAAGAATGCCACAGATTCTCCGTCCGGAGAGTGCTTGGGCATTGAATCTTTGGGTCCCTGGGTGAATGGAGAGATCTCTCCATCTTCAAGATTCATCTTCGTCAGCTTTGACTGGCCCTGCATTGTCTCTTGATCGATCTCGCTCTTACTAAAAATTAGCGTCGAGCCGTCTGGTGAAAGACTCGGATCAGCCACTCCCGCCAAATGGAAGATCAGGTCTGGTGAAATTGGTTTTGCCATTCGAAGTATCTCCTCCTCGATTACAATTCGATAGAAGTCTATCATAATCACAATGACTTTAAACTGAGAAATTGTTGAGTTGAAGAGATGAAAGGATTAGACTGTAGCTATTATGGATGAAGCGAAGATTCTTGAAGAGACAGAGATTGAGCCAATCGATTCTGACTTTCCTGAAGTCGTACCTATCCTTCCGCTGAGAGAGAGTGTTGTCTTTCCGCAATCGCTGGTGCCCCTCTCGGTCGGACGCTCTGGCTCTCTGAAAGCTGTCGAAGATGCAATGGCTGGCAACAAGTGGCTTGGCGTCCTCTTGCAGCTCGATCCCGAAGTGGATGAGCCGACCTCTGATGATCTGTTCACAATTGGAACGCTTTGCCGCGTTATCCGGGTGATGAAGTATCCTAATCAGACTGAGATGGTGCTGGTGCAGGGGCAGAAGCGCTTCCGGGTGCTGGACTTCACGCAAGAAAAACACGAGATTGAAGCGCGCATTGAGGTTCTGGAGACGCTGACCGAAAAGAGTCTGGAGCTCGATGCGCTGGTCAAAAATATGACCTCGCGCTTTCATAAGCTGGTCACGATCTCACCCAATATGTCATCGGAAATTCTGGCTGCGCTGCGCAAAATCGAAGACCCGGGCCATCTGGTGGATGCCATTGCTGCCCACCTGGACATGGATTCGGACGAGAAGCAGGAGCTGCTCGAAAAGATCTCGGTGCGCGACCAGCTTCAATTTATCACCCGCATTCTCGAGCGCGAGCTTGAATTCTTGGAGCTTGGCTCCAAGATCGAGACGGATGTAAAGGGAGAGCTGGAGCGGGGCATGAAGGAGCGCTATCTCCGGGAGAAGATGGAGGCGATCCGCCGCGAGCTCGGCGATGATGAGGACTCCGAAGTGCGCGATATGCGCGACCTGATTCTTGATGCGAAGATGCCTCCCGATATCGAAAAAGAGGCAATGAAAGAGCTGGACCGCTTGGCTGAGATTCACCCTAGCTCACCTGAATATACAGTCGCTCGTACGTATCTAGGCTGGCTCGTTGAATTACCCTGGTCGAAGCGCACGAAAGATCGACTGGATATTGAGCAGGCCAAAAAGATTCTTGATGAAGATCACTACGATCTTGAAAAAGTGAAAGAGCGGATTCTTGAATATTTAGCGGTCTTGCAGCTTCGCTCAGGCAAGCGCACCCGAATGCGAGGACCCATCTTCTGCTTCGTCGGGCCGCCAGGAGTCGGCAAGACTTCGCTGGGGCAGTCTGTCGCGCGGGCCTTGGGCAGAAAGTTCGTGAGAATGTCATTGGGTGGCGTCCGGGATGAAGCCGAGATTCGTGGCCATCGCCGGACCTACATTGGCTCACTTCCGGGTCGCATTATTCAAGGCATCCGCCGTGCTGGCACAAGGAATCCAGTCTTTATGCTGGATGAGATTGATAAGCTGGGTGCAGACTACCGAGGCGATCCCTCTTCGGCACTGCTAGAAGTTCTTGATCCAGAGCAGAACCACAAGTTCCAGGATCATTATCTGGGGGTCCATTTTGATCTCTCGCAGGTGCTCTTTATCGCCACAGCCAACATCCTCGATCCCGTACCTCCACCACTGCTTGATCGCATGGAGATTCTTGAGCTGCCCGGCTATAGCGAGGAAGACAAGATTCAGATCGCCAAGAGCTTTCTAATCCCGCGCCAAGTGGAAGAGCACGGCTTTAGGGGGATTAAGCTGTCGTTTGAAGAGAGCGCTCTCAAGAAGCTGATTCGTGAGTATACCCATGAGGCCGGGGTCAGAAATATGGAGCGCGAGATCGCAAGCATTCTTCGCAAAGTTGCGGTCAAAGCGCTTCGCAAAGAGAAGAATCCCAAGAAAAAGTGGGCGATCACCGAGAATGAGATCCCCGATTTTCTGGGTCCGCCCAAGCACTTCCCAGAGCTAGCCGAGCGCGTCCAGCGCAGTGGCATTGCTGTAGGTCTGGTTGTCACTCGCGTCGGTGGTGACATTGTCTTTATCGAAGTCTCGAAGATGAAGGGCAAGGGCAATCTCATACTTACAGGCCAGCTGGGCGACGTGATGAAGGAGTCAGCACAAGCCGCTCTCTCCTATATTCGTTCTCAGGCCAAAGAGCTGGGTATTGATCCAGAGATTCTCGATAAGAACGACATTCACATCCACGTTCCGGCTGGCGCCATCCCGAAAGATGGGCCGTCGGCCGGGATCACGATCGCGACGGCGCTTGTCTCTCTCTTGACCAATACGCCGCTCAAGCCGGATCTGGCCATGACGGGTGAGACCACCTTGCGAGGGAAAGTTTTGCCTGTGGGAGGGATTCGCGACAAAGTTCTGGCCGCGCACCGCGCCGGAGTGAAGACTGTGATCTTGCCCAAGCGAAACGAATCAGACCTGTTTGAAGTTCCTGAGAATGTGCGGGCGAATCTGGAGTTCCATTTTGTGGATATGATTGATGAAGCATTTCTGCTGGCTCTGGCAAGGCCATCTTCTCGTCAGACGCTTCGCAAGCCTCATCGGGCAGGACGCGGATTGGGTCAGAGACCCATGTCATGAAGCTCGGCTTCGTCAAAGCCGAAGTAGTGGCCGATCTCGTGCATGACGGTCTTGCGGACTTCAGAGATGATTTCGGCCTCTGTGCTGCAGACGGCTTCAATATTCTTCTGATAAATTGAGATTTTGTCTGGCAAGAGATGGACACTCCAAACGCTGCGGTCGGGCTGCGCGACGCCCTCATAGAGCCCGAGCACGAGGCTATTCTTGGCTCTTCCAGCAATGTGTTTAGGCGGATAGTCTTCGACAACAATGGCAATATTTTCAAGTTTTTCCTGAAATAAGGGAGGCAGATCCCGTACTGCCTCTTCGATGAGCGCTTCAAATTTCTCACGATTCATGAATTTAGAGTACGATTGTTGAGTGCGGGCTTCAAGCCCGGAAAACAAATAAAATTGGGTGAGGGATTTATGAGTAGATGGGTGACCCGATTCATTGCAATCGCACTGGTCTTTAATCTTGCCGTAACGGGGATCGCTACGCCAATCCTCGCTAATGAGCAAAATAGTGGGTCTTCGAAGCCATATGATCGGCCTGACAATTATATTTTATGGGAGATGTTGACCGGCTTCCTTGCGGGAGCTGTGACCAGCAAAGACGTCAATGATTATTTGATCAACTCCTATTGTAAAGATTCCAAGACAGAAAAGGATTTTCAATTTTGTAGAGCGGCATTTCTCTCATTTTATGCGGCTCCCGTGCTCTACCCCCTGCTAGTCTTTGGCGGCTCCTCCATTGGAATCTATGGCATGGGAATGCTGCATAACGTCCAAGGCAATCTCTTTGCCATGCTGATCGGAACGCTCTCGGGTTCAGTAACTGGGACCGTTGTCGCGGCTACGTTCGTCAAAAATGTGATTGAATATCTCTTGGCGCCAGATACAGTACAAAAAATCACGGAGGCTCCTGAGACCCCAGAATACATCAAGAGACTTTTGCCCTATGGAGTGGATTTCTTGAGAAAGTACGAGAAACAATTGAAAGAGTTACCTTTTGTCTATATTCCAGCCATTCTGGCAGCTGTTTGGGGGTCTCTTGGCTACAATGTGGGAGCAGCAATACCTGCCAAATCAAAATGAGCCTTGAAGGGAAGAACAAGTCAGATGAACTTTGACGTGATAATCGTGGGCGGAGGCCCAGCCGGCCTCACAGCAGGAA
This sequence comes from Candidatus Acetothermia bacterium, assembly GCA_016201405.1. Taxonomy (GTDB): domain Bacteria; phylum Bipolaricaulota; class Bipolaricaulia; order RBG-16-55-9; family RBG-16-55-9; genus JACQCZ01. The sequence continues at coordinate 301,547 of JACQCZ010000014.1, read as the reverse complement.
TCTACTGTGCCCGCGCTGAACTTAAGACCTTGCTCCTCGACAAAAAGATTCCCGGCGGTCAGCTGAATGACACTAGCGATGTGGAAAATTACCCGGGCTTTGAAGAGGCCATCTCAGGTCCAGAGCTAATGGAGCGCACTCGAAAACAGGCAGAGCGCTTTGGTGTCGAGATCAAGATGGAAGAGGCGATGGATGTTGAGTGGGGAGCCCAAGGGCAAGAGCATGTCATCATCACAGATGAATCAAAGTATCACGCGCCCGTGGTCATCCTCTCGACAGGCGCTGGACCTGTTGAGCTTCCAGCTAAAGGTGCCATTGAGCTCAAAGGAAAGGGTCTGTCGTACTGCGCCGTCTGCGATGGCTATTTCTTCAAAGGCAAGAAGCTCATCGAAGTAGGTGCCGGAGATTCCGGCTTTACGGAGGCGCTCTTTCTCACAAAATTTGCGGATGAAGTTCGCATGGTGATTCGCCATTCTGAGGACTCCCCGAAGAGATTTCGTGCCAAAGACCAGGTCCTGGTGAACAAAGCGATGGAAAATCCCAAAGTGAGATTTATCTGGAATTCCGTGGTTGAAGAGATCCAGGGCACCGGCAAAGTCGAAGGCGTTGTCCTGAAAAATCTCGGGACAGGCCAGAGCACAGCAATCAACGACATTTCAGGCGTCTTTGTCAACATAGGTCATCTGCCAGAGACCTCTTTTCTTCGTGGCAAAGTCAATATGGATGAGGATGGCTACATCATCACAGACTCGCGGACCCGCACGGAGATTCCCGGAGTCTTTGGCGTTGGGGACGTTCGCAAGTTTTCTGGCGAGTACGCCCAAGCGGTGATAGCCGCTGCCGATGGCTGTATCGCCGCACTGGAAGCGGAAAAATATCTTGAAGAGCGAAGGTGGAGCTTTGGAGATTGATCGATATGAATGACAACACCATTGTCGAAATCTTCCAAAAGACGGCTCAAGCCAACGCCTCAAAACGAGCGATCATGACTCTGGCTCCGCATGGCAAAGAGTATGTTGAGATCAACTTCGGAGAATTGGAAAAGCTATCCAACCAAGTGGCCGCAGGCCTGGTGCATCTTGGTGTAAAACCAGGCCAGAAGATTGGAATCCTCTCCAAACCGCGACCTGAATGGGCTGCCTGTATGCTTGGCATTCTCAAAGCTGGAGCGATTGCCGTTCCGATTGACCCGCTACTCGTGCAAAAAGAGATCCACAGGCTTTTAGGAGCTTGTGATATCTCGGGTCTGATTGTCGCAGGAGATCATTACTCCGACGTTGAAGTGACGCCGATGCTCGATTTTGTTGTCAGCATGGATGCAGACAGAAAGCCGCAGCAAAAGATAGCGATTGCCTGGAAAGACTTTTTGCGGGATAAGCCTCTGCCCGCGAGAAGAGTGCGGTTAGAAGATCTGGCGATCTTTCTCAACACCTCAGGAACGACGGGGAACGCAAAGCCCGTGATGCTGGCACATCGCAACTTTGTGGCCAACCTGACTGGCGTAATGGAGAGGCTTGAGATTACACCTAGCGATGTCATCATCTCGATTGCGCCTTGGAACCACAGCTTTGGTCTCATTGTCCTCTTTGCAGCCTGTTGGACAGGCGCGACTCTGATTTACACGAATGACTATGCCAATCTGGCCAAGATCATGTTGGAGCACGAGCCGACAATTTTGGTTGCTGTCCCGAAACTCTTTCATGCTATTTATCAGCGCGTGGAGCAGAATCTTCAGGCCAGCTTTGTCAAAAAGATGCTGACCCGCTTCGCTCCAAAACTGATTGGGAAGCAGCTCAAGAGGAGATTGGCAGGGGGAAGATTGAGGTTCTTTGCATCAGGAAGCGCACCTCTCTCTCCCAAAGTGATGGAGGGCTTTCGGCGGCTTGGGCTGGGAATGATTGAAGGCTATGGCATGACCGAGGCGACACCCGTTCTCACCTTCAGCACTCCATTCAACAAGAAGGTCGGTTCTGTGGGTCCTCCGCTCTCTAATGTGCAGCTCAAGCTCATTGAGCAGAATGAAGAGGGCATCGGAGAATTGTTGGCCACAGGCCCCAATATCATGTTGGGATATTACAAGAACGAAGCCCGAACGCGAGAGGTTTTGGACAATGAAGGCTGGCTGCATACGGGCGATTTGGCCTCATTGGACGACGATGGCTGGGTCTATATTCGCGGCCGCAAGAAGAATGTGATTGTCTTAGACTCTGGAAAGAATGTCTACCCCGAAGAGGTTGAATGGGAGGTTGGGCGTATTCCGCTTATTGAAGACGTCTTGGTACGCCGAGCAGAGCGCAAGGGAGTCGAAGTGATCCAGGCGCTCATCTACCCGAAACATGAAGAGCTTCCTCCAGGGCTTTCGAAGGAAGAGATCAAAAAGCTTATCTGGGATGCGATCAAAGAGAAGAATCCCAATTTGGCTCAGTACAAGCGCATCAAGAGCGACCAAGACATTGTCATTGTGGATGAGCCCTTTGAAAAGACGAGCCTGAAAGATATCAAGAGATACAAATACCAAGAACAGACGACAACGAAAGCCTGATGCCTTCAAGCCCTTCGGCATCGTTGTATGATCGCCTTGGTCAAAATTACGACTCCACGAGGCGAGCAGACCCGTTTATTGCCTCCCGATTAGTTCACCATCTCTCGAATCCACGAGATGGGAAAATTCTTGATCTAGCCTGTGGCACGGGTAATTACTCAATTGAGCTTGCCAAGCGGGGTCTCATAGTTACCGGAGTTGATAATTCGGAGCGCATGATTGAGACTGCCTCTCAAAAACAATCTAATGTAAGCTGGTCTTTAGGAGATGCAGAGGCGCTGCCCTTTGAGGATGAGACATTTTCAGGAGCGATCTGCGCGCTTGCAATACATCACTTCAAAGCACTTGACAAGCCATTTCAAGAGATTTTTCGAGTGATGCGCAATGGGCAGTTCGTCATCTTCACGGCAACTTCTGGGCAGATGAAAGGCTATTGGCTCAATGATTATTTTCCAGAGGCGATGCGAAAATCCGTTGATCAAATGCCTGGTCTGGATCAGGTGAAAACATCTCTCAGCCAAGCTGGGTTTGGCAAGATCGAGACTGAAATTTATGAAATCCAGCCTGACTTACGTGATCGCTTTCTCTACAGCGGAAAGCATAATCCTGGGCTTTATTTGGATCCAACAATTCGAGCAGGCATCTCGACATTCTCGAATTTTGCTAATCTTGATGAAGTCAGGCGCGGATGCCTACGCCTGGAAGAAGATATCATCTCAGGTGCAATTCAAGACGTGATAAAAAAATTTGAGCACCCCAATGGCGATTATCTCTTTGTCATTCCGCGAAAAGAGTGAGGACTCCAAAATGCCTTCTTTTGCGGTAGATCCTAAGAAGACCACGACCTATCTATCCGACCTTGTTTCGATCAATTCCATCAATCCTGATCTGGTCCGCAATGGGGCTGGAGAATCAGAGATCGCAGAGTGGCTCGCAAAGACCTGCTCCGCGCTGGGTCTTGAGGTATCTAAGCAAGAAGTCGCACCCGGCAGGCCAAATGTAATCGCTCATTGGCCTGGCAAGGGGAAGGGGAAGAGTCTGCTGCTCACTGGACACGTAGATGTCGTCAGCGTGGAGGGCATGACGATTGAACCCTTTAAGCCTCAAATCAAGGATGGAAGACTCTATGGACGCGGTTCCTATGACATGAAGGGCGGACTGGCTGCGATCTTGGGGGGCATTGAAGCGCTTCGTAGAGGAAGATTTGAGCCTACTGGTGACATTTATTTGGGATTTGTCGTCGATGAAGAATACAAGAGCATCGGCATGGAAGCGCTTGTCCAAAAGATTCATCCGGATGCCGCAATTTTGACGGAGCCGACTGAGATGAAAATCTGCCTCGCCCATAAGGGCTTTCTCTGGCTCACCCTGACGACTCATGCAAAGGCAGCGCATGGGAGCGATTTTGTCGAAGGTGTGGATGCCATCTTGCAGATGGGCAGGCTCATTCAATTTCTGGAAAGACTCGAATTAGAGGTATTGCCTGGGAAGCCGCACCCTTTGCTCAAGAGGCCATCTGCACATGCCAGCATCATCGAAGGCGGACTTGGTTTGAGCACTTATCCTGATCGCTGCGATCTCAAGGTTGAGCACCGATTGCTCCCAGACGAAGAGCCAGCAGATGTCCTTAAGCTCTGGAGAGATGAGATCAAGCGCTTGAAAACGATTGACCCCAAATTCAAAGCGGAGGTCCGAGCTGAGTTCTTCAGACCTGGCTATGAGGTTGAGCAAAATGCGCCGATTGTCAAGACATTGCATCGAGGATTTACCCAAGCTCTTGGCAAAGAGCCCAGTTATATGGGTATGGGAGCGTGGCTTGACTCTGCGATTCTTGGTGGCGCCGGGATTCCGACTGTGATCCTAGGTCCCACTGGAAGCGGCGCTCATGCCGCTGTCGAATATGTAGAGCTTGAGAGCGTGCTTCAATGCGCGTCTGTCTTGGCTGAAGTGACTGCTTTGTGGATGCGAAAGTAATAGCCGCTTTGAGATGACAACGCCTACACACTCTCGAAGAGAGGTGGTAAAATAACAACTGGCTATGTTTGATCTAGGGAATTTGGCGGTCTTTATCGTGGCAGTTTTGGTGCTGGCCTTTACCCCAGGGCCCGATATGCTCTATATCATAGCTCGCAGCGCAGGACAAGGCAGAAAGGCTGGAGTCGTATCTGCATTGGGAGTCGGCACTGGCATTGTCGTCCATACAACAGCAGCGGCCATCGGGTTGTCTGCCATTCTGGCTTCGTCAGCTGTTGCATACGATGTCGTGAAGTATGTGGGAGCCGTTTACTTAGTCTATTTGGGAATCCGCATGTTCGTCTCAAGAGAGAAGAACCTGACACCGACATCAAAGCTTCGCGGCATGAGCCTTTGGCACATATTTACACAGGCCGTCGTCACCAATGTCCTCAATCCCAAGGTCGCCCTCTTCTTTCTTGCATTCTTGCCTCAGTTCGTGACACCAGAGAATGGCAATGTCGCGCTCCAATACATATTTTATGGAAGTCTATTTAATCTGATCGGGACATCGTTCAATACAGGCATCGCGCTATTGGCCGGATTTCTGGATGATTGGCTGAAGAGGAAGCAGAGCTATCTGCGAGCGCAAAAGTGGGTCACAGGCAGCATCTTTGTGGCGCTCGGGTTGCGACTTGCACTCTTGCAAAAACACTGAGTTCGAAATTCAAAGGAGTGAGAGAGATGTGGCAAGGCATAGTGCACGCGATCGGGATCACCGCCAAAGAGGGTGACGCGATCCAGCAAGTTAGGCAAGTTCGCGCCATTCCCGGCAAAGGGCTGGAAGGAGATCGCTACTTCAAGAAATTTCAGGTCCAGCCAGACAGCTATCACCCCAGCCGAGAGATTACCTTGATTGAGGTCGAAGCGCTTGAAGCGATGGCCAGAGAGAATGAGATTGAGCTTGAGCCGATCAACTCACGCCGCAATGTCGTGACGCAAGGCGTCCCGCTCAATCATCTCGTCGGCAAAGAATTCCAAGTGGGAAGAGTCCGACTCAAAGGAGTCAAGCTCTGTGAGCCTTGCACGACTCTCGAAGGGCTGACGCAAAAGGGAGTCATCGGTGGGCTGGTCCATCGCGGCGGACTCCGTGCTCAGATTCTCACGGAAGGAATCATTCAAGTGGGGGATCCCGTCAAGCCTGCTTAATGGTTCGTAGTTGTCGTCATTCGGGCCATCGTCCATCGTTGGGTGAGATCTCTGGTTCCCCGTTCTGTGAAATGAGAATCAAGTCGATGCACAGATCACTCGGAGGGCCTTTGGGACCACTTCAATTCTGTGAGCTCCAGCCTGAAGAATGAGCGGCTCCCCATCCATATGGGCTGGAATAAGCTCTGGCACTTCTATCTCGGCCCATTGGCTCTTTTCAATAAGTACCTCGGGTAGCGAAAGATGCGTCCCCTTGCGCACTTTCGGAATCTGAGCCAGCCGACGCAATGGAGGCATATCCGTGATCCAATGGAAATCGAGCAGCCCATCGGATAGTTGAGCGTCGGGAGCGACGCGAAAATCTCCACCCTGTACCGGTCCATTAGAAGCACCACTCATCAGGACCTTTCCAGTGCGCTTTCCGGTTGGAGTCGTCATCTGAAGCCCACAACTCTTGTAGGTGAGCGCTTCATAGATGGATCCAAGAAGATAGCCGGCTTTCCCGCGTAGCCATCTGGTCTTGCGGAATCTCATAGAGACCGCGCCGTCCAACCCCATTCCAAAGCCATTGACAAAATAGCGGTCTCCCAATTTGCCGACATCAACGAGCCGCTGGCAATTCCGCAGTAAAACATGAACTGCCTCCTTCGGATTGAGTGGAATCTGAAGGGCTTTACAAAAGTCATTTCCGCTGCCGGTGGGGATGGCGCAAAGAGTGGCCGAGGTGCCAATAATTCCATTTGCGACCTCGTGAATGGTGCCATCCCCTCCAACAGCGATGATGTGAGTTCGCCCACGAGACACTCCATCTCTAGCTAATATTGTCGCATCTCGCGGTTTTGATGTGAAGCAGATCTCAAATGAGATCTGCTCGTTTTGAAGAGTCTTTTGGATCGACGGGAAGAGGGTTTGGGTGCGACCCCGACCCGCTGCCGGATTGATAATTAGCAAATACTTATCTTCAGAATTCACCTTCATTTATGCTGGCCCTTCTCAAGTCTAGCCCGGAATCTTGACAAAGGATGCGGCGGATTCTACAATACGATTCTCCATTTGCCCAGGTGGCGGAATTGGCAGACGCGCAGGCTTCAGGAGCCTGTGAGCCTAGCTCGTGTGGGTTCAAATCCCTCCCTGGGTACCAGAATTTCACGGCACTGAAGGCGGTCGTCATGGGGCTGAATGAGAAGCCGATGCACGAGCTAATCCGCCTCTTATCTGTCAAAGAGATCACGATCCGTGAGATTATACGCGATCTCTATCGCGCCATTGAAGAGAGAGAGACCGATGTTCGGGCCTATTTGGAGCTTTCTGATCCAGACGCTCTTCTAAAAGAAGCGGAACGCGCGAAAGACCTTCCACTCAAAGGCATCCCCATTGCCGTCAAAGATTTGATCTCGACGACGGGCTTCAGGAATACCTGTGGCTCGCAATTCCTGAGGGACTTCAGACCCACCTTTGATGCCACAGCAATACTTAAGCTGAAAGCGGCTGGTGCGACGATTTTGGGAAAGACAAACCTGGATGAGTTTGGGATGGGCTCTTCGACTGAGAACTCGGGCTTTTTCCCAACTCAAAACCCATTCGATCTTGAGCGAGTTCCTGGCGGCTCATCCGGAGGCTCTGCGGCCGCGGTGGCTGCGGCTTCTGCGATCTGTGCACTTGGAACGGACACGGGAGGCTCTATTCGTCTTCCCGCCGCATTTTGTGGCGTCGTTGGGGTCAAGCCAACGTATGGTCTGGTCTCTCGATATGGACTGGTCGCTTATGCCTCTTCGCTCGATCAGATTGGCCCCCTGACCCGCGATGTTCGCGACGCGGCTCTGCTGCTGAGCATCGTTGCCGGTCATGATCCCGCTGATTCGACCTCAGCAGCTCAAGGTAACGTGGATTACACGCAAGGGCTTGAAGCTGAACTTAAAGGCATCAGAATTGGCATTGTCAAGGAGTTTGTGGAGACCCTCTCAGGAAAAGCAAGCGCTCTATCCAAGAAGTGGCAAGAACAGTTTCAGCAGTTGGGAGCAAGATTTGAAGAGATCTCTCTGCCCCACTCCAAATATGCAATCCCGACCTATTATCTCATTTCGGCAGCCGAAGCAAGCGCCAATTTGGCCCGCTATGACGGTGTACGCTTTGGCCACCGCGAGAGCGATGAATCCGTTCTCACTATGTATGCATTGAGCCGTGACGCCGGATTTGGCGTGGAAGTGAAGCGCCGCATCATGCTGGGCACCTATGGGCTCTCTGCAGGGTATGCCGATGAGTGGTACAAGAAGGCCCAAGGCGTCCGAGCTCTGATTACCCAAGATTTTCAAAGGGCTTTTCAGAGCGTCGATGTGATCATGACACCCACTTCTCCGACTCCTGCATTCAAGCTGGGCGAAAAGATCGATGATCCATTGGCAATGTATTTGACGGACCAGTTTTTGGTTCCAGCGAGTCTGGCTCAGCTCTGTGCGATCTCAATCCCTGCCGGACAGATAGATCATCTGCCATTTGGTTTGCAGCTCATCGGAGACCGCTTTCAAGAGCTAAATCTTTTGCATGCGGCCTTCGCTTTTGAGCAGGCATGGAGCTGACTTGACGGCTGTGAATTCGCCGATCGAGGCCCGTTCAAAATCAGTTCAGTCTGCGCGCACCCGAACGAATCTTCCTATCGATGGGACGTCATCGGTCATGGCAAAGAGCAGATAATATCCAGCCATTACTTTTAAAGAGTCAGTCGGGATTTGCGCAGATATTTTCGACTCGCTCTGTGAGAATGGAAGCTCAAGCAATCTTGGAATTCCGGCGTCAAGAAAATGGGTGATCGCATTGACGCCGATCAGTTTCACATCGGTCAATTGGGCAGGGAATGATAGCTCAAAAGAAAATGAGTCTCCCCGCGCTAGATCAGTGGCTGAGATCGAGTGAATCTCCGGTCTCGGACCCCGGAAGAGATAGGGAGGGCTGAATGCCTCGATCTCCTCACTCACTGATGGAGGGGGATTGAAGGCAGGCCGCCCTGCGCCCGCATGGACCAGCACTCGCCCGTCGGGCAAAAGAAGTGTGATCGCATGGTACTCGCGGGCATTCTTCATCGGAGACATTTTGCGCCAGGAGTCAGCAAGAGGATCATAGAGATCGACAGCGTTGGTGTAGCCCCATTCGTTGGTAAAGACCTTCTCACCCGCTTGCGGCGCTCCTGCAGCTACAAAGATGCGTCCATCCGGCAACTGCAACACTTCGGGGTGCGCTCGAATTGTTTGGGGATTCGCGCCTAAGGACCAGCGCTCTGAGGCAGGGTCAAAGATCTCGACCATCGAGCCGCCATTCTCCATCGCAGCACCCCAGATTCCGATGGCGGCGACGCGGCCATCAGGAAGGACCACAATAGAATGATCTGGATGATCTCCAAGCTGCGGGAGCTCCCCTGAGCCTAGTACAGATTGGCCTGCTTGCTCACCGGTTCCCCGGCGGGGCTGTCTGAAGTTCGTTGTGTTGCGCCAGCGGCCAGTCTCAACGTTGAAAAGCTGAGGCGGATACCAGCTCACAAAGACTTCACCTGTATAAAGCAGAGCCGTCGGGCCAAAGCCTCCCTCTGCCGTGAGGGAGTCGGTGCTCTTCCACTCTTTCGTATCCTGGGAGAAGATTTCACAAGTTGCTGTGCGGAGCTTCGCAGGCTGCTGCCCTCCGCCAAAGGTCAGTAGATCGCCATCTTGCAGCCTGGCCAGGCCGGGATACCAGCGCACTTCGTTCATGGGCGGGAAGACTTCCCAGCGTGCAGTCTTTGGGTCAAAGGCTTTGACAATCCGGATCGCTGACTGCCCGGCACTGAAATTCCCTTGGTTGTCCAAAGTCCCGCCTCCGACATAGAGCACTCGCCCATCGAGCAAGTGGCTGACGTTGTGGCATCCCTGCATGCTATTTGATGAATGGCTCATCTCTGCTGATTGTTTTGGAAAGCTCTTCTCTCGTGATACGGGATCAAAGACCACGGGATCAATGGTGTTGTGACAGAAGATGATTCTCCCATCGGGCATAAGGACGCCAGAGTTCGTTCCTCCAAATCTCTCAGGCGTCGTATCGCCGATTACTTCCCATCGGCCCTGCTCCGTCTCCTGTTCCAGTACAAATCTCAGAGTCTGTCTTGAGTTTCGCATCTCTACTTTAGTCTCTTCGTAGGCGAAGCCCTTGGCCGAGATGCCAAGCTTGTATGAGCCAGAGGGCAGATGTCCGAACGAATATTCGCCCTGGTCATTGGATCGTACTTCGCGGAAGAACGAGAGATCGTCATTAAATAGAGTGACCCGAGCTTGCTGAAGGTAATCGTTCGAGCGGTTTTGGATTCCCCCCGTGATGGCTCCTTTAGCCCCCTGTACGAGCGATCCATAAAGACCGACAAGCAGAGCCGAGGCTCCTAACCCCATTCCGTAGAGAAATTTCCGCCTGGATAGCAATTTGGACATGACCCCTCCTCAATGAAAGTTGAGAAGTCTTCCGGTGCGCAAGTTACAATCTAATGTCACATGGAGTCAAACTAAGAGACAAGCCTGTTAGACAGGAAGATATTTTTGCAATCGCAGCTTTTTGATGCCTTGCATCACGTCCACTCCCTCGTTTAGCTTGAACCAGCGCACCTCTTCAATCTCGTCTGCAGCAGGATGAAATTCAGCCAGCATTGGATTTTCTAGTGCGACTTCAAAGAAGAACATGTGCCAGGTGAAAAAAGAATTCTTTCCAACGAACGTCTCGACCCCTAGCAGCTTTTTTACGCGGCCGGTGACACCCACTTCTTCCTGCACTTCGCGGAGCACTGCCTCTTCGGGAGCCTCTCCGTATGACACAAAGCCTCCAGGAAGTGTCCACTGCCCTTCATTGAAGCCCCGGTTTGGTTTTACCAGCAAGACTTCATCGTTGCGCAGAATGAGGGCTTCCACAACGACGCGCGGATGAGTCATGTTGACCGCAAGCCGGACGAGCGGGTCTACAGAATCCATGCCTGGGATGAGATCTTTGTGATACCACTCTTTGGGGTGATGATCAAGAATGGGTCTGCAAAAGAGGACTTCCTGCTCCTTAACTGTCAGCTCAAACTTTGACTCTGTTCTAAATGAAAGCTCTTCATCAGCAGATGGCAGCGTCAGTCTTCCATCTCTTTGAACCAAATAGACCATTCCGTCGGTCTCAATGTAGAGATATTTCGTGTGGCTGGGGTCTTTCATAGAATCAGCTTATCGGCGTCATTGAGGCATGGCAAATTTCGCTCTACAATCCAATATGTCATGAGCGCTGCGCCAAACAAAAAGAGGATCATCTTCGTCTGTGTCGGGAACTCCTGCCGCAGTCAGATGGCGGAAGGCTTTGCGAAGTATTACGCAAAAAAAATGGGCCTCAATGCCGAGATCAGGAGCGGCGGAACTCGCCCTCAGGGCTATATTCATCCTGAAGCGATCAAAGTAATGGCGGAGAAGGGAATCGACATCTCGAAGCAGCAATCCAAAGGCATCAATCCGCAAGAGCTGATAGATTTTGATGTTGTAATCGCGATGGGTTGCTCCGACAAAGAGGTCTGCCCGGTCAACTTTCGAGGGGTCTCGGCTGACTGGGGCATAGAGGATCCATTCGACCAGCCGATTGAAGCCTATCGCAAAACTAGAGATCAGATCGAATCCAAAATCAAAGAGCTTTTCAGTACCATTTCTAAATACTCTAACTAAACTGAGGCAACGGGCGCTTGGCCCAGCGGAATCACCCAAATATTCCGCTCTCGCGGGCCATCAAACTCGCAAAAGAGAATCCCTTGCCAGGTTCCCAGCTTGAGCTTTCCATCTTTGACAGGGACTATCACGGAACAGCCAATCAAGCTCGATTGGATATGCGCATGGGCATTCCCTTCGACATGTTTGTATTCCAGAGAATGCGGAACGAGATGAGCAAGTTTATCCAGAAGATCCTCTTTGACTGCCGAGTCTGCAGTCTCTTGAATCGTGATGGCTGCTGTTGTGTGCGGAGCATAGAGCAGACATGCAGTCTGGCCCGCTGACAAAGCCAGCTCACGGATCGCCTTCTCGATCTGCTGTGTAATATCGAGCAACTCTCGGCTGCGTTTGGTTCTCAGAAGGATCGTCTTCATCTAGTCGTTAGCCAAGAGCAACGGGTTTAGTGAGCGCCATCTTTTCGCTCGCGCTTGAGCAGATCATCCGTAAGCTTATCGGACATGACTGGCTGATAATGCAAAAATTCCATCTGAAACGTAGCTCGCCCTTGCGTGATCGATTTGAGCTCAAGGGCATAATCTTGGACTTCAGCCAGCGGAGCCTCGGCCTCTATCCGCTCCCAATGATTCTCCTGTTGTTCCATGCCATGAATGCGCGAGCGCTTTCCAGAGAGGCTGCTCATCAGAACCCCCGTGAACTCCACGGGAGTGTGAATAGTCACTTTCATCACCGGCTCAAGCAGCACAGGCTTTGCGCTCTCTACGGCCATCTTGAAAGCTTGCGAGGCTGCGATCTTGAAAGCGATTTCTGATGAATCTACGTCATGATAGCTGCCATAGAAGACTGCAGCTTTGAGATCGGTCTGAGGATAGCCATGCTTCCCCGTTTGTAGTGCCTCTACGACGCCCTTTTCAACTGCCGGGATGAAGGAGTTGGGAATGACGCCACCCTTGACCTCATCTGCAAATTCAAAGCCTTGACCCCGTGGAAGTGGCTCTACCCGCAAGTGGACTTCTCCATATTGGCCACGGCCACCGCTCTGTTTCTTGTGCTTGTAATCTGCTTTTGACACAGCTGTTACCGTCTCTTTGTACGGCACCCGCGGCTTCAGCAGCCGCACGTTTGTGCCATACCGATTCTTGAGCCGTTCTACCATGACCGCAAGCTGGGTATCCCCAATCCCAGAGAGGATCATCTCGTGGGTCACGTCGTCACGATAGACACGAAGCGTCGCCTTGGTATTAGTCAATTCACGAAGCGCGGTGCTCATCTTTTCTTCATCCGCGTCCGAAAGTGGCTCAATCGCCCTTGGGAAAACGGTCGTTGGCAGAGAGCCTAAAGATAGAAGCTCTTGATTGGGCTTGGATGAGAGTGTGTCACCCAACGCGAAGGCGTGAAGCTTTGTGAGCAGCACGATCTCGCCGGGTCCAGCCTCTGTAATCTTTTCGGGCTTCTCTCCGGAAGCTCGCAAAATCTCCTTTGATTTTTCGGCCTGTTTGTGATTGACGTTGGTGAAGTCTGCTCCCTCTTTGAGAGAGCCGCTCATGATTTTGGTAAAGGCGAGTGCGCCAAGATATTGATCGGATGCGGCGTTAAAGATCATGCCCACAAAATCGCTTGTCGACTTGTGTGTATCTCCAAATGCAGGCGTAGTTGTCTGGACTAGATGAGTCAGGAACTCGATGGACTTGTCAACGATGGCCGAGCTGGCCAATACCGGAAATACAGTGCGGCGATGGAGCCCCTCTTTCATGTCTTTCTTGATGTCGGCGGGTGTGATCTCCTGGTTCTCCAGAAAATGATCGAGCATCTCTTCGTCAACTTCTGAGAGACCTTCAACGAGAGCCTCGCGTGCCGATTTGACATCAGCCTGCAAAGATGCAGGCACGGGGCCTGTCTTGCCATCAAAGTAGCGAGAGGTCAAGTCAATCACATCCACGATGCCGACAAACTTTCCGCCCTCAACAATGGGCCATTCAATCGGCGCGATGTGAGTGCCAAATTTCTCTTGCATCTCGGATACCACTTTGCCAAAGTTGGCATTGGTATGATCCATCATGTTGACCAGGATGAGAGCGGGTCTGTCGTATTTTTGAATGATGTTCCAGGCAATCTCCGTCTGGACTTCAATCCCCTTTTCGCCGTGTACGACGAGCACGGAAGTGTCTGAAGTCCAAACGCTCTTGTAGATCTCCTCAACAAACTCTCCAAATCCTGGTGCGTCCAGAACGTTCAGAATCTGGTCACCCTTCTTGAGCGTGGCAACGTTGAGATCAACGGAGCTTCCTCGCGACTTGGCTTCTGGACTGTTGTCCAGCGAGCTCTTTCCTCCACCAATCTTGAGGATGGCATTCGTCAATGCCGTCTTCCCCGTCCCTGTGTGTCCTACCAGTCCAATTGTGCGGACCTCTCCCACGCAACATCCCTCCAGTTCTTTTCGTTCTTTGTCACAAGAAATGAATTTGTAGAATTTTCGGGCTCAGTATAGCACCCTTCGTCGCGGAAGGGCAAAATCCATCTCTATTCCCGGGTCATTTGCAATTGGGTCCCATGCATACCCCTGCAGTTTCGCGAATCTTTTTGAGGGTTGTTGGCCCGATTCCACGAATCTTGTCCAGCTCTTCCCATCTCAAGAATGGCCCATAAGCCATTCTGTATTCGAGAATTCGTTGTGCAAGGGTCGGTCCAATGCCTGGAATATCTAACAATTCAGCGTATGAAGCGCGATTTAGGTCTGTGATCAGAGGAAGTTTGGATTGATTCTCAGCTTGAATCATGAAATTCTGATTATTTGAGTGATCTGCTGAGATAAGACCATAAAAGATCGATAACATTCCAATTGCGGCCATGATAAATAAGACTCTTCCATCAGACCGCGTTAGAGTCATAGATGCTCTTGATCAAGGTCAGGCAGCCATTGATGAAAGAGACTGCGAATGATCTCTTCGCCATGCGCGATGCGGGCCTGCTGCATGCGGGGCGGCATATTCTCATATTTTCGCAGATCATAGCGATAACGATTGGCCCTCAGAAAAAGCTTGAGCAATCTCTTCGACAGATTAACGTTAGCTTTCATGTGTTGCCCATGAATCTGAAACAGCTGTTGGACTTCTTCGGGATAGAGTTCAATCTCAGCAGCCTTTTGAAAGAATTCATAGGCCGTCTCTGGAGCCTGAGAGAGGCTTTGGCCTGCTTGATGGAGCAATGCACGGCGATCAAACTCGATTTGAGCTTGCGCCTCCATTCGTTTGCCTTGCTCACGGTAATATTTCAATTCATTGGCTGAAAAGCTTAGGGCAGAGCAGCGGCAGCCTTCATGTAGAGGGGGCTGGGCCATTTTGCCTTCTACAGAGATCTTTCCATGATTTTGAAGGCATTTTTCACACGAATCCCAAAAAATAGTCGCATAGAATTGCAAATACATCCCGTTTTCGCCTGGTCGTTTAAACATCTTTATCGAAACCTGCCTACATTCAAGTACCATAATTCTACAGACAATGCGGTGCTATTGACAAAAGCTGGCTTTTTCGCTATAATTACGATGAAATTCGAAACCAAGGAACCCGTCAAACGTACTTATATCAGGAGATGAGGTAGCTCTCGGGATGAGAGCGAATTTCTCTTTTGACGATTGATTATGAAAAGAAAGAATACAGGAAAGGACCGAAAAGGAAGAATGATGGAATTCAACGAGGGCATTGCGACCCTCGACGTGGAGCGTACCGAGGAAGAGGAGCACCCGGAGGTGGCAACCATTGTGGCAGATCGAGAGGAAACCCTCATGGAAGATGAGGAGTTGGATACCCATGCCTCCGAAGACCTCGTAAAGATGTATCTTCAGGAGATAGGCCGTGTCCCTCTTCTTACACGAGAAGAAGAGGTCAAGCTAGCCAAGGCCGTTGCCAAAGGCAATGAAGAGGCCAGAAAGAATTTGGCGCTTGCCAACTTGCGTCTGGTCGTGTCGATTGCCAAGCGGCACAAAGGCTCCGGTCTTCCTTTGCTGGATCTAATTCAAGAGGGGAACATCGGGCTGATGAAGGCGATTGAGAAGTTTGATTACACCAAAGGCTATAAATTCAGCACGTATGCAACGTGGTGGATTCGTCAGGCGATCACCCGTGCCATTGCCGACAAGGCTCGCACGATTCGCATTCCGACTCACATGCTTGAGCTGATGCGAAAGATCTACAAAGCCGAGGGCGAGCATGTCCAGAAGCACGGCGTCTCGCCAACAACAGAGCAATTGGCCAAGATTCTCAAGATGCCTTTGGAAGAGATTGAGCGAGCGCAGAAGATCACGCCGTATACGCGATCCTTTGAAGAGCCCGTGGGCGATGAAGAGGAGAGCGTCTTGGGTGACTTTATTGGCTCCCAGGACAACTCCGCTCTGCGCGAAGCGCTAAAGCAGCTGTCCATTGAGGAACTGTACATGGCACTTGACGATTTGACAGAGCGGGAGCGCAAGATTTTGGAGCTCCGCTTCGGCCTAAGAGAGGGTGTTCAGCCAATGACGCTTGAGCGCGTGGGCGAGCTTTTCAATCTGAGCCGTGAGCGTATCCGCCAGATCGAGAAAGAGGCGCTTGAGAAGTTGGCTCAGAGCCGTCTGCGAAGACGACTTGAGCAGTTTGACAACCTGATCCAAGAAGAAGATATTCAGCTTAGCTAGTCGATATTTACAGAACTTAAGATGAGTAATAAAAGGGCAGATGAAAATCTGCCCTTTTTAATTTGGCTACTCTTGTCGTTCCTTGAAGAGGTCTAGGGATGAGCTTGGCGGAGGGACGGGGACTCGAACCCCGAAGGCCTTTTGAGCCGTACCGGTTTTCGAGACCGGCTCCTTAGCCAATTCGGTCATCCCTCCGTGTTCAATCTATTCTAAAGCGGACTTGGTCAGACTTCCAAGCCCATCAGACTTTGTTCTGGCTTGACGGGCACATTGGCGGCTCGAAGCGCATCTTCCAAAGCATAGAGCATCGGCAGGACCATCTGGGGGGTCGCAGTCGGGCCCATGTGCCCCACGCGGAAGATCTTCCCTTCCAGTTCATCCAGACCACCCGCAATCAGGATCTGATGATGCTCTTTGAGATAGGCAATGATCTCTTTGGACGATAGTCGCACATCGGTTTTGGCTGCAGTGATTGTTGGTGAAGCAATCTCTTGCGGAGCGAGAAGCCCGAACCCCAGATTCTCAAAGCCCTTTCTAACAATTTTTGCAACTTTTGAGTGGCGCTCCCAACGGGCTGCGAGTCCCTCTTCCAAGATCGACTCGCAGCTGCGGCGAAGTGCTTGAATAAGATTGGTTGGCATCGTCACCGGGTGCGGGTGCCAGTGGCCCCACTTGTCGAGATATTTCTGCCAGGTCTTGAAATTGAGATACCATCCTGGACAATCCGTCTTTTCGATCATCTTCCAGGCTCGCTCGCTGATAGCGATCGGCGCGATTCCTGGGAAGAGCCCCAAATTCTTTTGAGATGATGTGATGCAGATTCCAATATCCCATTCATCAAAGCGAAACTCCACCCCGCCTAAAGATGTGATGGCATCGACTACGAGCAACGCCCCATGGCGGTTGCAGATTTCTGCAATCTCCTGGACAGGGTTGAGGACCCCCGTCGAAGTCTCACAATGAACAAGTGCCACGACTTTTATGTCTTTATCTTTCTTAAAGGCCCGCTCTACATCGGCAGGATCGATTACTCCACCCATGGGTGCCTCGACAATCCGCACAAGCTCAGGCTTGACATAACTCTTGCTGATCTGGACGAAGCGATTGCCAAAGTAGCCGTTGGTCAAGACTAAAATCTTTTTACCATCGGCGATGGTATTGCCGATGGCGGCGTCAAGCGCAGCAGTTCCCGGACCCGGGATCAGGAAAAGACGCGACTTTTCGGCGAACATCACCTGCTTCATCAATTCGATAGTCTCGTAGAAATAGGGCGTCCACTCCGGTCCATAGTGAACTTTGATGGGTTTGCCCATCTCTTCCAGAACTTCAGGCTCTGCTTCTACAGGGCCTGGAATCATCAATCTATATCGATGCAGCACGTTGTCCCTCCTCGCAATCTACCACTACCTTAATTTTTTCCTGGCCGAACTGCAAAGCTGTCTTTGGCACAACGGGCAATCGCTTGTGCGAGGTTTCGTGAATGATGCTTCAAGGTCTTCTCGCCTCCAATCTCGACGAAATCGAGAAGATCGACTCCAATAATCTTGCGCCTGAATTCGCTCTCTTCGGGAAGATCATTTTTGACGGGTACGGAATTGTCTTCGAGATAACTTGCCAGATACTCTGCTGGAATTGGCTCTTTGTTGATCACAATATAATTAAAAGAGTTGAGGTCGATGTACTCAGCCAATGCGGTTAAGTGGTCCCCAAGTGTAAATCCCTCTGTTTCGCCGGGCTGCGTCATTAAGTTTGCCACATAAAGCTTGATGGCGCGAGAGCGCTCGATCTCCTGCGCAATCTCGTCGACCAGTAAATTAGGAATGATGCTTGTATAGAGGCTGCCCGGTCCCAGCACAATCACATCGGCATTGCGAATAGCAGAGAGAACTTTTGGATATGGCTTGACGCGTGGCTTTGAGAGCGTCATCTGTGTGATCTGCTTGACCCCATTCTCTGCGATATTGCACTCTCCCCGAATCAGACTCCCATCGGCCATATGGGCGACCAGCTCAACACTATCCAGAGTAGCTGGTAAAACCTGGCCACGCACTTTGAGCACAGTGCTAAACTCTTCGATTGCGCGGTCAAAGGAGCCAGTCATCTCCTGAAGCCCGGCGAGCACCAAGTTGCCCAGCGAGTGGCTGTCAAGAGCTGACCCACTCTTCGAGAAGCGGTGCTGAAAGAGCTTGGCAATCTTAGACTCATCTTCAGCGAGTGCGATGAGACAATTTCGAATGTCTCCGGGTGGAAGAATCTGCCGCTCCCGGCGCAGCACGCCTGAGCTGCCGCCATCATCCATCACGGTCACGATAGCCGTGAGGTTTGTGGTCCACTCTTTCAGCCCGCGCAGCAGAGTGGAGAGACCAGTCCCTCCTCCTATCGCAGCCACTTTACGCCCTCGGCTCAGAAGACGTTTGCTGTAAATCAGCTCAGAGGCCCGCCCTTCGGCTCCAGGTGAGATCTCGCGGATGATTGAGCGCACCAGAAAAGCCATTCCAACCGAGATCCCGATAAGACCCAGCAAAATGAGTCCACCCACGAGAGCTACAATGGGAATCGGTGAGTTCATAAAAAATTGCCAGAGATATCGTACATTCTCACGCCCGACGAACCCCATCAACCCAAGAATAAGTATCAATGCAGAAAGAGCGATTAGGATCGCCCAGCGCTTGACTCCCATTCCTGGATAGAGCCATTTGAGAATTCGCTGAATCATGAGGGCACAGACACCAGATTCTCTTTCAGACTGATCTCTTCACCATTGGCGTAAATCTTGATTCCTTCCCGCCCAACTGACTTCATTAGCTCACAGCACAGGGCCTTGGAGAGCTTGACAAAATAGGATGAGCCGACAATGACCTTCTCACGACCTGTGCCATTTGGGACGTATAAAAAGACCTTCGATCGGCCCTGGTTCTGTTTGAAAGTCTCTCGCAGCTTGAGCAAAAAGGACTCTTCAATCTTCTCAGCAGTCAGGAGCAGGTGCAGCTCACTCTTTTGATCAAGCTCGTCGAAGCGAAAGATGCGTTTGGCCACAAATCCTCTGCGACCGCCTCGATTCTCGAATCGCCCTCGAATCAGCAGCAACTCATCCGCTTTGAGCACAGCAATGTATTGCTCGAACTCAGGCGGAAAGATCACGATCTCCGCCTGGTCTGTGAGGTCTTCAAGCGTGAGGAAGGCCATCATCTTGCCACCCTGAGTCTGGATCTTCTTCAACGACTCGACTCGACCGCCCAGGGTCAGATCTCGCTCGCCATTGAGCTCTTGCACCTGACTCAGTGGACAGGTTCGATATAGCTCCAGGCGATCTTCCACATCCTCAAGGGGATGGCCACTTACATAGAGTCCCATCAGATCTTTTTCAAAGCCCAACAATTCACTCTTTGAGAATTCTTCGGATGAGATTTTCTCAACTGTCAGCTCGTGCTTTGTGCCAGAATCCTCATCCGTTCCAAAGAATGACTTTTGACCGCTTAGACGCTCTTTATAGGCACGGGTTGAGAGCGTCAGCCCATCTTCAACCAGAGCCAGCAGTCCTTTGCGCGTCCCAAACGATGAGAAGGCCCCCGCCTTGACCAGGCTCTCCAAAACCTCTTTATTGAGCTTGTCTGAATCGACGCGTTGACAGAAATCAAAGAAAGATTCAAAGTTTCCCTCAGAGCGTGCCTTCAGGGACGACTGGATCGGGCCTTGTCCGACATTCTTGATTGCGCCAAGTCCAAAGCGGATTGACTCTTTATTTTCGTTTGCGATTGGCGTGAAGTCAGAATCGCTCTCGTTGATGTCAGGCGGCAGAACTTCGATGCCAAACTCGCGGCATTCATTGATATATTCACTCACTTTTTTGCCTGTGCCTGCAACACTGGTGAGGAGTGCGGCCATGTAATAGATAAAATAATGGGCCTTCAAATAGGCTGTCCAATATGAAATGAGCGCATAGGCGGTGGAATGGGCTTTGACGAACCCATACCGGGCAAACTTATCAATATCATCAAAGAGAGCCCTGGCCTTTTTGTCGGTTACATTGTTTGCAATGCAGCCATCGATGAACTTCTGGCGCTGTTGATCCATGAGCTGCTTATCTTTTTTGCCCATCGCTTTTCGCAATGAATCGGCTTCAGCCAAGGTGAATCCGGCCATGACCCGCGCCATCATCAGCACCTGGTCTTGATAGATTGGCAGCCCATAGGTGTCCTCAAGGATCTCTTGGAGCTTGGGGTGTGGATAGGCGATCTTTTGCCGGCCATGCTTGCGCTCGATGTAGTCATTGGCCATGCCACTCTCCAATGGACCTGGTCTGTAGAGCGCTAAGATGGCAATCAGGTCTTTAAATTCAGATGGAACGAGACGCTTTAGCATCTCCGTGATGCCTGTGCCTTCAAGCTGAAAGACACCCGAGGTGTGACCGGCCTGCAAGATTTGATAGGTTCTCGCGTCATCGAGAGGCAGTCTGTCCAGGTCAATCTTCTGGCCCGTCGCGCCTTCGATAGACTTCAGCGCATCGTCAATCACTGTCAGATTTCTCAGACCTAGAAAATCCATCTTGAGCATCCCGATGGCCCCTAGCGCGTTCATCTCATATTGCGTTACAACTGAGCCATCGCTCAGCTTCATGAGTGGCGCGTAGCGGTCAATCTCTTGTGGAGCAATCACGACACCCGCAGCGTGAGTCGATGGGTTCCGTGAGAGGCCTTCAAGCTTCTGTGCCGTGTCGAGGAGCCGTTTGATTTGATCGTTTTCGTCACACTCTTTTCTCAATTCTGGCGAAGCCTTGAGGGCATTCTCCAAACTAAATCCAAAGGGAATGAGCTTTGCGATTCGGTCGGCATCGGTATATGAAACTCCAAGCGAGCGTCCGACATCACGGATCGCGCCACGCGCGGCCATCGTATCGAACGTGACGATCTGGGCGACGTGATCATGGCCATAGCGCTTTTCCACATAACGAATCACTTCGTCGCGCCCACGAACACAGAAATCGATGTCGATATCGGGCAGCTCAATACGATCAGGGTTCAAGAATCGCTCAAAGATGAGCCCGTACTTGAGCGGATCAACATTCGTGATTCCAAGGCCGTAGCAGACGAGGCTTCCAGCAGAAGAACCGCGCCCAGGTCCGACTGGAATCTTTTTGGATTTCGCAAACTGAATAAAGTCTTGCACAATCAAGAAATACGGCGCATAGCCCATCTCTTGGATCACTTTTAGCTCGTGCTGAAGCCGCTCTTCGATCTCAGGAGTGATCTGCTCATAGCGGGCTTTGATGCCAACCCGAGCCAGTTTCTCCATGTATTCATCCGGGGAAGATTCGCCATTGGGAAGTTTGAAGAAGGGCAGATGACTCGTTTCAAAATCGAGCTCTACCGAACAGCAATCGGCGATTTTTTTGGTGTTTTCAAGTGCTCCGGGAATATGACCAAAGAGCGCTTCCATCTCTTTGGGAGACTTGAGATAAAGCTCCTGCCCATACGTTCGGCGCTCGCCAGGCTTCTTTGAGCCAATATTGATAAAGACCTCATGAGGCTGGCTATCTTCGCGCGTGAGGAAGTGCACGTCATTGGTAGCGACAACGGGAATATTAAGCCTGCCCGCCAAATCGAGGAGACGGCCTTTTAGCTCTTCCTGCTCCTTCATACCGTGGTTTTGCAGTTCAATATAGAAATTCTCTTTCCCAACAATGGCTTGAAACTGTTTGACCACCTCTTCTGCCTCATGGATCTTTCCGGCCAGGAGCAGAGTCGGAATCTCACCTTTGAGACAGCCCGACAGAATGATGAGCCCATCGCCATACTCTTTTAGTAATTCCTTGTCCACTCGCGGACGATAATAGAAGCCTTCCAGATAGCCAGTGCTCGACAAGTGTAGAAGATTCTTATAGCCCACTTCATTTCGGGCCAGCGTCGTCAGATGAAAGTACTTTTCACGGGGATCGCGATCCCTCCGGCTGGCTGGAGAGACATAAAGTTCGCACCCGATCAATGGCTTCACATTAAAATCAAGCGCTTTGCGGTAGAAGTCAACAGTGCCACAGAGGTTGCCGTGATCGGTGAGCGCCAGCGCCTGCATCTTCTGGGCGTGGGCTTGTTTTAACAGCTCTTCGATCCGGCAAGTGGCATCCAGAAGACTAAACTCGGAATGAACATGCAAATGAACAAAGCTCATGGCCTTTGTTCAATGATAATGTATTTCTCCTCGCCTGGCATGACCAGCCCCAATTGCCTGCGGGCCAGGTATTTCAAGTACTCTTTGTCATCTTTACGGGCCAGCAATGATTTCAAATTATCGATCTCATGATTGACCTGGATCTTTTGGGCCTCTATCTTTCTGATTTGGCTTTGATATGAAGCAGCCTCATGGGCACGGCTATAGAAGGCAAAGGCCACCGAGGCGATTCCGATCCCGATGATTACGCGCAAGATGAGGGATTGATTTATGGACATGATCGCCACCCAGCTAGCGGAATATCATAGCGATCGCAGAGTCTCAAGAGCTGGTTGTATTTGGCAGTTCTCTCCCCTCGTGAGACCGAGCCCGTCTTAATCTGGCCCGCTGCCGTTCCAAGTGCCAAATCTGCGACAAATGAATCTTCGGTCTCACCCGAGCGGTGAGATATGACGGAGTAATAGCCCGCGCTTCGTGCTATTTGAATAGTTTGCAGCGTCTCTGTCAGCGTTCCAATCTGATTGAGCTTGATCAGAATGGCGTTGGCAATGCCATCATCGATCCCTCGCTGAAAGCGAGCCGGATTTGTGACAAAGATATCATCACCCACAAGCTGGACTTTAGATCCTAGTCTTTGGGTGAGCTTCTTCCAGCCTTCCCAATCATCCTCTGCAAGCCCATCTTCAATAGAAATAATGGGAAATTTTTTGCACCAGGAATCATAAAGCGAGATCAGATCTGAACTTGATATTTTATTATTCTCAAAAGTATAAGATTGCGTACGTGCATCAAAAAATTCAGTAGCCGCACAATCGGGAGCGATAGCAACATCTTTCCCAGGCTGATAGCCGCTCTTTTCAATCGCCTGGAGCAAGAAATTGAGAGCCTCTTCATTGCTTGACATCTGAGGTGCAAAGCCACCTTCATCGCCGACTGCAACACTGAGACCATTGTTTTTCAATATCTTTTTGAGGGAGTGGAAGACTTCGCTTGACATTCGCACAGCATCGGCAAAGGACTTTGCTCCGACTGGGGCAATCATAAATTCTTGGACGTCAAGCTCATTGTCGGCATGGGCTCCGCCGTTCAAGATGTTCACAAGCGGGAGGGGTGCGATGGATTTTTTGACATTCGCCAACTCCATCAGACGCTGATAGAGCGGAATATTTTTGTTGAGTGCTGCAGCTCGGGCAGTGGCCAATGAGACGCCAAGAAGTGCATTGGCTCCCAGGTGGCTCTTGTTCTCTGTGCCGTCAAGCTCAATTAAAATTGCATCAATGCGCTCTTGATCACAGGGGTCAAGCCCTATCAATCTCTTTGAGATAATATCTTTCACATTGGCAACAGCTTTTAGGACGCCCTTGCCATGAAAGCGCTTTGGATCGCCGTCTCGTAACTCCAGCGCCTCAAATTGGCCGGTCGAGGCGCCCGAAGGGACGGCGGCAATGGCAATTTGTCCACCGCTCAATGCCACCTCGACTTCGATGGTCGGATTTCCGCGAGAATCCAGGATTTCGCGGGCCTCAATTCCTCGAATCACCATGGAGATTTTTAGTATAACCCCCGAGTGAAACAACGGCCAAGCAAGGGGTTCGGCTCTTCAGGGACACTCTTCCCATTTGGTATGCCGAGGCCTTCAAATGCGGGATTCGCCAGCTTGCTGAGCGGGGTTCTGTCGCTTACAATTAAGCATCGGGTGTGAATAATGTCGCTTTTTATGTTAGATGGGCTCTTTAAGAGATATGGCGGAGATTATGTGCTCCAGGATGTCTCGCTTCAGCTGGGGCATGGAGACCGCGTCGCTTTGATCGGAGCCAATGGCTCCGGAAAATCGACACTGCTTCGCATTTTGGCAGGCATTGAGGAGCCGACCCGCGGCCAGTTTACCAAGACCAGCTCTGCCCGGATTGGCTATCTCTCGCAAGAGCCGGAGCTCAACGAAGATGCGACTCTTTTTTCTGAAGTGATGAGCTCCAAAAGTCACATCCTGGAGATGGAACAGCAGATGCGCCAGATCGAGAAGCAGCTGGCTGAAGCTGGAGATCATACTGAGCTTCTTCACACCTATGATGCGCTATTAGAAGCATTCCAAAATGCCAATGGCTACGAAGCAGAAGCCGAAGTCCGAAAAGTTCTTTATGGTCTTGAATTTACAGAACAGGATGAAGGCAAGCTCATCCGCTATCTGAGTGGTGGGGAGAGGGCGAGAGCTGCGCTCTCAAAACTTCTCTTGGAGCAGCCGGACATCTTGCTTCTGGACGAGCCGACTAACCACCTCGATGTTTACGCCGTCGAATGGCTGGAAGAGTATCTTGCCAGTTGGAAGGGCGCATTTGTGATCTGCTCGCACGACAGGTTCTTGTTAGACCGCCTGGCAGAGCGGGTCTGGGAAGTGGAAGCCTCTCGAGTCAACGAATATACAGGCAATTACACGAAAGCCAAACAGCAGAAACAGTTGAATGTAGATTTTCAAAACAAGAGATTTGAAGAACAGCAAGAACAGATCAAAAAGAGTGAAGAATATATCCGCCGAAACATTGCCGGTGGCTACTTCCGAGAGCAGCAGGCCAAATCGCGTCAAAAGGCGCTGGATAAATTAGAGAGACTTGATGCAGCGCATCAAGAGAAGTCCATCCATTTTACAATTCAGGTCTCCAAGAATAGCGGTAAAGACGTTGTGACTTTGGAAAATTTGGCTGTTGGATTTCCCCCTTCTGAGGGGAAGACCAGCCCTACAATTCTGTTTGAATGTCCTGAAGCCAAGATCTACCAAGAAGAACGGATCGCGCTCATTGGTCCAAATGGCTCCGGGAAATCTTCATTGATTAAAACAATCTTGAGAGAGCTTCCGCCTATCCGTGGAAGATTCGAGCTTGGCTATAACGTGGAGCCATCCTATTTTCGCCAGAGCCAATGGGAAGAGATGAGTGCTGAGATGACGGTAATTGATAGCCTGATCGAAGGAAAACATCAGAAGATCAGCGAAGCGCGTGATTTTTTGGGGATGTTTCTCTTCTCTGAAGATGATGTCTTTAAGAAGGTAAAGGAGCTTTCTGGTGGTCAGCGTAGCCGTATTGCGTTGGCGCGCCTCGCCCAGCTTCGCGGCAACTTTCTCATCTTGGACGAGCCGACTAACCACTTGGACATCTCCTCACGCGAGGTTTTGGAAGAGGCGCTTAGCCAATACAAAGGGACTATGTTATTCGTCTCTCATGATCGCTATCTCATCCAGGCGCTTGCCACTCAGATCTGGGAGATTCGGGATGGCAAGTGCCGGATCTATAAGGGCGACTACGATTTCTATCTGCGAAAGCGCTCAGAAGAGCGAAGCACCGCACGGGCTCGCCAAGAAAAGCGAAATTCTCAGCCCGCTCGAAAAGAGACCTCAAAGCCGTCTGGGTCAGCTGAGAAAGCGCCTCAATCTGAGCAAAAGAGTCTCCTCAAGCGTGAGGCGGAGTTTTCTGCCCGACTAGAGCAATTGGAAGTCGAGATCGCGCGGCTTGAGCATGAGATGGAGACGGCAAGTTATGAGAAGAAGCACGCGTGGATGCGCGAGCTCAGCGAAACCTATCAGCTGAAAAAGAATGAGCTAGGTCATGCCAATCAGGAGTGGACAGCCGTTGTTGATCGACTTCAGGATCTTTCAGTCAATATCACTCAATCTTCTTAGATATAGAAGATGGGAGCAAAAGGAGATGCGAGCCCTTCTCGTAATCTCATTTCTTTTTTCATTGTTTGTATCTGGATTTTCTCAAGCGGCATCCGCTCAAATTGCACAAATCGAACGCGATGACGTCTCGCAATCGATTCGACCTGTGATCTTCCAAAGCGAACGGGACGGGCTCTTATTGGGTCTCGACTTTCGCCTGCTCATCAGCACTCTTGAGTTCGGCATCGGCGGTGCCTGGGGACCCGTGACCGGAGCAACTCGATATCGAGCGAGCTTCGATTATTCACAGATGATCTCGTTCTCTTACGGAGACTGGCCAGAGAGCCTGGTTTTAGGAAGACAGGGTGAAAATGGGGAACGCCTTTCGGTCGATCTCGTCAAATTCTATCGCTGGCTCCATAACAGCAGTGAAGATGGATTGCTGGACAAGATTCTTGCGGGCAGCAGTTTTCAAGGAACTGGATTTACTGGCCACTTGTGGCCAGGCCCGGGTGAGGATGCGGGCCCAGAGGTCCGATATGGCTATCTAAGCGCGCTCATAAAGTGGCCGGTCATCTCTGGGATTGACCTGGATACGACAGGAAATTTCCTTTTGGGTCAATCGGCCAAAGATCCGACTCATATCTTTCAGATATTTACCAGTTCAACAAAAGTTTCGCTCGATCATCTCGATCTGAATCTTCGGGTCGGATCGCTGGAGAATCCGGCTGGGCTTGCTGGCCTTCAACTCAATCTGGGTCTGCGGAGCTATCCCAGGAATTTTTCCGGCAATCGTTTCATGCTCGCGACTCTTGAGCGGACATTTGATCTCTTCTCTCAGCGCCTCTTTGTAATCGACTTGACGGGGCTGCTGGGATCGCAATTGGGCTGGATTCCGATCGATCTCCAAGGGGACATCTCATTCTTTATGGAGGGTGGAGTGATTCTGAATGATGAGGTCAAAGACAAAATCGATCAGATCTTCTTTGGCTGGGGAACGTCGCTCTCCTTCCCGGATTTGCGGATGAGAATTGATCTGGCCGTCAATCGCGAAGGCAATCCAAGTCTGACGATTGAGACAGGCCTCCTGCCTTGATTTTTCCGGGAATCAGAAATATGCGAATATCGAGAGTTCTTTATTTTTTGCTGCTCATCATGGTCGCGACGGGGGTGTTTCCGGATCAGAGGCTTGTTGCAGCCGAGCCTGCTGGAACAAACTTATATTTGCCAGGACTGCTAAGCCTTAAGACGAAGCACTTTGATGTCGTTTTTCCTGCAGGGTTTGAAGAATTGGCAAAAGAGGCCGCCATTGCTGCTGAATCGGCACACCAATTTTGGACCAGCCTTCTCGATTTTTCATCGGAAGAGCCAATCTATCTTCTTTTGTCCGATACCCAGGATGAAGCATCTGCGTCGTCCAGGATCTTTCCACAGCTTGTGGTCACAATTGATCACCCATTTGGAATGGAGTCTCTGCTGGAAAGAAGAGCAGATCGGTCTCTTTTGGAATATCTGATCTACCGCGAAGTTGGGTCAGTTCTGCTGCAAACGAGAACCGAAGATTTCACGCATGACCTCAGAATCTTCTTTGGAAATGTCATCCTGCCTGGAGCTTTGACTCCGCACTTCTATTTTGCGGGTCTTTTGGGGCTGGGAGATACGTCGGATGCCTATACAAGCATGATCGTGAGCGGGTTGATCAACTCAAATCGTCTCCCTTCTGTCGATCAGCTCAGCAACCCTTATACCAAGTGGGATTGGCCGATCTCTGATGTGGGGACCCTCTCCGTGAGTAAAGAATTTCTTCACGATCTGGAGCAATCTCTTGGTGAAGAGACGTTTCGTGATGTTTACCGGTTTTCTGTTGCGTTTCCACTTCCATCTCTCACCGTTGGCGCACTCGAATCATTGTCACAACACCCCATGAATGAGATTTACTCGCAATTTCAGGTCTCCCTTCAAGAAAAATTTATGGCTGAAAATCAGCGATTCATGGCAGACTCAAGTGCAACCAGCAAAAGGGTCAGTCTTGAGTCTATTCAGACGGATGAGCCTCGCTGGTCCCCTAGCGGAGATTTGCTTCTTTACCACGCCAGTGGGCTTGAACGGAGCCCAGGACTGCGTCTGATCCTGCTGAGGCAGGGCAAAGATGTACCGCTTTTGGACTGTGACTGCAGATCAGCGAACTGGCTCGATCCTTCAACCCTCATCTATGCAAAAGCCGTACGGCAGCCGGATGGCAAGCTCTATGGTGAGCTCTTTTCCTATGATCTGCTCAGTCACAATGAGCGGCAGTATACAGATCGCGAGCGGGTCTGGGCAGTAGTGCCAATGCCTACATCCGCAACAGACGTCCTGCTGCTGCGGAGCGGACACGCAGGAAGAAGTAATCTTGTTCTGTTCAATCTGGCAACGCGCAATCGCATAATCATCCGAGATTTTTCACCGGATGACCAGCTCTTATCCGTCGCAGTTTCCGCGGATGGCCAAGTGATTGCGCTCACGCTTTCAGAAAAAGATGCTGGTGTGAGAATTCATCTCATAGCCAGAAGTGGAAAAGAGCTTCAGGTTCTTGGGATTTCAAAGGCCAAAGTCTTCGATCCAAGCTTTTCACTGGATGGGAGATTTCTATTCATTACCTCTGATTTTGAAGGCAGATACCAAATTTATGCCGTGAGACTTGCTGATCAAGAGGTATCACGAGTCGTCGCATCTTCTACAGGAGTCCGTGAGGCACGAGTCTCAGCCGACGGGGGTCAACTTGCCTATGTCGGATATGAAGCTGACGGATTTGGGTTGAGGACGGCCAAAGTCGATCCCAATCAGTGGAAATCTCTTGGATCAATAAAAAATCTTATCGGGAGAACAAGCTCTGGAGAGAGCCAGACTCTCTCGACCGACCAAAATCAAGAGATCGAGAATGCTCCGATCAGTGCATATCAAGCTGAGCAGGGAATCATCCCGACGTTCTGGGTGCCAATCATCGGGCGCTGGAATGTGGGCGAATACACCAGCAATGTAGAGCCGACTGGACAGATCTCTTATCAGCTAAACTTGGGGACAAGCTACAGCCCATTCGAGCTCTTCTATGACTTTTGGTACAACCACAAGACGCCCGTTCCGTGGGTGCGGCTGCATCTGCAGGGGACTGCAAGTTATCAAATACAGACGGCGTTATTGGAGTTCCCGCTCTCACCTGATCCGAACAGTTCCAAATTCCTGCAAGTTGGAATCTATCGCAGCCCGGATCAGACAGAGCTCTTTGCAGCTCTTCATCTGCCTGAGGAGACTCAGTTCGATCTTTCCCAACGAATTTCGACGCTTTCAGTCCGAGGAGGCTTGGCGTGGACGATCGCAGGGCTTGCCCGCAGGATCTCAGCGGATTGGGATGAACGGCTCAAAATTCCCTTCGAAAGCCCGATTGGACCCCAATGGCTCGATCTTTCTTCGAGTGTTGCCTGGAGCGATATTCCTGAGTTTCTTCTCGGTGGATTGCAAGGCGACCGCCCGCTGCGAGGTCATCCTACTCTCCTTCGTGGATCCCAACGAATTTCGATAAACCTGGCCTACGACTTTCCGATCTGGAATATCAACTGGGGGTGCTGTGGTTATCACACACTGCCGGTCTTCCTGAATGAGTTACGGGGAAGCCTCTTTACCGATATGGGATTGGTCGGCAAGGCTCTAAATATTGAGAATCTTCGTGTGGGAATTGGCATCGAATTTCAGCTGCATCTGATTATTGGTTTTGGTTTGCTCGATGGTTGGCTGCACGGCGGCTTTGCATACGGGATTGGCGCACAACAGCCCCAGTTCTATTTTGACTTGCAGAAGGCGTTTTGAGATTCAAAGTCTCCTCAAGGCTTTGGCGCGTCGCTGAGGCTTACACTCGATGGCATAGAGTATTCCGAACAAGAATCGGCGTACATCCAAAATCTGCAGATTTGCCGCCTGTACGAGCGAGAGTATGTTGCGGTTGGGATGGCAGCCATAGTTCTCGACATAATGGGGAGCGAGCCAGTCGAGCCAGCGCGATAACATTCTGTGCTGACTTCGCCCATGCTCTAAAAGCAAAATCGTGCCATTGGAGCGCACGACACGCGCCATCTCGCTCAAGGCAAGAATGGGATCGACGAGGGTGCAGAGCGTGAGGCTGCTGGTCACCGTATCAAAGCTGCGATCCGCAAATTGCAACTCATGGGCATCCATCACTTGAAGATGAATAGCCTGATCCAACCTTGTGGAGCGCTTCTCTGCAATCTGGAGCATCCCGGGAGAGAGATCAATGCCTGTAATTTCACATTTATGAGAATAGTAGCGGAAGTTCTTTCCCGTGCCGACGCCAACCTCAAGCACCCTGCCACGAGCCTGAGAGAAGATGGCCTTGCGATGGCGCTTAATAAAGAAGAGGTCTAGAAGAGCCTCTCGGCGATCATAGCTGGGAGAGAGCTCGTCATAGATCCCTTTAATTCGGGAAGAATCGATCTTCGTACGGGGCATTCGGCGCACCTTCTTCAATTACATCTTAAACCCTGCAAAAATGGCGTGTCAACAGCTACTGGAGTTTCATCGTATAAGATCTCTTTGGAATTTTGACAAACATAAGACCCGTCAGTACCGTTAACTAAAATAAACGAGGAGTGTCACTCGCTTGCACCCTACGGATATTTCGCTCATCGGCATTGGTGGACGCGTATGGCTCGCTCTCTTGCTTGTGGCCGGTTTGGGATTCTTTGGCTATGTGATAGAGAAGCGACTCAGACCGCTCCTCCGCGCCAAGCCCGATGACCGATTTCGTGACTGGCCAAAACGCCTTGCTAACGCATTCCTCTATTTTCTGGCACAACGAGGTCTCTTCAAAGATTTCTTGCCCGGCCTGATGCATGCGTTCATATTTTGGGGATTTCTCATCTATGCCATACGAACACTGAGTCTGTTTATCTCAGGCTTTTTCCCGCAAATTGATGTCCCAGCCAGTCCAGTTGGGAATCTTTATTTTGTCATGAAAGATGCATTTGCATTGCTGGTCAGTCTTGGTTGCATCTACTGGCTCTACCAGAGACTGGTCGCGCGGAAGTCGAGACTCACTCTCTCCTGGGAAGGCGTCTTCATTTTGGGTCTGATTTTGACACTCATGATCTCAGATCTGCTGATTGATGGGGCGCACATCGCGCTGGATGGGGAGAATCTGCGCGGCGGCTGGGACTTTGCCAGTGCTGGAACGGGCTGGCTACTCCAGCAAGTCGGATTTTCGCCAAGCGCGATCACGGGGATTTACATGGGTGCATGGTGGACTCATGTCCTCACAATTCTACTCTTCTTGAATTTCCTGCCTCTTGGAAAACATTTTCACATCATCACCAGTCTGCCCAACGTTCTTTTTTACAAGACGCAGCCTCAAGGCCAGATGACCAAGCTTGATGTTGAAGGTGCCTTTGAGCGCGAAGAGAGCCTCGGGCTGCGGACTGTGAAAGATCTGACGTGGCGAGATATGCTTGATCTCTATAGCTGCACAGAGTGTGGCCGCTGCGAGGACGAATGCCCCGCCAATCATTCAGGGAAAATTTTATCACCCAAAGAGATCATTTTAGAATTGAGAGATCAGGTCTACAAAGAGAATCCGCTTTTCGGGAAGAGCGCTGGGGTCAGCGAAGACGTGGTGCCCGTTGCGGTCAAGGCTGACGAGATTTGGGCCTGCACCACCTGCATGGCCTGCGTTGCAGCCTGTCCCGTTCAGATCAATCAACTAGACAAAATTCTGGAGATGCGCCGCAATGAAGTGATGATGAAAGATCAATACCCTACCTTCTTTACTGAGGTCTTCAAAGGCTACGACGGGCGTGGCAACCCCTGGAACATGACTTCTGATGCGCGGCTCGAATGGACCAAGGGTATCAATGTGCCCATTCTGCGCGACCTTCACGCGAGGAATGAGCATACGCAGATTGACCTGATCTTCTTTGTGGGCTGCGCCACGGCCTTTGAGCCTCGCAATCAGACTGTGGCAAGAAGTCTTGTCAAAATTATGGAAAAGGCTGGCATCACATTTGCGATTCTGGGAGATGAGGAGAGCTGCACGGGGGACGCAGCGCGTCGAATCGGCCATGAATATATCTTTCAGGTCCAAGCTGAAAAGAATATTCAGACCTTCTCAAAATATGGGATTACAAAGATTCTCACGGCTTGTCCTCACTGCTATAACACCTTCAAGAATGAGTACCCTGATTTTGGTGGCAACTATGAAGTGCTTCATCACTCGGAATTGATTGCCGATCTCATCCAACAGGGCAAGCTTAGATTGACCAAAGGGCTTGAGAAGAAGATCACGTACCACGACTCATGTTATTTAGGGAGATATAACAATATTTATGATCCGCAGCGCGCGGCGATAGACGCCATTCCTGGTGTGAAGCGCGTGGAGATGACCCGCAGTAGAGAGCGCGGAATGTGCTGCGGCGCGGGCGGCGGCCTAATGTGGGTGGAAGAGGATCAGGGCAAACGCGTCAATGACAGGCGCTTGAAACAGGCTCTTGAAGTTGAGCCTGATATTCTTGCGACGGCTTGTCCATTTTGCATGATCATGATGGAAGATGGCATAAAGAATAATGACGTGAAGCTGCAAGACAAAGACATTGCAGAATTAGTGGCAGATGCGATGGAGTAGGCTTTTACTTTACTTTTGCACCCAACGGCACTTCGCGCTCTGGATGGAGCAAAACGGGCTTCCCGAGATCATTGGATGGACAGAGAATCATGCCCTGGCTCTCGACGCCGCGAATCACGCGGGGCTCCAGGTTGGCCAGAACTGGAATGATCTTTCCGATAATGCTGTCCGGTGTATACGACTCAGCAATGCCCGCCACAAGCTGACGACTCTCACTGCCGAGATTGACTGTGAGCTTCATCAGCTTGTCAGTGCCTTCCACCCGCTCGGCGCTCTCGATGCGCCCGATGCGGATGTCCAGCTTCATAAAATCATCGAAGGTGATCATCTGCTCTTACTGCGGCTTTGGATGGATGATTGTCACTTTCTTCATAAAGACTTTGTCAATGGGTTTGTCTCCGGGCCCTGTCTTCACTTTGCCAATAGCCATCACGACATCAAGACCCTCAAAGACTTTGCCGAAGACCGCATACTTGCCATCCAGACGCGGCAAAGGGGCAAGAGTCACATAGAATTGGCTGCCAGCAGAGTCTGGGTCCTCAGCACGAGCCATGGCGACAATTCCAGCGGAATCGTGCTTCAGCTCGGGAATGAATTCGCCCTTGATTGTGTAGCCAGGTCCGCCTTCTCCAGTCCCTTGCGGATCTCCACCCTGAATGACGAATCCATCAATGATGCGGTGGAAGATGAGCCCGTCATAAAAGCCCTTCTCTGCCAAATCAATAAAGTTCTTGGCCGAGATGGGGGCTTTGTCGAGATAGAGCACAAACTCAAAGGTTCCCATGTTCGTCTCTACGCAAGCAATTGGATTTTTCATTTGGGTTGCCGTGTCGGGTGTCGACTTGCAGCCTCCTTTGGTGCTTGTAGCTGTGGTTGGTGGCGCAGTATTGGTCTGGGTGCTCGTCGCGGGCTGTTTGGTAGAGGCAGGTTTATTGCCTCCGTTTTGCATAAATAGAAAACCGGCGACAATCACTGCCAGGACCAGAAGCCCGATCAATAATGTCTTTGTATTCATGCTTTCTCCCCTCTCTAATACCCCTATGTTTGATTATTGCTGCTTCTTGTACGGATTATACCCAAGCAGCCAGCGGTTATAGATAATCTGCCCGACGTGATAATACTCGTGTGTGTAGATCGAGCGAAGAAACTCTTCGATCTCTGTCTCTTCGCCCCGCCGATTCTTGCGTGTCTGCTCGAAATCAGCGTCCTTGAGCACGTTGATATATTGGATCGTATCTCTGCGGATCACTTCCAGGTCCGAAAGAGTTGATGGCAGATCTTCACCCGTCCACTGGACGGCTTTCTGAAAGTCAAGCTGCTCTCCGCTGCGGGCATAATTGACCAAGACTTTTTCGACAGCCCCGCACTCCCGGATCATCTCTTTGACAGACTTCATATCAGGCCGGGGCTTCCACTCGAACTCTTCTGCCTGGCAGCCCTGCAGTGAATCCAAAAGCTGATCCCGCACGACTTTGAGCCCGGAGGTCAACCGCTCTTTTCGTGTTCGTGCCATCAGCTCTTATTTCCCCGAGAATTGTGGCTTGCGCTTTTCGGTGAAGGCTGACAATCCCTCTTTGGCATCGCTTGTGACGAAGAGGCGGTTCTGCAGCTCGCGCTCCAAAGCGAGTCCGGCATCCAGCGTCATCTCAGTCCCCTGCTGAACGGCGCGCTTGATGAGCGAGACGGCACGGCTCGGTCCATTAGCCACGTTGTTGGCATACTCCATCGTCTTCTCCATAAATTGAGCAGCAGGGAAGACGCGATCAACGAGGCCAATCTGAAGCGCCTCTTGTGGAGTAAGAAGACGACCTGTGATCATCAGATCGAGCGCTCTCGATTTTCCCACTAAGCGTGGCAGGCGCTGTGTGCCGCCTGTTCCTGGCAATACACCCAGCGTTACCTCTGGCAAGCCCAGCTTGACCTTCTCGCCATCGGCGACAAAGCGCAAGTCCGTGGCCAGCGCTATCTCCATGCCTCCACCCACTGTCGTTCCATTGAGCGCAGCAATGAAGAGTTTGGGTGTGCTCTCCATCTTGCTTAGCGTCTCCTGGCAATTGAGACAGAACATCGCTTTGAAGTCTGGCGTGCTCTCTTTGAGCATGCGGATGTCCGCTCCGGCAGAGAAGAAACTATCGAGAGCGCTGGTCACGATGGCCACTCCGACTCCATCGTCAAAGCGGACCTGATCAATGGCGCGGCCAAACTCCATAAAGAAATCGTGGTTGTAGCTGTTGACTGGGGCTTTGTTAAGCTTGATGATTGCAACTTTGCCCTTCTTCTCGAACAGTACCAAATCTGACATGTACGGCCTCCTTGGATTATAAATTTAATTTCTTAAAAATCAGAACCAGCGGGATGGCTTACCGCTCAGATCCACGTTCACATTCTTCTGTTGAGTGTAGTGGAGCAGCGTGTCAAAGGCCAGCTCGCGGCCAATGCCGCTCTGCTTGTAGCCTCCAAAAGGTGCTCCATAGGCAAAGACGTCATATTGATTGATCCAGACGTTTCCGGCCTCAATCTTGTTGGCAGTCTTGTGGGCTTTGTTGATGTCCTTGGTCCAGACTCCGGCGCAGAGTCCGAACTGAACGTCGTTGGCCTCTTCGATCATCTTCTTCTCATCGCTCCACTTCATCACACAAAGCACAGGCCCGAAGATCTCTTCCTGGGCCACTTTCATTTTGTTGGCCACGTTTACTAACACTGTCGGCTCCACATAGCAGCCCCTCTTCAATTCAGGTGCAGCCGGCGCTTTGCCACCGCAAGCCACTTCGGCTCCCTCTTTGACTCCCAGCTGAACATAATTGAGAACGCGCTTCTGCTGCTCTTTGGAGACGAGCGAGCCAATCTGTGAAGTCGGCTCTTGTGGCGGGCCGACATTGATCGCTTTGGACCTCTCAATCAGTTTCTTCAAGAAATTGTCATAAATAGATTCATGCAAAAAGAGGCGCGAGCCCGCGGAGCACTGCTGTCCTTCGTTATAGAATATGCCTAGCAGTACGCCTTCGAGTGCTGCGTCCAGATCGGCGTCGGGGAAGACAATTTGAGGGCTCTTTCCGCCAAGCTCGAGGGTCACGTCGGCCACGTGCGCGGCGGCGTGCGCCATGATCTGGCGTCCGACTTCAGTGGATCCGGTAAAGGCAATCTTCTTGACGGCTGGATGCTCAACGAGTGGTGCACCAGCCTCTGGCCCATAGCCCGTCAAGATATTGACGACGCCTGCTGGCACAATATCGCTGATCAACTCGCCCAGTCTCAGGGCAGAAAGAGGCGTCTCTTCGGCAGGTTTTAAGACGATGCAATTCCCAGCCGCGAGTGCCGGCGCCAACTTCCAAGCGGCCATCATGAGTGGAAAATTCCAGGGGATGATCTGTCCTACAACGCCGAGCGGCTCTCTCAACACATAGTTGAGACGATCACCAAAGACAGGAATGACTTTGCCTTCCAGCTTGTTGGCCGCTCCTGCATAATATTCAAAGCACTCTGCGGCCATGAACATATCGACGCGTGCTTCATTTAGCGTCTTGCCGTTGTCCAATGAATCTAAAAGTGCCAGCTCTTCGCTATTATCACGAATGGCCTGTGCGATTCTGTAGAGGGACTTGCCGCGAAATCCGGCATCCGTTCTGCGCCAGCCACCTTGATATGCCTTCCAGGCTGCATCGACTGCGCGATGCACATCCTCTTTCCCCGCTGAAGCAACGTTTGCCAAGACTTCGCCTGTGGCTGGGTTTGTTGTTTGAAAGGTTTCGCCGGAGGCACTATCGACCCACTCGCCGCCGATAAAAAGCTGATATCTCTTTTTCAGTTCGATGCCCATAGAGTGCTCCTCATTCAGCAGATATTGAGTATGGTATCGAGAGAATTAGGAAGCTGTCAAACCCTCGTGCAAATTCAAATTACTGGATTCCCGCTTTCGCGGGAATGACGGGCTTTTGATTGTCATTCCGGCCAAGCGTAGTGCGAGCCGGAATCCAGGAATCTTAGCCCTTCTCTTTTAAGAGATACTTTTGGATCTTTCCCGAACCTGTCTTTGGAAGGGCCGTCACAAACTCTATATGACGCGGGTGTTTGTAAGCGGCAATCGCGTTGAGGCAGTGGAGCTTGATCTCTTCGGCCAATGCATCTGTCGGCTCATAATTTTTCTTGAGCACGATAAAAGCTTTTACGGTCTCGCCTTTGCGCTCATCGGGAATGCCAACCACGGCGCACTCTGCCACTGCCGAATGCTCATAGAGAACATGCTCGACCTCTTTGGGATAGACGTTTAGGCCGCCGACATTGACCATATCTTTGACGCGATCGACAATATAGTAATAACCCTCTTTGTCTACTGTGGCAAGATCGCCGGTGTGGAAGAATCCATCGGGATCGATGGCGGCACGAGTTGCCTCTGGATTGTTGTGATAGCCCTTCATCACTTGGGGTCCGCGAATGAGCAGCTCTCCCGGAAGCCCCGGTGGAACCTGCTTCCCCTTCTCATCCACAATTCTGCATTCAGTGTCGTCAATTGAGAAGCCGATGGAGCCGGGCAAGCGCTTCGGTGCAGCCAGATTGGTATGTGTGACGGGCGAAGTCTCTGTCAGCCCGAATCCTTCATAGATCTTGATTCCCAGTCTCTTCTCGTAGGCTTCCATAATCGGGATGGGCATCCGCGCTCCACCGGAAGCGCAGATTTGCAACGAGGAGAGGTCAAAATCACGAATCTTTGGGTTGTGGAGCATGTCAATATAGATTGTAGGAACAGAGAGAAAGTTCGAGATCTTGTACTTCTGAATCAGCTCAAAGCAGAATTCTGCATCCCAGCGCAGCATTGGGTAGATCGTGGCCCCACTGGTGAGCGGCGCTAGCATCATCACAGTCATGCCGGTGATGTGAAACATCGGAATGGGAATCAGAATCCGGTCATCTTCAGGCGCGAGCGGAATGATCTTCTGGACATTCTTTACATTTGAAATGAGATTTCCATGTGTAAGCAGTACACCCTTTGGCTTTCCGGTGGTGCCGCTGGTGTAAGGCTGCAGGGCAATATCATCATCTTTCCGGTCTACAAAATGAGGCTGGCCTTGCAAAAGCTTATCGAAATGAATGTACGGACTCTCCGCGCCCACCGTGACGACTTGCACACCCTGAACTTCATGGACTGCGGCTTCGACCTCTTCAAGGAGGTGTGTCAATCCGATAATCAGCTTTGCGCCTGAGTCTTTGAGCTGATAGGCGATCTCCCGCCGCTTAAGCTGCGGATTCATGGGCGTGGGAATCGCGCCAGCTTTGAAGGCGCCCCAGATGGCGATCACAAATTGGGGCAGGTTGGGGAGATGCAAGGCTATGCGGTCACCTGGCTCTATGCCCAGTCTTTTCAAACTTCCGGCGAGGAGACTAGAAGCCATTGAAAGCTCGGCATAGGTCAATTCGTGCTTCCCCAGCATCTTATCTTCGAAGATGATGGCCTTTCGCGTTGGATACTTCTTGGCTGTCTCATCAAGCAGCTCAGCAATGTTCATTGTGGCTCCTGTTTAATGCTGATTTTGTGCACCCAAATTTATATGGTAAAGAGTAGTAATTGAGAAACCAAATTCTTATTATTATTCCAGATTTGTTTTGGAGGTGCGTTAGGCAATGAAAATTTCTGATTCAAAACCGTGGAGTGATTTCGTGTACAAGCTGCTATATCCAGGAATTTTGGGTTCTATGATTTACGGTCTATCAGACACACTCGTCCATTCATCTTCATTTGGATGGTTCTCTGTTGCTCAGTTATCGATTGTCGTTCTTTTTGTGACCGATTATATGCATATCCACAACGATCTAAAAGTCGCCAAACATGGACATAACGGTAAGTCTGGGATTCGAGGGTCATTTGTGCTAGATGCGATTATTGCAATAGCATTTGGAGTAGTATATTCGTTTTGGCAATCCACGGACAAGGATATGGCTTTTATTTCGCTTGTTATCGTTATGGGTATGATTTTGATTTACCAATGCCCACGAAAATGGGGTGAAACGATTTATTTCATTGGGCGATCATTCCCATTCGTTTTCTCGCTTATTGCTTTTATTGTTGTTGTGTTTTTCCCTGCATGGATCTCAGTAAACGCTGAAGTTTATCAATCGCTTGCAATAGCTTTTATATCCTTCTGCTACGCCATTAATGTTTTCGTATTTACTGAGATCGCAAAACGCGGACCAAATTGAAGTAGGCGCAAAGTTTTGGCTAATCAAATTTGACTTAGTTTGCCTTAATCTGGAAAAATGTTTATAGAAGAACTCACGCTTTTGCCCAAATGAGTGTCGTTGTAGTGGCAAATATATTATTTCTGTTGAAATAAGGTTGTTTGTAACCTGTATTCTATTGCTGTTCTTGCATCCAGCTTTGAAATCGAGCTAATTGAGGTCTTGAGTTTCAAATCGAGCATCACTTGGAATATTCAGTATAAAAGCTCGCTAAATTCGCAAGTTGGAGATGAATCTTGCCCCAATTTGGCCACTCCATGCTGAAACACTGGATGTTAGATCCTGAAGTTCTCTATCTCAATCATGGCACAGTCGGTGCGCCGCCCAGGCGCGTTTTGCAAAAACAACAAGAGATACGAGACGAGATTGAGCGCCAGCCCTCTCGTTATCTGCTGCGTGATTTTTCGAATTTTGCAGGAGTTCCTTATGCAAAGCAGACTAAAATGAGAGATGCAGCCAGTGCCATCGCCAGCTTTGTAGGAGCCAAGGGCAGCGATATTGTCTTTGTGGACAATGCAACGACAGGAATCAACGCAGTCTTGCGATCCCTCCATTTCAAAGAAGGCGATGAGATTTTGATTTCCGATCACGCCTATGGAGCCATAGCCAATGCCGCATCTTTTGCAGCTCGTGAGAGCAAAGCGCGTCTTGTCACGACCAAGTTTCCTTATCCTCGGTACGATCCAGAAGCGATCATAGATGCCTACACGAGTGCAATTACGTCCAAAACGCGCTTAGCCATCGTGGATCACATCTCTGTGGAGAGCGCCCTGCTCTTGCCACTCCAGGAGATTGAAAAACGCTGCCGCAAGCGAGGGGTTCCGGTCCTTGCCGATGGCGCACACGCGCCTGGCGCGATAAAGCTTGATCTTCCCAGTCTTGGAGTTGATTGGTACTCCGCTAACTTGCACAAATGGGCCTATTCGCCGCGAAGCTGCGGTTTTCTTTGGGCAACACCTGAGAGGCAGAAAGAGCTTCATCCACCCGTCATCTCCTGGGGGCTGGACAAGGGATTTACCCATGAATTCGATTGGGTCGGGACGCGAGACCCATCGCCATTCTTGGCTGCACCTGAAGGGATCGCGTTTATGCAAGATTTAGGTGTTGAAGCAGTACGTGCTTACAACCACAAGCTCGCCTGGGATGCGGCTCAGCTTCTCAGTGAGAGTTGGGGAACGGAGATGCCCGCAGGACAAGAGATGATTGGGGTCATGGCGACGGTTCCGCTCCCAGAGTCATTGGGCAAGAGCAAAGAAGATGCCCAAATCCTGCGAGACAAGCTGCTCTTTGAAGATAAGATCGAGATTCAGCTGCACTCTTGGCAAAACCGGCTCTGGGTGCGTATATCCGCGCAAATTTACAATGACATGAGTGATATGGAGAGGCTTAGAGATGCAGTGGAAGCGAGGACGTAGAGATGGTTGAGTCTACGTCGTCTGCCCGCCATCGATGACAAAGACTTGCCCGGTCGCATAACTGGAATCAGCCGATGCAAGATAGACCGCAAGCGGAGCGATCTCTTCTGGCTGTGCATATCGCTGAAGCGGAATCTCCCGCTTCATTTCCGGCCAAAGCTTTGGATGATCGAGCACTCCGCGGGCCATATCTGTATAGACCCAGCCTGGGGCTATCGCATTGACGCGAATCTTGTGTTTGGCCCACTCAGAGGACTGTGCCTTCATCAGGCCAATGAGAGCAGCTTTGCTTACGGCATAGGCCGCGATGTTTTCAGTCCCCATCATTCCCGCGACAGATGCAATGTGAATAATTGACCCTCCGTTACCAAGCTCAATCATCTTTCTGCCAACCTCTCGGCTCAGCTTAAAGGCGCCATTTAGATTGATGCCCAGAATCTGCTCCCATTCTGAATCGGTAATCGTTTCAATCGGCTTCCAGATTGGACTGATGGCAGAAGCATTGACGAGAATATCGATTCGCTTCAATTCTTTTGTCACGCGCTCAACGAGAGTCTGAATCTGAGAGACTTGGCTGATATCGCAGGGTTGTGTCATCGAGCGGCGTCCCATTTTCTTGATTTCACCAACGACCTCTTCCAGTTGCGCAGTTGTGCGGCTTGTCGGTACGACATCAGCTCCAGCCTGAGCAAGACCAAGTGCGATCGCTCTGCCAATGCCTCGCCCTCCGCCAGCAACAATGGCAACTTTTCCGGACAATTTGAGATTTTTGCTCACAGCTTCACATCCCCATCTTGAACTTGACAGCTTTGGCTTTGACGATCACCACTTGTACGCCCTTTTCGCTCAGTCTCTTCTCAAAGAGTCTTTTCAGATCGCTTGGCTTGTCGTTGGCCAGATCGACTTCGTCAACAGACTTTGGCCCACAGGCTTCAATGAGGCTCTTCAGTTTGGCCATGGCCACAGACCCCAGTTTCCCCGGTGTCATGGCCGGGATCTCGTTGTTGAGAATAATGACTAATAGATTGTGGCCATGCTCGATTACATCTAAAAGATTGGTGGTGCCAGAGTGCAAAAAGCCCACGTCACCGATGATGGCAACGCCCTTCTTTCCTGACAGGCTCATTCCCGCTGCTGTTCCGATGGAGGTTCCCAAGCCAAAGGCTGTGTCGATGGTTTGTGGTGCGAAATAGCCTTGCAAGATGTTACAGCCCACATCTCCAGCCACAAGCTGGTCTTGTGGAATTACAGTGTCAAGCACTTGATAGAGAAGCTCAAAGCCCCCGCATGGCACTTCATTAAGACTTCCGCTCAATTCGACTTGAGTATCAAAGTTAAGTCCTTCCGGGCTAAGTGCGAATGCCGATTCGACGTGACGTCTTTCAAGCTGGCCGACTCGCGGCAAGTGGCCTGTCAGTCTGCCAAGAACCTCTACTTTGATTCCATGTGCGCCCACTATGGCACGAACTCCCTCTTCCACAATGGGCGCGATCTCTTCGACAATCAGGACGCGCTTTCGGTTCTTCAAAAAAGCAAGAATCAATTTTTCTGGCAAAGGACTGGCTGTAGCTAGAGCCAGATGACCAACATCTTTGACAAAATTAGAGACATAGCCACATGAAATTACGCCATCGGCTGTCGATTTGTTATCAAGCATGTGAAGGGTGCTCTCTTCGGTCCGCTTCGTTAACTCTGGCCAGATATTCTCGAAATGATATTTATGTCTATCCAAAATAAATCTGCCCCAGGGGCGGCTGCGATCATACCGGCCTGCCTTTCCCAATTTGGCAGGCAATTTGTACTCATCGCTCATGGCCATCAGCCGGGCAGTGATTTGCAACATCACGGGAATTCCAAGCTCATCCGAGATCGTGAAAGCCTGTTGCGCACACTCCGCCAGATGTGTCGGGTTTCGAGGCGTGAAGACTGGGACTTCGGCCAATTTGGCATACCAGCGCGAGTCTTGCTCATTCTGAGATTTCACAGCCCCAGGGTCATCGCCACAGATAATTAAAAGCCCTGCTCCGATGCCATGAATGGCCGCTGTTGTAAGTGGGTCAGCTAGCACATTCATTCCGACTTGCTTCACGGCAACCACAGAGCGCTTTCC
Organism: Candidatus Acetothermia bacterium; assembly: GCA_016201405.1. Lineage (GTDB taxonomy): Bacteria > Bipolaricaulota > Bipolaricaulia > RBG-16-55-9 > RBG-16-55-9 > JACQCZ01. Next base: position 259,247 of record JACQCZ010000014.1, on the reverse strand, counting down.
GGCAACAGAAGCGCCGAGCGCTTGAGCCATTGCTGACTTCTCCTCGAGTGAGATTTCGACAGGCAGCTTTGCATCTGTAAATCTGTCTAGCAGAGGAGTGCACGGATCTCCATAGACTCCTGTTACGAGCGCAATATTATTTTCCAACAAGAATTGAGTAAGAGCCTCATCACCCATGCGCGTTTTAGATCCCGATTTAGACTGAGTCTCCGATGCCATAGATTGAGCACACCTCGTTTGGATTTCTCTGATTCAAGCCTGAATGATTCTTTAGAGTCAACTTTCAAATATCAAGTGGGCCACCAAACTAAGGTGGTTGTACGCTAAAAGCGACGTCCCTCATGGCCATTCAGCCTAAAAAGAGTTCCCTTCTGGACGGGAGATGTGGCGGGAACGTCCTTTATAATGGCCGAAAAACCAATACCCTGACTTGACACTTCGTCGCCATCGCGGCTATAGTCAGGCATTGAGGTCTATAGTGATTCAGAATACATTTTGAATTGCTAAAGGGGGTGAAGGCAGAGGGGGAAGGGCACCAAGAAGACGTCCCAAAAGGTTGGAAAATTCCATTCAAAACACAAGGAGGTTTGAGCATGGAAAAGAGATTTGCAAAGAAGGCCATATTCTTTCTCATTCTTGGTCTTCTATCGCTTGGATTCTCAAGCGCAGTAGATAACGTGGCACGCGGCGGAAGCCTTATCACAGTCTGCCCATCCGGGCCGCCAGCCTGTGACACAGCGTCAGTTCAAGAGGCTGTCGCCAAGGCAGCCCCGGGCAGCACACTCTTCATTGCGGCCGGTAGCTACGCGGGTCCCGTGATTATCGCAAACAGTGTCACTCTGATCGGCGCGGGCCAAGAGCAGACCGTTATCACACGCGGAGTGATTGTGGTTGGTCCCTTTGGGGTCACATTGAAGGCGCTCAAAGTGACTGCCGGACTCAATGGAGTCCAAGGGCAGGCACCCCCTGGCCTTCCAGAGCAATATTCGCCTTCGCTCAGCTTGCAGAGCGTAACAATCACCGGGAACGCGGCCAATGGCGTCGCGCTCTTCAATTATTCAAAAGCCACTCTTCAGGACGTTCAGATCAACACCAATGGAATCACGATTCAGGGCAACCCTGTGGGCAGCGGAATCGCAGTCCGAGGCCACGCAAAAGTGACCATTAAGGGCACATCCATTATTCAAAAGAGCGGCGCCAACGGAATCTCCGCTTCTGACAATGCTTCAGTCACGATTGGCGGCTCGACACTGATCCAGATGAATCAGCTCAGCGGGATTCAGCTGGGTGGCAGCTCTACCGCTTCCATTACAGAGCTGACTGCGCAAGCCAATGCTTGCTATGGCCTCGATGTAACGGATAACTCCACGGCGAATGTGAATGGCGGAACGTATCAGGGCAATGCCAAGGCTGGCATCCACGTGGGCGGCCCCTCTTCCATTCTGCTAGGCTGTGGCACGAACACGGATTCCGTCCTTAGTGCAACGGCCAATCTCAGCAATGTGGTCATCGCAGGAAACAAGATCGGCTTGCTGGTCGGGGATCTGAGCAAAGATTTGGAGCAGGCCACCGTCACTGGAATCGGCGTCATCTTCCTTGGGAATGGCGTCAACATGCTCGTGGATCCAGTCGATACCAAAAACGTAGAGATGCACTGAGGGAAATCTAAAAGCACAAGAGGGTGAATAATGAACGAGATCTTGACAAAGTCACAGAGTCGACGAAGTTTTTTGAAGTATGTCGGAGCCGGAGTCGCGCTCTCCATGGCTGGCTTCCGCTCATTTGCGCAGACTCCCTTCCTCTTTGGTCTGGCCGTTCCCACCAGCACCTATTTTGGTGCAGCAGCCGAGAAGGCAGCCCGCTTAGCCGTCGATGAAGTCAATGCGGCCGGAGGCGTCTTGGGAACTCCGCTGGACGTCATCGTAGAGGACAGCGGTGGACGAGGCGACCAGGCACTTCTCTCGGTGCAGGCGCTTGCCTCTCGTGGTGCTGGCTTTATGGGTGGGTTCTTCTTCAGCGAAGAGCTGATTGGAGCCATCCCTGCCCTGCAGACCAGCGGGAAACTCTTCTTGGGAACTGGTGCTTCGACGCCTGTTGCTACAATCAACATTGCGACGGATTATGACAAGAACAAGAACTTCTTCCGTGTTGGACCGGCCAACTCCTTTTTCATCTTGCAGGAGGCCGTGACCTTTACAATCGGCCTGCTAGAGCACGGATTGGGATGGGATGGCATCGTCCTCTTTGCAGAGGATGCGGCTTGGAACAAACCGATCACGGACAGCTTCGCCAAGCTTTTGGCGGCATTTGGCTCAAAAGTCCAAGTTGCCGATGTCATCCGGTATAATGAAGGCACCACCGATTTCACGCCGCTCTTCAACCAGGCTGTCGCCTCAATGAAAGGCAAGAAGGGTGGTCTCTTCGCGGTGATGGCGCACACAGGAACGCGCCCCACATCGCAGTGGGCGTCTCAGCAAGTTCCGCTCCCGCTTGTGGGAATCAACGTGCAGGCGCAGGATGGTCAGTTTGATGCCTTGACGAGCGGTGCTTCTCAATCAGTGGTAACTTTCTCCGCGGCCTCACGCGCACCGATCACCTCGCTCACGATCCCCTTTGTTGATGCGTTTTCGAACTACAGCTTCAACCCCGGCGTCAATGTCCCAAGCTACAATGCTTACTACACCTATGACGCCATTCGGCTCTTTAAGACAGTGGCACAGGCGGTAGGCACGCTGCCGACCAGCGCTGCCAACTTGGGCGCGATCATCACAGAGCTGGAGAGCTACAACAAAGACAAGACCTTCCTGGCCACAACGGGAAACCTCAGCTTCTTCTCTCAGGGAGAGACAGGGGTCTCCCCCATTGCTCCTCAATACGCCTTCCCTCACGACCTCCGCTTCGGCGGCAGCTACGGCGATGGCGTCTGGATTCAATGGCAAAATGGCAAGCAAGAGGTCATCTTCCCACCGAAGGCTCCGGATGGACAGACCGGCCTGATCACGGCTGCCTTTGCTCTTCCACCCTGGCTCTAAAATGGGGTGGAAGAAGAGGATCTGAGATAGACTTGTAAGACTGGAGAGGTCACTCATATAAAGAGGTGGGTGACCTCTCCACACTTTTGGAACATCGCCAGAATTAACATTTCATAGAGAGGGGAAAGAATCCCTTGGAAGTCATTGCTGAAGTCCTCATTTTCGGATTTTTGATCAGCTCACTCTACGCGCTGGTCTCTGTGGGCTTCTCTATGATCTTTGGCGTTGCAGGTGTCCTCAATTTGGCGCATGGCGCCATGGCCATGTTTGCCGCCTATATTGCTTCATGGGCCATTATGACATTTGGATTGGGCTTCTTGCCCGCTTCAATTCTGGGTGTGCTGGGTGTGGCGCTGATCAGCCCAATTCTATACTGGGTCATCATCAGGCCACTCGGGGAGAAGCCTGTTGTCGTCTTTTTAGCCACATTGTTGCTGGGAGTGATCTTTGAACAGGCCATGATTCTGGCCTTTGGATTCAATGCGCGCGTCCTGCCTCCAATCATCAAAGGCGGATTTATCGTTTTTGGGGATATACGTATTTTATATAATCGGGCTTTGGCTGGCGCTGTGGCCGTCATTTTGATTGGGCTTCTCTGGCTCTTTATCACTCGCACAAAGTATGGCAAAGCGATCCAGGGCATCTCGATGAGCACAAAGGGAGCTGCACTCTCTGGAATCCCGACCCACAAGATTATTTTGCTTGTCTGGGCCATCTCCGGTGCGCTCGCTGCCATCGCGGGATTGTTCAGCGCTTCGTTTTTGGGAGTGAGTCCACTCGCAGATCGCGAATTTACCGTGATTGCCTTCTCAACCGTCGTGCTGGGCGGGTTGGGAAGTCTTCCAGGCTCACTGCTAGCCGCATTTATCATTGGCTATGTCGAAACAATCACAGTCCAATTTGCACCGGAAGCGAGAGGCCTCGCCTCACTCGCTATTCTTATTGTTGTTTTGATTTTGAGACCTCAAGGGCTCTTTGGGAGGGCTCACGAATGATCTTAAAGCGTGCACGCACTCTCACCTGGGTCTCAGCCGCTATTATTTTGATCTCACTTGGATTTCTCATCTTGGTGCCGCAATTATTTGTGGGAAATTCGTTTCTGATCTCGACATTTGTCTTTGCTAATATTTACTCAATCTTAGCCATGAGCTGGGATCTCCTGTCCGGCTATACCGGCCAGATCAGCTTTGGGCACTCTTTCTTCTTTGGCATCGGCGCTTATACGAGCGCGCTTCTAAGCATGCATCTGGGCTGGTCTCCCCTCTATACGATCCCACTGGGGGGAGTGATGGCATCGTTGGGAGGGCTTCTCGTCGCTACTCCCGCTCTGCGGTTGCGAGGGCCATATCTTTCGCTGATTACTCTGGTCTCTGCCCTTGGAATTGACCAGTTGATCCGTGTTCTCAAGCTGGGATCTACGGGAGCTGAAGGCGCCATTCAATGCGAGATCGATCTGGCAACCGGTGTCAATCATTGCGTCCCTCCGATCAGCGCCAATGAGGTCGAAGTCTATTATTTCGCGCTCGGATTGATGGTTTGTATTGCAATTTTTTTGATCTTTCTCGTGCGTTCCAGAATCGGGCTCGCTTTTGAAGCGATTCGGGATGATGAAGAGGCAGCAGAGGCGGCGGGCATCGATGCCAAAAAATATAAGATCCTGGCGTTTATGATCAGTGGTTTCTTGGCTGGGCTGGCGGGAGCGGTCATGGTGCATAAGATGCAGCAGGCCTCTCCAGGCCTGGTGCTCGATCTCAATATTAGTATCGAGGCCATCGTCGCATCGGTGCTGGGAGGGATGGGGACTATCCTGGGTCCGGTCGGCGGGGCCTACTTTTATATTCTGATTCGCGAGCTGCTGCGGCCATTCGGCCAGTGGAGACTCTTTGCTGTCTTTGTGATTGCGCTACTAATTCTCCTCTTTATCCCGCGAGGCGTCTTGGCTGAAATTCGATTACGTCTTATGCATTGGATAAAATCTGAGAAACCGAAAGAGCCGCAACAGGGGGCAAGGGCATGAGCAAAGCCGGGGTCATAAATGGTGCAATTCTGCAGTTTGACGGAGTGAGCAAATCCTTTGGAGGTCTTCAGGCGATCAATCACCTCAGCTTTGATGTGCGCGAAGGGGAGATTCTGGGTCTGATCGGTCCCAATGGAGCTGGCAAAACCACTATATTCAATTTGATCACGGGAGTCTATCATCCCGATCAGGGGAAGATTCGCTTTCAGAACACCGAAATCACCGGCTGGCAGCCGCATCGGGTGGTAAATGCAGGGATTGCCAGAACCTTCCAGATTCCTCGCCCCTTTCATCATAAGACGATCACCAAAAACGTGGAGATCGCCCTAATTCCGAACGCGATTCTGTCTCATGGCCTCTCAAAGCAAGAGAGAAGCGATACAGTCTCTCAGCTCTGCGCCAAGGTAAGCGTCTGCAAGATCTTTGGTACGGAGGGCTGCCATCTCATCGAAGATGGTTTTTGTGACTGCATGTTTGAGTTTCCATCGGCTCTCCCTCATGCCGCACTCCGCAATCTGGAGATCGCCAAAGCGATGGCTACCAAGCCAAATCTGTTATTGCTTGACGAGCCTTTTGCTGGCCTTACCATGTCTGAAGTGGATGATATGAGCGCTCTGCTACGCACAATGAAACAGGAAGGACGGACACAAATTGTCGTCGATCACAATATGCGCGGTCTGATGCGGCTAGTAGACAGAGTGGTAGTGATCAATTTCGGTCAAAAGCTGGCGGAGGGGACGCCAGAAGAGATCGCCAAAAACCCAGCTGTTCAAGAGGCCTATCTCTCAGGAAGCAGCAACTAATCTATGAAGCTGTTGGAAATGCAAGAAATCAATGTCTTCTATGGCAAAGCCCAAGCCCTTCACGATATTGCTTTGGACGTACAAGATGGCGAGTTTGTCTCCATTATCGGTCCCAATGGTGCAGGAAAGACGACGCTCTTCAATGCAATCTCTGGGCTGATCTCCTACAAAGGCACGATCATTTTTGGTGGGAAGGTTCTTCCTAAAAAGACCTACGATACAGTCCAGCTTGGGCTCATTCACTGTCCGGAAGGAAGAAGCCTCTTCCCTTTTATGACTGTGGTGGACAATCTGCGGCTCGGAGCCTATCGCCGAAAAGACAAAGAGGTCGAACGCGACCTGCAAGAGGTCTTTGAGCTCTTTCCGCGTCTGAAAGAGCGTCAGCGCCAACTGGTGCGAACGCTTTCAGGTGGAGAGCAGCAGATGGTGGCGATCGGGCGGGCGCTCATGGGAAAGCCGCGTCTGTTAATGCTGGATGAGCCGACATTGGGTCTTGCGCCTATTGTTCGTTCGCATATCTCCAAAGCTCTTGATGAGATTCAGAGCCGACATAACGTGACCATCCTGCTGGCTGAGCAGAATGCCGATTTTGCCTTCAAGCATTCAGACCGCATGTATCTGCTTGAGACCGGAAAGATCGTTCGCCAAGGCACATCTGCAGAGCTTCAATACGACCCCTATATTCAACAGGCGTATCTGGGTCATTAGGCTATAATCCATTCATCACGCCTTGAGAGAGTAGAGGGTAGAAGTGGCCTCCACGCTATTGCTGAAGAAGCTATTGATAGGATTCTTTATGCTTGCACTCCTCTTCAGCGAGCTTTTCTTGACGCGCTGGCCCAATCTCATCATTGTCCCAATGACCTTTCCGACTCTGCACGCCGCACTGGAAAATGCCAAACCGAACGCACGGATCTATGTGGATGCCAGGCGGGGCCCATATCAAGAGTCCGTCCAGATCACCAAAACCAATGTCATCATTGAGTCGATCTATGGGCGGGCTATTTTCATCGGCCCGAGGAGCGACCAGCCCGTCATTGAAATTTTAGCAGACGGAGTCAGGTTTTCGGGCTTTGAGATTCGAAATGGAAGCACAGGAATTCTCGTCAAACGTGCAAAGCTCGTCCGGCTTGTAAACAACGTGGTCACGAAGAATCTGCAAGGGATTGTCCTCAGCAAAGCGGACCAGAACGAGATCAGCGATAATCAAGTGGTGCAAAATGAATCTATTGGGCTCCTCCTTGATGCCAGCTCCAACAATAGCATTGAAGAGAATGCGATTTCAGATCACCCGGTCGGCGGAATTTTCGTCGAGGATGGCTCATTTGGGAATGAGTTTATTCAAAACGTGATCAAGTCAGATCGAATTGGCGTTCGTCTCTTATCTTCACCCGACAATGAATTTTTGGAGAATGCCTTTTGGAACCACGCGGATATGGGCCTGTCCATAGAATCATCCCGTGACGTTCGCGTGCTTGAAAATCATTTTGAAAGCAACAAGACCGGGCTCCATCTGGCCAATGATCTTCACGCGGTTGTGGAAGAGAACATGTTCAAACAAAATGCAATTGGCTCATTGGTGCAGGGAAGCACAAAGGACCTGCATCTCAGTCATAATCAATGGAGTGGCAATCGAGTGGCCGGCCTTCAGAACGACACAGCAGAGAGCATCCTAGCCAGTAGCAATTATTGGGGAAGTCCAGATGGCCCTCGCACCAGCGCAGATCAAATGGGACAAGGCGATCTGATCGTGGGCAGCATAGAAGTGGAGCCTTGGCTGAAAGATCCGATCCGATAAAATAGAATGGGTCTTCCGGAGGTGGGAGATGCGGTCCAACATGAGTAGAGGCCGTTTCGTGCTTGCATTTTTTCTGTTGGTGATGCTTGGAGTGGCTCTTGTCACCCAATCGGCCCAACCCCTGAGTGCGCCTCTCTATCTCAAGAAGTGGGGAGAGCTGGGAGGAGGGCCCGGCCAATTCTCCGGACCTGAAGGCGTAGCGACAGCCGTGGATGGCCGAGTCTATGTGGCGGACACCTACAATCACCGAGTTCAGGTCTTTGATGTCAATGGAAGATTTCTCTTTAGTTGGGGGTCGCTTTGCAGCCTGGAGACACCGAAAGATTGTGACGACCCCGATGGCTCTGGACCACTCCAAGTGGGTGATGGCCAGTTCAAGACCATTGAAGGTATCGCAATTGATCCAGTCACAGATCGAGTCTACATCGCCGATTCTGAAAACCAGCGAGTCCAAGTCTTTACATTGGAGGGCAAGTTTCTCTTCAAATGGGGAAGATTTGGCTCCGTTGATGGGCAATTTTATCTACCGGTCGGGCTCGCTGTGGATTCGTTGGGATATGTCTATGTTGCGGATGTGCTCAATCATCGTGTGCAAGTCTTCGACACGGCTGGAACGTATGTGCGCCAGTGGGGGCATGAGGGCACTGGTCCAGGAGAATTCAAATATCCTGCCGGAGTTGCCGTCCACGGGCTAGATGTCTATGTTACGGATAATGGCAACCACCGCGTTGAGCACTTCGACCGGACGGGAGATTTTCTAGGTGCCTGGGGAAGCGAGTGCAACATTTCTACAAAAGAGGGCTGTGTAGACCCGGATGGCGCCGGTCCTTTAGAAATAGGTGATGGACAATTCCGGCTCCCCTTCGGTATTGCCACTGATCTTGACGGCAAGATCTATGTGATGGATCAGGCCAACAATCGCGCCGAAATTCTATCCCCAGAGGGGAAATTTCTTACCAAATGGGGGACCAAATGCTCGGTCGTCGCTGGGGCTAACACGATCGATCAAGTGGATTGCAAAGACCTGGACAATAACGGCCCGCTCGATCTTGGGGATGGCCAGTTCAACTCTCCAAAAGGGATCTCGGTCTCTGTTGATGGCAAGATTTACGTTGCCGACTCTGATAATCACCGCATTGAGGTTTTTAAAAGATAGCTTTTCTTGACTTCAATGAAAGCTGCTGCGCAAGTCTTGCAATAGTCTGGTGAGGTCATTCTGTCCGCTGCTATCCAGCTCTTTGAGCAGTGGCATTTGCGGTCTCTCATCTGTGAGATTGGAGACGCCGATTCCAATTAGCCGAATGCCTTGTGGATCTGGCTCTACTTTGTGTCTTAACAAGAGCTGCGCCGTCTCTTGCAAAATCTCCAGCTGGTCCATGTGCTCTTTGAACGTAAAGCTCCGCGTGATCGTTGTAAAGTCGGCGTAGCGGACTTTGATCTGAAGCGTCCTTGCTTTGAGATTTTCGTTCTGCAAATCATCCCGCACTTCTTTGGCCAGCTCAATCAGAACTTCTTGAAGCTTACCCATCTCCATAATATCTCTGGCAAAGGTCGTCTCGCGGCTGATCGACTTTGTCTCGCGATCGGCTGACACTGGGCGCTCATCAATCCCGTGAGATAGCTCATGAAGCCGAGCACCCCACTTTCCAAATTCCCGCACTAAATCATGAAGCTCAAATCTCCGGACATCCCCGATGGTGTTGATTTGTAGCTCATGGAGTCTCGACTCCGTTGCTCTGCCTACACCCCAGATGCGTGAGACCGGTAGATCTTTCAGAAAATCTTTGACTTTCTCGGGTCTCACAACTACAAAGCCATCTGGTTTTTTCAGATCGGAAGCGATTTTGGCAGTGAACTTGTTTGGCGCGACACCTACGGAACACGTAAGCTGCGTTTCGTTGCGGACACGCTCCTTGATCTCGCGCCCAATCTTGGAAGCGGAGCCATATTCTTCGATGCACTCCGTCACGTCAAGAAAGGCTTCGTCCAATGAGAGCGGCTCCACCAACTGAGTATACGAATAGAGAATGGCGCGGATCTCTTTGGAAATGTCACGATAGTGGCTCATCCGGCCCCGAACCAGCATGACATGAGGGCATAATTTGATGGCGCGGGATGTGGCCATAGCGCTGTGGATGCCATATTTTCGCGCTTCATAGGAGGCTGCAGCTACGACACCGCGCTCATTGGGGCGCCCTCCTACAATCACTGGCTTGCCACGAAGCGCTGGATCATCCCGCTGCTCGATGGAGGCATAGAAGGCGTCCATGTCTATATGAATGATGCGTCTGGACATTCCAATTATTTTAAATGAAATATGAATTTAAGTATAGGGAGTGGTTTTGCTGCTCGGATCTTGTGGATGTACGCCTGCTTCGAGAGCAGTCTCAATGCGGCGCTTGACGGCTTTCCATGCGGTTGAGATAACAGCAATCAAGATCGCTGCGCCGACCAGCCCCATGTCACCCCCTGCGAATATAGAAAAGTTGAATAGCGCGTGGAAGAAGATGGCTGTCCAGACGCCTTTTTGGATAAATCGCTTTCTCTGGACGGGATCAGTAATAAGAAGACCCATCCCCATTGCATATCCCCACATCGAAGAGAAGAGCGCGTGTCCGGGCACGGAGAGGAGTGCCCGCACAATCGAAGTGGCTACCAATTCACCAGCCCCGACCTGATAGGCATGAAGCAGATAGAGAAAGTTCTCAAAAGACGCAAACCCCAGGGCAGCAGCGACTGCGTAGATGATGCCATCCAATGGCTCATCAAACTCCTTATTGTGATAAACCGTAAATTTTACGGAAAAGTATTTGCCGTACTCTTCAAGGATCGGCGCGACAGCCACAACCATCAGAAAGCCGCCCAGCCAGGAGAAGAGAAGCTCAGCGATGGCGATTGGAATTGCAGCAACAAGGCCGATCATGAATGTCCGGGCGACCAGACTCCGGGGCTCAGGTGCCAGTCGATCTTTGTGATAAAAATAGAGGAGCCAGTAGATTCCCGGGGCAAAAGCCAGCGCAAAAATAAATAATAGAGTCATTTGGATCTCTTCTCTTGCGACATCATAGCATGGAGTCGGCGAGATTTTTGAGGCAGGGACAGGCGTCTGTTCGCGTGCGGACCGCAGTCCTTTTCATAGAGAACCAATCCCATTTACGATCCAAGGATGACTCCTACGGGCTGTGTGAGAGAGGAAGCGAGCGCGCCTAGTCTTGCGATGCTTCGGCGATGGCAGCCGTGGCACTCTAACTCAGCGCGCTTTCATCTCTTTGGGGCTCCCATTGACCGGCTCACTCAGTCAGAAGTCGTCGCGCGAGCTGAAGGCTGGATCGAGGAGAGAAGATTTGGACGACTCATCTGCACACTCGACACTACTGCCCTGATGCGTGCCCGGTGGGATATAAATCTAGGCGAGGCTTATCAGAAGGCCGATGTCGTCGCAGCCGATGGGATTGGACTTGTCTGGGCTTCGCGTCTCCTTGGCTGTGCAATCTCAGAGCGGGTCACCGGGATTGACCTCATGGAGAGGCTCTTCTGCAATGCGGAGTCATATGGCCACAGGGTATTTCTTTTGGGAGCAGCACCAGGTGTAATTGAAAAAGCCAAAGAGAGACTTGAACAGAGATACCCCAAGCTTCAAGTTTCCGGAACGCATCATGGCTATTTTGGCTCTGACGATGAAAAAGATTTGATTGCCAAAATCAACATGGCAAAACCAGACCTGCTTTTTGTCGGAATGGGAGTTCCGCTCCAAGAGACTTGGTTGATCAAGAATCGAGAAAAGTTAGAAGTTCCAGTACTGATGGGAGTAGGGGGAAGCTTTGATGTGCTGGCAGGTCTTGTTCGGCGCGCTCCCATGCTCTGGCAAAACAGGGGACTTGAATGGCTTTGGCGTGCTATCTGTCAGCCTGAGCGCCTCTGGCGCATTCGCGTGATTCCGCTCTTCTTACTGCAAATCCTCTTCTATAAATGCGCAAGCTGGACTCTAAATTCAGTCTAATTACTCTCTTCTGAGCGAAGAACATCAATCAATTCTAGTTGGACCTTTGGCTGGCGACTCCAGTCATCCCGTGAAAGCTTAACCACCAAATCAACTTGTTCTGCGCCGCGGATATCAGCCAATGAATCACCCAGCGAGAAGCCGATCGCATCGAATGTCGAGCCGTTGACGAGAGCCATCAATTTGAGATGTCGCCCGCCATTTCCCACCAAGCGCATATTTTCGATTCGGACATTTCGAAGCAGAAATCTGGGCTCGCGGTTTCCAACCCCAAATGGACCCAGTTGTTGGACTTCTTCAAAGAGGTCCAAACTCACCTCGTGAGGGAAAATTTCAGCCTCGAGCGAGAAGACAGGTGCTTCAAGATTGGCCAGCTTTTCGCGGGCGTATTGGCCCAGCTCGCTCTGGAGGCGGGCAATCCAGTCATTGCGGATCGAAAAACCGGCAGCCATATAATGGCCGCCGTACCGCTCAAATAAATGCTCATGCTGAATGAGGCTCTCGATCATGTTGAACTCTGGAATACTGCGACCTGATGCACGGGCCATCTCATCGCCCTTGGCGATCATGATCGCAGGGCGGTGATGGCGGTCTGCCAGATCGGAAGCGACAAGCCCGATCACACCAGGATTCCAATATCGACCAGCCAGAATGATGATCTTTTCTTCTTTGAGGTCGACCTCTTCGCGAAGACGCTCTTCGGCCTGCTCACGCAGATCTTCCTGGGCGACCTGGCGGTCGTAGTTATATTGAAGCAGAGTCTCGGCCAAATGATCAGCCTTTTCGCGATCCGATGTGGTAAGCAGCAAGAATGAGACCCGCGGGTCGCCGACGCGGTTGGCTGCGTTGAGCTTGGGAATGACGACAAAGCTCATCTCGCCGGCCGTAAGCCGCGTTGGATCGAGTGAGAGCTTTTCAAGCAAAATTCGCAAGCCCATGCTTCCCCAGCCATCGGCCAGCATTTTGAGTCCACTCTGGACAAAGATGCGGTTCTCAACGGACTTTTCATTGATGAGCGGCACAAGATCCCCCAGCGTGCCTAACATGACAAGATCGAGAAAACCTCTCACCTCATCGCTCTGACGTCCCATTCTTTGGTAGAGCGCAGAAACGGTCTGATAGATGACGCCTACGGCTGCGAGGTCCGAATTTGGGTACGTGCAATCTGGACGTTTGGGATTGATCACAGCAACGGCAGGTGGCAACTGCTCGGGCACGTGGTGATGATCTGTAATGATGGCGTCAATTTTGTGCTGCAAGAGATTTTGGATATGCTGGAAATCTGAGACTCCGCAATCCGTGGTGATGACGAGCGAAAAGCCCTCTTCAATGACCTGCTTGATGACATGCTCGTTGAGACCATGCCCTCGGTCGCGGTCTTCGATCTCGACTTTGATCCGTCCCTTTGCCCCTAAATCCTTGAGAGCCCTATAGAGAAGGGCTGAGCTGGTGATGCCATCCACATCAAAATCGCCATGAATAAAAATAGATTCAGACTGGCGAATGGCGAGTTCAATCCGTGCAATTGCCTCCTCTAACCCGCGGAGCTGTAGAGGTGCATTGAGATCTGAGATGTCATGGGAGAGGAGTGATCTCGGGGTCCCTTTTCCGGCTTTGAATGCCAAAAGCCGTGCCATCGCTGAAGAGACGTTGAGTTCGGACTGGACTTGACGGATGGCCTCTTCCGAGATTGCGGGAAGCTCCCAGCGGTTTCTATGACGAACTAGAGAAGGATTAGCGAGTGACCTCATTGCTGCACGAAATGGAAGATCAGGTCAGGGCTTCGCTTGCAATTTCCTCATCAGACGAGACTTGAGTCGGGCAGCCTTCTTGGGGTGAATGACATTGCCCTTGGCTGCCTTGTCTGCCGTCTTCATGAGTTCAGGGATGAGGGACTCAGCTGAGCTCTTATCACCAGCCGCTATGGCCTTCTTGTACTTCTTCATCGTGTGCTTGAGGGCATCGCGGCGAGCCAAATTGCGCTCACGCCTTTTGCGGTTTTGCCGCACCTGCTTCTTTGCGGATGCTGTGTTCGGGATACCTATCACTCCTTAAAAAAAATAATTGCGCCATCAAGCTTTTATGCATGCATCATAGCTAGAAGCCTACACTGTGTCAAGAAGATCGCTTCCCGCCTCTTGTTTCTTTGGCTCACCTCTGGTAGGCTAGGAAAATTACTGGCAGGAATCTGGTGATGGAAGAATGGGGTGCAGCTGTCCAGTCCAAGAGCCGAAGACCCGTGGGATTGAAGCCTCAGGTCAAATCGACATCCAAAGTGTCATCGAGAGAAATGTACAAATTCTTCAGCAGGGTGAAGATTCCAGAGAATTACGCTTTCCGGAGCTGAGAGATTTTTTTAGCAGCACAAAGCTTATCTCGACCTTCTCGCATCTAAACCTAAATCTCGCCATAGATGAAGTGTACGGGAATTACGTCTTCAAAAAGATCACCAGCCGTGTCGGAATTCCGGACGACCAGATTCTCAATGCAGCCTATGACAATCTTCATCCAGGGCACGACGCGCCCAAAGGCCATCGCATCCAGTATGTGATCATTAATCCTGTTGTGCTCGACCCAGAGCGAGTCATTCATTTGCAGAAAGAATTTAAATACGACCCGAATGCCGTGATCAAAGATGGGCAGAATCGCATAAAAAGTGCTCCCGAACAGAACATCGAAGCCTTCCGAGAGCGATACGATCAGATTGATTCCATCTATCAAAAATACAGCGGATCTGGTGATGTGGCGCAGCGCATATTGAACATCCGCAATGATTTTTTGAAGCTGACTGGCATTGAATTTGTCCCGGAAAAGTCATTCTCGCAAGCCCTGACTCGCCCGTTAGCGGATGTGCTGGAATATTTATTTAAAAATGGCCATCCCTTCTGGGAGATGCCCGTTCCAGAGCACCGTGACCGCTACATAGAGTACACCTATCTTGTCGAAGGCGTGGACTCTGAAGGCAGAAGGAAGCCCGCCCGCTTTGAGAATGCCCAATTTATTTTTGAATATAACTCAAGTGAAAAGCACATCCCTCAGGATGAGATCTTCGATGCTTTGAGAAATTATGAAGTCATTCCTACCATGCCTTTGGTCATTTTGACCACAGCGACAGCGCCGCAGATGCCGCACTTGGGTGGGGGAGTCTGGAAGAAATATGCCGCAGTTCATGTCGATGCTCAGGCCGAGTGGCTTGGCATTCCCGAGAAGAGTGATACGCTCATCTTAAGCACGGATGGCCACAAGCCCCTGATGACCTACCGCGACAACCAGGACTTTACAGGCTTCCCTGCGGTCTACCTGACCTATGGCCATGAGATGATTCAAAAGTCACTTCACGAAGGCCTTCAGTACAAAGTCGAGTTTAAGAGAATTGTTTTTTAAGGCTCTGGTCTTATCAGAATTCAATGCATAGTTTTGAAATCTGTTTGCCAATCCCATTTTTCTGGGCATAGATCGTGCCCATTCCCTTGAAAATGATTATCTTTCCCAGTTACAGTGCTTGTGAAGAGAGGGGCAGGATCGGAATTTGCGACACAGTCTTGAAGAGAAAGCGCGATCCCAAATTTAACGTTATCAACAAAATTATTCTTTTCAACATTCACGGCCACCCCATTCATAATTACCACTCCGGTCCCTGCATTTGAAATGTTATTTTCGTTGAGGCTTGATTTACCACCCAGTGCAACAAAAATACCGAAAAATCCGCCCTCGATATCGTTTTTGTCAAATGATGCGGCAGATTGTTGTAGAATTACGCTGACCGAAGATTTATCGGAAGGGAGTGAATTCACGGAAATCTTATTGCCTACAAAATTGACTACAGAATAGTCACTTCTGACTCCTACGACTCTGGCTGCGATAACACTTTCATTGACTTCCGCGGTAGCTCCTAATATCGCGATTCCTAGAGCCCCTGAAATTTTCATTTTTTGTAATTTGATTGTAAGTATCCCGTAATCATGCTTACCAGCATTTATGTCTTTGAGTCCCCTACCGAGAATTGAAAGTCCGGTCGCACCTTTCCCTGAGTCTGCTCCCAATTGATCACTGACTTCCAAATCAAGATTGGAGAGCTGAACTACCATTGGGACGCTCCTCCCAGGTTCAAGCTCAATGCTAATCCCTGCTTTTACATTCTCGAAAACGATTTTTGGAGCATCCGAATCAGTCGATTCGATGGTGAGGTCTTTGCCAATCCTAATCATCTTCTCACGATATGTGCCATGTCCGACTTTTATAATTGACCCAGGTGTAGCCACTTGTGTGGCCCTGCCTATCAAGTCCGAGCACGGGACTACAGATTGGCAATTTACATGTACCATTTTCGACTCAACTTCAATAATGTTCTTGTAAATGACCTCGATTAGCATGAGAAGCGAGAGAATGATAATCAAGTATCTCATATCCCTCCTAGAGGACTATTAAAAGGACATATGATTGCCACCTATATTACACAAGACCCAGAGATTTATATAATCCCATGTCTCTAGTAAGCCTGCTATTGCTGAAAGAGAAAGTTGCTTAAAATCCCAAACTGAACGTCGTTTGCAGGTTTCCGTTCGCATCAATCACAAATCCGATACGCGGGTTTATCTCGTTGGTGTACCAGAGAAACGTTGGTATGATCAGATTGGCTCCAAAGTAGTACCCATACTGGCCGGAGAGGTCGATTGATCCACCCGCGAAGCCTTCAAGCTTGATGCGCTCAAAATAGATCGGCCAGGTTCCAAGTTCCTGCTCGACAAAGGCGAGGGTGAAGCTGACGTCCGAATATCCTCGCATACTCAAATCGCTTGTATCTACTTTGGTCTGAAAGAAGAGTCGGAGATCTCCATCGATCACAAAGGTGAGGGAGCGGGTCGTACTCAATCCCCAACCTACCGACCCCTTAGTCAGTGTCGCAAAGGCGCTCGTCTCGCTATTTACATACGATCGGACACGATCATGTCCGCCTGAGCTGTTTGACAGCCACGAAAGACTGAGACCAAGTCCTTCAATGGGTGTTGCATTTTCTCCCGAGCCAGCCATTCCCAAGAAGCCCGACTTTCCGTTGATCTCAACAGATCGGCTGGAGTAGAGCCGGTCTTCAAGTGGAATGGAGAGCCCGCCACTGATGAATTGCGGCGTCAAGGACAAAGAGATAGTTGCTGGCGCTGGCTCTGATGAGGTGACTGACTCTCCCGTCAGAGCCTGTGCAATGTCTATCTCGCCGTACGGGTTGCCCGTATCGGAGATCGTGGCTAATGCCGAAAAGGTCGTTCTGCCAAGGAGATCTTGACTGCGAACCAATGCACCGCCGTAGGTCTGCGCCATGAGCGGAACCCAGAGCTTTGGAAAGAGTGTCTGCATCGCAGAATAGGGCCGGATCTTGAAGTCTTTGGCAAAGCTTGCGTAATCGGGTGTCGTTGGCAAAGTAGTTTTTTCGGCTGAAAGACTCTTCCAAGTGCTTGGGTCAGCATCTATCTGATAGAGATCGTAGCCATCTACGTCATAATTTACATAGACGATCTTCTTGCCATCCGGAGAGATGGTAGGGGAGAAGGCTCCAAAGAGGACATTGGTGATCTGGAAGAGCTGTCCATTGCTGATCTGGATGGCATAGAGATTGGGAATCCCGGAGCGGTCTGAGTTAAAGAGAATGTATTTGCCATCTGGAGACCATTGGGGAGAAAAATCCTGGGCTTTGTCTTGAGTGAGCGCATTCATGTTTTTGCCGTCGGCATCCACAACATAAATATCACTAGAGCCGCCATAGCTTCCTACCGAGAGAGCAATCTGCTTGCCATCAGGTGAGAAATGGGCCGAGTTGAACTGCATCTCGTCAGCGCCCTTTAGAAGAGTCCGCACATTTGTGCCATCAGCGTCCATGGCCATCAGGCTCGTCTGCAATGCACCGGTATGTGCCACAAAGACAATGACCTTCCCATCGGGAGAGTATGAAGGCGCATAGGCACGGAGCCCACTGGTGAGCCGTCTCTTCTCTTCGCGTTTGAAGTCATAGACATAAAGGTCGCTGAGCAGCTGTCTGCCAACATCATCAAAGCTGCTGTATAAGAGCTTCGCCCCATCTGGAGACCATGAGAAGCTGTCGCCCATCGCGGCAGAGATGGGGTCTGTGGTAATTAGATATTCATTCTTGCTCCCATCGGAGCTGACGATTCGAAGAGCTGAGAGGCGCTTCAGCCCTCCCTGCATATAGGCAATCTCAGAGCCATCGGGAGAGTAGATGGGGTTTCTTGCCTCTTCGGCTGTTGTTGTGAGTCGCTTCGCTTCGGTCACGCTTTTGGACTGAATATCTTTGATTTGGGCAGCATAGGTTGTTGTGGCTTCGGCAATAAATTCTTGCCAGACTTCTGGAAGGGATTTGCTCAAGACTTTGCGAAAGGCTCCATTGATAAAGAGAGGTATGCTGGTTGCGTTCTGCTTCATGATCTCCATCAACTTATCTTGTCCATAGATTCGTGCGATGTAGTCGCAGAAATAGGCACCATAGAGATAGCGAGGGACGTCTCCTGTAAATCTGGAGTATGAATAAATACCAGACGCCTGATCGCGGCTCATGATCCGGTTGTGGGCGAAATCAGCACGCATCATCATCTCCCAGAGCGCGCTGTGCAGACGCCCGCCGGTCGTGTTGATGGTTTCCAAATAGGCTGCAAAGCCTTCGATGAGATATTGGGGCAATTCGCCATTGGGTGTCGTGACTGATGGCAAGAATAGATAGTTTGGGCCGCCAGAGCGGCCAAAGATCGCCTTCATGGTCCCCGCAAAACCTTCAGCCATGTCGATGTGCAGGGTATGGGTGTATTCGTGGGCAGCCAAGGTATAGAGCCAGGTATCAATTCCATTTCGCAAAGTGGAATTGGGTGCTCCATAAACCATAAGAAAATACTCTTTGTTGTAGCCCCAGTAGGGAGTGGCAAAACCATTGGGGGAATCGCTCATGTCGGCCAGCAATACCTCGGTCTTGTCCTTCGGCTCGTGGCCCAATTCGGCTGAGAGCTTGGCATGAGACGTTTCCAAATAATAAATAGCTTGCTGGGCCTGGCTCTCTTGCCCCTCTTGGAATGTGACTCGAAAATGGGGGCTCTCCATGGTCAACCAGCTTGCTGACAGCACCTTATAATTGACAGATGAGAGAAGAAAGCCTGTGGCCAAGAGACTCAAGATTGCTAGACGTTTAATCTTCATATACCCCGTCCTCTCTGTAATTCTTTATTTTGCAGATGTCAAAATCGTTGTGTCATAGAGAAGATGAATCAGTCCTGCTCCGCCTTGGATTCCATAGAGTAGCTCAGCCCGTTGAAACCATGTCTCTGAGGGCTCTAGCTGATCAAGCGCGGCGTACTTTTGTAGATAGCCCAAGGCAAGTGAGACGCCTGCTCCTAATCCGGCCACTCCGCCCGCCAGTCCAACGATGCCATGCCAAGCAGGAAGCTGAGAGTTCCAGTAGAGACTCTCTTCAGCAGAGGGCCTCAAAAAGAGGCCGACGACCCAAGTGCCAATTCCGAAAATCGCTTTTGCCGTTAAGAGATCATAGCGGTTATTTTCAGGCAGATCGCGAGCAATCACATAGCTAAGAGTGGCCTGCACAACAGTATTGCCATCTTTGACGAATGCGGCCAGAGCCGCCTTTTGCAGCGCTTTTTTTCTTACCTCAGCAAAGGCTGGATCATCTTTAAGGCCGAGAGGTGCAGTGGTTTTTGAAGTTGGGGCGGCATCTTGCTGAATGAGTGTGATGGAAGCGATCTGATCTCGCTCTACCACAATCGGCTGCTTGTCGACAGAGAGCGTGATTGTCTGTTCTGACTCTGAAATGACCTGCCCTTGATAAGTGGTGCCGCCATGGATCGTAACTTTTACGGTGAGGCCAATCAGCTCACCCACCGCAAAGACTGAAGAGCAAGAAAGAGTGATGAAAAGAGCCGCCAGCCCAAGATAAATGAATTTCTGTCTCATCCAATTGCCCCTGCCCACAGTCGTCAGTATAGCTTCTCTTCTTTGGGGAGGGAAATCGAAAAGCTGACGTAGAGTCTCTATTGATCTTTCCAGTGAGCCTTGCGCTTCTCCATGAAGGCTTGCAAGCCCTCTTGGGCGTCGCTGAGCTTCATCAATTGATTCAAATAGATCTCATTGAGCTCAGCCATCTTTTGTCTGAAATCGGTGGAGCTATTAAGCCCAATCCGAGCTGCTCTCTTGGTCAGCTTCAAAACCGGACCGCTCATATCTGCCAGTTTTGCAGCAATTGCCTCCGTCTCTTGATCGAGTCTCTCCAGCGGAACGACTCGATTGACGAGTCCGAGCGCAAGAGCCTGCTGAGCATTGATGCTCTCACCCAGCAGAACAAATTCCATGGCTCTTGGCCATGAGAGCAGCCTCGGCAGCAAAGCACATGCAATGGGAGGAAAGACGCCCACCTGAATTTCTGGCTGGCCAAGCTGAGTATTCTCTGCTGCGATCACCAAATCGCAAGCGGTCGCAAATTCCATGCCGCCGCCGAGCGTCGCACCATGGATTGCACCTATCAGAGGCTGTTCCAACTCCATCAGGGTATTGAATACATCTTCGAGAGCCTTCATCATAGTTTTGACTTTATCGGGAGTGTGATCTTTGATGTCAACTCCTGCCGAAAAGGCTTTGCCATTGGCTCGTAACACAATGACCTTGGACTCGTCACTTCTGAACGTCGTGAAAGCATCGTTCAATTCATTGAGAGTCGCGATATCAATCACATTGAGTGGAGGCCGATTGAGAATGACGTGCGCGATTTGGCCTCTCTTTTCCATCAAGACATTTTGAGGGGTCATGTCATTAAATAAAACTAAATCTTAACTAGGCTTACAGTCTGGCGAACAAGCTCTTCAGCACTCTTAAATGCTGCTTGCTCCTCTTTAGATAATTTGAGCTCAATGATGCGCTCCATGCCCTTTGCGCCAAGCACGACCGGTACCCCCAAAAAGAGGTCTTTGACCCCAAACTCGCCATTGAGCAGAACTGCACTGGGAATGACACGCTTCTGATCAAGAAGAATCGCCTCGACCATCTGCATTACGCCTGCTGCTGGCGCATAGTATGCGCTTCCCTGCCCGAGAAGCTGCACGATCTCCGTGCCACCCTTGCGAGCCCGATCGACGAGCTTCTCAATCTTCTCTTTGCTGAGCAGCTCGCTCAATGGGATGCCAGCAACTGCCGTTCTGCTGACGAGCGGCACCATGCCAACATCAGTGTGGCCACCGACTACTAGCCCCTGAACATCATTGACAGAGACACCAAGCTCCATGGCGACAAAGGTTCGGAAGCGCGTCGAATCAAGGGCACCCGACTGGCCAATGACGCGCTCACGGGGGAAGCCACTCAGCTTGTAGGCGGCATAGACCATGGCGTCAAGCGGGTTGGTCACAACCAGCAAAATAGTCTTGGGTGAATATTTGATAATTGGCTCAATGACGCTCTTGATAATTTTAGTATTGGTCTCGATCAAGTCTTCACGCGTCATCCCAGGCTTGCGGGGCAGACCGGCCGTGATCACAACAATATCGGAGCTGGCTGTATCCTCGTAGCTGCTTGTTCCCCTAATATTCACATCAAAGCCAACCAGTGGAGCGGCCTCAAGCATATCAAGAGCCTTGCCTTTGGTGGGATTTTCCATCGTTGGGATGTCCACCATGACGACATCAGCCAGATTTCTCTCTGCAATGCGTAGAGCCGATGTGGCCCCTACAAACCCGGCTCCTACAACGGTCACTTTCTTTCGCATCTCGTTCCTCCATTAAACTCAACTTAAGATCGAGTGAGGCAAACGTAGACTAACAGAGAAGCCAGGGGGCTGCAACAAAAGTTGTAAAGCCTCGTTTTAGGGATGATAATTTGCTAGAACCATGTCACCCATCGATCAGCGATCCGAGCAATTTACGCGTGAATATGTGGGGAAGCTTTCCGGCTCTTTTAAAGAAGATCTTGTGTCTATTATTCTCTATGGAAGCGGTGCCAGCCCCTATTTTGAAGCAGGCAAATCCGACATCAATCTCTTGATTCTCTTGCGTGAGATCAAGCCTGAGAGACTGCGTCAGGCCACGCAGATCGGGAGAAACTTCAGAGTGACTGGGGCGCAGCCGCTCTTCATGTTGTTGACAGAGTTTCAGCAGATGGCCGATCTCTTTCCGATTGAGTCATTAGAGATAAAAGAGAGCTATCAAATTCTAGTTGGCGATGATGTTGTCAATAAAATTCAGATCAGCTTTTCTGCGGTTCAGACGCAACTCTTGCGAGAGCTGATGGCCAAAGCGATTCGCTGTCGGGCCTACTTTGAAGAGAACAGCCGCGATCCAAAGGCGCTTGAGCTCTTCTTGCGCGAGCTCATCTCACCTTATCGAACGCTGATGCGAACCATACTTCGCTCAGTAGATGATCAATACCCGCCTCCGCTGGAGTTTTTGGAAGTGATTGGCCAGATGGAAGAGAAGTGCAAGCTTCCCTGTGAAAGCTTTAGGCAAGTCTATCTCTTAAAGACTGGGAGATTGAGACTCTTCAAAGATGAGATTCGTTCGTTGTTTGAAAAGATCTTGAAAGAGACGGAGTCGCTCAACCAATTTGCAAATGACCTGGCGATGGGGCTCCGCCGATGAGCAATCTTGAGGTGACCATCTTTGTGGTTGTGCTGTTGGGAGGGCTCTTTCTCTATATGAATTTTAAGCGTCGCGAAGGCGGTAAGCGCATTTTGGGCAACGCAAAAAAGAGAGGCGCGCGCGAAGATTCTGGAGCCAAAAGGCTGACTGGACAATTCTCTTCAGGCCAACTGGGTCCCTTTGAGGGCGCAGGCAAAGGGCTATGAGCGGTTGCGGAAGTCCTTCATGGCGCGGTCAATCTCACGTCTCTGCTCATTCTTTTTGATCTTCTCCCGTTTGTCATATTTGGCCAATCCTTTGGCCAGAGCCAACTCAACCTTGGCAAAGCCATCTTTGAAATAAATTTTTAACGGGATGAGCGTGTAGCCGCGCTGCTGCGTCTTCCCAATGATTCTGGAGATCTCGCTCTTGTTGAGGAGAAGCTTTCGGGTTCGGTCTGGCTCATGATTGTAGCGATTTCCTTCTTCATATTTTGGGATGTGAACGTTGTGCATAAAGACCTCTCCATCGCGGACGAGCGCAAAGCCATCATTCAAATTGGCGCCATAGCGCCTGAGACTCTTTACTTCCGTCCCGGTCAAGACGATTCCAGCTTCCAGGGTGGCTTCAATATGATAATCTCTGCGCGCGGAGCGATTGGTGGAGACCTTTTGGCTCATGAAAAAATCACGCTATGATCATAAGTTTTCTGGGTGCATTCCTCAATGTCTCAGTTGACAATGTTTCACAAAAGAAGCAATGATTCAGACTATGCGTGTTCATGTCGGCTCCAAGAATCCGGTCAAGATAGAAGCCGTGAGAAATGTCTTTGATCGGGTCTTTGGGGAGCAGCCAATTGAAGTTGTTGCTCTTGAGGTACTCTCAGGAGTTCCGGAGCAGCCGTTCGAAAATGAAGTCGCGCAAGGGGCCATACAGAGAGCTCAGATCTCTTTGTCCGATGCTGAGTATGGCGTCGGAATCGAAGCTGGCCTCGTCTGGCAGAATGATCTGAAGATCTATTTTGATGTTCAGTACTGTGCCATTCTTGACTCATCGGGAGAGATAACGCTCGGACATGGCTCTGGCTTTCAATACCCGCCTCAGATTATTCGTGAAGTGCAAAGTGGGAAAAGTGTAGGAGAAGCGATGGCCAAGCTCACAAAAATCAATAACATCGGCCAACAGATGGGCGCTATCGGCTATCTTTCCCATGAGATTCTGAGCAGAACGGAATTGACAGAGCAGGCCGTTCTCATGGCGCTCATGCCGCGTATTCGAAAAGAGCTGTACAAAGATTCGTTGCCCATCCGGAGAGCTCAGCAATAGTCAGTTTTTAAAAGCTAATCTGCCTTGAAATTATGGGACTTTTCCAACAGACAAGTCGAGAATTCGCTGAGTTTGTCTTGACTTTCAGCACTCGATCTGTTTATAATCGCGTTCAATCTTACCCAACTTAGGGGGTCATCATGACGAAACAAGAGTTTATCGAGGCGTTGGCCAAGAAGGCCAAGCTTTCCAAGAAAGACGCGCGGACCGTTGTGGATGAGGCACTGGACCTCATTGTAAGCACGGTGAAGAAGAGCCAGAAAGTTGCATTGACGGGGTTTGGGACCTTTGAAGCGCGCAAGCAGAAGGCGACTCAGCGCATCAACCCGCAGACGGGGAAGAAGATGACTGTTCCTGCAAAGAGTGTCCCCAAGTTCCGCGCAGGGAAGCAGTTCAAAGAGGCTTTGGCTAAGTAGTCTGCGGCCTGGCCGCAGCAACGACATGGAGCCAGAGTCGCGGCACGGCTTCAAGCTCCAGTTCTTGAAAGACTTGGGTCACGGCCTCCTGCAATGCCTCGCTCGCTGCGGCAAGCGGCACGCCAGGCAATGCACCTTGGATGAAGTCACTAAATTCGCTAATACCGAGCCAACCTTCCAGGGTGACTTTCACAGGCTCTAGCTTGCGCTCTTTGATTACGAAGCCTTCTTGATTGAGCAATTGTTCATATTCTTCAGGAGTGAGCTGGCGTCGTGAAGCGACTTTGACATCACGTGCAGGCAGGAGGCCGTGTTTCCTTTTGAGAAGTCTCAGTGCCTTTGACATCCAGCGCCGATAGAAGAGATCAGTCTCTGGCAGCTGACTTCCATCAAAGAACGTGCTATTGAAGGCCAGAATCCCGCCGGGGTTCAATACTTTATGAATCTCACCCAAAACTTTGGGTTTGTCATCGACCATGTGGATTGCATTGCAAAAGACAACAGCGTCCACTCTCCCCTTTAGGGTTTGGGAGAGCTGCTCTGCCTGCCCCTGGACGAACTGAATCATCACGCCTTTTGCGCCAGCCAGCTCCTTCCTAGCCTGATCGAGGGCTTTGTTAGAGGTGTCCATGGCGATGATGATTGTGTTCTTGACGCCATGAAGCCTGTTTAAGATGAGCTTGGTAATCTCTCCCGTTCCACAGGCCAGATCCAGAATTGCACCGCCGGGCTTGAACTCGGAGATCTCGACCAAATGCTCATTGACAGCTCGATAGAAGGGCTGTCTTGCAAACCTCACAAACGAAAAGGGTCCACCTTCCAGAGGGGAGCTATTCTGATCAGACATTAAATCACCTCAATCCATAAGTATGCGAAATGAGTCCAGTTGTTTTTCGATCAGCATCCACTCGACATCAACGTGCTCGACACGAGCGAGTCTTGGGCCCTTGTAGCACCAGTCAACCATTTTTTCGAGAGACTCAGCTTCTCCTTGGAATAGAGCTTCTACGCGGCCATCCTTCAGATTCTTGACGTATCCCGTGAGCACCCATTCGCTGGCCTGGCGATGCGTGCTGGCGCGAAATGAGACGCCCTGGACTCTCCCTGAGATTCGCACGCGGCATTGGCGCTTCATTTGCGCGATCTATTCTCCTCGACTTGATCAAATCTGTCAACCTCACCTCTGGTTTTGATCGTTTTGCTTAACATCCCAAACGTCCCTATCTCACCAGCTAGCCGTCCTTTGGCGGTCGTTGAAAGAGAGTATTGTGGAATGAGGAGTTACCTCCTGGAAGAGGGCTTGGTGGCTGGGATAGAGCACCCTCCTTGCTTTATCCTCGTCGCAAGTTGCAAGAGTTTTTGCCGCGTAGCCCGCCAATACACGCGGATTTTTGCTCAGCGCTTGCCCTGAGGCCAAGCCCCTCTTACTTTTTATGAGCTGGGCTATTCAGCAGGTGCGGCTGTTGCAAGGACCTGTAAATCTGGATGATGCTTCTTTTCTAATTCGATAATTGTGCTTCGGCCACGCAGCCACAACCAGAGGACTTGTACAACGACTCCAAGGGTAAAGGCAGCGACGCCAACATAAAGCCCAATAATGTCATCGCGAAGAACACCCAGCCATAAAATGAGCGAGCTCACAGTCAAAGAGAGAGCGATAGCCTCTGTGATGGGACGAGTGCGACGGCTGTGCACCAGTGCTCCTTGAAGCCCAAAGAGAATCACAAGAAGACCGGGTCGCAATAGCCCAAGCCAGAGCGCGACAAGAGCCATTCCTGTGAGTGCGGGTGAAAGTCCAGTGGCTCCTTCAAACCAGAATCTTCCGATTGGCGTGACTGTGACGATCGAGAGAGCCATGGTCGCGATCAATGCAAGCTTTGCGGCAAAGTCTCTCAATTTGTAGAAGGCGCTGGGTTTGTCGAGAAGTGCGACGACCAGCTCTTGATAAGAGAAGCCGACACAGCTTAACAGGAAGATGAGCCCGTTTACAACGGGCCAGGTAGCCAATGACTCTAGTGCATTTGGCATGCGGCTGAGTGCTGCGCTCCCAATCGGCTGTGCGATGAGCGTCAACAAAGAGGTCAGTGCAAGAGGCGTGTAGAACCTAGCAAACTCTCTAAAGGTCAATTGTGGCTCCACTTTTCTAGCTGTCTTTAATTGATTCCGAATGACAGGCCTGACCCGCCATCCTGCATAGATCGCTTCCCCAATCACACCCGTGATCACGGCAGCGGCTGCTACGATGACGCCTGGAACGCTCTGAAGAAGATATCCAGCGGTAAGCACGGAAGCAATACCCGCAAGCCGAATCATCGTCCCGACTGTGACGGCGCGGGAGTGATCAAAGCGAATCAGGACGCCCTGTTGGAAGCGCCGAAAGGCGATCGCCCAGCTCCAGGGAACCATAATCATCAGTCCCAACCGGGCCGGCTCGACCACTTCTTGCGGCGCACCGATGACGTGCTCTACGACCCAATAATAGAGCGGTGTAAAGGCGATTAGTGTGTGAAGCAACGTCAATACGGCGCCAGCAACCATCATAAATTTCTGGAGTTTTTTGTAGGAGAGCCAGTCTTTGCTGAGGGCAGTAGAAGCCGCTAACAGCATAATAATTGGAGACTCAATAATAAGAGCGAGCGGAAAGACGACGCCTCCATAGGCGGCCAGATTGATCTCAGGATTGGCAAGTCGTGCGACAATGGCGCTCACAAATGGCAATTCAGCGCCCATCAGCAGCCAGCTTGCAGCGAGAGGCCACCAGCGGCGGAAGATTTCCTGAGTTGTCAGCGGGCTGGAGTGTGATGTCATTGAGATACCATATCACGCGAGAATCTCTCGCACAACGGCCCAATCTTGCATCAGATCAACTTCTCTTCTGGACTGTTGTGACGAGGCTGCGGCCCAGATCGACGAGAGAATTTCCCAGGATCAGGACGAACAAATCAGTCATAGAGCGATGAGAATGAGTCGCAAGAGAATATTGATATTTTCGCTCGGCATGACGAATTTGCTCTGAAAACTTTGCATTGGCGACTGACTCGAAATTTTGGTCGTACATAGATACTCCTGTCTTAATTTCTTAGCGGGCACTGTCCAAGACTTGATTTATACAAGTCTCTCGGTCACTTTAATCGTGATGGGTACCCCAACGGGATCCTGAAATGCGACAAATCTATTGGTTGCCGGATCTGGCCATATCTTGAGGCTTTGAGCAGCTTGTGGAGAGCAAGCGAGATTCATCTCGACCAGGCGTCTTTCTGAAGCTTGAATGTGCAGATGGCTGCGATCATCTTTCAGTTCGAAGTATTTTTGATTATGGGAAATATTGAGATTTAAGAGCTCAGCCAGCATCTCTGCAGCTTTCTCGGGCTCTTTCGCACCTAGTGCGAGACTCTCAATTTGAAGTTTATTGAAGTCAGCTTCTGTGTATGTGTAGCGATCTTGTGGTACGAGCTGCAATTCGACTGCAAATCCGAAGGGCGTGTAGATAAAGCTTCTCATGGCATCGCGCTTGAAACGCAACTGCTTCGATTTGGCGATAGAGAAGGCATGCTCATAATCAGATTCTTCCAATAGAATCCCGAAGTGCTCCATCACGGCAGAAGAAAATTGGCTGGGCATAAGGACCAGGTTTACCGCGCCTCGCTCCAGCTCAACAAGCCTCAATCTAAACTTTTGAGCTTCAAGCTCTTCCCAACGTACGTCAGGAGAAAATCTCTTATGCGCATCATCAATGTATCCATAGCGTGCAACCACCTTGAAGCTGAGATTCTCTTGATAAAAGCGCTCCATTTCTCGCACTCCCTGCGTCATGTTTGGAACGAAGAAGTGGACGTGGAAAAGTGCTTTCATCATGCTTGGCTCGGTCATCGGCGCCTTGCCGAGAAGGTCTCAACGGCCTGGACGACTTCCTCGCCGAGAGCAGTGAGCCTCTGAACCAATGAAGAATCTTTTAGGCTACCCATCTCATCAAAACCTTCTCCAGGGATGATTGCAGTCCGAGGCAGAACCCAAGCTTTTAATGCATAGCATGCTGCAATGAGGCTGTTGATCGCATTCATTCCTGCGCTGCCTCCAGCAACGCTCAGTAAGCCCACCACTTTGCCCGTCAGGTAAGGAGGCTTGTCATTGCCTAGGAGCTCCAGAAAATCGAGCGCATTCTTGACTGAGCCGCTCAGCGTGCCATGATAGACTGGAGTCCCGATGATGAGCCCGTCTGCACTTCTTGCCGCGTCCAATAATTGGAAGACAGACCCTGAATAGCTGTCGATGGCTTTGCGGTCGTCATAGAACGGAAGCGGATGATCTTTGAGATCAAAGAACTCAATCTCAGCCTCCGCATGAGATGCGCCATCGAGGGCCAGCTCAATGGCATGCTTTGTGCGCGAGTTCTCTCGCAGACTTCCGCCAATGGCTAAAATGTGTATTTGTCCCATAAGCTTGGCAACTCACCAACCTCATTCCAGCCTTCTTCTTCTCGGGTGGTCTTTACGCTTATTTTGGCAAAGAACTCACCCAGAACAGCAGCGCGCTCTTGTGCAAGCGGTGGGCTGCAGTAATCTTCTTCCTCCCAGACGGCAAAGCCATCGGGTTTGAGTCTGGCGTTGACCAGCGAATGATGCAGAGTATTTCCAAAGGGCTTAAGCCTTTTGATTAGGCCCTGATCAAGCCTTTCTCTCAGGCTCTTTAATTTGTGCAGGTGGGGCTTTGCTTCCACTAGATAATGGGCCATTACTTCACCTCTCTAGATCTGTGCCTGCGGCTCCGTGAGCTTCCGATCTTCCCAGGAGCGGAAGATTCGCCAGAAGATGAGTGTTGACATCAAATAGAAGAAGGCCATCAAGAAAAAGCGTGTCTGGTAGTTTCCGGCACTCATCAAAAGGGCGCCCAGAAATCCAGCTCCGGCCATGGCGATCCGCCCAGCCGTCGCCTGCAGTCCAGTTGCGGTTGCGCGCTCGCGCGGGTCCAGCAATTCCATGGTAAACGCATCGGCCACGGGATAGGACATATTGAAGAACGTTGTTCTCAAGATGTACGCCAGACCAGCGATCGACAGGACATTAGATGTATCGGCCAGGCTTGGGGCAAAACCGATCAGCACCACAAAGGGCACCGCGGCCAGCCTCGTGATGGTCACGGTCTTGACTTTCCCAAAGCGGCCAACGAAGAAGGGCATTGCGAAAGCTCCAAAAGCCAGAAAGAGCGATCCAGCAGCAAATAGCATTCCAATCTCGTTCTCATCGGCATGGACCCCTTCATGGAAAAAGACGTTGAAGAGTGGAACCACAAAACCTGCACCGAGCGAAATGAGCGCATTGACCAGCAAAAATTTGCCGATGAGCTTTGGATTTTTGAGATTGGGAAAAGCTCTCTTCCAGATTGATTTGTGATTATCAACGGCATGGGTCGTTCGGATCTTCTCCGCCACTTGCTGTCGTAACAGGAGAGCCGGAATGAGTGAGAGAAACCACCAAGCAATGCCGATAAACGTCGCATACCGATAGGCGACAACTTTGTCGATGTCGAATTGAATCGCGATCCAAAGGGGCAGGAATCCGGCAGCCAGACTGCCCAGCATGGCAGAGAGGGTGCGAAGCCCGTCGGAGACGCTGAACAGATGCACGCGCTCTTCTTTTTGGCTGTTTTCCGCCATAAATGCTGGCTCGGTCACATTGTGTAACGCTCCGAACAGAGCCCCAATCGCCGGACTCACAAGCAAGACTGCAGGATTGATGCTCAGGATCTGAATGAGCGACATGAGGGCACCTCCTCCATCGCCCAAAATGAATCCAGCCTTGCGCCCAATCCTGTCGGAGAGCCATCCCATTGGAATAGAGGCTGTGGCACCCGCGATCCCGGTGATCGCGATTCGGAGGCCAATAAATTCAATGCTGAACCCAAGCTCAAGCAAGTAAAGATTGAAGATAACTTCCCATGTGCCATGAATCAGGTCCATTCCAATGACGTGAAGCAAATAGAGGCGTGCGTTATAACTGAAGAGCCTGATCTTCTCAAAATATCCAGGTATTCCGCCCGAGGCTTCAGATTTGGAATGTGAATAATCGGGGTTCATGCTCATCTCCCTTTCAAAGTCCTCGGTGGAGAATGTAGCACTTCAGCTCCACTTTGTCAAGTATTTAGTTTATTAAGTTCACAAACTCCGACTTCTCTGTTATACTAGCAGATGAAAGGAAGACAGATGAGACTATGGAAGCGGTCGTAAAGAGGCAGCTGCAAGAGACCCGCCGAAAGATTTTGGAGTTTCTAAAACTCCATGGACCACTGACGGCGGATGAGCTGGGCGAGAAGCTTTGCATCAGCTCCATGGGTGCTCGTCAGCATTTGAAAGCCCTGGAGCACGACGATCTGATTCAGCATGAGATGGAGCAGCGCGGCATGGGGCGTCCTAGCTACATCTATTCTCTCACAACGATGGGGGACGAGCTCTTCCCGCGTGCCTATCCGCAGATGGCCAACAGCCTTTTGGGTGCACTTCGAGCACTCGATGGGGAAGAGGGTATTGAGCGCCTCTTCAAGAAGCGCACTGAGAATCTTTTGAAAGAATATCAACTGCGTCTTGATAACAAGTCTTTGGCCGAGTGCGTCCAAGAGCTTGCGAAGATTCGCACGGAAGAGGGTTATATGGCCGAGTGCGAGAAGATTGACGATGAGAGCTTTATGCTTCGAGAGCACAACTGCTCCATCTGCCAGATTGCACGTGAGTGCTCACAGGCCTGCATGTATGAGCTAAAGCTCTTCAAGATGGCCTTGCCCCAGGCCAAAGTGACTCGCCAAGAGCATATGATCAAGGGCGACCGCATGTGTACCTATGTGATTCGGAAGGAGAAGAGGAAATGAGCGGGCCCAAGATTATTATTTATGACAGTGGCTGCGCCTACTGCCGTGGTTTTGTGTGGTTGTTATCACGCCTTGACAGAAAGAAGCAATTTATAGCTATTCCCTACGATGAGAAGCGGGCGCAAGAGCTTCTGCAAAAACAATTTGGGAAACGATTTGGATTTTCAATGTATCTCTTCGATCAGCAACAAGTCTGCTGGGGGCGTGAAGCGGCCAGCAAGATGGTCTCTAGCCTGTCTCTTCCACAATGGCTCGCGAAGACCGCATTCTATGTCTACCCAACGCTCGTAAGGGTCGTATCCAAGCTCACTAGACGAACCCGGCACGTTTGTGGCCCTGAGTGTCTGGAAAAGGCAATGAAGGGGAAGGTCCCACTCTGCGTCGAGACCAGCCCCCTCACTCGGGATGAGATGATGCGGCTCGCCAGCTCTTCCAATCGACTGGGAATGACCAAACTGGCCTAAACGCAATGAACCAAGTTGTGATCTTCGATCTCGATGGGCTTCTGGCCAGAACCGAAGAGCTTCACTCCGAGGCGTGGCGTGCGACATTTCGTCAGATCGGCATTGACGTCAGTGAAGAAGAATATGCTGATCACTGGATTCGCCAAGGCAAAGGCCATTTAGGCTATCTAGCAGAGAAGAATCATCCAATTGACCCGGCACCACTAATACTGCAAAAGAACGAGCGTTTTACAAAACTGGTAGCTGAGAGGCTTGAGTCGATGCCGGGTGCTCTTCGCTTATTAGATGAATTGAAAAGGCATCATATCAAGTTGGGGTTGGCCTCAGCTTCCCGGCGTGCTTCAGTAGAGCTTATTTTAGCCCGGTTCAAGATCGACTCTTATTTTGGAAAGGTTGTCGCGTTTGAGGATGCACCACGCCAGAAACCTTATCCGGATCCATTTTTGCTGGTTGCCAGCCACTTCAAAGTCTATCCCAATGAATGTGTGGTTCTTGAAGATGCAGAAAAGGGCGTGCTGGCGGCCTTCAATGCCGGAATGAAGTGCATTGCAATACCTAATGAGCTGACTCAAAATAATGACTTCTCAAAGGCGACGCTGGTCCTCTCTTCGTTAGAAGAGCTGACCTGGGAACGAATACGCGATCTATAAATTTAAGCCCTTCTAGCTTGCACCCGACTGAAAAGCATCGGAGATGAATTTGAGTGAGCGGTCATAGCGATAGATGATCTTCATGTGCGTATCTTCAAATTCCTCATAGACATGATCGATGCCGAGCTTTTTCAATTTAGATGTGAAGATGCGTGAGCCGGCATAGAGCCTGAATTCATCCCGGATGCCGCAGTCGATAAAGATCTTTAGTTTTCTGAGTGCTCTCTCATGCCGGGGAATCATCTGAACTGGATCCCACTCCAGCCAGCGCTCCCAGACCTCTTGGCGTAAGTCGCAGCTCTTGAGATCAAAGGGCAGATCAAAGAGATGGGGTTTGGTTTTGAGGTTCGGTGAGTAACACGAAGCCATGGCTATGGTGTTGAGCGCCGGGAATCCGCTCGGCTTCTTCTTAGGCTGTGCATAGAAGTCTTTCATAAAGCCCGAGATTCCGCCACACCGCTCAATCTCCATCATCGCCTCCGGGAAGTCAGGCAGATAGCAGTACTCAAACGCCATATCTCCGCTGTGGCAGGCGACTACACCAAAGACGTCCGGATGGCGCATCCCCAGAATCATTGAGCCGTAGCCACCGCTCGATTTGCCCATGACCGCTCGCTGTGCGGGGTCATCAAACGTTCTGTACTCCTGATCAATGCTTGGTACCAGCTCCTGTATTAAATGGGTCTCATAGCGGCCTGTTGCTTCTGAATCGAGATATTGGCTGCCGCCGTAATACGTGAAGCAATCGGGCATCACGACGATGACAGGCTTGATGATCTTGCCTGTGATGAGGCGGTCCAACCGCTCATCCAGGGCCTCTGAAAAGCCTTCGCGGTTGAGCAGCATCAAACCGCTTCCCGTAAATCCGGTCAGCACATAGATCACGGGGAAGCGCTTGCGCGAGCTCTCATAGCCTGGGGGCAGATAGATAGGAACCTTGCGAATATGCGGGTCACCCAGCGGGTTATTTTTAAGACATTCGCTCTCAAAAGACTCAATCACAATCGAGCTTAGCGGCATCTCTCTCATCCTCTCTTTGGGTCGGACTCCACATTCTTGCAAAGAGTCACCAGTCAGATCAAATCGGCTTGGTATAGTCCTCATCAGGCTTTATTCAACCGCAATGGAAATACACGAGTTGATCAACAAGATAGCTTGGCGCCAGAATCCTCCCTCGCCTGTCATACCAACATGGTGACAATCGCAAGGTGCGGGACGCAAAGAACGGGAGCATGGGCGCCGGAGCGGCGTTACGTCGTGGCAGCCGCGCGCAGCAGCCTCAGCTCAGTCTCCGTGGCATCGTCCGCGGGGAAGAAGCTTTCAATGCGTAGCTCGTGAAGCGTTATGTCGTAGGGCGTTCCGAGGGACGTCAGCGTGGTAAAGAACCTAAAGTGCGTGCCACCCTTTTGCATATCAATGGCCAGAAATGGTGCGGCTGGCGCATCAAGATCGAGTGCGCGCCAATTTCGAGGCACGTCTGGGTATGCCAGTAACTCGTCCAGCAGGAGGCGAATTCCGCGATCGGCACTTCGAAGAAGATCGCGGTGAAGCCACTGGATGAGAGCGGCCGCTGTAGCTTCCCAATTGACAATGCAAGGCCGAAGAGCCTGCGGATGGCAAACGAGCCGCATGGCATTCGGCGGACCCAACGCCGCAACGATCGCCGGGTCCAGCAGCAGTCCGAAGAGTCGGCCGGCGCCCTCATTCATGTGCAGGATATTCCAGTAGCGGTCGAGCACGATAGCAGGATAAGGCTCCTGCTGCCGCAAGATAAAGTCCAGCGCCCGCCGAAACTGTGTCATCTCCGGTGCGTCGAGGCCGCTCTCTCGATAGATTGGCGCATATTCCGCCGCAGCGAGAAGATCATTGCGAGCGCGTGGCGGCACGTCCAAGACCTCGGCCAGAAGCAATACCATCTCACGGCTCGGGTGGCTCCTCCCAGTCTCCACGAAGCTGAGATGGCGAGAGGAGATCTCGGCTTCCAAAGCCAGAGCAAGCTGACTCAACCGGCGACGCTCTCGCCAAAGCCTGAGCAGTTGGCCCACCGAGCTGGGTGGCGATTCATCTATCATTCCTGATCCCCTCCGACTGATCCCCATATCCTGAGGTCGAGTATACGCCAATAAAAAACCTTGCTGCCATTACCTTGCAGGTAATTGAAATGCTCCGCTACTACACCTATATTCACGACCACCATGAGAGAGGAAGTGTGACCATGGTCGCTGATGATGAGACGATTGTTCCTGCTGCCAGACGGATGGATGCTGCCTCTCTGGTCGCGGGTCTAGTCACGGTGACACTCTGGGGCTCGGCGTTCGTAGCGATCCGAGATGCAGGAGAGGCGATGGCACCAGGCGCACTGGCGCTCGGGCGCGTACTGGTCAGCAGCGCGATCCTCAGAGCAATCGCGCTTGCGCGGCGTGAGCCGCTGCCTTCACGACGTGATCTTGCAGTGATTGGCGCCTTTGGCACCCTCTGGCTCGGCGTGTACAGCGTCGCCCTGAATGAGGCTGAGCGGCACGTCGATGCGGGAGCAGCAGCAATGCTTGTTGGTAGCGGGCCACTCTTGATCGCTCTCCTGGCTGGCATCTTTCTTCGCGAAGGCTTTCCGCGGCGACTCTTCTCTGGCTGCGCCATAGCCTTTGTTGGCAGCTCCATCATCGGCTTTGCAACCTCGCAAGCCGGATCCAATGTCGCTCTCGGCATCGCGCTTCTTTTCATTGCGGTCTTGGCGCGAGTCTCGGCCTTCCAAGTCACATGGCTTGGCTGCGCAGCCGCGACCCTCGCTCTCCTGCCATTCGCGCCATCGCTCATACAAGACATGCAGAGTGCTGGTGAGACCGCGATCGGCCTCACTATTTACCTGGGCATCTTTCCAACAGCAATCGGCTTTGCGACTTGGTCGTTCGCACTCCGGCGGACGAGTGCCGGCCAGATGGGTGCCATGCTTTATCTGATCCCCATAGTCGCGGTCCTCCTGAGCTGGGCCATCCTCAGCGAGATGCCGCCATGGCTTGCTGTTGCCGGAGGGGCACTCTCTCTCGGAGGTGTCTACCTTGCTCGCCGTGATTAAGGGAATGGCGCACCGATTCAGCTTCGGCCTCTCGCGTGAGCTCTGGCTCGTCGAAGCGGGGATCTTCTTGAACTACTTTGGGTATGGAGCTGTTCTCCCCTTTGAGATTATCTATCTGCACTTTGGCCGCGGGTTTAGCCTGGGCACCGCCGGGCTCGTGATCGGTCTGATCACCGGCGTCGCGGTCGTTACTGCACCGCTCGTGGGCCCCTGGATTGACCGCTTCGGGGCTCGTGCAATAGCGACAGGCGGTGGCGTTGCACTGGCCGCCGGGTATGCCGGACTGGCGTTTGCTCATACGCCTGCATGGGCTTTCGTTGCTGCTGCTTTAGCGGGTGCCGGGAATGGCGCTCTCAGTCCGAGCCAATCCACACTGCTGGCAGCGCTTGCACCTCCTGAGCTACGCCATCGTGCTACCGCCGTCTCGCGCGTTGCCTCTAACGCTGGCATTGGACTTGGCGGCGCACTCGGTGGCCTCATTGCAAGCTACGGCTTGACCGGGTTCGTTCTGCTCTTCCTCGCTAACGCGTTCACCTACCTCGCCTACGTCTTCGTTTTGGTCAGCGTCGTGCGCGATGACGTGCGACCGAAGCCGATTGTTGGAGGATACCGGCTGATGATGCGTGATCGAGCTTTTTTACACCTAGCCTGCATCAACGTGGCGATGATTGCGGTCGGCTGGGGCGTCTTCACCTGGCTTGTGCCTCTGTACGCCAAGGCTGAGATCGGTATCAGCGAGACGCAAATCGGATTGCTATTGCTCGCCAACGCCGCCGCAGTCGTTGCGGCCCAACTGCCGATCGCCAGGTTTGCAGAGGGCCGCCGGCGGGTCTTGATGGTGGCGATGGCCGCGGCGATCTTTGCCAATGCTTGCATGCTCGTGGTCGCCGCAGGCGTGAGCGCCGTCACAGCATACGCTGCGCTGGTTGCGGCGGCGATTGCCGTTGGCGTCGGTGAATGTTTCCATACGACCGTGCTGATGCCGCTTGTCGCCGATCTCGCCCCGACAAGCTTGCGAGGCCGCTACATGGCGACGATGGGTCTGTCGTGGTGGGTCGGTCTGGCGCTTGCACCGACATTGGGTACCCAAATGCTTAGCCTCTCGCCTACAGCGACGTTTCTTGCTGCAGCGGCGGTCTCAATTGCGGCTGGCACCTCGGCGCTGGCGCTGGAGCGGAGGCTGCCTGAAACCTCTCGGTTGACGCCTCACCCTCCCGGTGAGAGTGCGAAGACGAACGCATCTTAGTAATCCGCGCGCTCTCTGCATGCCCATGCTCTGGAGACTTGCGTTACGGGATCGGCACGATGTTTGCGAAAATGGCTCATTGAAAACTGAGCGTAGGGGCATCTCAACTCATCCTCTTTCTTCTTGATCAAGTTCCATTCGTTATGGAGATTGACTCCTCTTCAGGTTTGGATTTTATTTCATTCCTATCTATCTTGATAAAAGAAAGAGGTGAGCGTATGATTTCCTTTAGCAAGAATTTAGTCACAAAGAGTCTTTTGCCTCTAATCATGGTCAGTCTGCTTTTTGCAATCGGCTTCATTTATCTGGATGGCTCTCCAAGTGTTGCCGAGACTTCCGAGCCCGCTGTTAGTTCCTTTACTTGCACCCCGGTTCAAGTGGCAGTCTTCCCTGGGAGCGCCTCATTGCAGGGTGGGAGAATCCACGTTCGCTGCGCTGAAGTTCAGGCCGAGAGCATCAGTTTCTTCGCTCTCGCCACTCAAGAGATCTCTTCTTCGGGAGTTCTGAGTCTCTTGCAGGATGCACTTGTCTCCGGGAAAAAGCTTGGGCTCTTCTATAATACCGACGCGTCCAGCAATCCGTTGGGTTGTTTGCAACAGGACTGCCGCAAGATCGAGGGAGTCGTGCTTCTTCCTTAAGACTGGCTATGCGAGACGTTATCAACAAAATGATTAGCGGAGAGATCCCGCATCCCACCGTTGCTCGGCTCGTCGGCTTTAAAGTCTTGAGCTGCAAGGATGGGACTGCAAAGCTCTCACTTCAGACGACCCAAAACCACTACAACCCGATGGGGACAGTGCATGGCGGAATTCTCTGTGATATAGCCGATGCCGCCATGGGAATTGCATTCGCATCGACACTGGAAGAAGGCGAATCATTTACCACGATTGATTTGCAAATGAGCTACTTGCGCCCGGTCTGGGTGACCACACTTATGGCTTCCGCTAAGGTTATTAAGAGGGGCCGAACGATTGGCTTGGTCGAATGTGAAATTATGGATGCGAATGAGAAGCTTGTGGCCAAGGGGAATAGCAACTGCATGGTGCTGCGCGGCGAGGAAGCGAAAGGACGCTAATCGAAGAGTCCGCGCTCCACAAGCTTGTGATCTTCGATCGCATGCCCTTCAAGATGAAGCAGCCACTCCTTGAGCGGAATTCCGCCGCCATAGCCCACCATTCGGCCATCGGCGCCGACGACTCGGTGGCACGGAATGACAATTGGAATGGGGTTTGATCCTGTCGCCGCTCCGACTGCCAGGCGAGCAATCGGTTTGCCGATGCTCTTGGCGATATGGCTGTAGGTCACAGTCTCGCCAAATGGAATTCGAGCGATCTCATGCAGAACATCCACTTGAAATGGCGTGGCGCGCAGATCGAGCTTGAGATCGAACTCATGAAGCTCTCCTGCAAAATAGGCCCTCAATTCTTCGACGCTCTGACTATTCTTTTCTGCACTCTCTTGCACTCTGCCCGTGGCAAAGCGACGGCGCAGCCAATTCCAAAAGGCCCGGTCATCTTCGCTCGGCAAGGCCACTCGGCAGAGCCCTTCGGCGGATGAAGCTACTAGGATGCGCCCCACTTCCGTTTTGCTCGTGGTGTAATAAATGCGCTCGCCCTTAAATGCCTGATCCTCTTTGATCATGCGCTGCTCCAATCTCTTCCAGACCTCGCTTGGAAGACGAGTTGCGGCGATCTCTCTTTTAATCTCTTCTTCAATTTTAGTCATCTCGTTCATATTCAGTTCCTTTTTCTGCTCAGGCATGCCTCACCTCAACCCCTGGTTCTCACAGTAACTCTCGCAATTGTTCTTTGCCCCGAAAAATCCGGTTCTTCACAGTCCCTTCGTTGCAGCCCAAGATCTCGCCGATCTCTTTGTAGTTGAATTTGTAGAAGAACGAGAGAACGAGCGCATCGCGACAAGGCTCACTCACTTTGGCCAGCGCTGCATGCAGCACGTCGTTTTTGGCATGATTCACGTCTGATTCATGTTTGGAGCGCTTTGATAACTCATCTTGCGTGAGATTCTCTTTGATGCGCTTCTTGAGCAAATCTGCCACTTTATGATGAGCGATTCCAAAGATCCACGTAGACGGCTTTGAAGTTCCTTGATAGCGGTGCGCGCCTTGCCAGATGGCCCAGAGCGCCTCTTGCGTCACTTCTTCGGCAGCATGACTATCCCGCAGCCGCACTTGTGCATAGCGGAAGAGTCTGGGGCTGTATCTTCTGTATAACTCTTCAAAGGCCTTCTGATCTTTGAGTGCGACACGGCTCAGAAGTAGCTCTTCTTCTCGAATCTCAATTTCGTTTCCGAGTTCCATTTCGCTGATCCAATAGTATGTCAAAGAGTGACGCCAAAAAGTTAGTTTTTAAATGACTGATTTGAAGATTGAATCTACAGAGTAATTTTATTGATTGGTGGAGATGCGTTGTTTGCGCTGAGCTCGAACGTCCTGATCATTCCATTTATGTTAAGCAGACATTGCCCATCAATCCATACAACATATCTCGATTGATTCTTACGCATTCTTGGGCAAGTAATCATCGCTTATCGGTGCCGGTATACAATTCTTCCCTTGGTTAGATCATACGGTGAGAGCTCTACGGAGACGCGGTCTCCGACCAAAATTCGAATTCGAAATCTGCGGATTCGTCCTGCGGAGTAACAGAGAATCTCTGGACCTTCATCGAGCTGTACTCTGTACTGCAAATTATTGAGCGCCTGAGTCACCTGCCCATCGCGTGTTATTAGTTCATCTCGTTCAGCCAAAAATCAATCACCCCCCCACTCACATCACTTTTCCATTATACTTTGTGCCGCTTCTCTATTCATCTGATGATCTTGAATGGTGTGAAGAAATGGAGATGGCATTATGGGAGATTTTTCTAAATCTGCGCTGATCTTCAGTCTAGTCATCTTGGCGACGTATTTTATCTCTGGACTTTCACCAAAATTGCGCGTCCCAGACGCGGATTATTCAGTCGATGTCATCAAAGATCAAAAATATTATTCCATTGCAGAGTCATTAGCGGATCAGCAAAAACATGAGCTCGATATTTATCGCCCTCATAGTGCTAATGGAACTCCCGTCTTATTTTTTATTCATGGCGGAAGCTGGACGATTAGTGACAAGAGCCATTACCGCTATATTGGCTATACCTTTGCGAGTAAAGGCATCACGACCGTTGTGATCAATTATCGGTTGACTCCTGAAGTAGAGCATCCAGAGCACATCAAAGATGTGGCTCATGCATTTCATTGGGTAGTTGAGAACATCTCAAAGTTTGGCGGCGACCCGCAAAAGATCTTTGTTGGTGGCCACTCAGCTGGCGCACACCTCGGCGCACTTCTAGCGCTTGATCAAGAGTATTTAGCAGCTGAGGGTCTTTCGAGTCGTTCAATACGAGGTGTAATCAGCTTGAGTGGGGTCTTTGATCTTGGTGAAGTGGTTGGCTTCAGCTCTGTCTTTACTGGCAATCACGAAGCTCGCAAACAAGCTTCGCCTATTGATCACGTCGGCACAGATGAGCCGCCTTTCTTGATCATCTATGCTGAACGCGATTTGCCATCCCTTGGGCATCAATCCGAAGTGATGGCCGCACGTTTAAGAACCAATCATGATGAAGTGATGCTGGTCAAAATTTCTCATACAGCCCATTTAAAGCTCGTTTGGGATATTGGCAGAGATGGAGACTTGGCCACTCAGACCATCATTGGTTT
Source organism: Candidatus Acetothermia bacterium (assembly GCA_016201405.1). Lineage (GTDB taxonomy): Bacteria > Bipolaricaulota > Bipolaricaulia > RBG-16-55-9 > RBG-16-55-9 > JACQCZ01. Next base: position 219,240 of record JACQCZ010000014.1, on the reverse strand, counting down.
TATTGAGAGACACTCTCAGGCTCAATGACTCAGGCTTGGGCTTCTAGCTCCTTCATCTCAGATTCAAGCAGCGAGATGCCCTCTTTTAAAGTTGCCGAGTCAAAGGCAAAGCGCGCACCGACAGCTTCATAGAGTTTTGGAAGGGATGCAGTCCCTCCCAAGGCGAGAGCCTTGCAATAATCGACAACAGCGCGAGGCTGGTTTTTGAGGGCATTTCTCCAGACTTGAACGGCACCCAGTTGAGCCAGGCCGTACTCCACGTAATAAAATGGGTAATTGAAGATATGGAGCTTGCGATGCCAACCGGTCACTTTTGCATCTTCAAGTCCACTCCAGTCGGTTACAGGCATGAAGCGATCCCAGAGTCTGTTCCAGGTAGTGTCACACTTCGCAGCATCGAGAGCAGCCTTTGGATTTTCATAGCCCCAATGCTGGAAGGCATCCACCACAGCCATGTAGGGCCAGAAGAGCACGATGCCCTCCAGGTGTTGGATGCGTGCCCGAGCCGCTTCGGTCCTTGAATAAAAGCCTCCATCCTCTTTGGTGAGATAGGGTGAGGCAAGCAGTTCCATGGCCATAGATGCTACTTCGTTAAATTCAGCCCCGACATCATGCTGTTTGTAATAGGGCAGCTTCAGCTTTTCAAAGGCATGAAAGGCATGGCCAGCTTCGTGAAGCATCGTGCGCACATCGCGCTGCAGCCCGACGGAATTCATAAAGATAAATGGCGTCCCAGTCGAAGCGAAGGTCGTGCAGTAGCCGCCTGGAGCCTTCCCTTTTCGATTCTCCAGATCGAGCACCTTGTCCGAAATCATGGAGTCAAAGTACGCTCCCAGCTTTGGGTTGACCTTGTGAAAGACAGCGGCTGATCGGGATGTCAGCTCATTTGCAGTATTGAAGGGCTTGAGGCTGGGGTGATTGAGCGGATCGACATTGAGATCCCAGGGGCGCAACGTCGTATAGCCAAGTTGCTTTTTACGCTTCTCTAAGATGCGCTTTGCAGCAGGAACGACGACCTCTTCGATCGAGGCATGAAACTCTTTGCAATTTCTAGGTGTGTAGTCAAAACGCGAGAGATACTCCCAGCGATACGAGATGTAATCTGAATAATCGGCATTTTTTGCGATCTCTTCTCGCAGATTCAAGAACCTGATCCAGAGATCATTCAGCTTTTCGCGGTCTTGCAGTTGGCGATCTGAAGCAAGACGCCAGGCCTTCTCGCGCTGCGCTCTGTCCGAATCGAGAGAGACAGGCTCGAGACGAGTAATCGTGACCTCAAGGCCATCCCATTTGACCGTTTGAGCTCCAATAATCTTGTTGTATTCCGAGGTGAGCTTCTTTTCTTGGGTGAAGAGTGGCAGGTTTTTTTCACGAAAAAATTCCGATTCTGAGCGAATCTGTCTTAGAGGCACATCAAAATTCTCCGGATTCAGTCCGCTTTTTAGCAGCTTCAATTTCAATTGCTGATCTGCGGCATCACACATTGGATAGACATTTTCCAGAAAAATGTTGAATCTCTCTTCAAGCTTCTTGTCAGTTGTGTTGCACGTTGTGCCCACTTGGAATCGCGCATAGGACTCATGAATGAGTAATGAAAGCTTGGACCAATCGGACATCCAGTTATGTAAGTCCCTCTTTTCAAGAGAGCGGGTCTGTAAATCCTGAAAATAGGGCTCGATCTTGGGCCAATTCCAGTCCATAAAGTCAATGGCCGTCTTTGGGAGCGATGCGAATGATGTCAAAGTCTGGTTGGGCTTCGAAGTCTGCTTCATAAATAGATTCCTTTCTACGCGCAAATGTCAAATGAGCAAGAGATTGAGCATGAATTTTGCTTCGAGACTATAAAAAGATTGTGATGCTCTCGTCAACTTTGATAGAGTCAATATCCACGTCGCACATCGATCGCATTCGGAAGTAGTTTGCCAAGAGCAGCGAGGTTCAGCAAGTCTGCCAATGCAGTCATACGGCGCTTTGTCATCTCTTGTGAGTGGCCGCCACGATGCGGGCTCATGACGACATTTTCAAGCTCGTGAAACGGAAATCTCGATGGCGGAGTCTTCGTCATGTCGTTGTTGTCGCGCGGATAGTTGTACCAGACATCGAGACCTGCTCTGATTTTGCCCGTTTTGAGCGTTTGATAGAGTGCTTCCTCATCCACAATCTTGCCTCGCCCGATGTTGACTAGAATTGAGTCTTTCGGCAATAGGTCGAGCTCGCTCTTTCCCAGCAGTCCTTCTGTCTCCGCAGTCAGTGGAAGAGCTATTACAAGCACTTCTGCTGATGGCAGCAGCTTTGCCAGCTCTGTGATTGGGTGAATTTCAATTGAAGCGCATGCACCGGGTTTCATGTCGAGAGTCCTCTTGATAACCCGGACGCTCATTCCAAGCGCAGAACAGATCTTCGCGATCCGCTGGCCAATTTCGCCGTACCCAAGCACAAGTGCACTCTTTCCAAAGAGCAGAATTGATGATGATGGATTTTCGTATCTCTGACCCCATTCATGCTGCCGAAAGCTTCGATCAATCGGGATGAGGTGCTTGGCAGAGGCCATCAGCAGCGAGACCGCCATCTCGGCTGTCTCATCGGCATTGAAGTGCAGATTATGCACCTTGATGCCGGGAAATTCGTAAAGCATCTCACGAGTTGTCTCCGGCAGCCCCGCGAATGGAATGATCAGAGTGTGAAGTTTATCGCTAGCTGTCAGGTATTCGCGAGTTGGCCGACCTGTGACTAATATTTCGTATTCTGGTTTCTGAGGAACGTCAGCGCCGATGTCAATTTCGACCTTCTTGTCCAAGAGACTCTGCAAAAAGAGCAAATCTTCCTGCTCATTGACAAGGCTGAGATAACTCTTGTCTTCGCTCTTGGCAAAGATAGGCAGATAGACTTTCATCTTGCCTTTCCATCCTCTGATAGCTCAATAGGAAGCCCTTCCAGAGCCATAATCTTGAGCGCGTTGGTAGTAGGACAAGGGCCTTCCCGAAGCCGATAATCAAATCTCATTTGGCCGTTGATGATCTCTTCTTGAAAGTGGTAATTGCGAATTGCAAGAAATTCGTCGGCCAGTTTTACGAGCTCCAGATCATGAGTGGATAGCACACCCACTCCTTTGTACTGGATAATCTTACGAATGATCGCCTGGCTCCCAATGAGCCTTTCCCGATTATTCGTGCCACGAAAGATCTCATCAATCAGATAGAAGACTGGCAATGAATTGTCATTTTCGAGCTCGGTCAGAAGTCGTTTTAGGCGCTTTACTTCCGCATAGAAGAACGACACGCCTTCAACCAATGAATCTCCGACTCGAATGCAGGCGAATATTCTGAATAGATTCGTTCGGAACGATTCCGCCATCACAGGCCCGCCGGCAAAGGCGAGGCAGAGATTTACGCCTAACGTTCTCAAAAATGTGCTCTTCCCGGACATGTTTGACCCCGTAATTATCACTAATTTCCCAAGCTCGTTGATCTGGAAATCATTGTCCACCATGCTCTTAGATTCGATTAATGGGTGGCCGAGTGAGGTTGCTGAAAAGACGGGCTGTTTCCAACCAACTGTGATCTGAGGCAAGATGGAATCAGGATTGAGGTAGGCAAAATGAGCGAGAGAGCAAAGCGCTTCGACCTCAAACCAGAGATCGAGCCAGCCGGGCAGCAGCTTGGCAAGCTTCTGCTTACACTTTTGCAATTTATACGCAAAATAGATGTCTGAAGGAACAAAGAGATTGATTCCGAACCAGAGCAGCTGATTCTTTTGGAGGCTTGCACCTGCCACAATTCTTCCGACCTCTTTTAGCAAGTTCGATGGCTTTTGGGTCGGCGAGAGAAAGGGAGTGAGCAGTCTCTTTACGTTTGGCTTTGTCTTGTAGGACTGCTCCTCCAGATACTGAAAGACTGCGCCAAATCGGGTCAAGGCCCCTTCAATGGCGATGGCATCACGAAACATGGTGCCAAGCCGAATCTGCAAAATCACGAAGAATAGCCCATACACCGCCATGGTGAAGATCCAGTACGACGGGAGCAGCCCAACGCTATTCAATAAGATCAGGATGGCTGAGGTAAAACAGATAATCACGCTGACAATCAAGGCGACCCATAATGAGCTTGACTCGTTTTGTTGCGACAACCATTGTGTGAAGAGATCTCCTTCATGAATCTCGGAGCGCCTCTTCTGGATCAATTCAGACTGTAGGCTGAGTCGGTCTCGAAAACGCGAGAGTGGTATCAGCTCCTGCACAAGCGTTTGTCTTGTTTTAATCGCATCAACGTCCGGAACCGGATTTAGGAGCCAATCTCTCAAGCGATCACTGCCGCCAATCGAAGTCGATGTGTCGATCAATTGGTGAAGCGAGCGGTCTCCAGTGATATCGAGATGAATTTCAAAGGGGTGATCTCCACCTGTCGTGGTCTCGCGGCCGGGAATCTTCCCCCAGTCGAGTTGAATGCGCGCGAGGTGTGTCGACTTGAGCTCCCGCAAGGCGTGATTTGTGCGAATTCCGATATTGACCCGGCTGTGTTCGACAACCGCAAAGCCAAATGGCGCAAACAAAAGGAGAGCAATGACCTCTGCCGTCCAGAGTGGAATCCAGAGAGCCACGCCAATCACAGCGAACACTCCAAAGAGAAATGAGGCAATGCGCAGACGGGAAAGTCTGCGACTGAGTGAGCGCAATCGAATATTGCGTCTCTCAAGCCGCTTGACTTGGCGTTGTAGTGCGTAGATGCGTCGTTCTCTGCGGATCAATGCGAAGGGTTATTTATTGTAATGATATTGTGGCTCCCAGTTATTGACGCCCTTTTTGAGCAGTGCAAAAAGATGCCAAGGGCTGGAATAGACATCACCTGGCCCGAAATAATCATACGCGGTGCGGGTGATCTTTCCTGATGAATCTTTGTGAAATGTCGAAAAGCCGGGCTGCCATTGATTCTTTCCACCTTCGACTTTGACAAATCCCATCTCCTGGATAAAGTTTGAGCCTTCATTGGAGAGCATCTTGAAGCGCCAGCCTCGGCTCTCTGCAAATTTCTTCTGAGCAGATGGCGCATCCGGTGTCACGACTGCAAACGACGCCCGGTCATTGAGGTGATCGATAAGGCCATTGAAGCCATCTGCCCAGAGAGTGCAGTACGCACAGCTTGCGCCCATGTTGTGAATGACGATGAGCTCATCATGTTTGCCAAAGAGCTGGCTCAGCTTTACGCTCTTGCCTTCCCAGCTCTTGAGATTGTGATCTTTGACTTCTTCAGCCGGCAGTTTTAATTTCAGCTGGGTCAATCGCTCGCGCTTCTGCATCAATTCCTGCTCCAGATCGCCGATCTGCTTCAGCACATCTTGCTGCTCTGATTTGATCATGAGCTCCTCCATTCGATGAGTCTGATCTCTCACTTTAGCATGAGATTCTTCAATCTAAAAATGGAGTGCTTTTATGATTCACTCTTCTCTACTTCGTCAAGCGCAGAGACCAGATCTGTAAGGATTGGGCAGAATTTCAGCCCTTGGGTGAGTATGTGATACTCAACAGAGGGCGGATAGGTATCGAGCACAACCCGATGAATCAGCCCAGCTGAGGCCATCTCTTTGAGTGCCTCTGTGAGAGCCTTGGGGCTAATCTCTGGATAGGCCTCCCGCAGATCTGAGAAACGATGAATTGAGCAACAGATGGCAAAAAGCAAAGGCATAGACCATTTTTTTAATGCGGGTTCTTCCAAGCTTAATTCTGAAATCTTTTGTGCCAGATCAAAACAGAATGGGCCAATCGCTCGTCCATTTTCTGTCAAAATGTACTCTGGCCGCATGGGGTGACCATACCCAGGATTCCGCGTGACCCACTTTTGCACAGCCAGTGATTTTAGAGTTCGGCTCAGAGAATCTCTGCTCAATGCCAGCGTGTGGATGAGAGTAATAAATTTTGTCCCACCCGATTGATAGAGCTCAGCGATGATCGGTACGCTCCACCGGTGATGAAAGAGCGAAATGAAGCCTCCTGTTGCAGATCTCAGTTTCGTGGCCATCCTCTTGACACTCTAATCTATATCTAGTATACTAACCGTACTCTTACTACATGTCAAGGAGGATTCATCATGAGCAAGATTCAATATGACGGCGGGCTAACTGCTGCCCTATCTGTAAAAGATATGGGCAAGGCGATCAAGTGGTACTCAGACAATTTGGGCTTCAAGCTGCAGTACAAGATGGATGAGATGGGGTGGTGCGAGTTAGAGTCACCCGTAGCCCGCGTCAATGTTGGGCTCTCTCAAGTTGAGAAGTTGGACGTCAAGGGCGGCGCAACGCTCACCTTTGGCGTCAAAGACATTAAAGCTGCGCGTGGTGAGCTGGAGAAGAAAGGGGTCAAGTTTGATGGCGAGATCATGACGATTGAAGGCATGGTCAGCCTGACGACGTTCTTTGATCCCGATGGGAACAAGCTGATGTTTTATCAGAGCCTCAGCAAATAAGAAGACTTTTCACCCAGAGATTCTTTGAACAGCGTCCAGCAAGCCCGCTGGGCGCTTTCATTTTGTCAATCTTAGTCCAACTCTTGGTGGGCATCATTCACAACGTGCTGCCAGTCGATCTTGTGGGACTGGTCTGAAATCGGCTTGAGATAAGTCAGAAACTCAATATTTCCCGCTGGCCCTTTGATGGGAGAGTGCGTTGCACCGCAAATGGAATATCTCAACTTTGTGACAATAAACTCTGCGAGAGATTCAAGCACATCTTGATGAACTGAAGGATCTTTGACTACACCACCCTGTTGGACGTTTTTGCGTCCTGCTTCAAATTGCGGTTTTATTAATGTAATAATCTCTCCAGACTCTTTAATAATTAATTTGAGTTGTGGCAGAATTAAGCGAAGCGAGATAAAAGAGACATCTATAACGACCAGATCAACATGCTCGCCAATCTGTTCTGGCTCTAGATAGCGAGCATTGACTTCTTCCATCACAACGACTCGTGAGTCATTCCGGAGTGACCAGTCAAGCTGTCCTTTGCCTACATCCACTGCAAAAATTTTCTTAGCGCCGTTCTTGATCAAACAATCAGTAAAGCCGCCCGTTGAAGCGCCAATGTCAAGGCCAATTTTATTTGCGGCAGAGATGTTGAAGACCTTCAGGGCTTTTTCTAGTTTGAGTCCACCCTGGCTGACATACTTTGGCTTGGATTTAAGTTCGATCTTTGATGAAAGAGAGATTTCAGTCGCGGGCTTATCTTTGAGCTGCCCATCCACGAGAACTTCCCCTGCAGCAATAGCGCGCTGAGCGGCTGCGCGGCTCTTGGCCAATGCGCGCTCGACAAGGAGCTGATCGAGTCTCATCTTTTTAGAAGATGACTTTGGGGCTGGCTTCAATTCTTCTTTGCGTATGCCTTCAACGCTTCGCCCAAAATGATCATTGAGCGCTTCAATGCATCCTCGTTCAGCACATAGGCAATGCGAACTTCATCTCGCCCTTTGCCTTTGGTCTGATAGAAATCCGCTGCCGCTGAGAGCAGCAGCGTGTCGCCATCGAGATCAAAATCCGTGAGCAGCCAGGCACAGAATTTCTCTGCATCATCGACGGGCAGCTTTGGCATCAGATAGAATGCCCCGCGAGGCTTGCGACAGAAGACGCCTTTGATCTTCTGCATCTCCTCGAATAAGACGTTTCTGCGGCTCTCAAATTTCTGAATCATCGTATCAATTTCATGTTGATAGGTCGGGGATTGAATAAATCGAATTAACCCAAGCTGCCCCAGAGTAGGCGGGCAGAGACGCGCTTGCGCAAATTTGAGCGTCGCTTTCATCACCTCTCTGTTCTTGCTGGTCAGAGCTCCAATACGTGCTCCACAAGCAGAGAGGCGTTTTGAGATGCTGTCTACGAGAATTGCGTGCTCTTCAAGGCCGGGAAGATCCATCACACTGGTATGTTTTAGGCCATCATAGACAAACTCTCGATAGACTTCGTCCGAGATGAGATAAAGGTCATGTTTTTTGGCAATCTCGCCTAGCATCTCCTTCTCTTTCCGTGAATAAACGGCTCCAGTAGGATTCCCTGGACTGCAAAAGAGAATCGCTTTTGTTCTGCTGGTGATTCGTGATTCGATCTCCGTCTTGCTGGGCAGCGCAAAGCCCTCCTCGGGGCTGGTTGCAATGGGCAGAATCTCAACATTGGCCATCGTGGCGTAGGAATTATAATTGGTATAGAAGGGCTCAGGCACAAGAACTTGATCGCCCGCATCGCAGACAGCCATCAGCGCAAAGCTGATCGCTTCGCTCCCGCCCGTTGTGATGATGATTTCATCATTCTTGAGCAGAATATTTTTGCGCTCATAATAATTGGCTAGCGCACGCACCGCCTCATCAAGCCCTTGGGATGGGCCATACGCCAGAACGGGCGGAGCATTTTTTACGCCTTCCATAAAGGCTTTTGGCGTCGGAATATCGGGCTGGCCAATATTTAAGTTGTAAATCTTCTTGCCTGCTTTGATGGCTTGGTCAGCCAGCGGCTTCAACTTGCGAATGGGCGAGAACTGTGTCTTTTGGGCTCTCGCTGAGATACCGGCCATGAGACTCTCCCTTCAAATATTTGTTGCTCAATAATTGTCAGGTGTGGAAGGCTCTCTGTCAACAGGAGTTTGGATGTGGCATCTCACTGGATCTCATTCCCGCCCCGGATCAAGTCCAGGGTAGACTCCAGCAGGAATGCAGTGCCTTGAGATGACTGGAAAGATTCCTGGACCCCGGATCTCCGCTCCGCGTCGTCCGGGATGACGAGCTTGATAATGCCCATCGTTGCTGCTCTTCTCTGATTGTCATTCCTGCGGAAGCAGGAATCCAGTGGCTTATTCGTGAGAGATAGAAGATGAGATTGTGTCGACGCAATGATAGGTCTTATGCAATAAGAGCCTGCAGTGAGAGGCTCTTCTCGAGCGCAGTATGCAGCATCGCTTCGACCAGCTCATCAAACGAGATACCGGCAGCTTTTGCAGCCATCGGCAGATCACTCGTCTCGGTCATGCCCGGAATGGTGTTGACTTCTAATAAGAAGAGTTCGTTCTTGGGGCTCACTCGCAGATCAACCCGCGAGAAGCCAAAACAGCCCAGTGTCTCATGCGCAGCCAGGCTGACTCGTTGCACTTGATCCAAAGTCTTCAAATTTAAATTTGCTGGAATGATAAATTCTGTCTTGCCAGGCGTGTATTTTGCTTCGTAATCATAAAATTCATTCTTAGAGCGAAGCTCAATGGGAGGCAGAGCCTGATCTCTCCCATCGATACGCAGAATCCCAACTGTCACTTCCATACCGGGGATGTAGCGCTCCACAAAGAAGGTGCCAAATTCATTCTGAACTGCTTTGCAGGCTTGAACCAAATTCTTCTTCTCTTTAATAATATGAACACCAACACTTGAGCCCTGATTGATCGGTTTTACTACGCATGGAAAACCCAGCTCACGCGCTGAGCGCTCTTTGAAGACATCCCAGCTCTCATTTCCCATCTCCAGACAACTTGGCGTCGGCAGGTGTGTGCGCTTAAAGGCGCGCTTGGCAAAGAGCTTGTTCATCGCCGTCGCGCAGGCGAGTGGTTGCGAGCCTGTATATGGGATCTCCATCATCTCAAATAAGAGCTGGAGCGTTCCATCCTCACCAATCCCGCCATGAAGAACGGGGAATAAGATATCAATATTTTTGAGAGAATCAATCAGCATATCCGGGTCATCCACGATGAGCTTTTCAGCACGGAAGCCGCGACGAGTGAGAGCGCTGAAGACATTTTTGCCTGAGCGAAGCGAGATCTCGCGTTCTGGCGAGAGGCCGCCCATCAGGACTCCAACGCGCTGTTTGTGAAGATCCATACATCGAACACTCTAATAAAATTTGGCTTTTCCCATCAAGGACACGGGTTTGGACTCAGTGCGATATACGTGACTTGACAGTGCCTATGCTGCGTGCTATAGTGGGCGAACAAATCGCTCAAGTTAACGCGATCGTTCTTTGAGAAGTGGATAGCATAGCGGAAACATCCATGTCAATTTTACTAGCGAGTATGATCCCGGCTCAGGATGAACGCTAGCGGCGCGCCTAACACATGCAAGTCGTGCGAGAAAGTCTGAACCCGCAAGGGCGAGGGCGAGTAAAGCGGCAAACGGGTGAGTAACACGTAACGAACCTGCCTTCGCGTTGGGGACAACCACAGGAAACTGCGGCTAATACCCAATGGTCTCTTCTGTCATAAGATGGACGAGTAAAGACGCAACTGTGTCACGCGAAGAGGGTGTTGCGGCCTATCAGCTTGTTGGTGAGGTAATGGCTTACCAAGGCTATGACGGGTAGGGGGTCTGAGAGGATGGCCCCCCACATGGGGACTGAGACACGGCCCTGACTCCTACGGGAGGCAGCAGTGGGGAATCTTCGTCAATGGGCGAAAGCCTGAACGAGCGACGCCGCGTGAGGGATGAAGCCCTTCGGGGTGTAAACTTCTTTTCTGGGAGAAGAATAAGGATAGGAATGGAATGCCTATTCGATGACGGTACCCCAGGAATAAGGGACGGCTAACTCTGTGCCAGCAGCCGCGGTAAGACAGAGGTCCCGAGCGTTATCCGGATTCATTGGGCGTGAAGGGCGTCTAGGCGGACTTGTAAGTCATCTGTGAAAGCTCCTGGCTCAACTGGGAGAGGTCGGGTGAAACTGCACGACTAGAGCTTCGGAGGGGAGGGTGGAACTTCCAGAGTAACGGTGAAATGTGCAGATACTGGAAGGTACCTCGATAGCGAAGGCAGCCCTCTGGCCGACAGCTGACGCTAAAGCGCGAAAGCGTGGGGAGCAAACCGGATTAGATACCCGGGTAGTCCACGCCCCAAACGATGTCGACTAGGTGTTGGATCCTTTAACTGAGGTCCAGTGCCGCAGCTAACGCGTTAAGTCGACCGCCTGGGGACTACGGCCGCAAGGTTAAAACTCAAGGGAATTGACGGGGGCCCGCACAAGCGGTGGAGCACGTGGTTTAATTCGATGGTAAGCGAAGCACCTCACCTGGGCTTGACATGCATGTAGTACCGAGCCGAAAGGTAAGGGACTCGCCTCTTCGGAGGTGGGAGCATGCACAGGTGCTGCATGGCTGTCGTCAGCTCGTGTCGTAGGACGTCGGGTTAAGTCCCTCAACGAGCGCAACCCCCGCACTTTGTTGCTACCGGGTAATGCCGAGCACTCTAAGTGGACTGCCAGCGAACAGCTGGAGGAAGGAGGGGATGACGTCAAGTCAGTATGGCCCTTATGTCCAGGGTGACACACGTGCTACAATGGCCGGTACAAAGGGTCGCGAACCCGCAAGGGGGAGCTAATCTCAAAAAACCGGTCTCAGTTCAGATTGGAGTCTGCAACTCGACTCCATGAAGTAGGAATCGCTAGTAATCGCAGGTCAGCCACACTGCGGTGAATACGTACTCGGGCCTTGTACACACCGCCCGTCACACCAGCCGAGTGGGGGGCACTCGAAGTCCGCGCGAGCGGCCGAAGGTGCCCTTTGCGAGGGGGGTGAAGTCGTAACAAGGTAGCCGTAGGGGAACCTGCGGCTGGATCACCTCCTTTCTAAGGAGCTTTAGACACAACAAAGCTCGTCTAATACGCGAAGAGCGATTTGTATTTGATGTCTTCCCTATGCTATCCAGCATTCTCATCCTGCCTCAAAATGCTCCAGTTCTAAATTCATCCCTAATGAATTCTAGCCAGACAGGGTCCATCAGAGCCTGCTAATTTCAGGCTTTCTTCCACCCAAAAATTGACGATTCCTCAGTAGTGCACCATCGGGGATCTTTGCAAGCTCTTCGGGCGCAAAAGAGATGCCGTAATCTCAGTTGGAGTCGATGCTGAACGATGAGCCTGTTAGCTTCTCTCTTCGGGTGGCTTGATGCTGCGAAAGCTAAAAAAGAGGGCCAGATCGTAAATAATCTTCAGTCCACCTGCCAGTAAAAAGGGAATGCTCGTGAGACCCATGCCAAAGAGTGCGCCCGTAATCGATGGAGAGAGCGAGCTTCCAAGGGAGCGGGCGATATTGGTCACTCCTGCCGCCGCAGAGCGCTCATCGGGGTCTACAACGGCCATTGTGTACGATTGCCGCGTCGGGACATCCATTTGGGAGATGCTAAATCTCAGCAATAAGATGGCAATTGCCCATCCGAGCGAAGGCATCAATGGAATCAGAATGAGCAGAATGTTAGAGGGAATATGCGTCCAGACCATCGTGTTGATCAACCCAAACTTCTCAGAGATGCGTGCAGCCGCTAAGGCCGATATGCCCGATAGGGCATTGGCTCCAAAGAAAATGCCTCCCAGAATGGCAGGCTCAACTTCAAATTGCACATGGAACCAGTATGCCATAAGACTTTGAATCACCAGCCCCCCTGCAAAGGCATCGAGAGCGAATAGCCCACTCAGTCTCAAAACAATGGGGAGCGAGCGGTGGAGTCCTAATCTTGTCTTTATTATGCTCTGACTTGGCTTAGTATTCTTGACTTCAATGCCACTCGTGAGCTTAAAAAAAATCGATGCGAGCGCGATCCCCAAAAGCGCATAAATAAATAGAATGATTCTATAACTCATGAGCTGTGAAGCTCCCGCAGAGTGGATCGCTTGCGAGAGGATTCCACCCGAGAGTGCACCAAGAGCGGTGGCTACAGATCCGGCCAAGTTGTACCAGGCCAAGATGGCTGTGCGCTGGCGATCTTGAATGATTTGCGTTAGAGCCGCTTGCTCAATGGGCAGAAAAGGGCCCACTTCATTTCCGCTTGGACTGATTACTCCAATGATGGCAGCGATGATCAGAACCCAAAAGACGTCAGTCAGCCCGAAAGCGAGTCCGGCAAGGAGCATCAAGCCGGATCCGACCAGCAGCATGCTTCGCCTTCCAAGCCGGTCTGCGGATGCGGTGATCCAAAACGAGATGGCCGCGTCACCCAGCAGAGTGAGCGTGAGCAGCGCGCCAATCTCAATCTCCGTCAGTCCAATCTCGGCCAGATAAAGGGCAAAGATGATCGACAAAAAGCCATAGGCAAAGAGGCGCACAATTCGTGAGCTAAAAAGAAGATAACCATCGCGCGTCAGATGCTGGGTCCCCAAAGTGAAAAGATTATAACCAATGTCGCCCGCAATTTTGTTGGCGATCCAATGAGAAAGAGAGTCGATAAGGCAAATGCAATGCTATATACTGACAAGAACAAGAAGAGATCGTCAGATTTGCAATCTTTACTGTTAATATTATAGAAATATGAATAGGAGCAAGGTAGCAGCGTGCTACCCAACAAACACTAACCAATACAGGAGGGTAATCTATGTGGTGGTTTAGATCCAAGAGCAAAATTGTGATTGTTTTGCTCGCGCTCACATTTGTCTGGGCGATGGCAGGTGCTGGCAGCGCAGCAGCCAAAGATCAGACAGACGTGACGACATTCGTATATGACACCTTCGGTGAGCAGCAGAGCCTAGACCCTGTCTGGCTCTTCGACACTTCCAGCAGCGCTGTCGCCCAAAACATGTATGATGCTCTGGTGTTTTACAAGGGTGGTACGGGTGATCTTGTTCCGATCGTTGCGAGTGCATTGCCAACGATCAGTGCGGATAACCTGACCTTCACTTTCTCCATTCGATCAGGTATCAAGTTCCACAACGGAGATACTCTAACCCCAGCAGATGTGCAGTACAGCTTGCTGCGGCTGCTCGTCACAGACCGTGATGGTGGATCAGGCTTCATTTTCAACGGAGCTCTTCTGGGTGTCTCTGGCACCCGCGATTCAAGCGGCAAACTCAATACAGACCTAATAGACATCGTTTGCGGCTACAATGGCAAGCAGCAAGTCGTAACTGTAGATAGTAACAATGTAGTCATTCACTTGGTCACCGCATTTGGTCCGATGCTACAGACTTTAGCTACTACAGAGACCGGAATCGTGAGCAAGAAGGTTGTCGTTGACAAGGGTGGGTGGCCAGGCTGCACGGGCGACCGCACCGCAGACGTTGCAAACTTTACGAAATACAACAACCCGCCCAACCAGGCCAACACGGAGCTCTTCGATGTTGACGCTGGCAGTGGTCCCTACAGTCTGCAGAATTGGGACAAGGCCAACCGTATCACGACGTTGAAGGCCTTCGCTGACTACTGGCAGGGCGACGCTTCAAAGAATGGCTCCTTTAGCACAGTGGTCTACAAGACTGTTGAGGATGACACAGCCCGCATTCTCGAACTTCAGAATGGTGCAACAGACTTCATTGATCCCGGGACGAACGCCAACTTGCCAAAGATCTACAGCACTGCCGGATCGCGCACCTTGCCCACCTTGCCCAGCCTGGTCTCACAAGTCATCTGCTTCAACTTTGATATCCAGCTACCGGGTGGCTCTAACGTGCTTGCAGGATCTGGCAAGCTTGATGGAAACGGCATTCCACACGACTTCTTCCAGGACCTCCACATTCGCAAGGCCTTTAACTTCCTCTTCGACCAGTCACTCGCTATTCAGCGAGCTTATGTCGGATTGGCACAGGCCACGGCTACTCCGCACGTGGCAGGTCTGAACTTCTACAACGCCGACCAGGTTGGTGTCAACGCGTCTGCAAGCATTCCAAACAATGGCGCCGATCTCAACAAGGCTGCTGATGAGTTGAAGCAGGCCTTTGGTGGAACCATTGCCGCCCCGGGCCCAGCATGGACGAGCGGTTTTGTCTTCACCGCCAGCTACAACTCCGGCAACAAAAACCGCCAGATCTGGCTCAACTTGTTGCAGGCCAACTTGCAGGCACTCAATGACCAGGGCAAGTATGGTCGTCATGGAGGCCTCAACATGAGCGTGAGGAACGTGCCCTTCGCACAGCTCCTCAACGAGATTGTGGATGGCACATTGCCGATTCACACCTGCGGCTGGGCACCAGACTATACGGACGCAGCCGACTACTTGTTGCAGTGGATGGGCAGCCGCGCCGTTGGCTCGGCCTACTCAGGGACGGACAACATCGACAAGCTGCCCGCGTGGAGTTTCCCAGGTGCTACAGAGACACTTCACAAACCCTACAACAACTGGGACGAGCTCCTCATGCTTGGACAATCCTCGGCCGCTCAGGATGTTCGTCAGGATGTCTACTACACATTGCAAAAGCTCTATGTAGATAATGCATTGGAGATCACAGTTGCGCAGCCCACTCAGCCTGAAGTTATGGCTCACTGGCTAAACAACTTCACCTACAACGTCGCCGACAACGGGAGCACGATTGGTCCAGTCTTCAACCCGGCCTCTGAGAGAATTCTCTCTAAGGTCGCTGAAGGCGATGGCAAGGACAACGTCTGCGGCAGCTTCCCAGGCGTCGCTTCAGTCGTCGGTGGAGCAACGCCTGCTGCCACAAGCTGCACTGGCGCGGCGATCTCTCCGATCCCAGGCAACCAATAATCAACGAAACCTAAACAAAGAGGAGGGGCGCAATGCCCCTCCTCTTTGGTCTTCTCAAACTGGAGCTTTTTGTTGAGGGTAAAATCGAACTCCATCGGGAGGGATGACGGGGCATGTTGTCCTATATCATTCGTAGATTGTTGGTCGTTCCAGTCATTGCTTTTATCTTAATTCTGATTGTATTTGCTCTTTTCTATTCACTACCTCCCGCCGTCAAAGTCTATGCCTTTTTAGGGGGGGACAAGCCTCCACGAATCAGCGAGATCAATGGCCTCATCAAGCTCCATCACTTGGATCAGGGTTTTTTGACTCAATTCAAAGAATGGCTCGTGGGATTTACGTCTGACCAAGATGGCAAATTTTATCCGGGGCTTCTTCAGGGTAATTTAGGGTGGTCTGTGACGGCAAAGATGCCCGTCTCTCAAGCACTCGGGAGCTTTATTCCTGTCACGTTTGAGCTGGTCATCTTTAGCATTTTGCCCATTCTGATCGGGGGCGTTTATCTCGGTGTGCGAGCTGCCGTCCAACAGAACCGCATTCTCGATCAGCTGACTCGAATGATGTCCATCACAGCGTATTCAGTTCCCGTCTTTGTTTTAGGTCTGGTGCTCTTGCTTGTCTTTTATGGTGGATTTGGGCTCTTTGGCACGGGGCGCTTAAGCAATGCCAGCAATAACATCGTGCAGAACCCTGCACTCTGGCACAGCTATACCAATATGTACTCAATTGATGCCCTCCTCAATGGGAACTGGGATGTCTTTTGGGATGCTGTTCTTCACTTGATTCTGCCCATGATCACCCTTTCGTTTGTGAACTGGGCGCTCTTGGTGCGCATCACCCGCTCAAGCATGCTAAACACTCTGAAAGAAGATTATGTCAATACTGCCCGGGCCAAAGGGCTAAAAGAGAAGTTTGTGATTAATAAGCATGCCTTTCGCAATGCACTGATCCCTGTGATCACAATTTCCACGCTGCTGATTGGTGGTTTGCTTTCGGGCCTGGTTATCACAGAGACAGTCTTTGGGATTCGTGGAGTTGGGCTGTACTTCCAGAAGGCAGCGACCGGGCTAGACATTGCTGGCGTTCTGGGATTCACAATCTTTGTGACAATCCTCTGGGTGCTTACCAATCTGGTGGCTGACTTAATGTATGCTTTCGTTGACCCCCGAGTGAGGTTGGGCTAGCCGTGTCTAAAAGCACGGATCTTCGAGCAGTCGATACCCGCAGGAAGCAGTCATACAATCTTCCACCCCAGATCGAAGATCGGCGAGAGTTACGAGATACCCTGCCCTGGTGGCCAGGATTCGTCAAGACGGCTCGTAAGTTTTTAAGAAATCCGCTTTCTGCAACTGGCATTGGCTTAATCCTAGTCTTCGTTGCTATAGCGCTTTTAGCCCCTTGGCTTGCGCCTCCGAGACAGGGGTTGGATCCACTTCTGATCCCGCAAGACACATCAATTCGGAGTTCTTTCCCAGTTCCACCCAATATGGATGCCTGGAATACATTCCCACCCGATTGGAAATTGCACCCACTTGGAACGACGGGATCCAGTCAGTTTGATCTCTACTACGGTGTCATCTGGGGAACGCGCACTTCCTTCGAAGTTGCGGTCATCATCGTTGGCCTCTCACTACTCGTTGGATTGCTCATCGGCAGCGTTGCCGGATTTACGGGTGGAATTGTAGATGACTTCCTGATGCGGGTCGTCGATATCTTTCTGGCTCTGCCATTTTTGGTGTTGGTGGTCGTGCTCAGTATCGTGCTCGGAACGCTGCCATATATCAATATTTTGGGTCTGCATATCACCATTGCGGGAGTCTGGATCGTAGTTGCCGCAATTATTTTAGTAAACTGGGTCACCTATGCACGGCTTGTTCGCGGTGACATGCTTAGCGCTCGTGAAAAAGATTATGTGCAAGCAGCAAGAGCTGCGGGAGCGAGCAATAGACGCATTATCTTTCGACATCTTTTGCCTAACATTATCTATCCGGTCTTGATTTATGCTTCGCTGGACTTTGGAAGCCAAGTGGTCACAGTGGCTGCGCTCAGTTTTCTTGGATTGGGCTCACCGCTTGGCTATGCTGACTGGGGGCAGCTGGTCAATAATGCACAGGGGTGGGTGGGAGGAGGCACTCAATATTGGTTTGTGTTGGCAGTGCCTGCAGTTGCCATCTCGCTCTTTGTGCTTGCCTTCAACTTGATCGGCGACGCCGTGAGAGACATCTTCGATCCACATCTCCAGAAGCGATAATTCTTATTGCAGGTCAGGCAGGGCGGGCTGCAGCCAGTCAATCTTCTCCAGAGATGTTATTAAATCCCTGATCTTTTGCTGGCTCCGGCCCAGATTGGTCGAAGCGCCTTCTAATGCGATCTGAACGGAAGTCTCTAGAGGCTGGCCCTCAGTCGTCGGAAACAATTTGAGCGATGCGTTCGCTGTGGATTCAATGCTAGCCATCTCCTCAAGGATTTGGAGGAGAGAGTCGCAGATTTTCTGGTTGGCCTCGGATTCTTCTTTCGGCGGATGAAAGTCCTTGCCACAGAGCTGTCCGCGGTAACTAGCAAGCGCAGGCCGATCCCCTTGAGCCAATTCTCGCATGTGCTGGAAGCGGATCGCAAGAGTGCAGCCCCGCCCCATGCAGCCAATGTCGTCTATCAAGACTGAGATCATTGAGGCAAAGCCTGCATTGGCAGAGGTCGCGTCTGACTCTGTCGAGTCGGATTTCAATATGCTAAGAACCTGGCCGTGATAGTCCGCAACAGAGAGTGCTTTGGGACCGCAACCAGAGAGTGAGATAGCGAACAGACTGAGTACTACTGCGGCGGCTGAAGGTTTGAATCTCTGCAGAATTCTCATGGCCAAGACGATATCACAACTCCAGGATCACAGCAAAGAATCTCTTTTAGTACAGCTAGACTCTTTTGAACCGCGCCTCTCGATTGGCCATTCACTTGGATGAGAAATATCGGAAGCTTCAGATTGAAGTGTATGATCACCTCTGCCCGCAGAGAAGATCAGCGGGTGCGGTGGATACTATGAGCAATTACAGCAACGGAATGATGAGAGAATTTGAAGAGAAGAACCTCCTTACTGGCCTCAAGGATTTTTCCCCACCTGCTACCCAGTCGGGTTTGGGTTTTGCCTTGAGGATCACAATAATGGGCGGCTCACTACCTGCCTCAAAGCTGGTGGGCCGCCCTCCCCACTTTTAGAGCTTCAGTCTCTTCATGAAGCAACCGGTCTAAGCAAAGCAAGAGACGAAATCCATAATCATCTACAGAATCCCGGCTCGTCTCTTTTGGATCTGAGTCCAACTGAAGGAGTGGGTTGAGTGCTGACAGGCGATTGTGGAGTTCTTGTACGGGAAGCCCAAAGTATCCGCTGAGCGAGGTTAGTGCGTACTGTGTCATAATATTCTCAAGCCTACAGACCTGCCTGGAGTGCTTCACTCCCTCTCGTCCATGATCCATAGGGAGCTTTGACCCCATCGCGAGGTCCCGATGTCTGCATCCGGGCAGTTCCTCACACCTTGATAGCCTGAAAGAGATCGCAGGATAAGTATGTAATGCGAAAGACTCAGCAGCCGGAGAGGCCTAGGAACTGAGCCATTGCCTGATTGACTTCACCAGGACGGCGCATCATCGTCATGTGAGTTGAGACTTTGATCTTGATCAGCTTTGAGCCAGGAATCATCTGAGCTACTTCATCCATCTCTTGCTGGGAGAATACGGGATCGCCCGTGGGCGAAATGACGAGCGCGGGAATTGTGATTTTGCTGAAATATTCAGAGGCATTCCACTGGCTTAGCGCGTCCCAGTAGAGTGCCTTGAGCACAAAAGAAGGTGCTGCATAGACGAGAGTCTGCTTATTAATTATGTTGAGAACCCCATCAATGAGCCAGTCGGGCAGTAATAAGGGAAGCCTGAGCAGAGCATTGACTGAATAACTGGTGGAGGCATTGAGTAAGACCAGTCTTTCAACATCACCCGGATGGCGAACGGCATACTCAGCGACGAGTGCCGCTCCAAATGAATGGCCGACCAGCACAAATGGCTTCTTGATATTTAATAACTGAAATGCTTTCTCAAGATCGCCTAACAGCTCGTCAGAAGAGTATGTGCTCCTGGGTCGGTCTGACTTCCCGTGCCCTCTGAGATCAATGGAGATGACGCGGGTCTGTGTGTCAAAACACTCCATTTGCGCAAGCCATTGAGTCGCCCATCCGCCGTAACCATGGACGAAGACGATAGTCATGGTCGCGTTGCGTGGCCCGCTCTCAATGACATGGAGCTGAACTCGCGGCGTCTCGGAGACGACGAGCATGTGGCTCTGCATCTCCATCGGAGTCATCTCAGCTTGCATGGGCATAAACATAGTGGGTTCAAGATGCTTTAAACTTCCAGAACAGAATATACTCTCTGAAGAAATTGAATGCGACAGATCGGTTCGGGAAGGAATCTTCATCCAAGGCGTACTTGAGGGTGAGAGCCTTCGCACGAGGGGGTTCCAGCAAAATGGGAACAAGGGAGATTCAGGAGCGGATCGCCTGTAGCGACCGCGACGCCTGGGCTGAGCTCTACCAGGAGTATAAACGTGTGGTGATGTCTGTGTGCTTTGCGATTCTCAGGAACGAAGATGAGGCGCTGGATGCAGCGCAAGAGACGTTCGTCAAGGTCTTCGAGAATGCTAAGTCGTTAAGCCCCAATGGCAACTTAAAGGGCTGGCTGACGACCATTGCAGCCAACCTCTGTCGCGACAAGCTGCGAAGGAGGAAGCGCGGGCTGCACTGGGTTAAGCAATGGATCACAACTCAAAAGGCAGACTGGGCTGATGGCAACCTCGATCTGGAAGTTGCCAAAGACTTTCGCGCCCAAGCGGTCAATGAGGCCATCGCTGAGCTGGATGATGAATTTAGAATCCCGCTGGTGCTCAGATACTATTCCGATCTGAGCTACCGTGAGATTGCCAGCATTCTGACTGAACGAGAGGGCAAACCGGTTGCTGAAGATACAGTGGGCAGTCGGATCAACCGCGCCAAAGGCCGGTTGCGCGATGCGCTGATTGCAAAGGGGGTGGGCTCCCATGAGTGACAAAAAGCACGAGCATCGCCCAGAGATTTCTGACTCTGACATGGAAAAGCTGCTCAGCTGCCATCTGGCAAGCAAGGCAGACACCCATCTGGCAAAGCTCGATCAGCGGCTGGCTAAAGTATTGGATGAGAGACGAGATGAGTCTCGTGCAAGCCAGGGCGTGCCAAAAGTGCCCTGGTTCCAAAATCCTCGTATCATTAGGCTGGCTCTCTCCCATGCCTTGATTGCGGCGATCTTCTTTGGGGTGGGGTCATTCGCGCATCTTTGGGGCGGCAGCTCATCGACATTCTCTTCGTCAACACCGGCTCCCATCAGCCAATTTGATGCACGCATCTCGCCCAAGCTGCCCGATCAGACTCTTGAATTTGGCGCTGCTGTCAAAATGGCGGGCCCAGAGAAGAGAGATCCAGAAGATATGCTGTCATCTGCGCTTGGAGATCAAACTGCTGGTCTCACAACAGCATCACAATCTCTCAATCCAGGCGCTGAGAATGACAATACTGCTACTGGCACGACAAGCAGTGGTGCAGCCGCAAAGACGATGATCAGCGCCCCGCCGCCTCACATTGCTGACGAGAAGCCAGCGAGCCTTGCCCGCGAATACTCGGCTCAGATTCGGGATGGATATCTCTTTGTGCTCACCCCCAGCTCGGTCGTCCGACTCCGCTTGGATCAGACAGACAAGCTGATCCAAAACCTGCAATCCCCTGCGGACTGGCAATTCGATATGGATGGCAACTTGTGGATTGTAGACCAGACCAGCGAAGGAGCTGTGCTCTACAAGCTCAACCGGATCGAACCTCAAAGCGACAGCCTGAAAGCAAAGTAGGAGTGTGACCATGATCAAGAACTTCAAGAGATTTTTTGGTTTACTTATCTTCTCATTGAGTCTAATCGCGGCTCTTATCGGAACCGCCCAGACGCTTCCCGCACCCCCTTCGGCCTCTTTTGATGATGCGGTGCTTGAGAAGTATCACGTGCAGATCAATGCCGAAAACCAGATTGCTGAGGTCAACATCGAGCAGACCTATTCCAATCCGACAAACCGGATATTGGAAGAGATTTACATCTTTCCAGTCCCTAAAGAGACGACAATCTCCAGCTTGACTCTTTGCATTGGGGATGAGTCCTGCACAGAGGGACAGCTGCTGGATGCACAGCAAGCTCAAAGCATCTATCAAGAGCTGGTGCGCCGCACGCGAGACCCAGCATTGCTGGAATATCTCGATGAGCGCTCATTTCAACTTCGCATTTACCCGATCAATCCAGGCGAAAAGCAGAGCATCAAAATTCACTATCAACAAGTGCTTCAGCGCCAGAGTGACTTGATTGAGATTCTCTATCCCATCACATCGCAAAAAATTATTAAGCAGATGCTGATTGAGACCTCGATCAAGAGCGATCAGCCGATTGGCAATGTCTATTCGCCCTCACACACCATCTCACAGACTCGTATCACGGACAATGAAGTGAAGGCCAGCTTTGAAGCGAGCGATCTGAAGTCTGATGAGGATTTCAGGCTCTATTACGCCGTGGCGCAAGATGGAGTGGCGCTCAATCTGATCAGCTTTCAGCCGAGCGGTGAAGATGGCTACTTTTTGATGTTGGTGAGCTGGCCAAAGCAGCAGAGTGCTCCACTTCCCAAAGATATCGTCTTTATTGTCGATACTTCTGGCTCCATGAGCGGCGAAAAGATTGAGCAGGCCAAAGAATCGCTTCGCTTTGCGATCAAACAGCTCAATCCCGAAGACCGAGTTGGAATCGTGACCTTCAGTGATGCCCTGCGCCCCTATAAGAAGGAGCTGGTTGAGGCCAACAAGCTCGATCAGGGTGACTTAGCCACGTTTATTGATGGGCTTGCTGCCGAAGGCGGCACAAACATCGACGACGCCTTGCAGCAAGGGCTCCATCTCTTTGATGCGAGCAGCGAGCGCCCCAAGCTGGTCATCTTTCTCACGGATGGCTTGCCGACGAGCGGGGAGACGCGCACGGAGAAGATCATTGGCGACTTCCAATCACAGAACCAGAAACTCAATACCCGAATCTTTACGTTTGGGGTTGGCTATGACGTCAACACCATCTTGCTGGACACGCTGAGCGGCGAGAATGGCGGCTTTACAACGTACGTTGAGCCAGGCGAGAATCTGGAGAGCGCCGTCTCGCACTTCTACAACCGCGTCGGCACACCTCTGCTTTGGGGGCTGACGGCTCAATTTGACGGGCTGGATGTCTATGATGTCTATCCCGGCAAGCTTCCCGATCTCTTTGCGGGTGACATGCTGGAGATCGCCGGCCGGTACCACGCAGGTGGCAAAGGGCATGTCGTTCTTCAAGGCCAGGGCAGCAGCCGGACGGAGGCTTTTTCTCATGACATTGATCTGGCATCGGGCTGGACAGAACATGAGTATCTGCCAAAGATCTGGGCCGCGCGTGCTGTTGGCTATCTTCTCACTCAGATTCGGCTCCATGGAGAATCGCCTGAGCTGGTCGATCGCGTAAGACAGCTTGGAGAAAAGTACGGGATTGTCACTCCATACACCTCGTATTTGTCTGCTCCAGAACATGATGACTCGTCTACTCCCATCCGATCGATGCCTACGCAGGCGCCATCCGGCCAGGGTGCTGTCAAGTCTTCTGAGGCACTGAATACGCTCTCCAAGGCTGCAAGTGGAGACGAGCTCGATCAGTTCAGCTCGAATTCAGAGAAGCGTGTGGGAGAGAAGACCTATCAATATCAGAATGGAACTTGGACGCAGAGCGGTCTTGACAAGTCAGGACCGGACCTCAAAGTTCAGTTTGGCTCAGAAGCCTATTTTGCTCTGGCCAAGAATTCCGCAATGCGAGAGGTCTTGAAACTTGGCTCGAACGTTCTCTTTACGGCCAAATCAAATACTGGAAAGCCGATCACGATTGAGATTGGCGATACCGGAATTGCCACATCTGCCGAGCTGCCTCTGAACTTGCAGCAGAGCCAACAAGCGGCGCCTCAGAAAGAGAAGACAACTCAACAACATACTCAAGTCCAGGCGCCAAGCACACAGACGAAAACAACGCCTTGGACATTGATTGCCTTGGCTGCCGGAGTGATTGTCGTGTTGGCGGGCATCGCCTTCTGGCTGATTCGGAGATAGAGCGTATTCGATCTAAGAGAAAGAGGGCCAGGGGTTTTCAAAACCTTTGGCCCTCTCATCATTTTCAGGTTGATTTGAGACTTATTGCTTCACTTGAGAATCTCGTGATGCAAAGAGTCCAGCTGGGTTGATTACATTTGTCCAGACTGTGAGTCCGTATAGTGTCGGATGCCAGAGTGTGATTGGCGATCCGCTGCCATTCAGTGCTGGCACGTTATCAGCCGAAGCGGCAGCCTGCTCCGTGCCATCGGCATAGTGTGCAGAGGCTGGGTGATTTGGCCAGCTGGTGACTTGGAAGAGTGCTTGAGTCTGATTGATCGAGATGTAGCGGACGCCAGCCAGCTTGAGTGTGCCAGCGGAATTCGTATAGAGCAAGACCGCAGGCTGGTTGTAAATTACGGTGTCGGTCAAGAAAGCCTCTTTGACATAAGCCTGCCCGACGCCATCCACGAAGCTCCCCACTTTTACATAGCCATCGGCCAGGGCTGCAGCAACATCATTGTATTTCATCACCTGCTTGGCAACGCTATTGATCTGGATGATTGCCTGGACATCTTCGGATGTGAGCCTGTATTGCGTCCCAGGAATGAAGACATCTGCGGCATAGCGGGCATTGGCATCCCGAACCTCTTCATCGGTTACGACGCTATCTTCAATGTAGTACTTCATCCAGTCAGGCGTGGTTGGATTGTTGCTGAAGTCACTGGACGCTGCGGCGCCGGCTCTCATGCCTGCGGTCAGCGTCACTTTGAGTGTCTTCTCATTGGTGGCTCCGGCATTGTCGGTCACGACCACTCGCGCCGTGAATTCTCCGACCTTGCCGTAGACATGGCGCACAAGATCCGTAGCGCTGTTCGAGGTAAAGTCAATGGTGCCATCATTTGTCCAGTCCCACTCAAGCTTAGTGATTGTTCCGTCAGAATCTTTCGAGCCCGATGCATCAAAGACGACAGCATCGCCCCAAAAGAGGGTCGTTGCCGATCCAGCAGGGAAGACGAGATCCGCAGTGGGCGGCATGTTGACTGGCTGCTGAGTCGTGCCTGTATTGCCCGTATTTCCAGTGTTCCCAGTACTTCCCGTATTGCCTGTATTCCCCGTATTCCCGGTGTTGCCGCTGTTCGTGGTTCCCGTGCTTTGGCCTACTTGCAAGGGGGCAAAGCTAAAACTCGATGTCAACAGATCCACGATCACATGCTGGCCAGTGCCCCCGTTGTATTCAACAGAAGATGGCTCTTGCAGGATCTGCGTTGAGCCTTCGCGCTTGGCACTCACCTGGAACTGGCTCTGCCAGGAGCCTCCCTCAAAGAGGAGGTGCACAAACCACTCGAGTTGAGAGATGTCACGCCCGAGATTGACAGATGGAGGATTGAGAGTCGCGCTCTCGTATGTAATGGCAGATGGCAATGTCTGTGTGACATGAATGTCGCTGGCCACGACTTTTCTGTTAAAGCTCTGCATGATGCGCTGTAGCGCCGAATCACTGTAGCTGGCGAAATAGACCCCGCCCGTTGCGCTTGCGATCTGGCCCAGGAGCAGGCTTCTGGCCGCAGGGCTCGTCCCAATAGGATAAATCTGGAAAGATTGCTGAGCTGCGCTATTGGCCTGCTGCATGGGGTCCTGACCTACATTGCTGACGCCATCGGTCGGCAACACGATAAGGTGCGCCGCGTTAGCGCGCTTGCCGCGCGCCAATTCACCAATGGCGGTCATCATGCCATCACCGAGCGCAGTCTGGTTGCCTTGAGCAAGGTTATTGACCGCCTTGTAAAGAGAAGATCTGTCTGTCGTCAGGGCCTGCTCGACGCGTGCCGTATCCGAAAAAGAGATGATGGCAATGTCGTCATTCGAGCTCAAATGATCGATCAGATCGAATGCGATCATTTTGACAGAATCGAGATCGACGCTCTTTGAGATATCAAGGGCAATCACTATGTCAGCCGGGCTTCCGCTGATGGCTGGGCCAGCCAGACCGAGGGAGATGGTCGTGATGTCTGGCGTTCCCTTCCCTTTGACAGTGATCTGTGCCGGATTGAGGCTGAGAGACACCTGAAGGGTACTGGTCGTTTGCGCCGTGGCGATCAATGCGCCCAGCAGCCCGACCAGCATCAAGGCGATCATCACAAACTTGACTCTCTGAATATTCATTTTTTCCATAGTCGAAATCATGCGATCAACGATCATACAGACCCAATCACCCCTTAAAGTCCCCTGAACAGATGGGGCATCTCTCATATTTTAATAGGGAATGGCGACTTTGCACAAACACTTCTGACCGATTGAGGGCTGACACAAGACACCTCACTCTCTGCCTTTGCAAGGGAAGTCTAAACATGAATGGATGCCAAGCGCTGGGGTACGATGCGAGCCTGGAGCACGCTTTCTATGTGCGGTATGAGACTCTCTTTGGCTTGATCACTGGAAACTTCCCTCTGTAACTCGTTTTCCATGGAAGTCATGATTGAGCCATCAAAGCCACAAGGTGAGATGAGCCGAAAGTATGAGAGTTCCGTTGAGACGTTGAGCGCAAAGCCGTGATAGGTCACCCACTGCTTGACGGCGACCCCGATGGAGGCAATCTTTCTTGGATTGATCTGATCGATCCAGACGCCAGTGGCGCCCTCTTTGCGAATTCCGGCTAACCCAAAATCCCCCAGTGTTTTAATTAAAATCTCTTCAAGAGATCTGAGATATCTGTGAAGATCCCGCTCCCGATCTTCCAGTTTGAGGATGGGGTAGCCGACGAGCTGCCCTGGGCCATGATAGGTCGCTTCGCCGCCCCTCTCGACGTTGAAGACTGGGATATTTGAGCTAGCCTGCGGCAGAAGACTTGCACTGTTTGAATTCTTTCGCCCCAGTGTGATGACATGAGGATGCTCGACAAGCAGCAGCAGATCCGAGACTTCACCACGCGCTCGCTGCGCGACTAGGCTCTTTTGCAGCGCCCACGTCTCTGCGTACTCTTGTCTGCCTAAATCGAGGAGCGCGATCTCACGCAATAAAAATCACTGGGCTTTAAGCTCCGACCAGCAGCCACTTCGGCTCTTCTAAGAAGGCCTTCACATCTTTGGCAAAGGCCGCACCGACGTGGCCATCGATCAGCCGGTGATCAAACGAAAGGGCTATGTTCATGATCTCTCGAATGACAATCTCATTGTCGATCACCACAGGCCGCTTCTTGATCTCATGGATTCCCAATATTGCAGACTCGGGCGTGTTAATAATAGGTGTGGCAAAGAGCCCACCGAGTGCGCCCAAACTCGTGATTGTGAACGTTCCACCCTGAATATCTTCGAGTGCAATCTTGCCCTCGCGGGCGGCATTGGATAGGCGCTCGATCTCAGCTGCGATGTCGACCATGCTAAGCTGATCCGCGCCCTTTATCACAGGCACAATCAGTCCCTGGTCTGTGGCTGTAGCGATGCCAATGTTGTAATAGTTTTTAAGAACGATCTCCTCTTTTTCATAATCAATCGAGCCATTCAAGTAGGCATGCTTTTTTAAAGCCCCTACGCAAGCTTTCACAATAAACGGCAAGAAAGTGAGCTTGACGTTCTGCTTTTCGGCGATTGCCTTGAGATCAACGCGAACTTTGACGAGCTGAGTCATATCCACTTCATCGACATAGGTGAAGTGAGCGGCGGTCGACTTGGCATAGTGCATGTGATCGGAGATGCGCTTGCGTATGCCGCGCAGTGGAATTCGCTCTTCGGTGCCCATGACCACTCGTGGCCGAACGGCTGGCGGAGCGGACTTTGTGGACGGCGAAGCCGCCGTTGTGGATGGCGCGACGGATGGCGCTCTTGTCGGAGCGCCTGGTGCAGCCACCGCGCCGCCTTGAGAGAAACTCTTTACATCAGCATCCATCACTCGCCCGGCTGGGCCACTCCCTCGGACTTGAGAAATATCGACACTTAGCTCGCGGGCCAATTTTCGAGTTGCTGGAGTTGCGAGGACCCGACCTTGCGGCGCTGGTGCAACTGCAGTCGCAGGGCTGCTCGCTGGTGGCGGAGCGAGAGTCTTGCCAGAGGCAGCCTGAGCTGCTTGGGGGGCCTTCTGTGCTGTCGCCTTTCCATCCGCAGAGGGCACGGCACTCTCTCCTTTATTGCCAATGACAACAAGAACAGAGCCTACCTTGACAATCTCGCCCTCTTTTCCACCGAGCCTCAAAATTGTCCCCGCCGCAGGCGAGGGGATTTCCACGGTAGCCTTGTCAGTCATCACTTCAACAAGAGGCTGATCCTCTTTGACAACATCTCCCTCTTTGACAAGCCAGCTCACAATCTCGCCTTCGTGAACACCTTCCCCGATATCTGGCAGTTTGAAATCAATAGCCATTGAGTCTCACCACTCCTCTTAGAATCTTCAAAAGCTCGCAACCCGCTCGATCGCTTCCAGGATGCGAGCCACGCTCGGCATATACTCGCCCTCCAGTGTGTATGGAAAGGGCGTGTCAAAGCCAGCGACCCGCACAATGGGCGCTCGTAAATATTCGACAGCTTCCTCTGCAATCGTAGCAGAAATCTCGGCTCCAAAGCCAGAAGTCTTGGGGGCTTCATGAACAATCACAGCACGGCCCGTCTTTGAGACAGAATTGAGCAGAGCCTCTTTGTCAAAGGGCAGAATGCTTCTCAAATCTAGCACTTCGACAGAGATGCCTTTGGCAGCGGCCTCTTTCTGAGCAGCCAGACACTCTTGCATCATGGCGCCATAGCCAATGAGAGTGAGATCATCGCCAGGCACGCTGATCTTTGCCTTGCCAATTGGAATTACATACTCACCCTCAGGGACCTCTTCACGAAAGGCGCGATAGACTCGCTTTGGCTCTAAGAATAAGACTGGGTCATCATCTCGAATCGCAGAGATCAGCAGCCCTTTGGCATCATAAGGCCCGGATGGGATGACCACTTTGAGCCCAGGGGTATGCGCGAAATAGGCTTCTGAGCTTTGGGAATGATAGCCTCCACCCTTGATGCCTCCGCCATACGGAGAGCGAATCACCAGCGGACAGCTATACTGCCCGCCTGAGCGGTAGCGAAATTTTGCCAGCTCGCTCACAATCTGGTCATAGGCAGGGTAGATAAAATCCAAGAATTGAATCTCTGGAACGGGCTTTAGGCCATAGAGAGCCATGCCAATCGCAGCGCCGATGATTCCAGCCTCAGCAAGTGGAGTGTCCATGACGCGGTCCGCGCCAAACTCTTCATAGAGTCCGTCGGTGACGCGAAAGACTCCGCCCACTTTGCCGACGTCTTCGCCCAAGATGACGACGTTCTTATCGCGTCGCATCTCTGCGCGCAAGGCATCATTGATTGCTTGCACTAAAGTTAAAGATGGCATGGATTCAAGATTCTCTCGTTCACGTCGTGAAAAGAAACGTGATGTTATCTTAACAATGGCAAGAGTCTATGACAAATAGTGTTCGCCTGAACACCTTGGGTCATCTTTAAAGACGTCCGCTAAGTACACTTAGCGGACATGGCACTAATCATGAATCGGGAGAACGCTAAGGGATGGGGAAAACAGAAGCGTCGCTATAAAATCGTCATAATTGCCTCTGATTGCATCTATCCATAGTCAGAATGGGGTTGAGGCGACAATGTGAAAAATTGGTGAAAATGTTCTGAAAGCATTGACCGCCTTATGGAGAAGGGATACAATCGGCAACAAGTCAGAAATAAATCTTAGCAAGGGGGTCTTATATGAAATTCGGACTGGTCAGGAAAGCTTCATTGGCCATAATATTCGCTGCATTGATTTGCGTAGGCTTTGCACAGACTAATGCGCAATCGACCATCAATTTTACGATTGAAGTATCGAACGTATGTAATCAGGCGTCATTTTCAATCAACTCGATTTTTCTTTTCATCGGATTCATTCCCACGTTCATTGATTCCCATGTCCCGAATCTTACATTACAACCCGGACAGACCTACTCGGTAAATGGGTCTACTTCGACTACTCCAACTCAGTTGACAATTAGTGGGAATTATAACAGCAAAGACTTCACTGTTTCGTTTACACCATTTGCTTTTAACACCAATTACAACAACAAAGATATCGCGGGCGCATGCATGAATGCGATTGTCAAAACTACAAATAGTGGAGGCAGTAGACCGGGCGAAAAGCCAGTAGCGGAAGGTCAGTCTGTGGACCAGGTTCTTGCGGCTCTCGGCGCTTCGGGTGTGATGGTCAAACAGGACGGGAGCCAGACGAGCCCGAAGCTGAATAACGTTGCTGATCCAATGTTCTTGCGAGAAATTGACGCATTCAGTGCACAGGTCATTTGGGTCACGTCCGGTGCTGGAACACTCCGCAGTGTCATCACCTGGGACAATCCATCTGTGGACCTAGATTTGATCGTAATTGGCACTGGTGGCTGCTTTCAATTGGCCCCTCCAGGCCAACTCGCTGAGGTCTGCGACCGCGCTCCATTTGCTCCTGTCCCAGGATTTGTCTTTGCTGTGATTATCATCAACTGGTCGGGTGCAAATCAGGCATTCGTGCTTTCGTTGTCTCAGTAAGAAATAAATAGTCGAACTTAGAGAGAGCTGCCGAGTGATCGGCGGCCCTCTCTATGTTTTAATTGACTTACTTTTACTAACCTATATATTTGATAAAGTCTTTCACAACACATATTAAATAACTTCCACTAAGAAGTCCTTGACATCCTAATAAGTTTATGCTACAATCTTACTAAAAGAAAAAGGGTGTGAAGAACTCATGTGTAAGATAAAGGATCTGATAGTGATTCTTATCGGGATTATAGGTCTTCTTCTGGGGGCAAAGGCCGACTTTGTCACGGCACACGCGGGGCATGACCCGAA
The DNA here is from genome assembly GCA_016201405.1 of Candidatus Acetothermia bacterium. Lineage (GTDB taxonomy): Bacteria > Bipolaricaulota > Bipolaricaulia > RBG-16-55-9 > RBG-16-55-9 > JACQCZ01. Next base: position 188,791 of record JACQCZ010000014.1, on the reverse strand, counting down.
TGTCATCGCAGCAGGTAATATGTATTCTGTTTTAACGTATAACTCATCAACAAAGAAAATTTATAAGATTTACTCGGATTCAGATGCAATTGCGTCGAGAACGGCTGACACGATAAGCGTAAACACAAATATCAGTTTTGATACCTCCAGTTTTAATGTCACAAGTGGAACTCTTTCAGTAACAGTCCTTCCAAGTCCTGGGACCACTTCAAAACTTGCGCACACTACTGATTACTTAAACTTTCATCAAGCCTTCACCGTGACCTTTCAGGCAAGTCTGGACTTTCATGGGTCTGCATGTATAGTCTTTACATTGAACTGGGTAATCGCAAATGCGAGTTTCACGAATCCCTCCAGTAGTGATGTTGATCCAATAACAAACGTAGATTCAACTGAGGTTTGTTTTTCAAGATAAAGAATGAGGACTAACTGACAATCAAATGCTCATTGCGTCTAGTGGAGAAAAGTTCTTGCGTTGATATTTGTCAGAAATGAGAAGATCAGAATATGCCTCTGACCTATTCAGGCCACTGATGATCCCGAAACTGGTGCCGCAAGGTCTTCTTGTCAAATTTGCCCACACTCGTTCGTGGGATGGCCTCTAGAATTACAATATCATCAGGCAGCCACCACTTGGCCACTTTATCGCTAAGAAACTCTATAATCTCGTCTCTTGTAATAGAGCCCTTTGCATCCTCTGTTGGCACAACACAGGCTAATGGCCGCTCAGACCACTTGGGATGGGCCACTCCAATTACAGCCGCCTCCAAGACTTTTGGATGAGCCATGATCGCATTCTCCAGATCTACACTGGAAATCCATTCGCCTCCGCTCTTCACCACATCTTTGGTGCGGTCTACAATCTGGATGTAGCCCTCTTTATCGATCACGACAACATCTCCGGTGCGGAACCAGCCATCTTGAAAAGAGTCAGGTGAGCGCGGGTCGTTGTAGTAGCCGCTCACGACCCAGGGACCGCGCACTTGCAGCTCCCCTATTGTTACGCCATCCCATGGGATCTCGTTTCCGCCTTCATCCATTCCACGAATCTCTACAAAAGGGACAGGAATTCCCTGTTTGGCGCGAAGCTTGAAATATTCTGCTTCGGGAATATTTTCCAGATAACTCTTGGGCTTCGATACCGTGCCAACGGGTGACAACTCTGTCATTCCCCAGGAATGGGCGATCGGGATGTTAAAATCTTTCTGATAGGCTTCAATTAGACTCTGCGGCATGGCAGAGCCGCCCACAGGCATCGTCCGCAGGCTTGAGATGTCAAATTTCTCTTTCTTCAAAAGCTGATACAACCCGATCCAGATGGTTGGTACACCTGCAGCCAGAGTCACTCTCTCATCCTGAATCAACTGGGCAATATCTCGGGGCTGAAGAAAAGGTCCTGTAAAGACCTGCTTCGCACCCAGCATGGTGCATGATAGCGTGAGACCCCATGCGTTGGCGTGAAACATCGGGACAGCAGGCAGCACAACGTCGCGCTCACAGATTCCAAAGGAATCGGCCAGGCATTGCACGAGAGTGTGAAGGACCAGAGCACGGTGGGAATAGAGAACTCCTTTCGGCTCGCCGGTTGTGCCAGAGGTGTAGCAGATTCCTGCGGCCTGCTGTTCGTCCAGTTGAGGAAAATCATAGTGAGCAGGCGCCTGTTGGAGTAGCATCTCATAGTCAGATGCAGGCGAAAGCCCCGTATGGAATGCTGGCTTATCACTCATCACGACGAAATTCTTGACACTCTTTAGCTGGCCTTTGATTGGCTCAAGCAAGGGCAACAGACTCTCGTCGACAAAGCAGGCTTTGTCTTCGGCATGATTGAAGATATACGCGATCTGTTGTGGAAATAACCGAATATTTATCGTATGAAGAACGGCCCCGACGCACGGGATTGCCAGGTAGAGCTCCAGATGTCGGTAAGAATTCCAGGCAAATGTGGCTACTCTGTCCCCTTTGCGGATTCCCAGCTTGTGTAGAACATTGGCCAGACGGCAGACTCTGGCGTAAAGATCGCCATAGGTATAGCGGTGGATGCCAACAGGCGTCTTGGAGACGATCTCTTTCTGGGCATAGAGCCTCTGGGCCCGCTCCAGAAAATGCGTGAGAGTGAGCGGATAATCCATCATCAAACCCTGCATCATGCCTCCGCTATCCCCAGGACTTGAATTGGGAGTATCGAAAAGGGGATACTATCGTCCTACAATGACTCTACTGATTGTAGTGGGATCATTTGCAATGGGTCAATCGGGTCCGCTCCGATGGGAGGATGGATTGGCATTATGAAGAGATTTCGAATTCTGCTGATTGTGACGTTTCTAGCGCTTGGCGGCTTCGTCTGGTGGTCCGTGCATCAGACGGGCGGGGGAGATTTTTCAGCTTTCACTCAGTCCAATGGCTTGATGCAGGACAATTCACCTTTGAAGATGACGCCCAAGGAAGAGCTTGTTGTTGATTTATATGAAAAATTCAGCCCCTCCGTGGTCAATATCAGCACCTCGTTTGTGACGCAAGATTTCTTCACCAGCCCGGTTGAGCAAGAGGGAAGCGGCTCTGGCTTTGTGATTGATAAGCAGGGCGACATTATTACCAACAACCACGTCATTGACGGGGCGCGCCAAATTTGGGTCACCTTCTATGACAAGTCTGTAGTTCAGGCGAAAGTGATTGGGACCGATCCCACAGTCGACTTGGCGGTGCTCAAAGTGAGCATCTCTTCTGAGAAGCTGAAGCCGCTGGTGCTGGGCAGCTCATCGACCCTGAAGCCAGGCCAGTCGGTCATCGCCATTGGAAACCCCTTCGGGCTGCAGCAGACGATCACCACGGGAGTGGTCAGTGCGCTCAACCGCACACTGGAAGACAGCAGCGGGCAGAAGATGTACAACATCATCCAGACGGACGCAGCGATCAACCCCGGCAACTCGGGCGGCCCACTGCTCGATTCGGGCGGGCGGGTCATTGGTGTCAACACAGCCATCGTCTCCCCAAGTGGTGGCTCCGTCGGAGTCAGCTTTGCCATTCCAGTTGAGACTGTAGTGCGTGTCGCGCCCTCTCTCATTAAATATGGCCATTATGAGCACCCCTGGCTTGGAATTGAGAATGCAGATACTCTAACACCGGAGATCAGCAAGCAATTTGACAATGCGGGGCTCGCGATGGGCATAGATCATGGCGTTCTGCTCTGGTCTATTTATCAGGGAGGTCCTCTGGACCGCGCCGGGTTGCATGGGGCGATTCGCTTTCTCCGGTTTGGAAACACAAGCTTCCCTGTCGGTGCCGATATCATCACGGGGGTGGATGGCGCGCGGCTCCAGAGCTACGATGCCCTCATTTACTACCTGGAGACGAAGAAACGCGTCGGCGAGACTGTCCAATTGACGGTCATGCGCAACAACCAAGAATTCACAGTCCCCGTAGTTCTTGCAGTCAACCCGCTTAACGCGTAACATCACACACCCCCCGCCTCGGTGGAAGCGCGAGAGGGGGCATTTTTTAAAAAAGAGGAATTTGGTGGGAGGTTATGGATAGAGATCTCGCATCACTTGGGATTCAGCCGCAAAAGAGCGTTTACTGGGACTACCCGGAAGCAACTCTATACGAAGAGGCGATACGAAGAGGCGAAGGCAAACTGGCACGCAAGGGTGCGCTAGTCGTTCTTACCGGGGAATATACAGGACGCTCTCCCAAAGACCGCTTCATTGTGCGTGAGCCAGCGACTGAAGCCAAAATTGACTGGGGCTCGGTCAACAAGCCTCTCGAGCCCCGTGCCTTTGATCAGCTTTATCACGACGTAATCAATTACATCTCTAAACAAGAGCTTTTTGTACAAGATCTGCTGGTCTGTGCTCATCCGGACTTTCAGCGCCCTGTGCGCGTGATCGCCGAGTTTGCCTGGCACAGCCTCTTTGCGCGAAATCTTTTCATCGCTCCCAAAGAAGACCGGAAATCTAGTAATAAATCTGGTTTTACTGTGATCTATGCCCCACGTTTTATGGCCGATCCCCAAAGACACGGCACACAGACGGGTGTATTTATCGTTCTGAATATCCAAAAGCGCCTGGTGCTCATTGGTGGGACGGAGTATGCAGGTGAGATGAAGAAGTGCATCTTCTCCATGCTCAATTTTCTCTTGCCCGATGAGAAGGTCTTTCCGATGCACTGCTCGGCCAACGCGGGCAAGAGTGGCGATGTTGCGCTCTTCTTCGGACTCTCCGGGACGGGCAAGACGACCCTTTCAGCAGACCCCAATCGAAAGCTGATCGGGGATGACGAGCATGGTTGGTTTGACAATGGGGTCTTCAATTTTGAAGGCGGATGCTACGCCAAAGCGATTGGTCTCAAGTCAGAGACGGAGCCTGAGATCTATCGAGCGTCAGTTGGGTTTGGCTCGCTGCTGGAGAATGTTGTGCTTGACCCAGCGACAAGAGAGCTCGATTTCTTCAATGATTCGATTACTGAAAACACTCGCTCGGCCTACCCCATTGAGAGTCTTGATCTAGTCACTCCAGAGGGCGTCGGTGGAATCCCCAAGACTCTCTTCTTTTTGACCTATGATGCATTTGGCGTTCTGCCTCCTATCGCCCGTCTCACGCGGGAGCAAGCGATCTTCTATTTTTTGCTGGGCTACACCGCCAAAGTGGCAGGGACAGAGCGCGGCCTTACAAAGCCAGAGGCGACCTACAGCACCTGTTTCGGCTCTCCCTTCTTGCCGCGTCGGGCCAGCGAGTACGGAAGAATGCTTGGGCAGAGGCTTGATCAGAGCGAAGCTCAAGTCTGGCTGCTCAATACGGGCATCACGGGTGGGCCCGCAGGAGTCGGCAAGCGCATGCCTCTCAAAGAGACAAGAGCGCTCGTGAGCGCGGCAATTGATGGCACTCTGGAGCGTGCATCATTTCAGAAAGAGCCGATCTTTGGGTTGCAGGTGCCAAGTCAATGCGCGGGCGTGAGCGCGTCGCTTGATCCGCGCAAGGCGTGGGCCAATCCAAAAGAATACGACAAACAGGCCATTGTTCTGAGAGAGCAGTTTGAGGCTGAGATCAAAAAGTTTCATGGATCTTAAAGCTCTGGCCGCCGAGCGAGCCCTTCGGTATGTGACCAATGAAGTCAAAGCCCTTGGGCTAGGCACGGGCTCAACGGCAGAAAAGTTCTTGGACAGGCTTTCGCTGGGTATTCAAAGCGGCCAATTCAAAAATCTAGTTGGTGTGCCAACTTCGCTCCGCACGCAAGAATATGCAAAGAGACTCAAAATTCCACTGGCCACTCTGGATGAGGTTGAGTCGATAGACCTCACCATTGACGGCGCCGACGAAGTTGATCCAAGGCTCAATCTCATCAAAGGGCATGGCGGAGCGCTCACCCGCGAGAAGACAGTGGCCAGAGCGAGCCGCCAGCTCATCATTATTATTGATGACTCAAAGCGAGTGGATCGCCTTGGCACCGGCCTTGCACTACCCGTGGAGGTCTTGCCATTTGGCTGGACTCAGGTTCAGCGCAGCTTGATAAATTTGGGCTTTACGCCTGTACTGCGATTGGGTGGAGATAAGAAGCCTTTTATGACCGATCAAAATAATTATATTTTAGATTGCTCATTCGCAAATGGGATCAGCAGCCCACAAAAAGTGGACCGCGCGCTCAATGACTTGACTGGAGTGGTCGAGCACGGGCTATTCTTAGGCATGGCCGATCGAGTTGTAGTCGCGTCTGCTAAGAGCGTTGAAGTCTTGGAAAGAGAGTGATCTTCAAATGACCGAAAAGAAGCTTGCATTTATTGATAAGAATCTTTCAGAGCTCAAAGAGACAGGTCTTTTAATTACAATTCGTACTATCCAGTCGGCACAGGGAGCCTGGCTCGTCGTGGACGGGAAGCGCGTGCTCAATTTCTGCTCCAACAATTATCTTGATTTGGCCAATCACCCCGATCTGAAGAGGGCTGCCACAGCAGCCATCGACAAATATGGAGTCGGCCCGGCAGGCGTTCGCTCGATTGCCGGAACTCTCGATCTGCATGTCCAACTGGAAGAGCGCTTGGCCAAATTCAAGAACGTTGAGGCAGTGATCGCGCTCCAATCGGGCTTCAACGCCAACCTTGCCGTCATTCCAGCGCTTACGGACAAGGGCGACATCATCATCAGCGATGAGCTCAACCACGCCTCCGTTATTGACGGAGTGCGCCTTAGCAAGGCCGATCGCGGCATCTACAAACATTGCGACGTGGCCGATCTGAAAGTTCAGCTTGACGCTGCCAAAGCAAAAAAGCACTCAAAAATTCTGGTCATCACCGATGGCGTCTTTTCGATGGATGGAGACATCGCTCCGCTCGACCAAATCACCGAGGTTTGTGAAGCTTCCGACGCCCTGCTCATGGTGGATGATGCGCATGGCGAAGGGGTTTTGGGGCGCGGCGGGCGCGGAATTGTCGATCATTTCAAGTTGCACAATCGGGTTGACATCGAGATTGGGACGCTATCGAAAGCCTTCGGAGTGGTCGGGGGGTATGTGGCAGGAAGAAAGGTCCTGATTGATTATCTGCATCAGCGCTCACGGCCCTTCTTGTTCTCCAGCGCCACGACACCCGCAGACACAGCTGCCTGTATTGCTGGCGTCGATCTATTAGAGCGCTCAACACCCCAAGTGGAAAAGCTCTGGGAGAATACACATTACTTCAAATCGAAGCTGATAAAATTGGGCTTCAATACAGGCCGAAGCGCGACTCCCATCGTGCCTGTCATGCTTGGGGAAGCGCCGCTCGCTCAGAAATTTAGCAAGAGATGTTTTGAAGAAGGCGTCTTTGCCATGGCGATTGGCTATCCAACGGTGCCGCAGGGCAAAGCCCGCATTCGCACCATGATCTCCGCCTCACACAGCAAAGCCGATCTGGATCAAGGCATCAAGACCTACGAGAAAGTTGGGAAAGAATTGAAAGTGATCTGAGACTGACCCCAAATTTCTAGTCTCATGCCTGTCAGTTGAGCTCAGCGAAGGCAGCCGTAAAGTGGCGCAAAAATGGCGGGTTATTCGTCAACCGCAACCCTGCAAATTGGCTGCGGTTATCATAAAGCTCTTCACAGACTTCCACCACATAATCGATGTGACTTTGAGTATAAACCCGTCGGGGAATGGCCAGGCGAACAAGCTCGAGGGGAGCTATCTTGCCTTCGCCGCCAAACATGAGAGTGCCGATCTCAACGGCTCGAATCCAGCCGGCGCGATAGAGCGCACAGACGAGTGCTTGGCCCGGAAATTCTTTGGGCGGAATGTGCGGGCAGAGCTGGCCAGCGTCAATATAAATGGCGTGTCCCCCCGGAGGCTCAACGATAGGATAGCCAATCTTGATGAGCCGCTCGCCCAAATAGGCCGTCGAGCGGATGCGGTATTCAAGATAATCCTCTTCGACGACTTCCTGAAACCCTTGAGCCATCGCCTCCAAATCTCGTCCTGCGAGCCCGCCATAGGTGACGAAGCCTTCCGTAAGTATGAGTAGCGCGTCGGCTCGCTGTGCCAGCTCTTCATCGCGGAGGAGCAGCACGCCGCCTATATTGACCAGGCCATCTTTCTTGGCGCTGATCGTGGCTCCATCTGCCAAATCAAACATTTCATGCACAATCTTTCTAACGGAAATATTTTGATAGCCTGGCTCGCGAAGCTTAATAAAATAAGCGTTTTCTGCAAAGCGGCAGGCATCCAGAAAGAGCGGAATCTGGTACTGATCGCAGACTTTGCGCACAGCGCGCAGATTTTCGAGGCTTACGGGCTGGCCGCCACCAGAGTTGTTCGTCACAGTCACCATGCAGAGGGGAATGTGCTCAGTCCCAACTCTCTCAATCAAAGCAACCAGTTTCTTGATGTCAATGTTGCCTTTGAAGGGATGGCGTGATGAGGGGATTTTGCCTTCGTCTATGACGAGATCAATCGCTTCCGCTCCGGAGTGCTCAACATTGGCACGCGTGGTGTCAAAATGGTTGTTGTTAGGAATCACTTTCCCTTTGCCGCCGACCAGCTCAAACAAGATTCTTTCACTAGCGCGCCCTTGATGAGTGGGCAAGATGTGATCAAAACCCGTCAGTTCGCGCAGCGTTCTCTGAAAGTGAAAGAAGCTTTCAGCCCCGGCATACGCCTCATCACCGCGCATGATGGCCGACCACTGCAGGCTGCTCATCGCACTGGTGCCGCTGTCGGTGAGCAGATCTATTAAAACATGGCTGGAGTGAATATTAAATACGTTGAATTTTGCTTCTCTAAGAATGATCTCCCGCTCTTCGCGGGTGGTCATGCGAATAGGCTCTACAACTTTGATCTTGAAGGGCTCGATGATCGTCTTCATGGCAGAAGCCTCTCATTTTGCTGGCTTGGACCACTTCATTCGCTCAAAAGCGACTCTACATCTTCGGCAGTAATATTGCGACGTCGAGAGCATCGAGCCAAAGAGTGCATACAACTCCGTCTCGGTCCCTTTGCAGAAGGGGCACTGAACATTCGGCTCGCCCTTTCCGATGGGGAGATGTTTTGTTCTTGGCTGTATGCTCATTGAGATTAGCTCCCAACTGGATACGAATGAGTGTGAAAACAGTCAATCTGGGCAAAGGTTGCGGCATCGGGCCCCGTCTTTGAAAGGCGCCGAAAGGCCTCATCCCAGCCCTTCCATGATAGCTCAGTCGCCAGCAGCCATTCGCCCGTGACGGCATCTCCGGAGATCGGAAGATCGAGCCCTGCCTCTTCGGCGAGTGGCCCGATCACCTCGACAAACCGGTTTCTCAGCGCTTCACTGTCCAGCTTTTGGAGACCCATTTCTAACAGAATTTTTTCAGATCTGCTCTCTGGATTTCCGAGCCAGTGCAGCACCGGAATCCAAATCTTCTTGATCGATTTCTCAAGCCCAAGTCGAGATTTCTCGCTCTCCTGTGCGAGGCGCAGGAGCCAGCCATGGGCATGCTGGAGATGAAACTCCTCTTCTTGGGAAATTTTCCCAATCATGCGGCGCATGGGGAGATAGCTGGAATCCTGAAAGGCTTCGATCTGAATTGTCAGCGCCAAATCGACCAGCAGATTGGCTGCTATGAAATCCATCCAGCTCTCAAATTCACGATCCAGAGTCTCTATATTGCGATATTGCTTGGCAATCTCTTCCCGTGCTTTCGAGCCGTGTTTCACAAACTCGGTGATAATTCCATAAAAGAGGCGGGCATGGCCGAACTCATCCTGAGCCATCGAAACGGCTGAAATTGAGGCTTCAATGGCTGGCGCGCCGAGCCATTCGCCATAGCGTAAGCCGAGTAGATGCTTGCTGTCTGCGAGCACAAGCATCAGATCATAAAAGGGTTGCTTAGCTTCTTTGGGCAGCTCTGCGACAGACTCAAATTGAGAGTTCATGCTACTGCACCGCCCTTGAGCTCAATCGCTGGAATGAGCGCCTCGCGCAAAACCACGCGCATCTCGATCCAGGGCTCTTCGTTGTAGATAGACCGGGCGTAGGCAGCGGCCAGATCGGCGTTGGGCGCCGTTACGTTGCCGATGTGCCTCAGCGCATCTTTACGCCGCTGGCGGGCAAAGACTTCGTAGGTCTGCTGAATCTTCTTCATACGCTGACTCCCCACGTCGTCAGGATGAACTTCCCCTCTTCACTGATTCGGTCATTGGTCCAGGGCGGGTCCCAGACCCACTCTACTTCTACGCGTTCGATATTTTCTTGTTGAAGTCTCTTCTCAATATCTTCACGAATAAAGTCGAGCGCAGGGCAGGCCGTGGATGTCGGTCCAAGTTGAATCTTGACAGTCGAATTCTTGATCTGGATGGCATAGACCATGCCCATATCCACTAAGCTGATGGGCATCTCCGGGTCATTGACATCTTTGAGCGCCTGCCAGACTCGATCTTCTGTGCAGACTTCGGTTGCGACAGACATTAGGCTCCCCCGTTGAAGGAAGTCATAAATTGCTTATATTGGCGCTGGAACATATTCACATACTCTTCATTCGTTGGGCCGCGGCGCTTCCAGCGCTCAAAGACCTGGTCCCAGGTGATCGGCTTGTCAAAGAGCCATTGCTTCTGGCTCGCGTCATAATCGCAGGGCAGGTGATAATCCACGACATAGTGGCCGCTCTCTGCATCAAAGTGTGCTGGAATCTTGATCCCGCAGGACTCTGAGAGTGGCACAACGGCGCTCAGCCAGTCTTGCCGGAGTTGGTCGTTCGTCTTGCCTTTGAGCTTAAATTCAAGCTGCGCGGTGTGGCGCTTGAGGTGATCGGGCATCCCGAACCACTCAACGCCCATCGGGAACATCCAGTCGGCGGCACGCTGAATCTCAGCCTTGATTTTGCCACCCGCTTCGCAGAGCCGCTTCATCCAGACTTCGCCATGTCTTAGATGAAATAGTTCCTCTTTGTCCACTTTAGCCAGCGCCCGCTTCCAAGGGCCATAGCTGGTGTTCTGGAAGGGGTCACTGAGCAAGACAATTCCAGCGCGATCAAAGTAGGCGTTGGCCATGACCAGCTCCACCCATGTTTCGAGAGGCTGGTCAAAGCCAAAGGGATTCTTAAATTCGTTTGGTTTTCTCCCAAAGATCAGATGCTCTTTGTCCATTCCCAAATCTTCCAAGAGCCTGAATGTGATGTGGGCGTGGCCCAGCTCATCTTGAATGATGGCGTAGGCTGAGAGGCGGGTATTGAGGGAAGGGGCCTTGCAGGCGGCCATGTAATAGGCTGGAGCACTCATCAGCTCGGTGTCTGCTTGGACAAGCAGAATCTGAATAAGGGCTTTTTTGTAAGCTTCGGTCATCTCCTCTGGAGTCTCGACCAGATAGCCCTCGTTATGGATCATCGCTTTCAACGCATCATCGGTCAGAACGGACATCCCGTCTCCTCTCCTCTGCACTAGGCTCTTTCAAATATCATAGAAAAAATCGATGCGCTTTTGTAGTGTAAGAGATATAGCCATTTCGGCCAACTGCTGATGGCTATTGATTCACTGGCAACTCAACCCGCTCGCCAAAGTTTCCGCGATCCAGATAATAGAGTCTACTCGGCTCGATTCTTAGCAATCTTGCGCTCTTCAGCTCAAAGAGCCGTTCGACAGACATCTTTTCGGCCTTTGGAAATCGACCAATGAACACTTTTAGGCCCAGAAGCACCTCAGCGCCTGCCAATATCTTTGCCAGTCCCTCAAGTTGGAGCCCCTTCACCGTGAGCGGGTTGTAGCTTGGGCTCTGGTGCTCATACATGGAGACCGAGACTGCCGGATTCTTCACAATCTCTTGGATGTGGCGGCTCTGGCCGTTGGTGATGCAGTAAAGGTTCATCTCTTTGTCAAAGGCAAAGGCAAGAGTCGCAGACCAAGGTTGGTTCCCTGCACAAGTCGCCAGAGTCAGGACACGGGTATTTTCCAAGAATAAATGAATTTGATCGCGAATCTCTCGTTCTGTTGGGTGTTTCTTATCGCTCATAAAATAAAATTTAAATCAGATAGACTTGTCTGGTTTCGAGAAGAGTATCAAGATGGACTTCTAAGATCAAGTGAAGGTCTGCGACCAGAGATTATTTGCTCTTCTTCTTTTTGGTTTTCTTCTTATTATTATTCATCCCTTGCATTAGCTCATTCAGCTTCAAGAGCCGCTCATTGACCAGCCCATTGACAGAACCCTTGGGAAATTTCCCATCTTTGCCGCGCTTCCCGGCGGCGACTCCTGTCAAGACTTCAATCCCTTCGTCGATTGTGCTGACAGACCAGATCTGGAACTTCTTTTTGCGCACAGCTTCGATCACATCTTCGCGCAGCATGAGGCTCTTCATGTTGCTCGCTGGGATCATGACGCCCTGCTCGCCCGTCAATCCTTTGGCTTTGCAAATGTCAAAGAAGCCTTCGATCTTGTGATTGACCCCGCCAATGGCTTGCACTTCGCCATGCTGGTTGACAGAGCCCGTCACCGCAAAAGACTGCTTGATCGGCTTGCCAGAGAGCGCTGAGAGAATGGCGTAGAGCTCTGTGCTGGAGGCGCTGTCGCCATCCACGCCTTCATAGCTCTGCTCAAAGACGAGTCTCGCAGACAAGCTAAGCGGCTTGTCTTGGGCAAATTTCTCTCGAAGATAACCGGTCAGGATCATGACGCCCTTGCTGTGAATTTTTCCACCCATCTGCACTTCGCGCTCGATGTCTAGCACGCCATCGCGCCCCGGGCTGATGCTGACCGTGATTCTCGATGGCTTGCCAAAGGCGTAATCCCCCAGGCTGAGCACAGCCAGCCCGTTGATCTGGCCGACCCGTGCGCCCTCTGTGTCAATTAGCAGTGTCTTTTCCGCAATCATCTCTTGGATGCGCTTCTCGACCAGATTGGCGCGATAGACCTTCTCACCCAGCGCCTTCCCGATATGAGAGGCTTCAATATATTTTGATTTGGACTCTCGCGCCCAAAAGCTCGCCTCTCGGACAAGATCAGCGACTGGGCCAAATGCAGTCGAAAGCTTCTCTTGATCTTCTGCCAGGCGCGCTGCATATTCTAAGGTCTTGGCAATGGCGCTTGAATCCAGATGCTGCAACCGCTCTTTCTGACAGAGCGAGCAGAGAAACGAGGTGTATTTGAGAATATTTTCCTGATTGCTCTCCATGCGGGTATCAAAATCGGCCTTCACTTTGAAGAGCTCGGGAAACTCTTCATCATTGGAATGAAGCGAATAATAGAGATCGGGCCGCCCCACCAGCACAACTTTGACATCGAGCGGGATTGGCTCGGGCCTCAAACTTTTAGTGGCCGCATAGCCCATGCGCTCAGAGATCTCTTCAATCTGGACTTCTCCACTCTTGAGCGCACGCTTGAGGCTCTCCCAGGTCATCAGGTTTTGGAGCACATCCAGGATCGGCATCACTAGATATCCGCCATTGGCCCGGTGGATGGAGCCTGCTCTGATCATGGTGTGATCGGTATAGAGGGTGCCAAATTGCGTCTCTTTTTCGATGCGCCCAAAGAGATTGTTGTAGGTCGGGTTGTGCTCCAGAACGACAGGCGCGCCCGGCAACTCTCCGTGATCGACGAGCAGATTGACATGATATTTGCGGAACGGAAGCTCGCGCACCCAAGGAGGCTGATCTGGCGGCTGTCCCTGCCCATCCTGTTGCGGCTGAGCTGGGCGGAACGAGTCTATATTCTCCAAAATCTGATTTTGAGCTGCCTGAAGAAAGGCGACCACTTCTGGCATCTTCTCATACTTATCTAATAATTCATGGATTGAGCTGCCGACAAGATAGAGAGCCACCAGTTGATCCAGCTCTTTGAGCTGCTGCTGAAAGGACTTTTCAATCACGCGGAGCTGCTTCAGAGTCGTATTTAGCTCGCTTTGCAGCTCATCGCGCCCCTTTTTGAGCCGTTCGCGCTCCTGCTCTGGCAAGGCTTGAAACTCTTCATCGGTCAGTGGCTTGTTCTCTTTAACCGGAACGACCAATACGCCAGCGGGAGTGGGCTGAAGTGCAAACCCCGCTTGCGTCGCCCGCACTTGCAGCTTCTCGAAGAGCCCTTCCCGTCCTTGATTGAGGGCCTTCAATATCTCTTCACGCTTGCTGTTGTACTCCTCACTCTCAAAAGCCTGCGGAACCTCGCGGCGGATATTCTCGATGAGGCGCTTCATGTCCTGTTGCAGCTCCGTGCCCATCCCGGCGGGGAGCCGAATCATTGTGGGCTGGTAAGGATCATCAAAGTTGTGGACATAGCACCAGTCCTCGGCATGATCTTTTTGCTTGGCCATGTCCTCCAAAAATGCCTCAACGGCAGTCATCTTGCCGATCCCTGGAGGTCCAGAGACGTACATATTGAATCCGACCGATTCAATTTCAAGGCCAAAGCGCAGAGCGCGGGAGGCGCGCTCCTGGCCAATGATCTCACGGAGCGGCTTGACATCGGCTGTGGTTTCGCAGCCGAAGCCGGTTGAATCATAAATGCGGCGCAGCTCTTTGGGGGTCAGCTTATGGATCATAATTCCTCATCATGAGCGTATCATACCCATCTAGGCTTGCCAAAGTTCGTGGCTATTATTAGAGTTTGGCTGGACTCTTTTATTCCACAATATGAAGAAAATAAACGAGTTGAAGCCCTTTCGAACTCTTGCTGAAGTTGAAGAATACTTTTCCCAGTTTACGAATTACGAGCGGGTCCGAACCTTTCAATACACCCGTGATGTCCTCGATCTCGACCGGGTGAGAGAGGTTTTGAGCGCAGTTGGAAACCCAGAAAATGACGCCCCCATCTTTCATATTGCAGGCACGAAGGGAAAGGGCTCCGTCTGTGCTATGATCGCTTCGATTTTGTGCGAAGCGGGCTATCGCGTCGGGCTCTTCTCAAAGCCTCATCTAATCAAGCTCAACGAGAGATTCTCAATCAATGGGCAAGATATCAGCGACGAAGAGCTCATTTCGGTTATGAATCGGCTTCACTCCCACTTGGAAGCACAGCGCGCGACGGGAAAGCCACTCACTTTCTTTGAGATCATTACCGTGATTGCGCTCCGCTATTTTTCAGATCATGAGGTCGATTTTGTCATCTTAGAGACCGGTCTTGGTGGCCGGCTTGACTCGACCAATGTCGTGACTCCGCTCGTCTCAGTCATTACCAGCATCGATTATGACCACACGCACATATTGGGAGATACGCTCGAAAAGATCGCCGCTGAAAAGGCCGGAATTATCAAGAACAACATTCCCGTTATCTCTGGTGTGGATGCTCCAGGTCCAGCTCAAGTGATCGAAGAGAAGACAAATGCAGAATCGGCGCAGCTCTTTCTGATCGGCCGGGACTTTCAGCTTTACCAGGACAAAGCACGTTTCAGTGTTCAGACTTGGCGTGCTCGCTATGACAATCTGCGCTTGAGATTACTGGGAAAGCACCAGCAGCAGAATGCCGCTGTGGCGGTTGCCGCCATCGAAGTGGCACGCGAGAAGATCAAACTTTCGGTCAGCAATGATCAAATTCGAGATGGGCTTGCAAAAGCTGAACCACGCGGGAGAATTGAAGTCCTGTCGCAGAGTCCGTGTGTGATTTTGGATGTAGCTCATAACCCCTCTTCATTGCGGGCACTCCGAGAGACATTGATCGAAAATTTCCCAAATCATTCAGTTATTTTATTAATGGGCATGGCCAAAGATAAAGAGATCGACCGGAGCCTCCACGAGATTCTGCCCATTGCCAGCCAGGTCATTTTCACAGGCATCGGCCACGTCATCGAAGCCAATCCCGAAGAGCTTCTCGTTGCTGCACTGCACATTACTAACAAAATTCCGATGAGCGCTAATCCAGATATTGACTCTGCTCTCCAATCTGTACTACAACTTTGCGGCCCGGAAAAGCTGGTATGCGTCACTGGCTCCTTCTATCTGGCAGGAGAGGTTGCCAAACGCTGGGATGCGGTCAAAACTGGGCTGCAAACTGAAAATGACTCCAGTCATTGAGGTGGGGAGGCGCTTCTGGTATCATCCGGGCGTATGGCGGAGCAACCACTCGTAGATCAGGTTGTTGAGAAAATTCGTGCGAAGTTTTCGGGCGCGATTGAGCAGGAAGAGGTCATCCGCTCCGGATATAAGCAGCTCACGATCAAGAAATCCTCGTTGCTCGATGCACTTCGTTTAGCCAAAACAGATTTTCCCATGCTCTATGATCTCACCGCTGCAGATTATCTGGAGAGAGAGCCATTCTTTCATGTCATCTATGTCATGAATTCCATCCAGACACCGGCTAAATTATTTTTAAAAGTGAAAGTGGAGCGCGAAAATTCTTTGCTTCCCACCGCCAGCAAAATTTTTCCAATGGCCAACTGGTTTGAGCGCGAGCTCTATGATTTTTATGGGATCAACTTTGAAGGCCATCCTGATTTGAAGCGCCTTCTGATGCCGGATGACTGGATGGGCCACCCCCTCAGAAAAGAGTATGCTCTGACGGAAGAGCCCGTTGAATTTAAGGGCCTTCTCAGTGACAAGCTGCCGAGCGAGGTCATTCCAAAGCAATATGACTGATGTACTTACAAGACAGCTCGACTTGCAGCGCATCGGGACAAACCCAGAGCACGGCACGGAGACGATGGTGCTCAACCTGGGACCTCACCACCCCAGCACTCATGGCGTTTTGCGCATCGTGCTCGAGCTCGATGGCGAAGTGGTCGTCAAGTCAGAGCCTGTCATCGGCTATCTGCACACGGGCATCGAGAAAGAGTGCGAATACAGAACCTATCATCAGATTGTGCCGCTCATCGACCGCATGGATTATCTCTCGTCGCTCAATGAAGAGATGGGCTTTATCCAGGCTGCCGAAAGGCTCTTTGGGATTCAGGCTCCCAGACGCGCCGAATATATCCGCGTGATCATGGCAGAATTTTCGCGGATCGTCAGCCATATGGTCTGGCTTGGGACGAGTGCGCTGGAGCTCAACGTCTCCAGTGTCTTTATGTACACTTTCCGTGATCGCGAAATGATTCTTGATCTCTTTGAGTTTGTCTCCGGTGCGCGCATGTTCCCGCGCTACTTTAGAATCGGCGGCGTGTTGCGTGATCTGCCGAGAGGCTTTGACAAGATGGCACGCGAATTGATTCTCCATCTGCGAGCTCAGATCAAAGAGTACGACAGCCTGCTCACGAAGAACCCGATTTGGAAGATGCGGAATGTAGGCGTGGGGGTTCTTACCACTGAGCAATGTCTTGCTTATGGCGCAACTGGACCTGTCTTGAGATCGACTGGCGTCGCCTATGATGTGCGCAAGGCATTTCCGTATTCAGCATATGCTGAGTTCAAGTTTGAGGTTCCTACCAAAACAGAAGGGGATGCTTACTCCCGATATCTTCTGCGCCTGGCGGAGATGGATCAGAGTCTAAATATTATCGAGCAAGCCCTTAACAAACTGCCCTCTGGCCCCTTCGTGGTGGCCGACCGCAAAGTCTGGAAGCCGCATCCCCACAAAGGGCTCTTTGCACCCGTCGGGGAATCGTATGTCACCATCGAGTCACCCCGCGGCGAGAAGGGCTACTGGGTGATCGGAGATGGCAGCAACAAGCCGCTTCGCATGCGGATGCGTGCGCCATCATTCGCGCACATTCAGATTCTACCCGAGATGATCAACGGCCATTATCTTGGAGATGCTGTTGTGGCCATCGCCAGCGTTGATCCCGTGCTAGGAGATGTGGACCGCTAAATCATGTCGGTGAAGAACGCATTTGAAGGCATCTCGGCAATTCTGAAGGGCATGAAGATCACCTTCAGCTATCTTCTAAAAGAGCCAGTCACGATTCAGTATCCAGAAGTGAAGCGAAAGCCGTATAGCATGTTCCGGGGCCGTCATTATTTGAGACTCTGGGAAGATGGCAAAGATCGCTGCATTGCCTGTCATCTCTGCGAGATTGTCTGTCCGGCACAGGCCATTTATGTCAAGGATGCTCCAAACCCAGAGCACAACCCCATCTCAAAATCTCCGCGCTATGCCGCTGACTTTCAGATCAATATGCTGCGCTGCATCTTCGTTGGCGACTGCGAAGAGGTCTGCCCAGTCGACTGCATCGTGCTGAGTGATGAGTACGAGATCTCCGGTTACACCCGCGATGAGATGATCTACACAAAAGCACAGCTTTCTGAGTCACATCCGGGAGCGAGTGGCCGCGACCCGATGTTGAAGCGCGGCGAAGGGCGCATGGATTAGTCTTAAATATCAATTACACATTCGACCAGATAGCCATCAGTTGTCTTTTCACATTTCAGCTCTGAAAATGTTGCCGCTTTGACATCAACTTCGCTCTCATGCTTTGATGAATCAAATGCCTCACCCCAGATCTTCGCATTAAGCTGATACTCTCTTTTCTGCTTCTTAATCAAAAAAATCTCAAATCGCGAAAAGATTAGCCCTTGTATCTCTTTGATCACAATGAGTCTGTTGAGCCATTCAAAGAAGAGCATGTCGAGCTCTCCGGCAGAACAAGATACATCAACCTCTTCGCAAGGCTCAATCTGCTCGATCGGCACCATGATATTGAAGAGCGCTTTGGCTCCTTCTGAAAAGGCCTCTTCCAGTGACTCTCCAGTAGCCGACAGCCATGTCTCGCCGGTATGATCTTTGTATTCAAAGGGCATTTTTAATTTACTTCGTCGAGAATGGCACTTGAAATACGGGAGTGTAGATCGAGCCCTCGGGTGTGAGATCACTCTTCATCAGCGTGATGTGATCGAGTTTTGTTGGAAATGAGAAGGGCTCAATCTTTTGCATAGATTGCACCAGTCGGGCAACGCCAGCGCCCTCTTCCTTCACCCGGCCGAGTGTGACGTGCGTTACAATTCCACCGCGCTCTGGTTCAAAGCCCAATTGAGCGAGCGATTCTTCGAGCCGCTTTGCCAAAGCCTGAAGCCTTGCGGGTTCTTCTTTGCAGCCGACCCAGACCACACGCGGGCGATTGATATTGGGGAAGGCTCCCAGTTGATTGAATTGACATGAAACAGGACTTGTCGTCTCTGTCGAGTGGATTGCATGATGCACGGACTCTTTAAGTTTCGGGATCAGATCTTCTGAAATGTCGCCAAGAAATTTGAGTGTGATGTGCAGGCTGGCAGGTCTTACCCAGCTAACCCGCGCATCTGAGCGTTTAAGCCTTGATGAAATCTTTGAGATTGCTTCTCTAAGAGTGGAATCAAGCTCGAGGCAGAAGAAGGCCCTCATCAGAGGATCTCGGCACGATCAGCGGCCACGCTCGTCTCGCAATAATGACAACGCAGAATGAGCGGCTCTTCCTTCTCGCAGACAAAGTAGGTCAGCATCTTTTCGAGGCGGTCGGCGGTGATGCAGTTGCGGTTGGGGCACTTCAAAATTCCTTCAAGCTCATGTGGACAGGAGACGCCGCGCTTTTCCACGACTTGATAATTATCAATAATGTTGATGATCGCTTGTGGAGCGATGATCGAAATTTTTTGGAACTTCTGCTCATCCAAAATCTGATTCTCGACTTTGACAATATCTTTCTGTCCAAGCTTGCTGCTCTTTACGTTCATGGCTACAACCACGACATTCGAGGCTCCATCCGAGATGCCCAGAATGCGAAGCACCGTGGGAGCCATGCCGGCAGGGATGTGATCAATCACCGTGCCGCGCTTGATCTTTGATACTTTTAGATCTTCGCTCATTTGCTTTCTCCTAATAAGAGCAGCTTCAAGATGGCCATCCGCACGGGAATTCCGCCCTCGGCCTGCTCAAAGTATTTGGCCTGTGGCAGAGAATCCACTTCGGTGTGAATCTCATCCACACGCGGCAGAGGATGCAAGATGATGGATTTGGCTGAGAGCTGCTCTTCTACACTCTTGGCGCGGAGAACATAGGCGCCTTTCACTTTCTCGTACTCTTCGATGTCTGGGAAGCGCTCCTTCTGAATGCGCGTCACATAGACGACATCGAGCCCGCGCAGATCGAGCTCTTCCTGCTCATGAAATTCGACGAGGCCTCGCAGCTCGTCAAGATGCGAGGCAGGAAATTTGAGAATAGGCGGCGAGATGAGACGCAGTTTGATCTTTTTGAAGCGCGTCAGGGCTGTGGCGAGCGAGTGGACCGTGCGCCCATAGCGCAAGTCTCCCACCATGCCAATCGAGAGGCCATCCAGCCGGCCAATGTACTTCTCAATGGAATAGAGATCAAGGAGAGTCTGTGTTGGATGCTGATTGGCTCCATCTCCAGCGTTGATCACGGGGACATCGGCCACATCGGCGGCGAGGCGGGCGCTCCCCTCTTTGGGATGGCGGATCACAATGGCATCCGCATAGCCCTTGACTACGCCTATGGTGTCTGAAAGAGTCTCGCCCTTGGCTTTGCTGCTCACATCGCCGCTGGAGAAGCCGATCACCTGACCGCCCAGTCTCTCGACGGCGCTGCCAAAGCTCAGCTGTGTGCGCGTGCTCGGCTCAAAGAAGAGTGAGGCAACGACTTTCCCTCGAAGCGCATCCGGATTGGGTCTGATCTCTTTTGCTTCTAGAAGGACGGATTCAATGTCGTCGCGTGATAGATCACGGATCGAGATGATATCGCGTCCCAGCCAGCGGCTCTGCATTTCAGCCCCTCTCACTGATCACATTATAAAAAAGAGGATGTATCCAGATCAAGAAAGGAAGTGGGGCATGGCAGCCAGCACCATGCCCCTGTCTAGCAAGAAATCCCGTTTATTCGTGTTTATCCGACTGCTATCTGGACGGGCTTATCCTTCTCTCTCAGCGAATGGCTAAGAGGCACGGAGACCTTCAAGATTCCATCTTGGAACTTGGCCTCGATCTTCCTGGGATCGCCAGCCTCCTCTGGGAGCGGGAAGGAGCGCTGGAACTTTCCATAGCGGCGTCCCATGCGGAAGAAGTTCTGCTCTTCAATCTTCTCCTCACGCTTCGTCTCTCCGCTTATGATGAGGTGGCCCTCCTCGACTCTGATATTGATGTCCTCGCGCTTTACCCCAGGCATCTCCGTCTCAAAGAGAAGAGTTCCATCCTTCTCATAGATGTCTGTGCGACCGAACGAAGCTGCCTCTGGCCAGTCCGTGAAGAGCTCATTGAACATCTCATCCATATGACGGCTTAGACCTGCTGGCTGCACCCACACTCGTGGCAATCTAATCATATTCTTATCACTCCTTCTGAATGGTTCGCATTCACTTAGCAGTCTATACTAACGACTGCTAAGTTATTATAAACTTCAAGATGCACCCATGTCAAGGGCATGGCAGTGATCTCTTCCCAAAACAATTTCTGAGAGGACAAGATGTGAGCCGGCCCGTGTTGTCAGCGGGGCGAAAATTACAGGTAGGATGGCCGTGACTTGATTCGTTTCAGCCAGTTGTGCTAATGTTCTGATGAGGCAAACTCTTGGCTGGATGTGGTGCGCAGGAGGTGACGCGATCATCGGCTTCCGGCTGTAGAGACAAAAGATCATCAAATCCCAGAGGAGGGTATCTATGAAAAGACTGTCGTTAGCTGTATTAGCCGTTCTCATGCTTATCTCTACCGGGTGGGCGGGCGCTAGCCCCGTCGTAAACAGTGCAGATCATAACAACTTGGTCATCGGCGCCAACCAAGAGCCGGACAATCTCAATCCGTGGGAAGGCTCAGCGGACACGAAAGAGAACGCGCTGGCGCTCATGGACATCGGCTTTAGCTATTTTGATTCTAACGGAAAGATCCAGCCAGGGCTGGCAACTGAGATTCCAACGGAGGCCAATGGCCGCGTCCGGATCAACAAAGACTCAAGCGGCAACTTCGTCAGCCAGGAAGTGGATTGGACAATCCGCACGGACGCCAAGTGGAGTGATGGGGTCGATATCACCACGGACGATGTGACCTTCACCTATACCGTACAGCAGAACCAGTTCATTCCTGCCTCATTCCGCACATTCTCTGACACCGTCAAAGAGATCAAAGTCAAAGATCCAAAGAGCTTCACGATTGTGTACAACCAGCCCAATCTCTTTTACGCCAGCCCGACGGGCCGATTGGGTCTCGCCCGTTTCTATGATGTGGCTCCCAAGCACGTTTGGGAGAGTGTCTTCAACAGTGCCGTTGCCGCCGCACAAGCGGACCAGGGGAATGCCGCCTCCATCATTTCAGCACAGTTCCTTGGTGCTGACCCAGCAGGTGCTAAAGCGACCTCTGTAGTAGGCAGCGGTGCATTCAAGCTCGTTGAGTGGCAGCGCGGCCAGTTTATGAGGCTCGCCCGCCGCGGCGACTTCTTCATTGCTCCTCCAGGTGGAGATGCCAGCAAATATGTCCAAGAAGTAGTCGTTCAGTACTTCGTTGCGCAAGAGACTCTACAGGCCAACGTTCTCAATGGAGCTGTTGATGCCACCGATGACATCGGCTTGGCCGGCGTCAACCCGTCTCAGCTTCAGACATCGTTGGGGAATGCGGGTACCGTAGAAGTGAGCCCATCTGGATTTATTGAGCAGCTCAACTTCAACAGCTACACCAAGCGAGGTCTCGGTCTTCCAGAGTGTCAAATTGCTGATGACCTGCAGCTTGGCGATCCACGAACCCGGCAGGCCATCATCCAGGCCATTGACCGGGCGACACTTGCACCGGTCGTCTTCCCTGGCGGCGTGCCAAGCAACTCATTCGTGGTCAAGGGTGACACCGGGTACAACCCCAATTTAAATACTTACGAGTTCAACCAAGATGCGGCCAAGACGATTTTGGCTCAACTGGGCTGGGCTGACTCCGATGGCAATGGCATTCTGGATCGATTGACTACAGACGGGCGCCGAGTTGAGTTCCGCCTGCCTCATGTGACGACCACAGCCGGCTTCCGTAAGAACACCCAAGCCTTCTTGCAGCAAGACCTCAAGGGTGTGGGCATCGCTCTTGAGCCGACCAATGAGCCAGCGGCGATTCTCTTCAGCACCAACTATGTCAATGGATCGAACTGCAACTGGCAAGGAATCATTGAGTTCGCGAGCGCCGGTGGCATCGGCGAGGCCCCTGCCGATGAGCTCTCAGGTGGGCTGTGGGCTGATGATCCAAGCACTCCGGCTGCTTATGACAACCTGGCCCGAGCCTCGAACAACTTCTCAGGTGGCAACGTCATCGGTTGGATCAACTCCGATTTCGATAAATTGCGAGTCCAGGCACTTGCGACGTTCGATCTGGACGCAAGAGCTGCCGTTATCAGCAAAATGCAAGATATCTTCAGCGCCGAGCTCCCCTTCATTCCGCTCTATGAGAGAACGGATATCATCAGTGCTAAGACTGGATTGGCCAACTATGTAAAGGGCAATCCATTGACGAGGACCCCCTTCTGGAACGCATGGGAGTGGGGCTGGACCGCGAACGGAGCTCAATCCGTCCGCTAGTCTGTTCGTCAGAGTTCATGATACAATCAGCTATAATCACGACACCGGGGAAGGGGCTGCCAACCTTCCCCGGCGTTGGTGACAAGGGGCAAGATGCTGACCTATATTTTACGAAGGCTCTTACAGATCATTCCGACGATTTTTATTATTTCGGTCATTGTCTATGGCCTCCTTGCCCTGAAGCCCGGAGACCCGCTGGATGAATTGCGACGCGGCAACCCCGGCTTCACTTCGGCTGATTATGAGCGCTTAGCTCAGCTCTATGGCCTCAATCAGCCTTGGTACGTGCGCTACTGGTACTGGTTGGCGCGGGCCGCCCAAGGAGATTTTGGCCCCTCGAGACAGCACGGCATCCCTGCGGCACAGTATGTATTTTATGAACGACTTCCACTGACGCTTATTCTTTCTGGATTGTCGCTCTTAATTGCGTTTTGTATTGCCATACCGACGGGTGTTCTTAGCTCGTTAAAGCAACATAGCATCTTTGACTATAGTGTGACCTTCATCAACTTTATTGGGGTCTCCATTCCCATTTTTTGGCTTGGAATCATGCTCATGTATCTCTTCTCTGTCAAATGGAATATTTTGCCTGCGGGCAGCGTCCAGACCGCAGGCCTGCAAGCTGCCTCGTGGAATGACGTTGTGGCTCAGACTGGCGGAGGCCTAAGCGGGATCGGCATGTATATTCAGGGGCTCTGGCCCGTCATTTTAGATCGCATCGCGCACCTGATCTTGCCAGTAGCAGCCCTCTCCTCCCTGCAGATGGCCTCATGGACCCGCTTTATGCGAAGCTCTATGCTGGAAGTGCTGAATCTTGATTATGTGAGAACAGCACGTGCCAAAGGGCTTTCAGAGCGATCGATCGTGCTCAAGCACGAGATACGCAATGCGATTCTACCCATCATTACACTGGTCGCTCTGGCTGTGCCACTCCTGATGTCGGGCGCTGTGCTTACCGAGACAGTATTCAATTGGCCGGGGATGGGAAGGGCTATCTTTGAGGCAGTTCTGAACAACGATTTTAATGTGGCGATGGTCTCTCTCTTGTTCATTTCCATCTTAATTCTCTTCTTCAATCTGATGGCGGACATTGTCTACGCACTGGTCGATCCGCGAATTCGGTACGAATAAGGCAAAGCTGAGACTATGATCCGAGTTCACGAAAAGAATAAGAGCTTAGCGGGTAAGCAAGGTAAGGCTCCCGGGTCGCGAAATCGTAATCAAAAGATTGATTATGGGCCCTCTGCGGGACAACTCGCCTGGAGGCGCTTTCGCCGGCATAAAGGAGCGATCGTTGGCATCTCGTTCATCACCTTCTTCGTGCTGGTCGCCATTTTGGCACCCATTTTAAGCCCCTACGAGCCGACTGAACAGAATCGTCAGCTTCTTCTCCGGGAATGTGGAGGTCTGCCGCCAGGGCAATTTGGAGCCGCGCATCCATGCGGCCCAATCACCGAAGTCCCGTCGGACTCACGTCTCGTGGGCCACTGCATCAGACCGGAAGTTCTCATCTGGGAGTGTGGCTTACATCCTTTGGGGACAGATCAGCTGGGTCGTGACATTTTGACGCGGGTCATGTATGGGGGGCGTGTTTCGCTGATCGTAGGATTTGTGGCGGCGCTTGCAGCGACTCTGCTGGGAGCGATGCTGGGTGGGTTCGCCGCCTTCTTCGGAGGGCGTATTGATGTTCTGATCAGCCGCTTCATTGATATTATGCTTTCAATTCCCACTTTGCCCCTGCTTCTCATTACGTCAGGTCTGCTGGCTACAAGCGACGCAGCATTCATCAAAAATATGCGGGCGGCGCTGGGAGATTCCGAAAGTATTGTGATTATTATCTTGGTCATTGTCTTACTCTCTTGGATGAGCACGGCGCGCCTGGTGCGAGGAGAGATCCTCAGCCTGCGTGAGCGTGACTTCATTCAGGCCGCCCATTCGATGGGCTTCTCAAAACTCCGGATTATTGTGCGCCATCTACTGCCTAACACGATGCATCTCATCATTGTTCAGGCAACACTCTGGGTGGGAGATGCAATTCTGACCGAATCGGGTCTCTCATTTCTCGGATTCGGGATCAAAGAGCCGACAGTCTCCTGGGGCAACATGCTGGCGATGGCCCAAGATCTAATCTTTCAGCCGAATGGTATCTTTGTGGCCCTCTTCCCAGGCATCTGCATTTTTCTCACGGTGCTCTGCTTTAACTTCCTTGGCGACGGATTGCGCGACGCACTCGATCCGAGAGGAAGACGATAGATGAGTTGAGTTATTAGCTTTTGAAGGGAGGAAGCGATGTCACGCGAGCGCCTTTGTAGAATTGTTTAGCATCAGCAACTGCATTTGTTGAGTCTTCCCACCTGGCTTTTGATTCAAATCATGCTCCACCAAATTTAACTCTGCAGAGACAGATCAGCATCACTTCGGAATTTGACCCGATTGGCGTTTCTCACAGAGCGAATATCCCGTTTAGAACTGAATTCAAATCTTTCAATAGGGAGGACTCATGAATTTTAAAGAGCCGAAAATTTATATTCTCTATGAGAATGATGCTTGGCTGCCGCCCCTCATTCGGGAGCTCGAGCGTGCAAGACTGCCCTACGAAAAGTGGCTGATTCACACCGGCAGCTTCGATCTCAGCGAAGTGCCTCCGATCGGCATCTTTCTGAACAGGATGAGCCCCTCATCCCATACCCGCGACCACCGCGAGAGCGTCGATTTCACAAGAGAGCTGCTCGTCTGGCTGGAGAGCCACGGGCGGCGCGTCATCAATGGCAGCCGTGCTTTCAGCCTTGAGATCAGCAAAGTGCGCCAATATGAGTGCTTAAGAAGATTCGAGATTCAAACTCCTCACACAATTGTCGCGTCGGGCACTGGAAAGTCGCTCAAAGATGCCGCGAAGAAGATTGAGACGCCATTTATTACCAAACACAATCGGGGCGGCAAAGGGCTTGGTGTGCGGCTCTTCCGCTCTCACCATGAATTTGAGGAATATGCAGACTCACCGGAATTTGAATACCCGATCGACAATATCACTCTCTTGCAAGAGTACATCGAAGCGCCAGAACCCTATATCACACGGGTCGAGATCGTAGCTGGCCAATTTCTTTATGCCATTCGCTCAGAGACCAGCCGGGGATTTCTGCTCTGTCCGGCAGATGGCTGCGCACCGGAAGAGTCGCTGCAGATCGATCCTCAGAGTCTCTTTTCACTCCGTGAAGATTTTGATGACCCAATTGTGGCTCAATACATCCAATTTATGGAGGCCAATGGACTTGACTTGGCTGGAATTGAGTTTATTGAAGACCGCAATGGGCGCAAGGTCACTTATGATGTCAATGGCACGACCAACTACTCACCAGCCGTCGAGGAACGCAATGGCTTGAACGGAATGGCGGCCTTGGCTGGGCTGCTGAAGCGAGCGCTCAACGCGCTGGAGAGAGATCGAGTTTCCATTCGGGCCTAGGTTTTGGGTGGCGATTGCACGCTTCTCTCTCTCCTAGTATCGTTCTGGATGCGCCTAATTCTCGAGAAGGGTGCCACTGGGAGGAAATATTAGATGACGACCGACTCACATCAGCATTTGTTTAGAACTTTGAAAGAAAGAACAGATCACGGGCAACAGATTGTGCGAGAAACACTGCAAAAAGCCAGACATCCCGTGCTGCTCTATACCGGTGGCAAAGATTCGACTATTCTCTTATGGATGATTCACCAGACCGTTGGCTCGCTTGAAAAGATCCCGGCGTTGATCTTGGATCACGGCCTGCACTTTCCCGAGACGTGGAAGTTCATTGGAGAAATGCAGAAGAGATACAACTTCAAGCTTGTGATTGCCCGCAACGCCGATGTGCTGAAAGAAGCTAGGCGAATGGGTGAGCCAATCTCAGTCTCAAGTCTAAGTGCTGAGAACCAGCATGAAGTGACAGATCGATTGAGCTATCACAATGCCACATTCCCTTTCAGCCTAGATTCCGATGTGGGGAATCATCTATTAAAAACAGTCGCTATGAATCAGGCGTTCCGGGAGCATGGCTTTGATTATGCATTTGTAGGAATCCGCTGGGATGAGCATCCTGCCCGCGCCACGGAGACTTTCTTTTCAAAACGAACGGCTCCCGATCACTTCCGCGTCCACCCAATTCTGCCATTGACTGAGCGGGATATTTGGACTGTGATGATGCAGGAGAAGCTCCCCATCCATCCGCTCTATGCAAAGGGCTTTCGCTCTCTTGATTCGATTGGTGCCGAGCCGCTCGACGACCGCCCGGCCTGGGAGCAAGAGCTGGGCGTCAATGAGCGCGCAGGCCGTGAGCAGGATAAAGAAGAATTGATGGAGAGACTCCGCGCGCTGGGCTATATGTGACCCAGCGCACGCGTCTCCGGTATGGGAACCTTAGCGTTACGATTTGGATAGAAAGAAGAGCAGCGAGATTCCGATGGCTGCCACTGCGGTCAGGAAGGCAATCTCTGCCAGACGCTGAGCCGAGCGCAGCTTGGCGGGATCGAGCGCATTGCTCTGTCCATCCATTCGATTGGCAAGGTCATCCAGCTTGGTCTTCAAGTCGGTGAGAGAGTGCTGGAGATCTCCCATCGTCTTCTGATTCGCAGTCAGCTTGTTCTGGCTATCTTTCAGCTGTGCAGAGAGGTCATTGAGACTACCCTCCACAGTCGTCAGTCGTTGATCGAGGCCAGCCACCCGCTCGTCATCCATCGACTTCCAAGCCTCGATCTTTTGGAGCCATTCCTCATGACCCGCGATCAGATTCTTCACTTCTTCGTAATCGGCATTCTGTTTCGATGCCTGCTGTGCCAGGCTCACCTGGAGCTGCGAGATCAAGTTGGCCAGGTTCTCAAGCTGGCTCTTCGTCTCGGGATCAGGTCCCTGTCCTGCCGCCTCCAAGTTTTGGATGCGGTGCAAGAGAGACTGGATGCGGCTGCCCAAGCTTGAGGCGAGCGAATCCAAGTCGGATTGAAGCGCGAACGGTTTGTCGCTGAGGCGCTTGATCAAATCTTGAAGATCGCTATTGACGCCATCGATCTCTTTCTTAAGGGCATCCAAATTTGCTTCGTTCGTCTGAAATCGGGCTGAGAATGAGTCTTGCGTATCCTGGAGCTTTGTCTGAAGTCCCTGAACGGCGGATTGCAAGTCTGCGACCTGCTGGACCAGGCCGCCCAGGGCGCTCACTTTATCGACCAGGGAGCCAACCGCTCCTTTCAAGTTAGAAAGATCCAAATCCCAAGCGGAAGCCCGGTCTTTGAACGAAGCGATATCTTGAGAGTTCTCTGTGACGGCTTTTTGCAGTGCATCAATCTCGCCAGCAAATGTTTGGAATTTGGCATCATATACACTCAGATCAATGCCATTGAGTTTCGATTCGATCTCCTGGAAGCGGGCCTCATATCCAGCAAATCCGGCGAGCTGCTTCTCTAATGCATCGATCCGTGCTCCAAGACCCGAAGAGAGCTGTGCGGTCTGATCCTCCAAGCTCTTCAGACGTCCCGTCAGGTCGTCGACGCGCGAGTTTATGCCGCTGTCTGAGTTTTGTAAGTCTGTCAGGGTTGCGTGGATAGCATTGAATTGGTTATTCGCATCGGCAAATGCCTTCTCCAGCGCATCCAGTCTCTGCTTGGCGTCGTCACGCCAGTTGAGCAGAGCGCCAAAGTCGGTCTTGAAGCTGTCAAATTCGACAAAGACGGCTTCGAGTGCCTTGACGCGGTCGCCAATGTCAGAGCCTTCCAGGGCTTTGATGCGGTCCTCCAAGCTCTGCATTCGGATCGCCATATTCTGGTTGGATTCTTGCAGAGCGGCAATTGTAGTCCGTAGCGAGGCAATATTCTGCTCGGCGTCATTAAGGCGCAAATTGTACTGATTGAAGTTGGCAGTAAAGTTCTGGAAAGTGATGTCAATGCGCTGGAAGTTGCGCTCATAGGTCGTGAGCCGCGCTTCAAGATCGGCTGGCAGCCCATTGCCCTTCGCTTCCAGTGCCTCGATGCGGCTCACAATCTGGCTCAGGCGAGCCAAAAAGTCCGTGTTCTGGTTGGAGAGCGCCGTGAAGGCGATCTTGAGCTGATCGAGCTCTTCGCTGGTTGCATAGCTAGGCTGGGGTTGTTGAGGCTGTGTGCTTGGGGTGCCCGTGTTTCCGTTGTTTTGGTTATTGTTTTGATTATTATTCTGAACCGTGCTGACGCACGATGAGATCAGCTCACGCAGGACCGGGCCTGCATCTTTGCGGAACTTCGCGATATCAAAGATTTTTCCACCGGTCGCCTGCGCCAGACTTCCAGCCAATGGCCCGTAATCTTGCATGGTCGTTCCATACGACGGGTCCACAATTCCGAGAAAATCGGCGTGGATCTTCTGTAAGGCCGCAATAGCATCCTCGCGGCTGACTGGCTGCTCACTGGAGAGATCGGCATCTTCATCGGTGATGAGCACGACGCAGACGCCCGCGCCTGGGCGGAAGCCCAGCTCGTCCTGAGTGGCCAGCTTGACGGCATCGAATCCATACTCAAAATTGCCATCTGTCACTAGCGTCTTGAGGGCTTTTGAAAAAGCCTTCATGTCAGACGTCAGCTTTAGGTTGATGTAGGGCTGGCCTTCATATTGAGTGCCCATGTGCCCCACATATGAGCCAAAGCCGACGATGCCGACTTGATAATCAAGGACGCCCTCAAGGAGCTGGACAATCTGGTTCAAATTGGCGTCTACGGCCATCGCATCATTGAAGATGCTGCCAGATTCATCCATCACAAAGACGATGTCCCCTTTAGGGAGCGTCGTCGGCGCCGGGTTCGAAGTGGCGGGCTGCCGCTGGGCTAAGACAGATGCATTGCTAAAGAATGCCAACAGCCCTGCCAAGGCGAGCAGACAAAATAATAGTTTGTATGGCTTTGCTAAGGTTCCCTTAAACATGTGCCCTCCTATTGCTTACCTCATTCGGTAACGCTATAGCATGGGTCGCTACCCATGCATAATAAATCAGTAGATCGCTCATCTACTATTTGGCTCCTCGCTCATCTTACTGGTAGGCTATAGGGCAGGCGGTTCTAAAGATTACATTACGCGGCTTGACAATCGTGAAAACTGAGGAGGCGAGCGAACATCTCAATGATCAAGTCCCTCTTTCCAGAAGAGGCCTGCTGGAAACTGACGCCGAGTGATCTGGTCTTTCTTTGGGAAGAGTGCAAACGCTGCTTTTACCTCAAGCTTGTTGATCATTTTGACCGCCCGCGAATGGCCATGCCCAAGATCTTTACGGTGATTGACTCCAAGATGAAAGATTGTCTCATCAATGAGCGCACAGAGCGCATCAGCAGCCAGCTTCCCAGTGGCATCGTCAAATTTGGAGAGAAGTGGATCGAATCGAAGCCCATTTCGCTTAAAAATCATTCAACAAGCTGCTATATTCGAGGCAAGCTCGATGCGGTTGTGGCCTTTGATGATGGCTCCTATGGGGTGATTGACTTCAAGACCTCAAGGCCATCGGCAGCCCACGCCGATGTCTATTTTAAGCAGCTCAATGCATATGCTTACTCCTTGCAAAATGCAGCCCTTGGAAAGCTTTCGCTAAGCCCAGTCACCCGATTGGGGCTGCTCATCTTTGAGCCAGAGCTCTTTGTGCATAATGGAGGCGGCAGCGCGACGATGGCTGGTTCTCTCTCCTGGATTGAAGTGAGGCAAGACCCACAAGTCTTCTTGAGGCTGCTAGACAATGTTCTGGATGTACTGGAGAGAGTCGAAGCGCCAGAGGCTGATCCGGAGTGCGGCTGGTGCAACTATCTCAAGCGTGGGGTGCAAGCATGAGCTTTCAAGAAAAAGTCGTATGGATCACGGGTGCATCTTCAGGAATTGGGGAGGCTCTGGCTCGTTTGTTTTATCAGAAGGGCGCGAAAGTGATTCTGTCAGCGCGCCGCGAGGACGAGCTCAACCGGGCTCAAGCCAGTTTGGGAGCTAAACCAGAGGATATACTTGTTTTGCCCCTTGATCTGGCTGATCACGACTCTCTTACCAAGAAAACTGAGACGGCGCTCGCAAAATTCGGAAGAATTGATGTTCTCGTCAACAATGGCGGAATCAGCCAGCGTGCACTCACCAAAGATACGAGACTTGAAGTCGACAAGAAGATCATGGCCGTCAATTACTTTGGCACAGTGGCACTGACAAAGGCCGTTCTGCCCATCATGTTGAAACAGAAATCGGGTCACATTGTGGCCATCAGCAGCTTGGCCGGAAAGTTCGGGACGCCGCTGCGCTCGGCTTATTCGGCCTCAAAGCACGCTCTGCACGGCTTCTTCGAATCGCTCCGCGCTGAGACGTGGCAAGATGGGATCAAAGTCATGATTGTCTGTCCTGGCTACATTCACACGAATATCTCGCTCAATGCGCTTAAAGGCGACGGGGCAGTTTTTAACAAAATGGACCAGGCTGTGGCGAATGGCCAGCCCCCTGCGGTCTGTGCAGAGAAGATTCTGCAAGGAATCGAGCAAGACGAGAATGAGATCTTCATCGCGGGACGGGATATAAAGCTCATTTACATCAAGAGATTCTTCCCCAACCGCTTTGCCAAAATGATGCGCAAGGCTGCGCCGCGTTAAATCAATACTCTACTTTGCCCAGGTGAAATCACTCTTCTTGTCAATTCTCCTGACAGCATGAGCAATGATCTTGGCTGAGTTCTCCAGATCATCCATATGAACAATCTCGCATGGGCTGTGCATGTAGCGGTTGGGTACGCCGATCAAACCTGTTGCAACCCCTGCACGCGCAAGCTGCATCGCATTGGCATCGGTCCCAGTCCCGCCTGGATAGCCCGTCACCTGGTAGGGGATCTTCTCTTTGTCGCCAGCCTCGACCATCAGATCAAAGAGAACGTGGTTGATATTTGCCCCACGCATGACTCCTGGTCCTTTACCGATCAAAATCTCGCCCAGCTTCTTCTTCTCGCTGTCCATTGATGGGAAGTCTGTCGCAAATTCGACGTCTACGGCGATTCCGACTTGCGGATCGATGTGGAAGGAACTGGTCGTTGCGCCGCGCAGCCCAATCTCTTCTTGCACAGTCGCCACTGCATAGACTTCCGCTTTGGGATTCATCTGGGAGAGCAAGCGAGCGGCCTCTAGAACGACAAATGCGCCCGCTTTATCATCAAAACCCCGAGAGACTAGCAGGTCATTGGGAAGCTCTTCCATTCCATAGGCCAATACCGTTGGATCGCCAACGCCCACGCGCTTCTCGGCGTCCTTCTTATCTTTGGAGCCGATATCGATCCAAAGATCATCAATCTTGACGGCATTTTCGCGCTCTTTGGCCTGCATCAGGTGAATCGGCTTCTTCCCGATGACGCCCAGCACCCGCCCGCGCTTGGCATTGACCCAGACGCGCTGTCCAACGAGCACTTGCGCATCCCAGCCGCCGATGTTGGTGAAGTACAAGAAGCCCTTCTCATCAATGTGCGTGATCATCAGGCCGATCTCATCGATGTGGCCTGCCAGCATCACGCGGGGGCCACCACCGCCATTGATTAGGGCATAGCAATTGCCGTGCTGGTCGCTCCAGACTTTATCGGCAAATGTCTTTGCTTCGGCCATCCAGACTTTGGCGGCCTCCTGCTCAAAGCCAGATGGGCTGATTGTCTCCATCAATCTCTTCAAGAATGCCAGTGAATTCTTCTTCATCATTCCTCCGTTACAGTGATTTTTTGTTTGATGCAGCCATTCTATTGATCGGCAAGTAATCAGACAACACATGCAAATTAAAGTGCCTGTCGTTCCTGCCCCGGATCATGTCCAGGGTAAATTCCAGCCGGAACCGAGTGGCTTCTGTGATTCACGCTCGCACTCTGAATGTTGCAATTCTAGAGCATCATGCCTAGAATCGGACGTTCCAAATGAAGGCAAAAACAAATGAAATCATTTGAGATTCGCAAGGCATTTTTGAAGTATTTTGAGGCTCAGGGGCATACCATTGTCCCGAGCTCGTCGCTTGTGCCTGACGACCCAACACTGTTGCTGGTCAATTCGGGCATGGTGCAGTTCAAGG
Organism: Candidatus Acetothermia bacterium; assembly: GCA_016201405.1. Classification (GTDB taxonomy): domain Bacteria; phylum Bipolaricaulota; class Bipolaricaulia; order RBG-16-55-9; family RBG-16-55-9; genus JACQCZ01. The sequence goes on along the minus strand of JACQCZ010000014.1, from coordinate 155,944 downwards.
ATCTATTTCTGGGGCGCGAAAAGCGCCCATACACGCGGGCAACGACGGCTCAGAAATGCGCCCGCCTCTCAGGAAAGCACAATGACCTCGAAGAGGTCGGGCCTAGCCCGCGCCATCAGACCTTTTTCGAGATGCTGGGTAACTTCAGCTTTGGCGACTATTTCAAGCGGGAGGCCATTTTTTACGCTTGGGAGTTTGTCACCAAAACATTGAAAATAGACCCCATGCTCATCTCAGTCACGGTCTATCAAGACGATGATGAAGCCGCCAGTCTGTGGCGCGAGATCGCAAAGCTTCCTGAATCCCGTATCGAGCGCTTAGGCAAAGCAGACAACTGGTGGTCGATGGGGGATACGGGTCCCAATGGCCCCAATTCCGAGATCTATTATGATCGAGGCATTGAGCGCTGCATCTGCTCGCTCAAAGGAAAGTGCACGCCAAAGACCTCATCTGAAGTGGAAAAGTGCGAGCGCTTCTGGGAGATCTGGAATCTGGTCTTTATGCAGTATAACATCGACTCCAGTGGCAAGACGACGCCTTTGGCCACCCCCAGCGTAGACACTGGCATGGGTCTTGAGCGCATAACCGCAGTCCTCCAGAATAAAGAGGCCAACTATGACACCGATCTATTTGAGCCAATCTTTGCAGCGATTCGCAAGCTGACGGGTCATTCAGTAGCTCAGATGAGAGAGCAGATTGTGCCCTATCGCGTCATTGCTGATCACGGGCGGGCGATGACCTTCCTCATTGCAGATGGCGTCTTGCCTGGAAACGAAGACCGCAGCTATGTGCTGCGAATGCTCATCCGCCGCGCCATCCGCTTTGGCATGAAGCTTGGGCTGAATGGGCCATTTCTGAGTTCTGTTTCGAAATCTGTCATTGACCACATGGGTGATGTATATCCAGAATTACGCGGGCGGCATGATTTTATTCTCAAGGCTATCTCTGTGGAAGAGGAGCGCTTTGACAAGACTTATAACTCGAGCATGAGATATTTAGAGCAGTTGTTCGAGATCAAATCGAAGAAAGCCGAAAAAGTTCTCACAGGTGCAGAGGTCTTCCCTCTACATGACAGAGAGGGCCTGCACATTCAAATCATTGAAGACATTGCCAAGGAACAAGGTTTTTCAGTAGACCGAGTAGGATTTGAAGCAGAGATGGATATGCAGCGAAAGAGGTCAAAGGTAACTGTAAGTGGATCATTGAGGCTTGAATATAAGGTTGAAGCTTTGCCTCCTACTCAGTTTGTTGGGTATGAATCAGCTCAACAAACCTCAGAAATTCTCGGTATTTTCGATAAACAACTAGATAAACAAATAGGTGTGACTACAAGATTGACACCAGGGATGCAAGGATACATTGTGTTTAACGCTAGCCCTTTCTACCCTGACGGTGGAGGTCAAGTGTCTGACACTGGAATTATCCAAAATATTGACCAGACAAGTAAAGCGAAGGTAATTAATGTAGAAAAACGGCAACATAGAATTTTCTTCCATCAGGTAGAGGTGATTGATGGCTATTTTGAAAAAGGAGAGAATTGCAAACTTGAAATTGACCTTCCATCTCGCAAAGCAACGCAGCGAAACCATACCGCCACGCATATTTTGCATGCGGCGCTTCGCAAAGTCTTGAATCACAAAACGGGAATTCAAGCGGGATCGCTAGTGGCTCCCGATGAGCTGCGCTTTGACTTCACACACTTTTCCGCGCTTACTGAGGATGAGATTCGCAAGATCGACGAGATGTCAAACGAAATAATCTTGCGCGATCTGCCGGTGCGTATTGCAGAAGAGAGATTGGAAGATGCCAAGGCAAAAGGCGCAATGGCGCTCTTCCCCGAAGATTATCAAGGCAAAGAGAAGGTCCGTGTCGTCTCGATTGTGAGCGAGACTGGAATTGGCTCGCCCTTTAGCATTGAGCTCTGCGGCGGAACTCATGTCAGCCGCACAGGCGAGATTGGGCTCTTCAAGATTGTTCGAGAAGAGGGAGTGGCTGCGGGGGTGCGGCGTGTCTATGTGGCCACTGGCGAAAATCTGTTGCGTTATCTTCATGAGAAAGAGCAGATTCTCAGCACACTCTCAACTCAATTGAAGACGTCTGAGAGTGAGATTCCATCCAAGCTTGAATTATTAATCAACGAGAAATCACAACTAGAGCAACAACTCAAGAAACTTACGACAGCCAGTCTCATAACGATGCGCGATGAGCTGGTTCAAAGTGCTGAGCGGGTCTCTGATTGTCAGATTCTTTTCAAAAAAATTGATCTTGATGTGGATGCCCTCAAAGAGCTGGCGGATCTCGTCGAAGGGCAATTGGAGCACGGTGTAGTTTTATTTGGCAGCGAGCAGAATGGACGTGCCCTGCTCATCGCAAAAGTGAGCGAATCACTCACCAAGAAGATTCGCGCTGGCGATCTCGTTCGGGATGCAGCCCAGATTGTGGGCGGCAAGGGCGGCGGGAATCCGCGCTTCGCCCAGGGCGGCGGCGACCAGCCTAAGCATCTTGAGAGAGCCTTGCAAGAAGTGAGAAAGACGCTACAAACAAAGCTTGGCTCATAAAAATATCATCCTGTCCACAAATCACGAGATTTTTGACAATCCTAAAATTGACACTTAGAATTGAATTCTTCTTTCTCCCCTGATCCGGGAGAGTTTTTGGGGGGACGTACTCACATGCGTGGCATCTTCAAGCATCTCAGACGCTATCGAGGCCGAGTGCTGATCGGGCTCTTCGCGTTGCTGCTGGTGGACGCGGGACAGCTCTTCGTGCCCCTCTTCATCCGAAACGCGGTCAACCAACTGACGGCTGGGAGCTCAGAGGCGCTGGTGCGAAATGCGCTGCTCATTGTGGCTATGGCCATTCTCGTCGGGATTGGCCGCTTCTTCTGGCGCTTCTTTCTGTTAGGTGCGTCGCGCCGCATCCGCCGCGACGTCCGCAATCAGATCTATCAGCATATTGTCAAGCTCTCTGCCAAATTTTTTTATAACAACACCACTGGAGACTTGATGGCCCATTTCACCAACGACGCCGATGCGGTGATGATGGCCTGCGGCTTTGGCGTGCTCGCTTGCGCCGACTTCTGCATCATGATGACCTTCTGCATCGCCGCGATGATCTCGATTCACCCCATGCTGACGCTCTATGCCTTTTTGCCGCTTCCCATACTGACCTTTATCGTCATCTTCTTTGGCCGGATTATTCATAACCGCTTCGAGGCCGTCCAAGAGACCTTCTCATTGCTGATGGAGAAAGTTCGCGAATCGCTCGCCGGGATTCGAGTCATCAAGAGCTTTACGCAGGAAGAGGGGATGAGCCGCGACTTCGCCAAGACGAATCAGCTCTTCATTGACCAGAACATGAGCCTCGTCAAGATCTCTGGTCTGCTCGACCCGATGATCTCAACGCTCAGCGAGTTGTCGTTTCTGATGGTCCTCTTCTTTGGTGGATTGGCAGTTGTTCATCAAGAGATCAATATTGGCGATTTTGTCGCCTTCATGCTCTATCTGGGACTTCTCACCTGGCCGATGATGGCGGTGGGGATGATGGTCAACATGATGCAGCGTGGCAGCGCCTCGATGAAGCGCATCGAGACGATTTTGGCCAGCATTCCGGAGATCAAAGATGTTCCTGGCGCCAAGCCCTTCGATGGCCCAGGGCGAATTGAATATAAAGACCTGACCTTTGCCTATCTCCAAGGCACCAACGTGCTTGAGCATATAAATATTTCTATCGAGCCTGGAGAGACGCTGGGTGTGATCGGCCTGACAGGCTCTGGCAAGAGCACGCTCGTTCATTTGATGGTGCGTCTCTTTGAGCCGCAGCGAGACCAGCTTCTGATTGATGGGCTCCCAGTCCATGAATATCAACTCTATGACCTGCGCCGTCAGATTGCGCTTGTCCCTCAAGATGGCTTTCTCTTCTCTACAACCATTCGGGACAACCTGGCCTACGGGAAACCGGAGGCGACACAAGAAGAGATCGAGCGTGTCGCAAAGCTGGCCGGGATTTACGAAGAGATTCTCGATATGCCACAGCAATTTAATACATTATTGGGAGAGCGCGGCGTCTCGCTCTCCGGTGGGCAGAAGCAGCGCGTCGCGATTGCCCGAGCGCTTCTCACAGACCCAAAGATTTTGATTTTGGATGACGCGCTCTCAGCTGTAGACGCGGAAAAAGAGGAAGAGATTTTGGGCAACCTGCGCCAGATCTTCCAGGAGCGGACGGCCATTGTGATCGCGCATCGCATCTCCGCTGTAAAAGACTTGGACCACATCATCGTGCTCGATCACTCCAAGCTGATTGAACAGGGGACACACGAAGAGCTGATTCACGCCAATGGCATCTACGCCCACCTCTACGAATTGCAGAAAGCGGAAGAGGGGGTGACGCTCTGATGGATGATTTTTTTTGGGAAGAAGAAAAATTGGGCAAAGCCTTTGATGCCGGTCTGATGGGCCGACTTCTACAATATATTCGTCCTTATAAATGGCTCTTTGTCATCACTGTCGTTCTGTCCGCGCTGATCACAGTTGTCGAGCTGGCGCTGCCCTACTTGACTGCCGTGATGATTGATAATTATCTAAAAGCTTCCATTCCCAAGGACGAAGCCGTTCAGGGAATCACGCAGCTGGCGCTATTTTTTATGATTCTGCTGGTCTTTCGTCTCTTATTTTCGTTCGTTCAGGTCTATGTCTTGCAATACACGGGCCAAAAGATCATGTATGACATGCGCACCGAGATCTTTGCCCGCCTGATGAGACTGCCTGCCAAATTCTTTGACCGCAATCCGGTAGGCCGCCTGGTGACGCGCGCTACAAATGACGTGGGTGCCATCAACGAGATGTACAGCGCGGTTCTGGTCAATCTATTTAAAGATGTATTTTTGATTGCGGGTGTCTTGATTGTGATGTTCTTGATCAACTGGCGGCTCGCGCTCTTTGTACTAATCCTCTTTCCGCTGCTCTTCTGGATCACCTTTGAATTTCGCAGGCGGGTGCGGGACGCCTATCGCGAAGTACGCCGTAAGCTGGCCAAGCTCAACGCCTATCTGGCAGAGAACATCTCGGGAATGCGGATTACACACCTCTTTGTGCAAGAGAAGCCCAGTTTTTACAGATTTTCCGAGATCAACCGCGAAGAGTATGAAGCCAACATGCGCCAGATCAATATCTTTGCTGTCTTTCAGCCGCTCATCCACCAGATGAGCGCCATCGCCACAGCGGTCATTCTCTGGTACGGCGGACTCAACATTTTGTCTGGCATCTTTACGCTCGGAATGCTGGTTCAGTTTTTGAACTACGTTGACATGCTCTTCCAGCCCATTCGAGACATTGCAGAAAAATATAACATCTTGCAGGGCGCTATGGCCTCTTCTGAGCGAATTTTCATGTTGCTAGACGAGTCAGAAGAGCGCTATGACGGAAAGACTCTTCAAACGGGGCTGGGAAGAATCGAGTTTCGCAATGTCTGGTTCTCATATCAGGCCGAGCAGAAAAAAGATTCAGACTGGGTGCTGCGCGGCGTCTCGTTTCTGGCTGAGCCTGGAGAGCGGGTGGCCATTGTCGGGCCGACTGGCTCAGGCAAAACGACAATCATCAGCTTGCTGCTGAGACTCTATGAGATTCAGAAGGGGCAGATTCTCTTTGACGGGGTCGATATCAAAGAGATGGATTTGCAATCTCTGCGCTCGAAGATGGCCGTGGTTTTGCAAGATGTCTTTTTGTTCTCAGGAGACATCATGGGAAATATTCGGCTGCAGGCTGATTCGATCTCTTCCGAGAAAGCCATGAGCGCAGCGCGATTCGTCCAGGCCGACCCCTTCATTCAAGAGCTGCCAAATGAGTACAGCACCGAAGTAAAGGAGCGTGGCGCCACGCTCTCCGTGGGCCAGCGTCAGCTGCTCGCCTTTGCCAGGGCCATTGCTTTTGATCCCAAGGTGCTCGTCCTCGACGAGGCGACAGCCAACATTGACTCAAAAACCGAAAGTCTGATTCAAGAGTCGATTGAGCGAATCTTGAAGGGGAGGACTTCGATTGTGATCGCCCACCGGCTCTCGACAATTCGCGATTCAAATCAGATCATTGTGTTGCAAAAGGGGCGAATCATCGAGCAGGGCAATCACGAGGAGCTCTTCGCGCGCAGAGGTCTCTATCATGCCTTGTACACCTTGCAATTTGGCGAGACGGGCATCAGCACTAGAGATCAAGCGGAGCGCGCTCCAGTCGAAGTGGGCGAAGATTGACCTTTCAAACTCCTATCCTCCATAATTGTAGCAAGCAAACTTGAATAAATGAGGCGGATCGAATGGGTTGGGACTTAATCGCTCTAATTGCAGTCGTCTTTATCTTCTCCGGGTCGATCTTGAAGATCATCTTGAACTCACCGCCGGCCAAGGCTTGGGCGACCCGCATCGCGGGAAAGTCAGGCTCTGACCCAGCTCTGGCCGATCGCATCGAGATGCTGGAAAAGAAGCTCTCCCGCAAAGACAGGGCGGATCAGCTCGCCCAGCGGGTCGGCAAAGAAGAGACCGAGCGCATCCGGCGTGAGATGGGCCCATCACAAGGGACTGTGACGATTCTCTTCAGTGATATCGAGAACTTTTCCCGTTTTGTCGACCGAGGGGATGAGCTTGGACATGAGATTCTGCAGATCCATAATCGCATTATGAGGGATCAGATCAAGAGCCACGACGGGCTGGAAGTGAAGAATTACGGCGACGGCTTTATGGTCTCGTTCTCATCGGCGCGTAAGGCCGTCCAGTGCTCGCTCGATATCCAGGAGATCTTTAAGACTTATAATTTCAAGCACATGGAGCCGATTCGTGTGCGTATTGGCATCAACTCAGGTGAGCCGATCCAAGAGCATGGCGATTATATCGGGCGCACAGTCAATCTGGCCGCCCGCATCGCGGATTGTGCTCGGGGTGGAGAGATCTGGGTCTCTGATATTATTCGAAACTTGGTCGGGCCCTCACGGGATTTTCAGTTTGTGGAGCGTGGCACACAGCGCTTGCAAGGATTCACAGAGCCGCAGCACCTCTGTGAAGTGGTCAAGATCGAGGCGCTAGAATCACCAGAAAAGCACGAGCTAGAGCAGAGATTGATGGAGCTCGAAGCCAAACTCAAACGCGAGATCGAGCATTAATCCGCGATCAGCCCTTCACCTTCGAGCAGCTTGATCGCCTCGCTGTACTCCAAATCTTCAGGTGGGATGCGAATTGCCGGCTCAGTTGTGGCTTTGTCTCGTGCCACGGCGCTCATCTTGATGTCCCGGCCTACAAGTTTGCCGCGCTTGCGGATGATCTGAAAGATCTTTTTGTAATTCTCTTCAAAGCCGTCATGGTCGAGCTCATTCTTCTCTTTGAGTCGGGTCATCTCTTTGTCAATCTGGTTGAGCGATGCCAAGATCTCCTTCTTATCGCTGGCGGGGAAGGCCCACGTTCCGCCGCCCGAGACCTCAATAGTGAAGAATTCGATCTCACCTGGAGCGAGTCTCTCGATCTGTCCTTCGCCAAGCAGCTCAATATCCAGTTTCTTCAATGCCGATTCGGCGCGAAGCTCTGTGACCCCTTCAATCTCGATCACATCACCCCGTGCGCGCCCCATCTCCAGGGCCATCTCGGTTGTGGCTTCAGCCAGGGCTTTGGTCCGCTTCACTTTGTCTTCGATGCGCTGAATGGTGAGGTCAACATCGCCAAAGTCGCCATCCAGACCGGAAAGGGCGGACGAAATCTTGCGCTCCGCCTCAGCCATGCGCAGCTCGCTCTTGATCTCCTCTTTGCGCAATCTCAGATCTTCCAGCTTGGCTTGGAGAGCGATCTGCTTCTCTTTCATGGCATTGATGCGCAGCTCGGCCTTCTGGAACTTCTCTTGAAACTCGCCCAGCTTCTCTTCCATGCGCATCTTGTCTTGCAGGCGCTTTAGGGCTTCGCTATTGTGCTTCTCCAGCTGAACCTGTGACTTGGGGTCCTCTTTGGCCTTCTCTTCCAATGAAAGGGCTTTCAGGCGGTGAAGCTTGGCTTGCTCAAAGACCTTGCCGATCTTTTTGCGCAGATCTTCCATCTCATTCTGGATCATGATGCGGTGGGCGATGGAATCCCGCACGCCTTGCTCGATACGCTTCCGCTCATGGAGCAAGTCGTCATATTTGGAATCCAGAATATATTCCGGGTTCTCAATCTTGTCGGCTGCAGCGTGGAGATTGGATTTGATGATGTCTCGAAAACGGCTAAATATGCTCATTCAGATGCCCCTTTCGCTCCGAGTCTCATGTGGGTTGAATCCTCATAAGCTCGCCTAGCCCATTGATTATAAGAGAGCGAGCCGGTCCTGCAAAACTCTTCCCTCTTGTAATCGTAACAGTGTTATGTTACAATGCAATCGTTATGGCTGACAAAGAGGTTACACAGCGAGAGCCGGAACTGATCTCCAAGAAAGGGATTCTAGATAAATTTGGCATCTCGTATGGCCAGTTTTACCGCTGGAAGCGGAAGGGGCTCATCCCCGAGTCCTGGTTTATCCGCAAGAGCACCTTTACTGGCCAAGAGACTTTTTTGCCGAGCGATAAGATCATTGAGCGCATCGAGCGGATCATGAAGCTCAAGGAAGATTACAGCCTGGAAGAGATCACAGAGATGCTCTCGCCTGAATCTACGGAAGCCAGGTTTGATCTTAAAGAGCTGGTCAATAAATTTATCTCGACTGAGACCTTAAAGCGCTTTCAGACGATCACTGGGCATGAGAGTCCATTCCCATTTCGAGATGTCATTCAGATTGCGGCGCTCGAAGAGCTGGGGACGAAAGAGCTGGCTCAGGAAGAGTTAAGGCTTGTTCTCTCCACGCTCAACGCCGATGTATTGCCGGCAAGCGAATCCGAAGCCGACTGGACTCTATGGGTGCTGCGCAAAGAGAAGGGGAGCAGCCTCTGCTGCATCGCTCCCAAATCGAAGGTGCGATTTGACCCCGAGACGCAGATTGTCGCACAACTGGATCTGAGTCAGCTTGTCGAAGAGACGAAACTGAGCTTACGGGGTATCTGAAGGAGTGAAGACTAGTCATGAACAATGACAATCCATTCAAGAATCTGCTCTTTCTCATCGGCGCAGGGGTTCTTCTGCTCATTGGAATATTGATTCTGTTCAAGATTCTGACGGCAGCCGTCGAATTGGTGGCTGCGGTCTTGCCGTGGGTTCTGATTGGCGGAGGAATCTACTTGCTCTTCCGCTGGCTGCAGCATAAGAAATACGGGCGGTGAAAGGAGCGATTATGGTCATGAGATCAGAGGCCAAAGAAGAAGAGGGCGCAGAGCGCGTCACGATTGCCGGCTCGGGCCGGATCAGCGGCGGCACCTACCAGAGCATCAAAGTGGCCGGCTCAGGGACAATTGCCGGTGATGTCAAAGCCGAGTCGATCAGCATTGCAGGGTCATGCGCGATCGAAGGGGATGCCGAAGCGGAAGAGTTTCACTCAGCAGGCTCATGCCGCGTCGATGGCAACGTGAAAGCCGAAGACCTGCGCACCACAGGCTCAGCGGTGGTCAATGGCGATGTCTCAGCAGATGTCTTTAAGTGCTCTGGCACGCAGAAGATCGGCGGTAAGCTAACTACCAGCTATATCAAGATCAGCGGCACATGCGCAGTCGGCGGTGACGTCGAGGCCGACAAATTCAACTCGGAAGGCTCTTTTGAGATTGGCGGTCTGCTCAGCGCCGACGAGATCTCAATTCGGCTAGGTGGGGATTCTCATGCCCGTGAGATTGGCGGCGAAAAGATCGAAGTCTTGCAGAAATTTGGCGGCTTTGACCAAGATAAATTCAAGAGACGCATGGAAGAGAAAGCACGAGGAAAGCGCTGGAAGTTCAATGACTTCGGGGTCAACATTGATGTTGATCTGGAGAAGATAGCCGACATGATGGGGCAGCTCAAAGAGAGCTTGGGTAACTTTGGCATCCACGTGAGCGGCTTTATTGGCAATGGTGTGCTCGAAGCCGAAACGATTGAAGGCGATGAGATTCACTTGGAATCGACCAAAGCCAAGATTGTCCGCGGCAAAAATGTGATCATTGGCCTGGGCTGCGAGATTGAGCGAGTCGAATACGAGGAGTCACTGGAAGTCAATGAGCTATCGCACGTGGAGACGCGAGAGAAGATCTGAGCGGAGAATCTGCTCGATCTCGTGGTTTGGAGGTGGCTGGCTTCGCTGGCTCCCCTTTTGGCTGCTGATCTGGGTTGGAATTCTCTTTGCCCGCGAGCTGACCCCCATCTTAGAATGGATCAGTTGGGTCATCTTTGCCTTTTTCTGGGTTCCATTCTCGTTCCGCGCCAGCAGACAGATCGCCATCTGGCTGCGCGCCTATCCTGAGCCTTTGGCAGAGAAGGCCTCAAAGTTTAACCTTTCATTTACCTCCAAATGCCCTCACTGCGGAAAGCCGGTTGGCCGTGAGCATGCCATCTGCCCCAACTGTTACGAAGATTTGAAGTCCAATTGCCGCGAATGCGGACGTGTGGTTGACAAAGGATCATCAGTCTGTCAAGAGTGTGCTAAGAGGTGATAGGGTCTAGATATGCGAGTTATAAAAGAGAGTGGCCAACAGCAGGAGTCGGAGAAGGCCGCAAAATCAAAGCCCCGCATCAAATGGGTCTCGTGGATCGTCAATCTGGTTCTGGCATTTCTGGGCCTTTACTGAAATTCATTTCTATCAGCCAAAATATGACAGGCATCAATAAGATTGTCATTCCAGCCAAGCGAAGTGTAGACCCGGAAGCCAGGAATCTACGAATCTTGCCAAAAACAGAAAGCCGCTGGATTCCTGCTTTCGCAGGAATGACATACGAAATTAAGCAAGAATGACGGGTGCTTTCTTGCCCGTCATTCCGGCCACGCGAAGCGCGAGCCGGAATCCAGAAATTTACTGTTAATATGAATCTCTGCCAGCCAAAATATGACAGGCATGAGTCTTGATGAGCAGCCAAATATTTTTCCCTGGATGCACATTCAGCTCGTGTTGAGCGCTGCTCGTAATCAAGACCGAAAAGACGACCCCAGGACTGGACTCCACTCGCACTAGCTGATTGTGCTCATGCGGATTGACTTCTAGTACCTTTCCAACGATGCGATTTCGTGCGCTCAGTCCCTTCGGCTCTGCCAGCGAGAGCAAGATATCACCAGCCCGAATCGCAACCTGAATGACCTCTCCAACGGCCTGATCAGTAAGCGGAATCTCTAAGAGAGTCTTATCAATCTGAAAGGTCATCGTGCCGCGCTCTAGATGCTTGTCCATTATTTTCCCAACAAATAGATTCTCGACACCCGTCAGCCGTGCAATGGTCGGGTTGCTTGCGTTCTCAAGGACCTGAAGCGGCTCGCCCTCTGCAATGACTCGTCCCCGATCAAGGGCAATGACATGATGCGCCAGTGCCAAGACTTCATCGCGGCTGTGCGTCACATAGAGAATGGGAATAGACAAATTTTGAGCCACTCTCTTGATCTCAGCCATCAGATCGCGCTTGGTGGCCGAATCGAGTGCCGACAAAGGCTCATCTAATAACAAGATTCTGGGATTGATGACCAAAGCTCGTGCTAATGCGACTCGCTGCTGTTGCCCTCCCGAAAGCTGCTTGGGCTTGCGCGATGCCATAGCCTGAAGTCCAAAGCTCTCAAGAATCTGGAGTGCCTTCTCATGCTTCTCTTTTTTATTCAACGAGTGCAGGCCGTACGCAACATTGGCTTCAATACTGAGGTGTGGGAAGAGAGCCAGATCTTGAAAGAGATACCCAACGCAGCGATCTCTCAGAGGCAGATCAATCTGCTTTGTGGAATCAAAGAAGATTTGATTATCCACTTCAATGTGTCCGGCATCGGGTTTTAACAATCCAGCAATGGCCTGCAAGATTGAGCTTTTGCCAGAGCCCGAAGGGCCAAAGAGAGTTGTGATTCCCTGCCTGGCTTGGATTGAGACCTCTATCTGAAATGGCTCTGAATCGCGAGTTGTGCGCTTGATCGAGATTTGCGCAGTGAGCATAGCCTACCAGAGAGCCTTGGCACTGATGCGGTTGGTGATATAGAGAAGCAGAATGGCCAGTATGGAAACGATTAACACCAGCGCCCCGGCCTGTGCATCCTTGCCGGCTTGTACAGCATCATAGATGGCGACGGCGGCGGTTTGGGTCTTGCCGGGAATGTTCCCTGCAATCATAATCGTGACGCCAAAATCGCCAAGCGCTCTGGCAAAGGCCAGCGTCGTCGCTGCCAGCACAGTTCGTGCTCCGAGTGGAAGAGTTACGGTGCGAAAGACGCGCCACTCGGAAGCCCCCATCAGCCTCGCTGCTTGTTCAAGTTGCGGTGAGACCTGTTCAAATGCAGCACGCACAGCTTTGACAAACAGAGGCAATGCATGAATCGAGGCGGCAATCACAGCGGCTGTCACTGTAAATGTGAGGCGTGTCCCGAACGTATTTTGAATAAATTGCCCAATGGGGCTGCGGTTCCCCAGCATCACCAGCAGATAATAACCCAGCACAGTCGGTGGCAGAACGAGAGGAAGTGTGATGAGCGAATCCAAAAATTCCTTGCCCCAGAAGCGCTTGCGTGCCAGCAGCCAGCCACACGACAGACCGACGACAAGCGCAATAAACGTCGCGATCGCAGCGACACGAAACGAGAGCTGGATCGGAAACCAGTCTATATCATTCCAGAAAGGGAGACTCATAGAGATGGATCAGCACAGGGAGCGCTGTACCAGTAGTCTTCTAGAATTACGCGTCCCACGCCCGTTGTCAAAAATGTGATGAACTGTTGTGCGGCATCTTGATGGGTTGATGTCTTTAGAATACCAAGAGCCTGATCGAGCGGCTTGTGCAGTTGGCCGCTAATAGCGAAGAAGCCGTCTCTCCCAGGTGTTACAAGAGAGATCGGAATAAAGGCGACTTCGGCATTACCCGTGGCTACCACTTGTTTGGTAGCCGTGACGTTGTCGGCTATGACGATCTTTGGCTGCAAGACATCCCAGAGACCCGCTGCGATCAATGTATCTTTGGCAGCGGCGCCGTATGGAGCAACATCAGGATTGGCGATGGCGATTCGACCAATTTTCGGGTCGAGCAGATCATCCAGTTTTGTCACTTGAACTGTGCTGTCTGCAGTCCACCAGATGATGAGCTTTCCGCGTGCGTACAATTTCTCACTCTCTGGAAGAATAAAATCCCCTTGAACTAGCGAATCGACCGTGGCCACATCGGCTGCGGCAAAGAGATCAAAGGGCGCTCCATTCCTGATCTGCTGTGAGAGGCTTCCGGTAGAGCCAAAGCTAAGAGTCACTTTGATTCCGGTAGCACTCTGGAACTGGTCCGCGATGGCCATAAAGGCGTTCGTCAAATTGGAGGCGGCGGCAACGGTGATTTCTGCGGATGGCTGTGATGATTGTGCGGATAGAATTGGAATACCTGCTAATCCAAATACCAAGCTTAGCAGAGCCAATAGAACGAGCTTCCTTGGCACAATACTTCTCCCCTTTCTTGTGGATTGTTCCGAACTAGTATACTTATTTACTTCGGTTTGACAGGACGCGTCAACTCTCTGATTCTGCGTCCATTCTCTGAGTCAGCAATCAGTATTGCTAGACGCCTGAGGCGTGTCTCCTCTCGCTTTGCACTCATCACCCACCAGCTTGCTGAGCGCTGATAGGTAGCAGATTGAGCTTGAATGGATGCCCAGGCACTCTTGTTCTTCTTAAACTCTTTTAAGTACTTTGAATCCAGCGTGAAGCTCTTTTCGTATGAATATTGGGCGGGCTTCTTCGCATCGCGCATTTGAAAAGCTTTAAGACCGGATGGTTGCATGCGTCCCAGTTTTCTAAGCTCGGCCACACGCTTGATATTGGCTTCGCTCCAGTTGCTGCGCGCTCTTCGCGGCGTGAAGCGATTGGCATAGCTGATCTCGTCTATGCTCTTCATGATGCCATCGATCCAGCCGAAAGAGAGAGCTTCATCGACGGCTTCTGAATAGCTGACTCCCTTTTTGTCAGAGCCCTTCTTGTAAAATCCAATCCAGACTTCTGTTGTATCGGTGTGGTTTTTGACAAACCACGCATGCAATTGAGCTTGAGATCGGAAGAATTTGGCTTTTGGGATCTCGTTCATTTCGATGACATTGTACCACTGGACATGTTATCTAGAAATCGACCCGCACAAACACCCTGGCTTGACAACATGGAGCTCTTGGTGCTATTCTTCCATGTCTATTTATATCGACATGAGGAGAGCCACAATGAAAAATGAGCTAAAAGAGAGACTCTCGAAGCTTCATGAAGATGCGCGCTGTTGCAGCGCAGACTTTCGGCAAGCCGTAAAAGGGCTGACCCATGACTCCTGCTTTGCCGTGGATTTGGGAACCATGGTCGCTTTGGCTGATAAAAATCGGCTGGCCATCTTCAAATTGGTCCGGCAGTATGGCCGGCTCTGCGGCTGTGAGATTGAGTCTGCCTTTGAGCTTTCGCACTCTACGGTGATTCATCATCTCAATCAGCTCGTACAGGCTGGCATATTAGAGAATCAGCGAGAAGGGAGATGGAGTTATTTCGAGATCTCATCGAAGTTCTCAAGACAATGGGAAGAGCTTTCCCATAATCTCAGTTCAAAGCCGGAGCAGCCAGCGTGCTGCTGCTGTTCTCGGCAATCTCAATCATAGAAAGGGGGAATTTCTTATGAATGCCGCTTCGCTGGACGAGAGAGCAGACCGCCGCTCCTTCCTGCACAAACTGGGTCAGACTGCTTCTGTGCTGGCCTTGGGCGCGCTAGGAGTCGCGGCAGCGAGCAGCAGGGCGACGGCAGCCCAGCAGCCTGCATCGGGTAAGGATGAAAAGTGCTGCGTGGACTGTTGTCCACCCGGCTGCTGCTCCGACGGCTGTTGTAGTAGCTAAGCATGTGCCACTGGGGCTGTGGGCTTTGCCTGCAGCCCTAGTGGGCTATTTATTACCGCGTTCAATCTGTCGGGGTGCGCGTTTGGCGAGCCACTTCTTAAAGGAAGCCTGACTCTCGCCTGAAGGTTTTCCAGTCAACAGATTCTCGACACTGATATCTTCGTCGAGTTCTTCCCAGTGGATACCTTCTCCCTGGCCAATCCATCTCCAGTTCTTGCGCTCTTTAGCTGTTGCCTGGACAAGTCTGGGAAACCAAGTGAGTGGTACTGAAATTGTGCGCCCATCGCTCAGCTCGACACTCAATGTGTCGGCTGAAATCGTCACATTCTGTGCGAATGGAATTGTGATCTCAATTGGAGAAGTACTCATTCCATGCCTCCAGCAATCTCTTTTGATGCGTGCCTGCCAGTTTCTGAATTCTGCTCACCTCGGCCCTAGAAAATCCTCCACTTCTGTGCATTCGGATTGGATCAAGCCAAAACTTCGCGATCTTATCGTCGTGTTCGACATGAACATGCGGAGGCTCACCTCGATCTCCTGCGTAAAAGAAGAATCGATACGGCCCCACTTTGAGCACAGTCGGCATTGATTAACAACGTACAGTGTCATGCAGTGGTACGGCAAATTTCATATCGGCAGCAAAACTGAATTTCGCACTTCTTCAATAATTTTCTCTGAGTATCCCAGATCGCGTAACCCGTGCGCCATATATTTCAGAAATTGATCCGAAGGGGGAGAGAATCTTCCGAACTCCACCAGATTGTGAGCAAGGGCTTTTACTATTCTGCCATTCTCGGTTTGCGCTTCGACTGGAAGACTCTCATAAGCCCAGGCCCGCTCGTACTGATCCAGGAGCGCCCATTGTTTGGAGTCAATCTCATAGAGCACGCCATAGACTTGACTTTCCTGTTGTGGAATAAATCGCGGCCCGCCGCCAGTTCCTGCCAGATCCTCATGCTCTTTGGGGAATCGAGTCAGTGCCGACGCCGTGAGCCGATGATCTCGTAGTATTGCCTTCATGCGCTGTGCAGGCTTTCCTTCAATGATCTCTGCATAGCGCCCCAGATCCAGATGCGAGCCGAATGCAAAATTCCAGATCTTCATAGGCTTTTATTTTACTCCCTCGAGATTGAAGAATCTCCCAAACTCACTACTATAGAGCATGATTACAGCCGCAGTCCATGGCTTTCTTCTCGCGCTTGGGCTCATTTTGCCACTGGGAGCCCAAAATTTATTTGTGCTTACCCAGGGCGCGATTCAGCCCAAATTTGTCCGCGTCATTCCGGTCATCATCACCGCCTCACTCTGCGATACATTTTTGATCTTGATTGCGGTGCTGGGAATCTCGGCTGTCGTCTTGACATTTTCGTGGGTCAAACTTCTGCTTGTGGGTGTTGGGGTCTTATTCCTGGGATACATCGGCTGGATGACTTGGAAGAGTGACACGCCCGCCCCATCGGTCGCCTCAACAGATGACCAATGCGACGTCCAAAATGTCTTAAACGACACGCAGAGTGGCTTGACTCAAAACCCATGGCCCATCACTCGGCTGATATTATTTTCGATGTCTGTGTCGCTCCTCAATCCTCATGCGATTCTTGACACCATTGGCGTGATTGGAACGAGCTCTATTCAATATCAGCCGAGTGAAAAGATTGGCTTTGTGCTGGCCTGCATCTTTGTCTCGTGGCTCTGGTTCTTCATTCTGGCTATCGCAGGGCGGTGGGTGGGATCGTTTCCACAAATCAGAAGAGCTCTTAATAAAGTCTCAGCTCTCATTATGTGGGGAAGCGCGATTTATCTGATCTATACTGTGCTTTTGGCTAGTCGCTTGGCGTCCTAGTGAGAATCTTAGCCAGAAATGTTACAAGTTTCGCTTGATCTGTACGTGCAGGCGGCGCTCCTCAGGGAACAATACGAAGTGAATAACAGAGGAGAGAATGCTGATGAGCAGTGCTCCCAAAAATGCTGAGCCAAAGCTAGTCACATGAACTCCAGCCACCAGCGCGCCTACAAGATAGAGCATTAGAGCATTGATCACGAGAATAAAAAGCCCAAGGGTTAGAATTGTGGCTGGCAGCGTAAAAACAATGAGAATGGGTCTCACAATTGCGTTGAGAAAACCAAGAGCCAATCCCGCCCAAATCGCTGTTGAGAAGTCATCAATCTGGATGATGCCCGGAAAGAGCCAAGCGATGGCGTAGATGGAGATTGTGGCCACTACCCAGCGCGCAATAAATTTGATGACGGCTCCTTGCTTCATGGGTCTCCTTATGTGCCGCATTGTACAACTTGAAGCCAATGAATTCGATCTGTACATTGAGCTAAGTTACGAATGACCAGGAGGTGGACTTTTGCTCTTCCCATTGCGGGATTATAGACGTAGCCAGTCCTTTCCCTGGGTCACGGTACTCATTATTGCCATCAACGTGATTGTCTTTCTCTATCAGGCGCTGGTTATGGGGCAGAATCCCTCCAAAGTTCGCGTGCAAATTGGCGGCGAAGTCGGCGTGATCTCACACTACGACTACTTTATCTACAAATACGGACTGACGCCCTGTGAGATTCTGTCCAACTGTCCCCTCTTTTCTGTCACAGATTTTCCAGTCTGGATGAAGCTTTTTTCATCCATGTTTTTGCACGGAGACATTCTGCACATTGCGAGTAATATGTGGTTTCTATGGATCTTTGGCGACAATGTAGAAGATGCCATGGGCAAAGTGCGCTTTGCACTCTTCTACTTCATGGCTGGCTTAGTGGCAGCGATTGCGCAGATTCTGACGAACACCCATAGTGTGAGCCCGATGGTGGGGGCAAGCGGAGCGATTGCCGGGGTCTTGGGTGCATACCTGCTCCTGTATCCCTTTGCCCGCGTTCTCACAATTCTCTTCCTCTTTGTCATCGTGCAGTTGATCGAGATGCCAGCGATGATTGTCTTGGGCTTCTGGTTCTTGCTGCAAGTGATTAGCTCTCTGCTTGGAGGTGGTGCAATTCAGGGGGGTGGTATTGCCTATATGGCTCACATTGGCGGCTTCATAACAGGCTTGCTCTTCGTGCGCTTCTTTGCAAAAAGGCCAAGCCCACCCAGCCCTGTTTGACTCTATGCGACCTGAATTTGGATCGCGCAAGCGCTTTCTCATCCGCATGGTGACGTACTTGATTACGCCGCTCTTTGGCATCTATCTGCTGCTTACTTCGGAGCCGTTGAGTGAGGGCTCTTTGGTAGGGGGAATAGCGATTGTCGTCGGAGCTCTTGCGCTCTATATGCTCTTTTCCAGATTGAAGAGCCCGGCCAGCGCACTGCGCTATGCTTTACAGCCCGATAAGACAATCAGGGAGCTCCTGATGAGCGATCTTTCCGGAGAGCCTTGGCGCACGCCGTTTATAGACTGGGGCAATGCATTCCATCACAGAGTTGCAGGCGAGTTGCCCGATATCGAGCTAGCCGAAGTCCCCCTGGATAATGCCGTTGCCTTCGTCGTTGGAGATGAATACAACATTATATTAGCGGAAATCCCTTCGACTGCCGAAAGGACAAGTCAGTTGCTTCATCAGCTGCACCAGCTCGAGAAGCCCCTTCATAGTGAAAAGATGGTCGTTGTCTTTGGTCAGAAGATTGGCCCCGAGCTGCGGCGCGAATTGGGGAGAGAGCGGCCCAGCGCGAAGATCATTGAGCCTGATTAAGCGTGCAGAAAAGGCACTTTTCTCAGAGCCAGATCGGCCAGAAAGAAGAAGAGGGCTGCCAATAAAATCTCCTGCCAGATATCCCGGTAGATCAGTGTCCGGCCCTGCAACAGGCCTTGCAAGCGATCTGGATTCTCAAGATATTCTCCTCCAGTCACTTCTGCGATCTGTTGCAAAAGTGGCTCATTCAGCCCAATCTTTTTGTACTCCGCTGCATAGGGAATCTGGACAGCCTCTTGGACTTGACCGAGTGAATCTTCACCCAAATTGAGCAGATAGACGCCTTCGCTCAGATCTTTTACGGTGGCCTGATAGGTCCCTGGTCCCGTCTGTTCCAAGTCGAGAGGAATTGACTTGCCATCCGGTGTGTTGAGTTGCCCATTCATTACCAATTGATCCAGCCATTTGCCGTCGCGGTCCGCTTCAACATGGACGCTCAGCGTTGAGTTAGAAGAATCTGTCCAGACGGCTAGCTCTTTGGGCTTGATGGTGCTCTCGCTGTAGACCTGGCTCAGAATCTCAGAGCTCAGCTCGCCCAGTCCGCTCCAGGACTTCCAGCGCTCCAGGCCTTCGCCTTCAAAGCTGGTGTTGAGCACAAAGACCTTGCCCAGACCATAGTGCCACTGACTCACCAGAGGGTCTGCATGATCTTTGTCAGCACGGACCTGAAGCTGCGTCTGCGCCGTTGGCTTCTCAAACGTCAGAACATAGCCATCGACATTGGGGATGGTGCTGGGGTCAATTCCAGTCAGCTGATTTGCAAAGGGTCCGGCCTCGACACCCAATGGCCCTTTGACCCAGCGGGCGCGTTCCAGCCGCACCATCTCTTCCAGCGTGATTCGTGGCAGATCCCGCGCATCGGCCACTGGATATTTGGCGCCGCTCCCCGCATCCGCCAGCTTCCACATGAAGTCAAAATCGGCTTGTGCTCCGATGGCAATGGATGAGGCGCTGATCGTGCTGCCGGCAATCTCCTGGAAGATTTGATCGAAATCGCGCCCCTGCTGGGATACTTTTCCATCGGAGAAGACCAGAATGTGCTTGACGCGCGCGGTCAGCTTCTGCAACTGGGCGACGGCATCTTTGAGAGGCTGATAGATGTCTGTCCCGCCATTGGCATAGAGCTTATCAACTGCAGCTAAAATCTCATCTTTCCGACCTTTCACGGGGCCAATGTCTACCAGCCAGTCGTAGGTCGAGTCAAAGCCGATGATGCCGACAAGGCTGTTGTCATCGAGCTTGGAGACGGCCTCTCGTGCTGCCTGTTTTAAGAGATCGATCTTCATATAGCTGCCCTTGGTATCACCGCCGGCGATCTCGCCCATGCTGCCGGAGCGGTCGAGCAGCATCACCAAAGCGAGCGCGGGGCGCTGGATCTCTTGCGGACCTTCATAGGTGATGGGCAGCATCTGCTCAAACTGGCGGTCATAAAACTCTTCGACGGACTGCCTGCCCTGGACGAGGAAGAGCCCTCCGCCGAGATCGCGCACATAATTTTCTAGAAATTCGGTCTGCCGTGCCGTGAGATCTTTGAGCGGCACTTCGTTCATAATCACAGCTCGGTATGAGAGCAGGGAGCTGGCTGTCGGCGCCAGCTCATTCAGGCTCACTTTGGAGAAGGCATAGCCAGAGTTTTTTAACAGCTTTCCCATCACCGATTCTTGCTCTGAAGAATTGTTCTCTACCAGAAGAATGCGCGGATCGCCGATCGCATCGACCAATGCGCGATAATGATTGTTCTGAGGGAGCGCATCGCCAGCGACAACAAGCTCGGCTCGGTACTCATAGCTGCCGGGGTCATTCACTTTGTCGCTATACGAAAAGTAATTGAGCCCAGGACGCAGAGCGACATCTTTTGTGTCAATCAGTGTCTCATTGCGGTATGTGAGCAGCTTTCCGGTGCTGGATCGTGAGGCATAGACGACGCTCTGGAATGAGAAGGGGAGCTGGACTGCGACCTCTTGTGGAGCCTGGATCGTCTGGATTGAAAACTCAGAGGCTGGCGGGTCCATCGGCAAAGTGAAGATCTCTACCCCTTCCCGTTTGGCGCGGGCCAGCGCCTCTGTCGTCTCTCCCTGGCTTGGCTGGCCATCGGAAAGAAGCACAATCGTCTTCTTGCCATCACGGGGGAAGGTTGACATGGCCAGCTCCAGTGCGGCCTGCAAATCTGTTCCTTCACTATCGACATTCGTCAAGACCTCGTTCAAATTTAACATTGGGCTGAATGGAGCTTCGACATACGGCTTGACCCCAAAGACGATCAGGCCGTATTGAGTGTACTCTTGCGGCTTGGCGAGTGCGCGAAGCTCCGAGAGCAGCTGACCCCGGTCTTGAGGGCTCACGCTTTTGGAAAGATCTGCCAGAAAATAGACGTAGTGCGATTCCGTCCAGCTCAACAATTGCGGTCCTGAGAGTGCGAGGATGCCAAGCGCCACAACTCCGAGCCGCGCCCCAAACGAAATGCGGTCGCCGAGGGTAAAGCGCTTCAGCGCCTCCCACTGCCAGAGGAGCAGTCCGATAGGGATAAGCAGTAAGAGAAGCGGCCAGAGCTGGCTGAACCGAATCATGCCCTCTTCCTCCCCAGGGAGGGCAGCCATGGAATTGCCGTTGGACGGTGAAATGTGAAGAGCTCAGCCAGTAATAAGATCAATCCAATCGCCAGCAAATAGGGCCATACAGGGATCGCCGCTTTTAACGCTTGCGGCGTGTCGCCCAGTGACCCTGCCTGCTGTGAGCTCGTCGGAGTCACTGCAGTTGCAGCCGCATCCGAAGCATCCTCCCAAATAGACTCTGTTGGATCCGCATTGGCGGCGAAAGTCACGGCCTCTCCATCGGCTCGCGTGGCCTGATAGAAACCGATCTCGCCCAAGCTGCCGCACTGGCTTGCGGAAGAATTGTATTGACAGGTCTTGCCTTGCGGATCGACAATGCTCTTTATATTTTCTAATGATGATAGCGGAAGCTCGTCTCCAGCCGTCAGCGTTGTGCTCTCCCCAGAGCGGGGAGAAAGCCAAGAGAGCAGACGATAGATCAGTATTGGAAAATCAATCGACAATACAAGATTGGAAGCCTCCAAATCGGCTCCGATATACGAAAGCCGCAGACCCGGCTTCTCATAAATATAAAGAAACGGAAGACTCTCGGAAGATAATAAGACCTCTCCCTTGGGATCGACGGCCGCGTCCGGAATGTGGAGCAGTCGCCAAGCGGTCGGGTCCATCCCTTGCAAGAGTGGGTCATCTTTCTGGACATCCACCGCGCCACTCGTCAGATCATGAATGCTTTTGGAGAGGATATAGCTTCCAAAAGAGCCGCCAAATGCCAGATAATGACCCGCGCCAGCCTGAGCATCCGAAAGATCGACTTGATTGAGCAGGACCACGTCATAGCGGTTGAGATCTCCCGCTTCATCCAGGGTCGCCTTCTCGGTCAGGTCAACCTCTCCTGAATTCTGCAAAAAGCTCTCTAGATAAAAATTGATCTTGCCTACCCATAAAATCTTCCAGGGGGGTGGCTGTGGAGATGTCGCATAGCGTACGTCATCATCGCTCCAGTCGTCGGGAAGAGCCGTGGTATCGATCTTGGCTCGAAACTCATCCGCATAGCGAAGCGACGATGAGAAAGTTCGTGAGAGAGAGCCATGCGCGGGGATGGTGATCACATCCGACTGGACGGATTTCCCATCGGCTTCTATATCCAGCGGAACGTTTACTGCATCACTCGATGAGTTCCAGGCTTGGAGATAGAAGTCATACCCCTTGCCATTGGGCTGCTCACGCACAGAAAAGTCCGTAAGGGCAATATTTTCAGAAGATTCATCTCCCAAGACGGACTCAACATCAATCCCCAATTGCTGCTGCTGCGGCTTGGCAGCTTGATCGCTGATCAGGACAACTTGGTCATAGCCTGTGCTGCTCTGACTTTGAAGAAGGCTGAGCAGCTCGCCCGAGTCAGCATTCCCCTGATACGTCGGCCTGGCGTCGCTCAGAGCCTTGCGAATGAAGGAATGATCATGGGTAGGCGGTACAAGGATTGCGCTGTGCGTCTGTGCCTCGACCAAGGTCACCTCGGCAGCCGGATTCTCATCGAGCAACCCTTGAGCCCGCTGTACGGCCCGCTCAAAGCGTGTGATCTTTTCAGAAGGCATGAGCGCTCGCATGCTGGCGCTTCCATCGAGCAGAATGGCCATTCGTCCCACACCGCCGCTGGCAGAGTAGATCACCGGCTGGGCAATCCCCACCACAATGGCTGTGAGAGCCAGTAACTGCAAGATGAGCCCGAGGAGCTGGGTCCACTGAAAACGGAGCGCGCTCTGGGGCCTCTGCTCAATCCTTTGCCAGAGAAAGAGCGTCGAGACGGGCTGCACCCGCGCCTGGCGCTTTAAGAAATAAATAAATGTGATGATCGCACCAAGGCCTAGAAGCCAGAGCGCAATGCCCGATAGAAAGGTCATTGAACCAGCGCCCCTTCCCGCAAGGTCTCGAAGACTGTCTTCTCAAGAGGGCTGTCCGTAGAGACCAGGGCATAGCGGATGCCGCGCTCACGACAGAATGCTTCCAGTCTTGAACGATAATTATCCAAGGCCGTCTGGTACTCGTTCAGCGCAGCGCGATCCACATGGACTGTAATCTCCTTCTGGTCTTCAATATTTTTGAGGCGAATCTCGCCATTCCACGCTGGATTCAAATCATCGGGAGCCAACAGATGAAGGACGATCACCTCATAGCCATGATAGAGGAGCTGTGCCAGTCCCTCTTCAAAGCCATCCTCGCTGAGCATGTCGCTGATAATGACGGCCAGCCCGCTCTCACGGCGGATGCGCGTAAAGCGCGTCAGGGACTCATTGATGGAGGTCTCTCCCGCTGGCACGACTTTCTCTAAGAAATGGAAGATCTGGAAGAGCTGTTTGTAGCTCCCTTTGGGAGGCACGCCGAGAGCCAGATCGCTGGCAAACGGAAAGATCCCGACGCGATTGAATTCTTTCAGTCCTAAATAGGCCAGCGTGCCCGCCAGCAGAACGGCGTAATTGAGCTTTTCTCCGATGGCCATCGAATGGCTAATGTCCAAAAAGAGATAGATCGGAACGTCCTCTTCGCGGTTAAAGCGTTTGACAAAGAGCTTCCCAAGGCGTCCATAGAGATTCCAGTCTACATAGCGAAAATCATCCCCCGGCGAATATTCTTTGTATTCAGCAAATTCCAGGCTCATCCCGGAGCGGGAAGTGAGCCGCTTTCCGGTCATATAGCCATGAAAGCGCCCCCGAATGACCAGACCCAGGTTTTCGAGCTTTTTGAGATAGGCTGAATCGAGCAGAAGGGGCATGTGCCGCTATACCTCGGGAGTCTTCTCGATCACTTGTTTTAAGATCTCATCGACGGCGATGCCCTCCGCCTCGCCCCGGAAGTTGCGGATGATTCGGTGCCGGAATGCAGGCACAAAGACGCGCTGAATATCTTCGATGCGAACGTTCAATTGGCCATCTAAGAATGCATTGGCCTTTGCGCCCCAGAGAAGGGCGATGCCAGCGCGCGGGCTCGCTCCATATTCGACGTATTCTTTGACCAGCGGAGCTGCCTCATCCCGCTTGGGATGCGTGGCATTGACCAGCCGCACGATGTAATGGCGCAACGGCTCCGCAATAGGGATCTGAGCCATCAGCTTCTTTGCGTCGACTAGAGTCTCGCGCGAGATGGCGCTTCCGGCGATGTGCTTCACTTCCGGTGATGTCATGTGGCGCTTGAGAATCTCGTCCAGCTCTTCTTGCGTCGGCTGATCGAGGACAATCTTGAAGAAGAAGCGGTCTACTTGTGCCTCAGGCAGAGGATATGTGCCTTCCATCTCGATGGGGTTCTGCGTGGCCAGAACGATAAATGGCTCGTCCAGTACATAAGTTTTGCCGGAGATGGTGACCCCGCGCTCCTGCATCGCTTCGAGGAGCGCAGATTGCGTCTTGGGGGTGGCGCGGTTTATCTCGTCCGCCAGCACAATATGGGCAAAGATGGGGCCCTTTGAAAACTCAAAGGCCCTCCGGCCTCCCTCTTCCACAATGATATTGGTTCCCAAAATGTCTGCGGGCATGAGATCGGGCGTAAACTGAATTCTGGAGAAAGAGAGCCCCAATAATTTACCCAGCGTCTTTACGGTGAGGGTCTTGCCGAGCCCGGGTACGCCTTCGAGAAGAGCATGCCCGCCACAGAGCAGGCAGATCAGCGTCCCCCGGATAGTCTCCTGGTGGCCGACAATAACTTTCTGAATGTCACGCGTCAGCTTCTGGAAGACCTCTTCTGTTTTTGCCAGTTGCATCTCGATGGTCATGATATCCCTCGTTGAATGAGATTTATTTGGACGATTTTTCTCCGGCGATAGCCAAGAAATAGGCCCGGACCAGCGCTCTCAGATTGGGGGGAAGCTCGCGGAGCTGGAGCAGCGACTCGACACGCTCGATATTGAGCTTGAGCGTGGGTGTCCCATCGGCTTGAGTGCCTTGCAAATCCACGGGCAATCCAAGCGTAATTAACCGCTTGAGCTGCTCAGCATCCTGCGGAAGACTGGCGCCGTGGATGAGCAGGCTCTTATCCATGGTCAAAGACTGATCCTTCTTCCCATCCTTGCCATTTCCAGCGGTGTCACCGGCTCCATTGCCACCCGATGAGTCTTTGCCACCAGAGCCCTCGTCATCCGATGAGCTTTCAGGGGAGCCGCTACTACTTCCGCTGTTATTGGATCCGTCGTTCGTGCCGGAGCCATCAGAGCTCTTCCCGTTTTCATCTTTCTTGTCGGGTGAGTCATTTTTGCTCTTGCCATTCTGGGAGAGGGAGTCACTGCTGCCCTGCTTGCCCCCGGCCTGCCCAGACTGGTTTGACTGATCCCCACCTTTGGGCTGATCTGGGTTCTCACCGGATTGTGAGGAAGAGCTCCCGCTGTTCGGGGCTTCTGTGCCTGATTTATTCGAGTTGTTTTGATTCTGATTTGCCAATTGGTCTCCAGAGGCCATACCCGGGATCCCCTGGCCTTTGGAGCCTGGGCCCCCTTGAGGAGAGGGCTGGTTGTCATTTTTGTCATTGGATTGAGCCCGCTTCTTCTGGTTCTCATCCTGACGTTGTGCTTCCTTGAGGGCATCGGCCAGCCGCTTCGCAAGGTCAGCAGGATCCATGCTCTTTGCTGCGTCTTTTAGCATATCTTGCAACAGGCCTGGCGGAAGCTGATTGGCGAGGCTGCTCAGATCTTTTTGCACTTCATCTTGTGAGATATTCCCCTGCTGGAGCTGTTGCAGCAAATCGGACAGACTCTGTGGAAAGTTTGGCGGCATATTCTGGCCATTTTGATTCTTCGCCGTCTGATTTTGCGAATCTGTAGGTGAATTCTGATCTCTGCCATTGACGCAATTTGCATCGCTGCTCAGGGCTGTTGAAGAAGAGTCTTGCTTTTCACAGGCTGCGTCATCACTCTTCTTATCTTTGGCATTCGATTGATTCTGGCCCTTCCCTAAAACGCTTTGTGAGCCATCCAGTGCATCTTTACCCAGGAGAGTCTGTTGACTGGAAAGCTCATTTATCGGCAGACCTTGGAGCCATTGCTCAATATGGAGGAGACTGAGGCCATTCCCCCAAAGCCCGATCATCAGCAAGATGCCGGCAGTGATCCCGCCGAGCGCATACCAGCCATTCTGCTCCGTGCGGGGGAGCTTGAAGACTTCTTTGGGATCGACGTGGCTCTGGTCAATCCGGCGATAGAGGGCTTCCAAGATGTCGGATGAGCGCTCACCCCGGCGAAGCTCAAAGATCGTCGTGAGCTTCTCGCCAAGCCCTAGCGCGCGGTCGACACGGAGCAGGTCGTGCTGGAGGCGCGTTGGACGCCGATCTCCCCACATCATGCCGAGTCCGCCGCAGATGGCGTTAAAGAGAATGAGAATCGGCCAGGGCTGAATCAACTGTACCCAGCCAAAGAAGAAGAGAATGAGATAGACGAGCGTCAGCGAGGCTGAGAGAGTCAACCCCAGCCGCACACCCTGAAGGCGATTCAACCGCCGCCGCGCCTCAATCACCTCTTGCTCAACGACGAGATAGTTCGTTTTCATACTCCTCCATTTCTCGATTCTCCGTATTCAGTTTGTGCAAGATCAAGTACGCTATGACCGCACCCAGCGCCAGCCATGCGGTATAGAAGCCCAACAGATTGAGTGCGGGAGCCATGCCATTCTCCCCCAAAATCTCCGTGATCGCCAAGATGGGATTGATGAACTGGAGCGGCGCAGCAAAGAAGGTAATCGCGACCAGCCCAAAGTAGCTCAGATATTTGATGTTGAATTGGAAGATCTCGGACTGCCCCATCAGCGATAGCCGCCAGCCGCAAAGCCCGAGCACATAACCATATAAAATAAAATGCACAAGGAGTACAATAATTAAAAGTGGGCTCATGATATTGGCGAAGATATAAAGAATCCAGTAGGGCAGACTGAGCACCAGCGGCACCACCAGACGGCTAAATAGATGAACAAAATGCTCCTGGCTGCTGAGCCGATGTCCCCAAGACAACTCGGCCTGTCCAAGCGTGATCGCCAGAATCCCAAATAAGATTGAATAGAGGGCCGAGAAGAGATCAGTCGCTTCCATGGATTTGGGAGTGAGCCTGCCGACTTCGGTTGTGTTCGGCAAGGCAACGAGCAAGATGCCTCCCGACAGCAGAAGAAACGCCATCAGGGATGACCACGTCTCGCGGTCGAACCAGTAGTCCCAATCGGTTCCCAGCCAAGGGATTTTCGGGGCAGTGCTCTTGGGATTGGCTACTGATGCGCGCTCTTGCGCGGACACCGCTACTCTTGCTCCTTGGAGCGAATGAGAATGAGTGAAAGTCCCTGACGATTTTCGCGGTAAGCCTGAGTCAGCGCGCGAACTTCGGCCCAGCCGAGCAAGACCCATTGGCTGCGATCCCTCTTCAATTCATCCGTAATCCCGAGCTGATTCATGATGACATTCTTCACCCGCTCCTCGATGCTCCAGAGGTCTTTGAAGCCACTCCATGGTGACCACTCATTGAGTCCCAGACCGCTAAGCTCAGCGGTGAGCGACTTTCCGGCTGGGACCTCTCCGATGGGATAATAGACTCCGTTGCGAAAGAGCACGGCATCCCGCAGGTTCCATTGGCTGCCATTATAGACCTGAATCCGAGAGCCTCTGACATCTCCACCCTCTTTGTCCGCGCGTACGCCGATGTCAAGCGGCACCATCTCTTCGGTATAGAGGTTCTCTGTGGACCAGCTTTTCATAGGGTTGGGTGAAAAGTCCAAATCCCACGCATCGGGGCGTTCTTGCAGCAGTTCCAGCTGCGTCTGCCCCAGGGGCAGGATGAGAGAGTTGTCGCTGGCTGCCAGCGAGAGGCTGCGCTCCTTCTTGGAGATGACACTGTACCAGCTCTGGCTCCAGCCCCAGGACGATCCCTCCTGGGCTCTGATCAACCCGACCTCAAGAGACTGAAAATAACTGTGAAATCTGGGCTGGCCCAGATAGGCAAGGCTCGGGACTGCAAAGATGAGCATCCAGCCGACAACAAAGGCGAGCACCTTCCAGCCCTGCCTCTTTCTGCGCATCTCACCGCCCTCGGGAGAGGAGAGCAAGGTGTTGAGGGGCTGCCGCAGCATCCAAAGGCTGATATAGGCAAAGCCTATTAGATAAAGAATCAACAGAGCGCCAAGGAGCGGCTTTGATGGATAAGCGAGCTGGGTGTTTCCCAAAATCTTTGAGCCCAGATCAGGAGGCTGATTGTCGAGCAGAGAAGAGGTCTGCCGCAAGTCGTTCCAGATGGCTTGAGACAATTCCGTCTGCTGTGATAAGTCGAGCACGGAAAAGAAGATGATGCCATTGACGACCCGCTGCTCTACCAGAAGTGGGATCGCAGCCCGCTGAATGAGGACTTCCCCGAGAGGCTTGCCTGCAACATACGTGGGCAGATCGGACGAGGCCTGTGCCGCTTCGATTCCTGAGACATCAAACGGAATGATCTGGCGCAGCCACGAAGAATCCTGCAAGTAGAAATTCTCACCGCCGAGCACCACGAATTCTCCGCCCCGTGTGATCCACTGCTGGATCGCGTCTTGTTGGCGCTTGGTGAGCTGGTCGGTTCTCGCGCGGCCCAGATAGATTCTTCTCACTCCGTCATATCCTCGCCAGTCCTCCGGCAGCTGATTGAGTCCCACGCTCTCTATCCGCTCTCCTGTCGTGAGCATGCGGGGAAAGTTGGTCTCACTCACTCCGAGCACGAGCGGCTGTGGCTCAACGTCGCCGGCGAGGGGAACGCGCTTCGAAAATACCACGCTCCCATTGGATGAGAGCGTGATGGAGAGAGCGGGCTGATCCTCATTGGGCCAGGGAGAGCGGGAGACGGGGAAATAGAATTGATAGAGCTGGTTGACATTTGAGCCCAGGCGCACCGTGCGCCGCTCAGAAAAGGACTTCTCGCTCTCGAGCGGAGATTTGTACTCTTGGTGAAGTGCCAGCTCTCCCGTGAGAGGCGGGCCCTGATATTGCAAGACGACCTGGACGAGAGTGTACTGGCCGGACATGAATTGGCCTCCAAAGCCCACTTCGACATCTAGACTGACATCTGCAAGCCCAGTTTGGTAAGCGAAGGAGAGGACCAGAAGAAGAGAGAATAGAACTCTCAGAATCCAGCGAAATAATGCCCCCCTCATCAATGCCTCCGCTCGCGCCCGCGATGTTGGTTGAAAGATTATGCCTGCATCTGCATGCTGTCAAGGCGGCATGCTCGATGAATGCATTGTCCCATTGATTATCTTATTCTCTACGCCTGTGCTGACAGGCCAATTGGAGCTTGATCAACATTTGTGATGTGAGTTTGAGAGAGCCCTAGGGGGCCGGGCCAATCCCTAGGAATCAGCCCGGCTTTAGGGACGAGAGATACTTCTGGGGTGCAACATGTCAATTAGGGGTACTGTGCAACTCGGTCGCTAATCCCACACCCAAGAATTTCCCACGTGGAAAATAGGACGGGGGTCTGTAAAAAGTCAACCAATACAAGGTCAACGAAGCGCCATTACGCCAACCCCTGGCTAAATCTCGTACCGGCTCACAATTTTTTTCTCTTCACCGGTGATCTCAGCCTGGACCTCAAAATACTCTTTGATGCCCGAGCTCTCGACTTTGTCTTTGAGAAGATTGTCGAGCTGATATATTCCGGCAGAGTTTGACATGCGGATGTCAATGCAGATCGGCTTCTTCTCACCCTCGCGAATGCTCACTTTTTCAATGGCCATGGCTGAGACAGCATGAATGGATGGCGTGCCTTTGGAGAAGGGGATGCGTGCCCTCCCGTGCTCCATATCAAGCGCATCCGCGATCTTGACGACCCCCGCTTCCAGAGTAAGCGGCCTGATCTCAGCGCGGTGCGAGTAGATTGCGTGCAATGTCTCGGAGAGCATAATCGCTTTTTGTGCCCCCTCATAGACACCCGCCAAGAGCTCATCGATCAGCGGAGGAGCGAGCGCCACTGAAAACTCTTCGTGGTTGGCTCGGTGGACAATGTGGCCGATGTCATGAAGGCAGGCTGCCAGAATGACCACAATCTCGGCATCCTCTCTGGTCATTTTGTAATTGAGCTCTATGCTTGTCTTGATTCCCGACTTTACGAGCATTCGCAAAAGTTTCAGAGCCAGATTGGCCACAATCTTGATATGGATGGGCCCATGATCGTTATAGCCGAGCCGATCTACCGCGTTAATATTGGAACATTGCCAAAAAGTCTCGAGAGCAATGTGCTGCTCGATTCGTCCAACGACAATCTTGAGCTTTGCGTTATCTTGAAGCGGCAGACTGAGATTCAATCGGACTCCCCTCTTCTCGGACTGGAGGCACTGCTCGAAGGGCCGGTACTGAGCAGATCGCTCTGCTGGATCTGCTGCAGCCTCTCGATTCCGCCGATCTCTTCAATGATTGTGCATACGGCAGGGGGCACGTACGTTTGCCATAGGCCGCCCTGGGTCATTAGGTCACGAATCTTCGTTCCCCAGAGATGGCCACGATCAATGAGAGGAAGCTGTTTTACGGCAATGCCAGCCTCTTCAAAGAGCCGGATCACAAGTGAATTATTGGAATAGACAAGATCAAACGCGGGTGTGAGGCGCCGAATATGCGCAACGTAAAGCGCGTTTTGCTCAATATCTTCGATGGGCAAGACATATTTTGTGCTCTTCAGGCCAGCCAGAGCTCGGGTGATCATCATAATGCGCTCACCGGCGGTAAAAGGATCGCGCAGAGTGTGGCTGTATTGAGCTGAGCCAACCGCGATGATCAGCTCGTTTACTTCTGCCGTGATTTTGCGGATGACCGCATCATGGCCATTGTGATAGGGCTGAAATCTCCCAAGAAATAAGGCTCGGGTGCTCTTCTTCATGCGAGCTTCGCTCCTAGCTTCTTTGCGAGCAGATTTTGGACTTGGTCTGAAGATGGCAATAATCCTTCTTCATTGATTGTGTAAATGGGCAGATGATCAAGCATCACCGTAAAGACTCCATTTGAGCCAGGGATAAGAGTCACCGACTCCAAAGCATCAGGGTAATGATGAAGTGCCTTTTGAGCGACCTCGATGGCTCGTCCCAAAAACATGCACTCATGGCAGTATTCAATGATCAACTGGGCCATGCTTGTTGACTGACATTGTAGCCATGTGGATCGGTTTGACCAAACGTTAAGATGACTGAGTCACCCGCTCAATCGTCTGATGGATGATCTCTCGCAGGCGCATCGCTTCCCTGCGGGCGGCATCGGCAAAATCCTCATTCGGTGAAGCATAGAGGACGCTGCGTGAGGCATTGATCACGGCTCGCTCGCCCTGAGAATTGATTGCGGCCTTTGCGGATTTCTCCAGCTCACCCGCCTGTTTGCCGACGCCAGGAACGAGAATGATCAGCTCATCGCCCAAAATCTGACGCACGCTGACCAGCTCCGCTGGGTAAGTTGCACCAACCACTGCCCCAATCTGCAAAGTTTTTTTGATCGAGCTCCATTCACGAATTCGCTCAGCCATGACGTGGTAGAGTGGCTTTCCATTGCAGATCAGGTCTTGAATATCTTTTGCGCCAGGATTTGACGTGCGACAGAGCAATAAAAGCCCTCGTTCTTTATAGCTAAGAAAAGGCTCAATTGAATCTAGTCCAAGATAGGGGTTGAGGGTCACGGCATCCGCGTTGTAAACATCAAATGCCGCTTCGGCGTACTTTCGATTGGTGTTATCAATATCGCCGCGCTTGATGTCCAAGATCATGGGGATCCCTTTGGGAATGAGCTTGCGCGTCTCTCTCAGAATCTCCAGGCCATGCGGACCGAGCGCCTCGTAGAAAGCGCTGTTTGGTTTATAAGCGCAGACGAGGTCTTTTGTGTTTTCTATAATTCTTCGATTGAATTCAACAACGGCGTTCTCGCCATATTGTCGGGTAAGAGAAGAAGGAATTTGTGTTATCTCTGGATCAAGCCCCACACAAAGCAAGCTCGAATTTTTCCCGGCCATTAAGAGAGTCTTCTCTAAGAATTCCATTTCGAGACTCCATTTTAGCGCGATGTCGTCATCTGCAGCAACTCGCTCTCCCGTTGAAACTGCATGAAAAGAGCCTAGAATAGCCTCAAGAACAACTCATGATTGATCACCAGAGAACCTTTGTCATTTTGGGACATGCAGCTTCCATCACACCTGATTTTACTCTGAATGATCTTCCGGGCAGTGCCGGGCGTATGGACATCTTGGCGCGCTGTATTACCACTTCGTTCTGTCTCTCCCATGGCATTCGCAAGGATGTGGCAGTCTATTTGATTCTGCGGGATCAGCTCACGCTGCGTTTTGATGGCGCAACAGTAAAACGCCTCAATCCCGATGAGCGAAGCACGGGCGCGCTCATCAAACATGCAATCGAAAGCGCTCAGAGATTGAATATTGCAGACCAAGCCGAAGAGATAGAGAGCACCCCTGGTGTCTATGTGGCCAGACGCGGATTGCGAGTGCTTTTAGAATTCTTTGCAAAGACCAATATCTTGTGTCACGTTTTAGATGAGCACGGCACTGACATTCGGTCTGCTCCAGTTCAGCAGCCAGTAGCATTTGTGCTCAGCGATCACCAGAATTTTTCGCCCGATGAAGAGCTTCTGCTTAAAGAGTGCACAAAAGTGAGCCTAGGCCCCGTTGTGCTCCACGCAGATCACTGCATTTCGGTTGTCCACAACGAATTGGATCGCCGCTCTCTCCACAGCTAATATAAAGAGTATGAAAGGCAAGCCGGTCCGAGAATCGATAGTCGAAATGATCCAGATTGTGCGCCCCGATGATGCAAATCCGCTTGGAATCGCCTTCGGAGGCGCTGTAGTCGCATGGATCGACAGCGCCGCCGCGGTGGCCGCGATGCGACATGCCCGAATGCCCGTCGTCACCGCTTCGATTGACAGCCTCAGCTTCCTGCACCCGATCCAGATTGGGGAATTCGTCGTCATTAAGGCTGCAGTCCACTATGTCGGCACGACATCCATGGAAGTCGGAGTCTCTATTGAGTCTGAAAACCCCATGACGGGCGAGCGCAAAAAGACGACTTCGGGATATCTCACATTCGTGGCACTCGGGAGTGATGGGCGACCCACTGCCATTCCTCCAGTCATCCCAGAGACGGCCGAAGAAAAGATGCAGTATGAAGAGGCCAAGAAGCACCGGGAGTACAAGCTAAAACTGCGGGAAGAGCTGAGATGACCCGGGCCACTTTGCCAGTCGATACGCTTCGCCCCCATGAAGAGGTGGATCCCACGAATTTGGCGCGGACAATTCAAGAGATCAAAAATGGAGAGCTTTTGCAGGATTACCCGATACTGGTAGACGAAGAGACGTATGTGATCTTAGATGGCCATCACCGCCATGCCGCCTGTAAAGCGCTGGGGATCGCCCTGGTTCCATGTTTATTGGTCGACTATGAGGTGGAGGTCGAGCTGGAATCGCGCCGCCCCGAAATTCATGTTTCAAAGACCGAGGTCATTCGGAGGGGGTTGAGTGGCGAACTCTATCCTCCCAAGTCTACGCGCCATTATTTCGTCAAT
The DNA here is from genome assembly GCA_016201405.1 of Candidatus Acetothermia bacterium. Lineage (GTDB taxonomy): Bacteria > Bipolaricaulota > Bipolaricaulia > RBG-16-55-9 > RBG-16-55-9 > JACQCZ01. Next base: position 122,267 of record JACQCZ010000014.1, on the reverse strand, counting down.
TCCAGACCTTCTCCGGCCGGTTCACCTTCCTGAGGTTGAAGAGTGGCCACTTCTTCCATAGAATTTAAGGGTGAGGAATTATGGTCAAAGGGGAGCAGAGGGGTTTTGCGGTTCGCCTCAGAAGGATCGCAAATTGATGATTGGACATCTGGTAGCTCAGGGCATTCAAGATGAACGGATATTGAATGTGATGGGCATGATCCCAAGGCACCAGTTTATTGCACCCGAGAGATGGGAAGAGGCGTATGCCAACTATCCATTGCCGATTGACGAGGGTCAGACGATCTCGCAGCCCTATATTGTGGCTAAAATGACGGAGAGTCTGGCGCTTCAGCCATCGGATGGGGTCTTGGAGATCGGGACTGGCTCTGGGTATCAAACGGCCATTTTGGCTGAGCTGGCATCCGCAGTCTTTACGGTGGAGCGTTTGGCAGCTCTCTCCCGTCAGGCGATGGGACGCCTCAGCAGAATCGGCTATCGGAATATTCAGTACAAGATCGGAGATGGGACGCAGGGCTGGGCGGAGAAGGCTCCTTTTGATGCCATAATCTCGACAGCCGCTGCACCCGAAATCCCCGCCTCTTTGGTAGAGCAGCTTCGTGAAGGAGGCCGCCTGGTGATCCCTGTGGGGAATCGCCAAATCCAGAAGCTTTTGCTCGTGAAGAAGACTGCAGGAGAGATCATCAAATGCGAGATCTGCGACTGCAGCTTTTTGCCTCTTTTAGGGAAAGAAGGTTGGCCAGAAAGAGAGAGAACACTCCATGGTTAAGAGTCTCCCGCCTTGACAGGATTGAATCATTGATGGTTAGATTCTGTCGGGCCATGACATTGCAGAGTCCAGTCGGAACGAGATCGATCAAGAGATTGCTAAAGCATTTCACCTAAAGGGGGAAGATATAGAATGAGTAAAGTACTGTCGTTCGTTTTGTGTCTGTTCGTAGTCGGGTTGATCATCACAGGTTGTGGCGCAGCAGCTCCAACTGCAACAATCACTGCTCCAAAAGACAAAGCCACGACGGACAGCAAAGTGGTGAGCTTCACGGCCTCATCGGACAGCAAAGAAACGGGCGTGACCTACTCCTGGGACTTTGGAGATGGCAAGAAGGCGGACAAGGTTGCCACGGCCACCACTAGCCACACCTACGACAAGCCTGGTTCATACCCTGTTAAAGTGACCGCAAATTCAGCCAAAGGCGCAGCGGGCAAAGTGGTTACGATCAACATCACGGTCAAGAACGCCAACCCAACTGCAGCCTTCACCGCGGACAAGACGAGCGGAGATGCTCCACTCGACGTCAGCTTTGATGGCAGCTCATCTAAGGACACAGATGGAACGATCACGGACTATCAGTGGGACTTTGGCGACAACACAAAGGGCTCTGGTGCAAAAGTTCATCACCCATACGCAGCAGCAGGCACCTACAATGTGACGCTTACAGTCACCGACAACGACAAGGGAACAAACGCCTCCAAGGCCACGGCCATCACGGTCACCACACCCAAGCCGACGGGTCAGACCATTGAGGTCGACTTGTTGATGACTGCCGACGGCAAGGCCGTCTTTGATCCCAAGGTCGTCAAGGCCAGCCCAGGGGACACCATTCACTTCGTCAACACAGACGCAAGCATGCCTCACACCGCTACTGCCTACTCCGCCCAGAATGGCAAGACCCAGGGGATTCCAGCCGGTACGGCGAACTCATTCGACACGGGAACGCTGATGCCAGGTGGAACCTATGACTGGAAAATCCCAGCCGATGCTCCTGCTGGAAGCTATCCGTATTTTTGCGCTCTCCACTTTGCCATGGGACAGGTCGGGATCATTGTCGTGGGCTCATATTCGGATCTTAGCCCGGCCTTTATCGGTGGTCTCTCGAAGCCAGAGCAAGATGCCTTGAATGCTGAGATAACAATGGCAAAAGGGATGTAGTTGCAAGCTTAGAAGAATGAGACTCTCGACCTTCTCGATCGTCGCTTGCGATTTGGAGGCTCGTGAGTGGGGTGTGGCCGTCCAGTCGAAGTTTCTGGCGGTAGGACCCGTTGTTCCGTGGGCAGAGGCAGAAGTGGGCGTGATTGCGACGCAATCGCATGCCAATACGAGCTTCGGCGCACAGGGTCTGCGACTGCTCCGCTCTGGGCTGAGTGCGCAAGAGGTCTTAAGGAGACTGATTGAAGCCGATAAGGACCGAGAGAAACGGCAAGTTGGGATTGTAGATTCAAATGGGCGTGCGGCCGCCTTTACTGGCGAAGAGTGCTTCCCGTGGGCAGGGCATCACGTTGGGCAGCAGTATGCCTGCCAGGGGAATATCTTAGCCGGTGGGGAAGTCGTGCGCGGCATGTCTAAAGCATTTGAAAGCACGAAGGGGGCGCTCGCGGAGCGCCCCCTTGCTTCTTTGCATGCAGGTCAGGCCGCTGGTGGAGATCGCCGCGGCCAGCAGTCGGCATCCCTCCATGTCGTGAAAGTCCAAGGTGGCTATGGCGGCTACACCGATCGCTTCGTTGATCTGAGAGTGGATGACCACACAAGACCCATTGAAGAGTTAGAGCGTATCTTTCATTTGCAGCAGCTTTACTTTGGCGAGACCCGAGAGACGATCCAGCTCAAAATGGGTGATATTAAAGAGATTCAAGCCATGCTTCTGGATTTCAAGCTCTACTCCGGAGCGATCAGCGGCGAGCTCGACCAGCCCACCCGAGACGCCCTGCAGAATTTTCACAATATCGAGAACCTGGAGATGCGCTGGCAGGGCGAGCCAGGTCAGATTGATATCAAAGTTCTCCACTTTATGAGAGAGAAACACCGCACCGAACAGAAGTGAAACTTTCCTTCAAAAGCTATGTAAATATAGAAGCCCTCGCCGTATGGTGGGGGCGAGGGCTTTGTCCTCCACTTGCGGTGGTGAGAGGAAATTAGAGTAGAGGGACACTTGTCATTATACAGAAAATTGAAATTTGCAAGTGTAATATGGGTTACATTCCGAGATTCCGATCATTTTGGGACGATATTGCCACTCTATCGGCTTCAAGCTATGATCGTGTCAGGTGATGCGCTATGAGACGTGAATATCGTTGGGTGCTCGCAGGAGTTCTGGTTGTTGTTTGCGGCTCGGTTTTGTTTGCACAGACGAGCGACTATTTTTCGCAATATCCAGGTGGCTTTACCCAGACTGCCTATGAAGTTCTAACGGCAGACTTGCAGAATCCCCTCGAATTGGGCTGGAAAGTCGAAGAGACGGCTGATCATCAGCTCATGGTGACCACCACCAATCAGGTGCTGGCGACACGCAATGAGATGGAGAATGGCGTCGTCAATGGCATCGCGCAGACTCAGCTGATCATCCAGGATGAGGCGGTCAGGACGCTTTTGCAAAACCACTCCAGCTTGACCCCCAGCACCACATTTATCGTGCCAGGCGGAGCGCATTTTGTCACTGGGGCTCAAGAGACGATTGAAGGCGTCTCAGCACTCTGTGGAGTTTTGACAACCGATGCAAAACCTGCCGAAAGAACGATATTGGCTATCACGGCGGATCCCACGCTTCCCTTTCCGCCGTTTATTCAACTTCAAAAGACCGGAGAGAACATCAAGGGGACGGGCTCAAACGATCTTCCCTTCTGCACTTCCGTTCTATCCGTTCTGCAAAACACCTCTCAGAAATTTACAACGACCTTTCAGCTAAGACTCACAGCTTTTGAGCGGCGGGAGTGACGAGTCCCGTTGCGGCAGACTCTTGATCTCACACGACTCGCCCTTAAGAATATAAGACGACGGCCTATTCGATCTTTTCTGACGATCTTGGGGATAGCAGCAGGAATGACCGCCGTAGTGGCCCTCTTCTCGATCAGTGGTGGAGTACAGAGGGCGTTGTCATCGCAACTTGAGCGGCTTGGACCTGACATGATTCTGATTCTGCCTGAACCAACGCCTCATAGCCCCTCATCCGACGAGTCTATTGAGGTCGATCCGCAGAAGATCGAGAAGATCCCTGGAGTCTTACAATCGGGATGGGTGCTCCGCACAACTCTGGCCGTCTCATCAAACAAAGCGAAAGGCTTTTTGACAGGATTGGGGCTCACCGAGAGCACATTCTCTTTGGCAGACCGCTTCTTTCAGAGCTTTCAGATCGCAGAGGGAAGGCTTCCCAATTCAAATGCCGATGAAGTCTTACTGACCCATGGGGCGGCCAGTTCACTTCAACTTAGCCTGGGAGATTCTTTGCAGATTCAGGGACGGCAGTTTCAAGTCGTAGGTCTGCTTGCGCCAACTGGGGATCAGAATCTGGAGAACTCTTTTTTAATTGAGATTGAAAGGCTTTGGCAGCTCAAGGCTGTCACAGACCAGATCTCATTTGCGTGGGTGCGCGCAGCCCCCGATGCAGCGATGGATGATCTGGAATCGGCTTTGCGCAGCGCATTTGCCAGCTCAGGCACGTCCATCAACATACAGACCCCCGGGCGCCTCAAAGATGCTGTTGAGGGAATCTTTTCGCTCATTCGCGTCGCTCTGGGCTCGATGGCTGGCATTGCAATTTTTGTCGGTGTATTGGGGTTGACCAATACCATGTTTATGGCTGTGCTGGAGCGCACTCGCGAGATCGGGGTCTTTGTGGCACTTGGCGCAAAACGGAGCCAGATAATAAATCTATTCATGGTTGAGGCAGCCACATTGGGGCTGGTGGGTGGAATCTTGGGGCTCATTTTAGGCGCTTCACTCTCGGCCAGTCTCACTCTCCTTCTTGCTCCTGCACTGGGATTGTCTGCGCTTCGGCCAGACTTCAATTTTGAATTGATGCTCATCGCACTTCTGCTTGCCGTGGTGCTTGGCGTCATCGCTGGAGCGCTTCCTGCACGGCGGGCCGCTGGGCTCCGCCCGGTAGAGGCGCTGCGCTATGAATGAACCTCACTTCATTTGAAGGCTTTTGTCAAATTCGATAAGCTAAAATTTGAGTCGAGGGGGGACGATGGCTGGCCAACTGAAACTGATCGCAGGGAATTCCAATCCGCAATTGGCGCAAGAGATCAGCTCTTCCTTAAACATTGCACTTTGCGAAGTGACGGTAGGCCGTTTTCCAGATGGCGAGATCAACGTCCATATCCGCGAGACCGTGCGCGGTGAAGACGTCTTCGTCATCCAATCAACATCTCAGCCTGTCAACGACCATACGATGGAATTGCTGCTGATGATCGATGCCCTGAAACGGGCATCGGCTCGGCAGATCACGGCTGTAGTGCCCTACTATGGCTATGCACGCCAGGACCGCAAGCACATCGGAAGAGTGCCGATCAGCGCCAGGCTGATTGCTAACTTCATCGAGACGGCCGGAGCAGACCGAATGCTGACGCTCGATCTTCCCGCCGGACAGATTCAGGGCTTTTTTAATATTCCCGTCGATAATCTGCGCATCGATCCGATTCTGGCCGATCACCTTCAGCAGGCAAAATTGGCTGAAAACGCAGTAATTGTTGCGCCAGACGTTGGAGCGGCAAAGCGTGCCAGCGCTGTAGCAGAGCGGCTCAATCTTCCTTATGCCATCGTGGAGAAATCGCGCATCAGCGAGAAGACAGGCGAGGTCGAGGCGCGTACGCTTATCGGCAGCGTCGGAGGGAAGCGAGCCATCATCGTCGATGACATTATCGCCACGGGTGGCACTGTGGTGGCTGCTGCTGAGTTGTTATTAGAGCGAGGAGCGAGCGAAGTCCATGCGGCATTCTCGCACGGCGTCTTTGCCGGTGAGGCTGTGGCTAGAATCGAGCGCTCTGAGATCAAGTCGGTGCGTGTGACCAATACCATCCTTCCGCCCAAGAGTTCCAAGATCCTCCCGATCTCCGTTGGCAAGGTCTTTGCAGAGATTATTCAGCTCATCTATAGTGGTGAATCTGTCAGCCAGCTCTTCCCGCACTATTAGCGGCACTGGCAAGGATTTACTGGGTTTGTTATGATAACCATTCATCCAGAGGGGAAACGATATGGCCTATACATTGACGGCAGCAGTTCGCGAGGTTAAGAATCCAAAAGAGCTAAGACGCTCTGGGCTCGTTCCAGGTGTCGTCTATGGGCGCGAATTTCACAAAGAGATCACGATCCCACAGCATGATCTCGAAAAGCTTTTGTCCAAGATCACCCGAAGCTCGCGCATCTCGCTCAAGCTGGATGGACAAGTCTTTCCCACTTTTATAAAAGAGATTCATTATCACCCCCTCTCGGATCGAGTGCTGCACATCGATCTCTTCCGCCCCGCAGAAGGGAAGCCCATAAAGATTCAGGTGCCCGTAAAGTTCGTGGGTGAGCCCGTGGGCAAGAAGAAGGGCGGTGCCACAAACCGCCTGCGCGATGCAATCCAAGTGGCGGGAGCGAGCGACTCAATCCCGGAGCTCCTTGAAGTCGATATCTCACATCTGGATGTTGGTGACTCTGTCCGGGCCGGAGAGGTAAAAGTGCCATCCGCCATCCAGCTTCTGACACCTAAAGAGATCTTGCTGGTTCAAGTGATGATCCCGCGCAAGATTGAGGAGGCTGTGGCTGCACCTGCCGAAGGCGAGGCCGCTGCCGAAGGCGCGGCTGCAACTGGAGAGCCTGGTGCTGCTCCGGCTGCAGAGGGAGCCAAGGGAGCTGCGCCAAAGGAAGCGGGTAAGGGTGGGCCTTCCAAGGAAGGGGCCAAGGGCGGCAAAGAGGCACCCAAGGAAGAGAAGAAGGGCAAGTAGCCTCTCTCTATTGCCTGGCAATTCCCATAGATTATGCCTGCCTATCGTAAGGCAGTCTTTGGCTTAGGAAACCCCGGTCTGCAATATCACTGGACTCGCCACAATTTGGGTTTTCTGGTCATCGATCATTATCTGGCCAATTTCGGAAAGGGCAGCAAGCTCATCTCTACAAAATTTTCTCGCACATCTAAAGTGGGCAGCTTCTTATCAGCCAAACCTGAGACCTTTATGAATCGCAGCGGAGTTGCCGTCGCCGAGCTTTGCGTGACCTACAACATCCAGCCTCAAGATATTCTTGTTATCTATGATGATTATGCGCTCCCCTTTGGAACCCTTCGGGTTCGCAAGCTGGGAGGTGCCGGTGGCCATAATGGCATGAGGTCGATCATCGACATCTTGGGGACCGAAGAGTTCCCCAGACTGCGCCTAGGCATTGGTGATGGCACAGCACGAAGCGAGCTCGCAGATTATGTATTGCAGCCCTTCTCAAAAGAACAAGAGAAAGAGCTAGATGACTTCTTAGATCAGGCTGCTGAAGCGATCGATTGCTTTCTGAAGAATGACGTTGATACGGCCATGAACCGCTTTAATGGCTAGTTGGGTCGATTCTTTTCCGATCCTAAAAGAGTCAGATTCGCCCCGCGAATCGCATTCCCAAAGAGAGTGGGCACCAGACCTCGCGGCATAAAACGCACCCAAAATATCAACAAGAGCAGAAAGACCAGTGTGATCCAGCCTGTTCCTTCAATGTTTTTTAAGTCATCAAACTGGCTTGGCAGCTGATTGAGTCCAAACTCCCCCAATTTCAGAACAAAGGCTCCAATGAGAGGGCCTACGATCGTGCCCAGTCCGCCAACCACGCTGGCCACAATTACCAGAAGAGAGAGATCCAGACTGAGCACGCCGCCCGCTCCTGCGGGTTGAACTACGGGAAGTATGGGCAAGTGGACATATGCAGCACCCGCAAGCCCTGCTGCGCCCGAGCTGATTAGAAAAGCCAGAATCTTAAATTTTGCAGGATTGACCCCGACGGCAGCAAGGGCCATCTCATCTTCACGTATCCCCTCAAAGATCGCGCCCCAGCGCGATCGGGTGATCCAGAGGATTGCGAACCCAAGGAGTGCAAGCAGCCCGAGCGCATAATAATACGAAATGGACAGAGCTTGCTTTAGCGGCACGCTGTAGCCGAGCGGGGGGAAGAAATCATTCGGCTTGAAGGAGAAGCCAGCCAGCCCGCCTGTCACATCTGAATAGATGAGCACCAGTTTGAGAGCCGCGATCAGCGCGATCAGCGTGACGAGCGCCAAATATGGACCCCGCAGGCGAATGGCCGGAACTACCACAAGCAGCCCGATCAGCATAGCAGCCAGCGCTCCAGCCAGAATGGCAAACAGCGGAGGCCAGTGCAGATAGAGGCCAATCAAGCCGCTGGCATAGGCAGCTCCTCCAATGAAAAGGGCTTGTCCTAAATTGACTTGCCCTGTGCATCCGCCGAGCAAGTCCCAGCTCATCGCAAAGATCGCTAAAAATTGAGCAGCGATCAGTGTGCGATACCACGCCGGGGAGAGGATGCCTAGCCATGGCAAGATGGCAAGGATTGCAAGCACTCCGACCAGAATGAGATAAGCGTGAGCAGACGTACGTTTGCGCGTGATCATTCGACGGGCTTCCCCAAGAGCCCGCGCGGGCGGAAGATCAAGATCAGAATGGTAATTAATAGAGATGGCACTCCAACCCATGCCGCTCCGAGAGGAACCTTCAACTGCGGCGCATAGAACGTAAAAGTCTCGACAAAGCCGATCAGATAGGCCGCGATGATGGAGCCAGAAAGACTTCCTATTCCACCTAAAATTACAATCGCGAATGAGATGATGAGCGGATCAATCCACATTGTGGGTGAGATGCCACCAGGGTAGGCAAAGAAGATTCCTGCCAGACCCGCCAGTGCGCCCGAGATGGCCCATGTCCAGAGATAGGTCCTTTCGATGCGAATGCCGGCGAGAGCGGCGCCCTTCTGGCTCATAGAGATGGCGCGAATCGCTTTGCCAAGCTTTGTTCGCTCCACAAGGAGCCAGAAGAGGAGAAGCGCCAGCCATGAGCTGGCAAAGGCCGCGATTCGCACATTCTCGACACTCACATTGGCGATGAGAGAGATCCCGCCAATGACAGGCTCAAGGCTGCGTGCATTGACTCCAAAGGCAATCACTGCACCGATCTGGAGAGCGAGAGCAAATGATAGGGTTACTACCAGCGTCAAGACACCAGAATATTGAATATGCCGCACAATGCACCAATAGAGAGCCGCGGCTAAGAGAGCGGATGCGGCAATGGCCAGCATTATAGCCAGCTCTAATGGAACGCCCAGAAATTGAAATGCGATCAGCGCAAAATATCCACCAGCCATCAGCATCGCTCCGTGCGCCAGATTGAGAATCCCGCCTACGCTAAAGATGAGCGTAAAACCCAGCGCAACCAGCGCATAGAGCGAGCTTTTCAATAGGGCAAAGAGCAGAATTTGCTCCATAGAGTTTTACGCGATCATGTCAGAGTGCAGTCTCACTCGAAGATAAAATCACGACTGTGGCGGCGGAGGAACAAATTGCGAGTTCTTATACTCCGTTGGCCAGACGACCTTTCGATCCGCTTTGCCATTCTCCACTTGCCACTGGACCCACTTGGGAACGACGAAGACATTGCCCTGGGCATCTAAAGTAAAGGGATCATGAGGCTTAGGGTCACTCTTTCCTTGGAAGCGGACGTGTCCAACTGTTGAGATGATGTCGGTCTGCTCGATGGCCGCGACAAGCTCGTCTTTATAAGCGCTATAGCCAGCTTCATCGCCTGTGAGTGGCGGCGTCTCTCCGATGCGCTCGATCGCCTGCTTTAAGATGTAGATAGAATCATAGGTCGTATATCCCGTAAAGAGGGGCTGCACTGGAGGCGTTGTATAACGGCTCACATAGCTATTGAAAAATGGGAGAGTCTTCTCGGTGATGGCCGTCGCACCGGTTGCGGCGTCCGCATAGACGTGTGAGACGACTTTGCCTAGCGTGCTTGCATAATATTCAAAGGCCTGGCCAGAGACATTGATGCCAAGCACAGGGACACGCGGACCCTGATTGAACCACTGTGTCACAAAGCCAACGCCATCGTTTCGGGCAAAGGCAATGATAAATGCCTCCACACCAGCCTCTTTCGATTGATTTAGGATGCTGCTGAAATCAAAACTTCCGCTCTCTGGAAAGCGGAAGGAAGCACCGCTTGGGACGCTGATTCCGACGCCTGGGAGCTTGGTCTCCATGAAGCTTTGGAAATCGCGGCCAAAGACACCATCTTCGACGAGAATCCCGGCAGATGTGACATGGACCTCTTTGCCGAGGACCCCTGCTGCGGCACTGACGGTGTCCGCCGTCAGGATGTCGGTGTCCAGCATCAGCCGGAAATAATATTTGAAATTGGCATAGTCAGTTCGCACACGATCTGTTGTCTCTGGAGTGGCAGTTCCTGTATTTAAAAATGGGGTGCGAAGACGCGGCAGAACTGTGTCTACAATGGCCAGAGTCACTTCATCGAGAAAGCCTCCGACGACAGCCAAGACTTTATCCTCAACGACAAGCGTCTCAAAGTTTTGTGGCCCAACGCTTGTGTCGAGGCCATCATCTTTGATGTACGAGTCAACTTTGAAGGGCCGGCCCAAGACGCCCCCGGCGGCGTTGATCTCATCGACAGCAATCGATGCGCCGCGCGTAGCAGCCGTTCCAACGGGCAAGAGCAGTGGATCGATGAGCCCGATGCGAATGGCTGGGGTGGCTTGAGAGAAGCCTACAAACGAAGCGAGTGAGAGCGCACCTAACCCGACTCCGGCCGTTTTCAAAAATTCTCTCCGGCTCCAATGCCCTCTGCTATCCCGTGTGGTCACAGCGACCTCCTGATGAATGATGCTGGATTTTCAGCACAATCATTGAAAAAGTTTGTACAGGATTTGAAGCAGGCAGTCAATATTGAGGAGCCATCTAGAGTGCATTATCCAGTGGAATGCCTGGTTGGTTGTTTGAGTTCTGAAAGCGCCTTTGATCCAGAAAGCCTTGCAGGATAAGAATAGCCGCCTGCTGATCCAGAATCTCTTTGCGTCTCTTGCGGCTCAGATTGGCTTCAATGAGCACGCGCTCGGCTTCGACAGAGGTGAGGCGCTCATCAAATAGCTCGACTGGAATCTTCACCAATCTCTCAAGCTCTGCTTTGAAGAGCAGCGACTCATCGGCTTTGGGCCCTAACGAGCCGTTCATGTTGAAAGGCATGCCCAGCACAATGGTTGAGATATTCTGGTCCTCTACAAGAGTGCGAAAATATTCAAGGTCCTGAGGCTGTGTTCTGCGCTGATAGGTTCCAAAGCCTGACGCGAGTGCTCCTGTCTCGTCGCTGAGGGCGAGGCCGATGCGCTTTGAGCCAAGATCAATCCCCAAGATTCTCATTTTCCGGTGTTGACGCGCTTCTCCAGCTCTGCAATGCCGCGGTCAATCTCAGAATCTAGCGGGTGGGCCAGGGCCTCGACGCGGCTGATCTCAAAGATCTGGTGCTGGTCTTTGAATCCTTTTAGCGACTGGTCTCCGAGATCAATGTATTGCAGATTTTGGATAGGGCCGACGAGCTGCCTCACCGTGTCGGATACATAGATCTGCTTGCCGCTGGCAAGTGCTGAGATGCGGGCTGCCCGGTTGACCGCCCTGCCAATGTAATCATCGCCCTCTTTGATCGGCTCTCCCGCATCAATGCCGATGCGCACATGAATCTGTTCATCGGCCATCAAATTGCAATTCTGGTTCTCCAGAAGCTGTTGGATGCTGATGGCGGCATAGACAGCGCGGCGCGCGCTCGGAAAGGCGACCATGAAGCCATCGCCATAGCTCTTGACAACATATCCCTTCCACTGCTTGGCCGATTCATGGATGACTTGGTTGTGTTTCTTCAACAATCGATAAGCCTCTTCATCGCCACGCTCGATGAGACCTGTAAAATTCTCCATGTCGGTAAACATGATGGCGATGATTCCTTCTGGAAAATCTGACTCAATCTTCTTCTTGTCACCCTTTGAGAAGAGTTTGTCAGGCTGAGAGATCAGGTCGGGTCTGTCTATCTTGTCCAACTGCGCCAGAGTCTTACCTCGGATGTGCTCTGCAACCGCATCGCTAATGGAAGGAGTTTTTGGGCTGCTGCGAATGCGGTCTGCAATCGCCTCTCCGATTGAAGATCGAGTGATGAGCCATGTTGCGGCCACGAACGAAGATCCTAAGAAGAGCGCTAGAAGTGCCTCTGTCTCCAAATGCCTAATCCCTTCGACAATGCCAATGCCAAAGATCGCCAAAATGAGATACTTCCACCACTCCATCGGCTTACTCACAATGTGCAAAGATACCGGAAGGATTGAACCAGATCAAACGCTATAATGGTTATTCCAGTAATTGAGAGAGTGAGTCATACTGAATGAAACCACTCATTGAGATGGCAAGAGAGATCTTGGCAAACGAAGTCATTTGCGATCACTGCTTAGGTCGCTGTTTTGCCAAACTAGGTACGGCTCTTAGCGTTGAAGAGCGGGGAAGGGCGCTTCGCGTCCTCTATGCGATGGAATCAGGAAAGAAGCCCGATAGCCCTGCTATCTGCTCAATCTGCAATAATCTATTCGAGCAGGTAGCAGAATGGAGCAGGCTCTCTGCCGATCGTATTGAAGGAGTCGAATTTGCAAAATACCTGGTGGGAACGCGCCCTCCTGAGAATGTGGTCCGGGCTGAGCAGAGCTTCTGGAGTCGCTATGCGATTCCTCAAGAACAAGTGGAGCCTTTCAAACAGGAGTTCAATCGGTTGGTGGGCAAGAGATTCGGCCAGGCTCAAAACGTAACAGGACGGGAGATTGCCGTCGATTTTAACCAACCTGAAGTCGTCTTTTTAATCGATTTGGAACGAAAGAAACTGGAAATTGAAATTCATTCGCTCTACATCTATGGGCGGTACCAAAAATTTGTACGAAATATTCCGCAAACTATCTGGCCCTGCCGAAAATGCAAAGGCAAGGGCTGTGCTCATTGCAAGGGGACGGGGAAGCAGTACCCAGAGAGCGTGGGAGAGCTGATTGCCGCTCCCGTGCTAGAGGCGGCAAAAAGCAAAGAGCATGCCTTTCATGGCGCTGGTCGCGAGGATATTGACGCGCGAATGCTCGGCACTGGGCGGCCTTTTGTGCTGGAGATTAAGAGCCCCAAAGTACGTACGTTGAAACTTGCTGGATTAAAGAGTGAAATCAACGCCACTGCCAGCGGAAAAGTCGAAGCCGGAGATCTCCATTTTGTTTCAAGAAAAGTCGTTGAAGAGATCAAAGAAGGGAAGGCTCAAAAGTCGTATCGGGCAAAAGTGACTTTCGAGAAGCCGATAAATTCTGTCGTTCTTAATGGTACACTCGCAAAGTTGACTGGAAAGATCTCGCAGCAGACGCCAGAGCGAGTGCTTCATCGCCGCGCCAACCTGACGCGATGGCGCTATCTATTTTCTATCCAAGGAGAGTTGTTAAGCCCTACAGAGGCTATGATAGAGCTTCGCTGTGATGGCGGGCTTTATGTGAAAGAACTGATCTCCGGAGATGGCGGGCGCACAGATCCAAATCTGGCAGAGCTACTTGGTTTTACAGCCAAGATCATCGAGTTGGACGTTATGGATGTGAGCGGAGATTTCCCCGATCTATTCTGATGGATTGATCAGAATCTTGTAGCTTAACTCCGCGCGTCCGCGCAAGGTGTGCGCCACAATGCAATATTTCTCAAGCGATAACTCAACGGCGCGGTGGATGGCGTCTTTCGAGAGGTCTTCACCCCAGATTTTGTAAGTGATCTCGACTCTCTGAATATACCGTGGATGCTCTTTTGTGGGCTGCAAATCAACTTCCATCTCAAAGCGGTCAAACGCAACACGCTTCTTTTGCAGGATCGAAACGATGTCCATCCCAGTGCAGCCGCCCTGGGCAACCGCGATCATCTCTGTGTTGCTGGGCGCAGAGCCATAGCCGCCGTGATCCGGCGTTGCATCGACTACAACGGCATGTCCGCTCTCGGTGATCCCCACAAATTGCATATCTTGATTCCAGATGACTCGCGCCTTGGCCATTCTCTATTCCTTTCTGATCGGCAGTGTTGTTGCCCTCATTATGCCAAATGTACTAAAGCCTCAAAATCAATGCAAGATGTTCCGGTGGCTCCTTGACTCAAGATATTTTGAGTCAGTATCGTATCAAACACATCGAGAACCTCGGGAGGAATCTTCGCATGGGACAAAAGCTTGCCGCTCTAAAAGAGAGATTGGGAACAATCAGTGACATCAATTCATCGCTAGCCATGATTAGCTGGGATCAGGAAACATATATGCCGCCAGGTGCGGCAAAATTCCGCGGTTATCAGCTCGCTACCCTTGGACGACTCTCTCACGAGCTTTTTACAGCGGATGAGACTGGAACCTTGCTGGATGCTGCTGCCAAAGAGGTCAAAGGGCTTGACTATGATTCTGATGATGCCAGTCTGATCCGCATTGTAAAGCGGGATTATGAGCTTGCTCGCAAGTTACCCAGCAGTCTTGTAGCAGAATTTGCCCAGGTCACGACCGCTGCCAAAGAGGCTTGGAAAGAGGCTTATCACACCTCAAAGTTCTCAACTTTTCAGCCTCACCTTGAGAAGGTGCTGGCCTTGACAATCAAGAAGGCGGAAGCCTATGGCTACAAGGATCATATCTACGACCCATTGCTAGATGAGTATGAGCCTGGAATGAAGACGGCTCATGTCAGCAAAATCTTCTCAGATCTGAAGCCGCATCTTGTCTCATTGGTGGAGCAGATTTCAGAGCGCGCTCCATCTGATGACTCCTGCATTCATCTCGATTTTGACGAGCAAGCGCAGCTCAAATTTGGGAATGAGACGATTGCTGAGTTTGGCTTTGATTTCAAGCGGGGAAGGCAAGATCTCTCGCATCATCCATTTTGCAGCGGCTTCACCTCAGATGATGTGCGGCTAACGACTCGTGTCGAAAGAGACTTTCTGTCGCCCTGTCTCTTTGGGCTCTTCCACGAATGTGGTCATGGTCTCTATGAGCAAGGGGTCCGAGAGAACCTCGCAAGGACTTTACTAGCAGATGGCACATCACTGGGTGTCCATGAGTCGCAGTCTCGGATGTGGGAGAATATTGTAGGACGCAGCCGGGGCTTCTGGAAGTTTTGTTACCCCAAAATTCAGAAGGCCTTTCCGGCTCAGCTGAAGAGTTTGCCTATGGAGACATTCTATCGGGCCATCAACAGAGTCAAGCCTTCTCTGATTCGGGTTGAGGCTGATGAAGTGACCTACAACCTTCACATCATGCTGCGCTTTGAGCTAGAGACGCAGATGGTATCGGGCAAGATTGCCGTCAAGGATCTGCCAAAGCTTTGGAATGCAAAAGTAGAAGAATATCTCGGAATCAAGCCCTCCAATGACACGGAGGGAGTTCTGCAAGACATCCACTGGTCCATGGGAGGGATTGGCTACTTCTCGACTTATGCGCTTGGCAACTTGATGTCTGCTCAGCTCTATGAACGGGCTCAAAAAGATATTTCAGGTCTTGGAAAGCAGATCGAGTCCGGCAAGTTCGACGGCTTGCTCAGCTGGCTGCGCAAGAAGATTCATGTGCACGGACGAAAGTTCACCGCCAATGAGCTTCTTGAGCGTGTGACGGGTGAGCCGTTGCAGTCGAGGAGCTATCTCAACTATATAAAGACAAAATTCTCAGACATTTATGGAGAGCTAGACTAAGATTAGAGTTGATCGGCTGAATAAAGTGAAGATGCCCGCCGATAAAGCGGGCATCTCTTCATTTATCGATTTGGAGCAGACTTACGAATGGCTAGAGTGGCGGGCTAGCTTCATCGCAAATCTGCGGCGGTGGCGCCGCTTAGCGCGGAATTTTCGCTTCGCTTTGCGCATCCACTTTGGCATAAATCTTCTTTCCATCTTTGCCATACGAAACCTCCAACTGCTTCAATGCATCTCTTCATTCAAGATTGAGGATTCGAGTATAGCAAATCTGAAAGGAAATTTCAGGTAGCGCAGGTTTGACATGGAGACTGCCAATTGTTAGCCTGGATTGTATTTGCTGACAAACCACAACAATTTTCTGGAAAGGACCGATGGCAAAAAAGAGAGTTTTTGAAGTCGCCAAAGAGATCGGGATTGCCGTCAAGGATCTTTTAGTCAGTCTGAAGAATTTAGGCATTGAGAAGAGCGGGAACTTTAGCTCTCTGGAAGATGATGAAGTCGCGATTGTTCTGAAGCATTTTCAGAAAGGCCAGACCCCAGCTCCCGCGAAAGCTGCAAAGTCGCACTCGAAAACGGCCTCAGTCGAAAAGGCAAAGCCTGCGCAAACAGATAAGTCCAAGGCTGCCCCTGCAACTACACAGTCACGAACGGCCGTCGCAGAGCCTTCACCGAAGAAAGTTGCTGTGCAAGAGAGATCGGCGCCATCAACAAAAGCGGCTCCCGCTGTGAATGCCACCTCTGCTCCTGTGGCAGAGATGCCTGTTGAAGTGAGAGAAGAGAGGCCAGCAGCTCCTGCCAAGCGCCCTGAGAAGCCTAAGCACGGCGTTCCAAGACCACCCATCGTGGCCGTATTGGGGCACGTGGATCACGGCAAGACGAGCTTGCTTGATAAGATTCGAAGCGCCAATGTTGCCGGAGGCGAAGCAGGCGGAATCACGCAGGCCATTGGTGCTTATCAGGTTGATCACCAAGGCAAGAAGATCACATTTATCGATACGCCAGGTCATCGTGCCTTCACAGGAATGCGCGCGCGCGGCGCTCAGGTGACTGACATAGTCATTCTGGTTGTCGCAGCGGACGACGGCATCATGGAGCAGACAGTAGAGGCGATCTCTCACGCCAAGGCGGCTCAAGTTCCGATCATCGTGGCTATTAACAAGATCGATAAGCCTGGCGCCGACTTGATGCGTGTAAAACAACAGCTGACTGAACGAGAGCTGATGCCAGAAGAGTGGGGCGGAAGCACAATCACAGTTGGCGTCTCTGCCCTGACAGGGGAAGGAATCCCAGAGTTATTAGAGATGATTCTGCTAGTCGCTGAGCTCGAAGAATTGAAGGCTGACCCAAGCATCAGGGCAGAAGGCGTAGTTATTGAAAGCTATCTCGATTCCTCACGCGGCCCCGTCGCAACCGCGATCATCAAAAATGGGACGCTGCACGATCGTGATATTGTGGTTGCTGGATCAGCTCACGGGCGTATCCGGGCACTGCTCGATGATCGAGGCAGACGGCTTACAGAAGCGCCTCCTGGATCTCCAGTGCTCATGATGGGGTTGTCCGATGTGCCAGCGGTTGGCGTCTCCCTGGAGGCTTATGACAATCCAGGAGCGGCGCGCAAAACAGCGGACACGCGCAAAGATGAGGAGCGCAAGGCTCGTCGGCCCAAAGCCAGACTGACCTGGGATGAGTTGATGGCGCATGCGGAACAGAAGGGCGTCCTAAAAGTCATTCTCAAGGCGGACAGCGTTGGCTCTCTAGAGGCGTTGCAGCATGAAGTGCAGCGCTTGGACACCGATGAGATTTCGCTGGAACTGTTATTGTCAGGTGTCGGCAATGTCGGTGAAAGCGATGTGCTCTTGGCTGCATCTTCTGCTGAAGATGACGTCATCATTTTTGGCTTCCGTGTCCCCATCGAAGCGCAGGCCAGGGAGCTGGCCGATCGAGAACAGGTCACTGTCCGCACCTATGACATCATTTATGAGCTGATCGATGACCTCAAGAAGGCACACCGCAACCTGATGGCTCCCCGCTATGAAGAGGTGGCGCTCGGCGTCGTAGAAGTACGCAACACGTTCAAGATTCCCCGTGTAGGAACCGTTGCAGGCTGTTATGTTAGAGATGGCATCGTACGCCGAAATTCACAAGTGCGAGTGAATCGCAATAATCAGAAGGTCTTTGAAGGACGCATTGAAACCTTGAGGCGCTTCGAGGAAGATGCGAAAGAGGTCGGCAAGGACAAAGAGTGCGGAATCAAGATTGAAGGATACGATGATGTGCGAGTCGGCGATGTCCTTGAGATCTTCACTCTCAAAGAGGTGGAGCGCTTCTAAGCCCGGCCCGCATCATCAACTCTTATGCTTGTCGAAGCTGCAAAACTGATCTTGCGCTTGCCTCACACGACATCCCTCAAAGATAAGCGAAGGATTCTTAAGAGCTTGATCACCAAATCCCAGCAGGATTTTCGTGTCTCCATTGCCGAAGTTGACCAGCTCGATAATTTTCACGCGGCTGTTTTGGGAGTGGCATTCGTCTCGAATGACCCCAAGCTCAATGAAAATCTTATTGGGCATCTACTGACTCTCTTTGAAGAACACCCTGAGATCATTTTGGAAGATCATGAGCGAGATTATTTGAGTCTATAAAATATGAGTAAATTTGGCTTTCAGAAGCATCGGGAAGAGATCAAGCGCAGTCTCAGCGAGATTCTGCAGTTTGACACAAGCGATCCGCGCCTCGAATTTGTCACTGTGATGGATGTGCGCCTCTCCAAAGATGTGCGCTATGCCACAGTCTATGTCAGTGTGGCCGGCTCAAGTCACCCTCAAGATGAGATTCTGGAAGTCTTGAAAGATCACAAAGGCTTCTTCCGCACGGAGCTGGCTCATCGGCTTCAGATACGACATACGCCGGAGCTTCGTTTTGAGATTGACGACTTGGCAGACCGGGCTCAGCGCATCGAGAATATTTTGCGCGAAGATTCCCAAAAGACTTAGCTTGAAGTCTTACACTTCTCAATCTGAAAATGCTCATCCAGCCATTGCCCTATGGCATTCTCACGAGCCAGATGATGCGCATAGTGCAGATGCAGACATTTCACACTCTCCCAATTCTTGATCCCTCCAATTCCATAATCAAGAAGTTGCGATCTGTAACCCTTTTTATCAATAAACACAATGTCAGCTTGCGATAACTCCGCCCACCGCTCGTGAATGTTCTCCCGGTGGTTCTTAAAGACTCTCTCACGAAAGCTTGCGTCTTGTCGGATCAACTCTTCGATCTTCTGAATGTAATTTTGGTGCTCAAGCCGTGAGATTTGAGCGACTAGATTTGGACAACTGAGCCAGAACAACGTTGGGAATGGCTTCCCATCAATCAATGGATAGACCCGAATCACTTGCGGATGCCCGGCAGGGCAGCGTGTCTCTACGCCAAGCGCACCGCGTGGGGGGCGGCCCAGCTGCTGCTCGATAGTTGCAAGATCGGCGCTTGAGATCATGTGTGAGCTGCTTTCGTCTGATAGGGTAAACGATAGAAGCCCACTGCAACACCAATCGTGCTGCAATGGGCTTCTTTACTTCTTTAACAACGTGTTAGACAAACCTTAGGGGTCTAACGTAATAAAGCTGTCAAATTTTACCTGGCCGCTGGGTGAGACGACAGCCAGACTCTTAAAGGTATCTCCATTCGTCTGACTCCACCTAATCTCCACGATCGTGTCACCGATGGCAACGCGATTGTTCAGGAGCTCGCCGAGAGACTTCGCCCCAAGAGGACTGAAGCTGCCATCGACCAAGTTCTGCTGCCTGGATGCCAGCTTTGAGTAGGGTTGCAAAATCAGAACGTCATTCTTCACCGTGGGCTGGATGACGACAGACTCATCTTGTAGAGACTGAATCCATTGTGCCCGATTGGCATCCGTCACTTGCGCCATCACGTTGACAGAATTGACGCTTCTTAGTGGCAGGTCACTCTTTGTGCGAATAAAGTTCTCAGCCTTGTTCTCGGCAGCGGATGAAGCTGCTTGTGAGGTCTGGACTTGAGTTGACGGGGCGGTGGACGTCGCAGTGCCTGAGGATGAGCTAGAAGTTGAAGTGGTTGAAGTGGATGACGTTGCAGACGATTCGTCACTGTGTCCGCCGCTTGAAAGCAGCATAGCGATAGCGATGACGGCGACAAGGCCTCCACCGGCAATCAGAAGTGTGGTAGTGTCAGGACCTGTCGGCTGGGGCTTCACGGGCTGATCGACGACGATCTCCTGAATCTTGGGAAGCGATGCCTTGCCCTGGCCATCCACGACGATCAGGGTCACTGTAAAGGTGCCAGCCTGAGCGTAGGCATGTTCCACAATGGAGCGGGTCGCGCCCGTGAGAGTCGTTCCATCTCCCAGGTTCCACTGGTAGTCGGCAACGTCTCCGTCAAGATCAAACGAAGTTGTGGCGTTGAAGATGATGGTGTCGCCCACTAGCGTCTTGGCGTTCAGTGGCGATGGGACAAAGAGGGCCACAGGTGCCTGGTTCGGCTTGACCACATTGATGCTGAGGTCCTTTACCATGAAGGCCTGGCTATCTTTGCCAGTCGCTTTGAAACGGGCTGTTGCTGTGATCTTAAAGGTCCCCAGGGTCTCGGGAGCCTGAGCTGTGAAGGTGTTGGTAAAGACTCCGCCGGTCTGAGTCTTGCTCATAAACCCGCGAAGGTCTCCGCTCATCAGCTGGAACCCCTGTGGCAAGGAAGATATGACGGCACCGCCGTCAATGTCCACTTTCGCGTGGATCTCTTCGGTAACTGTAAATGTCTCTCCCGCAGCGACTTCATCAGGAGCCGTCTGCTTGAGGAGCACGGAGTCACTCTCATCCGTCTGGGTCCCCAGTAACGCTGCTTGGAAGAGCGAGCTTACCTGGGCCTCCAGGGTCGATTGCTCGGCTGCTCTGTTGTGGCTACCCTGCCCATTCAAGAACGGGGTTGTCACGATCAGCAGTGCCGGAATCAAGATTGCAATTAGAAATCGTTCAAACATGAATCTGTTTCGCCTCCTTCATGCCGCTGCGATTGAAGCATGAAATCAAGAATTTACCTAGATTATCGTGCGGATTAGAGAAGCAAGGCAATTGTGATGCCACCGATTCCCACCAAGAGAGCGATAAGCGCCATACTCTGTGCAGAATCGGCCTTCTGCTGTGCCTCTTGAAGCTGCTGAGCCGCTTGCTGCTGAACCATGGCGACAATCTGATCGCTGGTCGGGAGCTTGGGCAGTGAGCTCATCACGCTGCTCTTGATCTCATCTTTGGCTGCGGCCAGCGACTGCTGTAGCTGGGCCAAAGCTTGCTGGGTCCCTTGGAACTGCTCAAAGGCGCTTGCGATCTGCTGATTTAGCTTATTGAGTTCGTCGCTGCTCGGCATCGGCATCGCGCCAGGCTTCTGCAGGGCGTCAATCTTTGCCGCTGTATCTTTGGCTATCGTGCTATTTTCGTCATTCTGTCTTGCAAGGATTAAGAGCTGAGCTGATGCTTGGTCGAGCTGATCCCTGAGGCTGCCCGTCTGCTTCTCATAACCAGCGAGCTTGTCCAAGAAGTCAACCATCTCATTCTGCTTCGATTCGCTGTTCTGAGTGCGAGTGGTGATCTCGGTGATGTTGACCTGAATAGAAGAGATGGTCTGAGAGATCTGGTCTGTCTTGCTGAGCGCAGCCTGGATCTGATCAATCTGAGACTGGATGCTCTTGATGTTGCCAGAGAGAGTGCTCTGTGCCTGAGTGGCATTGTTCGAGACCTGTTGAAAACCGGCCTGGAGGCCGCTGACCTGTCCCTGCAGACCCTGAATGCCTTGCTCCACTGTGGCCATTCGGTTTGAGATGGGATCAAAATTCTTTCCCAGATTCTCCAAAACGACCATGGTCTTAGAGACCGTGTCCTGAAGATTCTGAATCAGGACTTCATCGCTCTGAATCTTGCCATCAAAGGTCTTCGCGGCATCCGCAAACTGATCATTCAATTGCTTGATGGTGTCCTGGAGCTGATAGACAACTCCGGGCAATTGGCTGAGATCCTTGACCTTCGCAACAAGTGGGGCGATCGTGCCCGAGAGCGTGCGAACATCAAAGGCATTCTCTTTGCTCAGCTTCTCGACAGTGAGAAGGCGCGGCTGGAAATCGCTCATATCTCCAGAAGATGAATTCTGGACTTGCTGCAGCTGTGTCGTTAACGACTTGACAAGCGAAGTCAGCGACGCAACGTCGGTCTCAAGCTGAGAGACCTGTTCTGCGAGCGTCTGGCCTGATTTGCTGCTGGCGGCTTTGGCAAAATAGGTTGGGCTAAAACTGAGGAGCGCTGCCATCAATACGATGGCCACAGCACTCTTCATTCCAAATCGTTGGGACATAGTACCAACTTCTCCTTTGCGTACATTGGGGTTCCCACCGGTTCACTCTGCAGCATACAAATCACGGCTAAGGGGGGTATGTGGCCGGCGTAACGCCCAGTACATGGACAGAGGTCATGTGGCTGAGTGAGCGAAGCGATTCCGGCGAGTGCAAAAGATTCTCGCTGTCAGAATTTCGAATGCCATTTCTATAATGTCTGTATTTAGACATGAACCCCCAAGCAACCTCTAGGGCAAGGCTCTTCTAACAGCCTCCAGAAGAGCGAGTTTCGAACTGGTGGGTGTGGTTAGACGGGAATGGATAAACTGGCCATCCACCAAAGTCCCCGGCGGCCTCTCCCCCGAAAGGCCGCCGCACCTTTTTACAGTGAATTGTCAACCACACGAATCTGCCAGGGGCTGGTCACGACAATCTCCGGGCCATTGTATTCTTGCAACTCACCTGAGACCTCAATGCGCTTCCCTTTGAGCGCAAAGAGATCAAGTCCGCTCCCGTTGAACCTTTCCAGCGCGCAGCCCGGTATAAAGGCGGAGAGATCGCTCTTGAAGTCTTCTCCAGAGTTTAAAAAGAGATTGCCGTTCGATGAGACATAGACATTATCAACTAGAATTTGTGTCGTTATTTGCTTGTTTTGATTCTCCTGAAAATCTCGTTCAGTATCTTCCTGATCGAGCGTGACGGAGGAGCCACTGGGGATGACTGTTTCATACGGGTTTGAATAGGCAGATTTTCGATCTCCGACAATACTGCGCACCCGATAGAAATATCGCTCATTGGGAACCACACCTCGATCCAGAAAGTACCAGGCCCAACCCGGAAGCGTCGAACTCTTTTCACAAGCGCTTTGATTCAACTGGCGAGTGCGACAGATCTCATACTGCTCCACGACATTCAAATCTTGAGGTCTCCATTGAACTAGCGCCGCACCCGGCACGATGTCAAAATGGCGCACTTCAAGCCTTGGTGGCTGATTGGGGTTCTTCGAGAATGTGTCGGCATCCTCTCTCAGTTCATCAAATCGGGTCTGATAACTCTGAGCAAGCTCTTGAGAGTGAATAATCACTAGATTCTCGTCGTTGTAGTCAAAGCCACTCACAGACCAGTTGGTCGAGCCTGTGATCACAATCTCGCCGTCTATGATGGCAAATTTATGATGGAGCAGCCCTGGGCCAGCCTCCACAGTGCCGATCCCTTGCTTCGAGAAGTCATCGGCTTCTGAGAACTGGCATTTTTCATCGCTCTGGAAGTCCCAAAGAGCATCAATCCTAACACCGCGTTTGAGTGCATCTTTGAGAGCATTAGCGATGTCATTGTCGGTCAATGAATAGATGGCCAGCTCAATTGATTTCTGTGCGCCATTGATCAATTCCAGCAGTCGTCTTCTGGGATGATCGCTGGGTGAAAAATAGACTTCGACAGGATGGGCTGCGACTTCGAAGTGCTCGCGGCTATTGTTCTGTTTCTTTTTGCCAAAGCGCTGCTTTGCGAACATCTCATCAAACTCTGATAGATAAGCTTGGGCGAATGCCTGATTTGTTATCAACAACCCGTCATTGTCATCGTTATAGAAACTCCCTTCAGTCCAGTTAGCTGAGCCTGTCCAGACCTTCTGGTGATCTACAATCATGAATTTGTCGTGCATCAGGCGGTCATTTTGAGCAAAACGAATTTTTATGCAAGATGAAAGATGCTGAGAGAGGGCTGAGTCAAGCTCTGTCACAATACGAACGGCGATTCCTCGTGAGCAGGCACTGTTTAGATCCTCAATTACTTCTGGAAGCGTGATGCTAAAGAGAGCCAGATCCAGCGACTCGATGGCATTTTGGATGAGACCTCTGAGCACGGGAAGAAACGTTTTGCTTTGATTTATGTAATCATGAAAATCATGTTCAATCCCAGCCAGAGGATGATTGAAATAACTGCCGATCTCGTCTGGAATAATTTGTGATGAGCGGGTCTGCGTTGAACACCCGCTTAGCGCAAACAGAATCCCAGTCAGCACCATGAGCCTGAGTTTCATAAGTGGTTATAAATTTGATTGAAGTCTACTGCGAAGACGGATGGTATTTGAAGAGAAGGTTAACTGGCGCCGACTAGACCACGGCAATTTGAGCTTCCACAGGCACATTTCATAGACCAGCCAGGCTCCAGCCAGAGTGTGTCATAGTCCACGGTGATCTCTTCATCTTCGGCAATATTGCGGGATGCAATTAGAGTCTGACGGCCTACCAGAGCTGTAGTTGGATCGCAAGAATGATTAATATAGTCATCCTCTCCGCCAGATGGACCCATGTACAGGCCAGGCTCAATGAGCAACGAGTGCTCTAGATCTTCCTGAGTCGTGATCTGCGAGCGCTCCATGAGGGGCCCCCGAAAAACTAAGACCTTCTCTCCAGCATGGATAGGCCGTGCGGCAAAGACGCCTTTCCCTTTGCCATCATGTGCCGGAGCCACATAGACCTTCTTGCGGTGGCGCTGCCAAGCCCCATTCGACTGATGATGGTTATGATTCTCTTTCATAAGAAAACCCGATTTTTGAGAGCTATTTTACGGACTTTCAGGGAGTTGTCAACAGATGGCAAGCCTCTAAGATTCGGTTGAATCGGCTCCATGCCATGACTATACTCTCAGGAATACAACGGGAGGAACTCAAATTTAATGAGCATTTTGATTGATAAGAAGACTCAAGTTTTGGTGCATGGGATCACAGGGAAAGAGGGATCTTTCCACACCCGCAAGATGATCGAATATGGCACCAGTGTAGTTGCGGGCATGACGCCAGGCAAAGGTGGGGAGAAATTTGAAGGCATTCCCGTCTACAACACAGTGGCAGAGGCTGCCAAAGCACATAAAATCAATGCCTCAGTTATCTTTGTCCCAGCTCGCGCCGCTGCCGATTCGATTTTGGAGGCCGCCGAGGCCGGGATCGAACTCGTCGTCTGCATCACCGAGCATATTCCCCTTCATCAGATGATGCGAACGTATGAAATTTTGGAGCATCGTGGTACAAGACTCATAGGCCCAAACTGCCCAGGACTCATCTCGTCAGGTAAATCGAAGCTTGGCATCATCCCCGGCGAGATGTTTTCCAAGGGGCCCGTAGGAGTCGTCTCGCGGAGCGGAACCCTTACGTACGAAATTGTCGACCAATTGACCCGATCAGGCATCGGCCAAACGACTGCTGTCGGGATTGGTGGTGACCCGGTGATTGGCAGCTCATTCATTGATATTCTGCCGCTCTTTGAGAAAGATCCTGAGACGAAAGTCGTTGTGATGGTGGGGGAGATTGGCGGCAGCGATGAGGAGATTGCCGCGGAGTATATTGCCAGTGAGATGAGCAAACCTGTTGTCTCGTACATCGCGGGATTTTCAGCACCCCCTGGCAAGCGCATGGGGCACGCGGGAGCGATTGTGACTGGGACATCGGGCACGGCAGAGGCCAAAGCAAAGGCTCTTGAGGCCAAAGGGATTCCAGTGGGTCGCACACCGCATGAGATGGTCGCTCTGGCTCGTGTTGCTCTGACCAAGGTCTAAATGAGCGCTCAGCTTATTCATCTTAAAGCCTCAGAAGCACTGACCACGCAACAAGAGAGAATTACCAAAGATGCAATTTTTTCTGGTGAGATTCTTATTTTCCCCACAGACACTCTTTATGGGCTCGGCTGTGATGCCTTCAATGCCCAATCTGTCCGCAAAATTGCCGAGATCAAAGAGCGCTCACTTGGCCACCCTTTTTCAGTTCATCTCGGAAGAATTGAAGAGATCGAAAGTTATGCAATTCTCACTCAATATCAGCAAGAGTTAATTAAAAGACTGTTGCCAGGTCCCTTTACGTTGTTACTCGAAGCTTTAACAAACGCCCCTGCTCCATGCGTTGGAATGGACGGCAAAATCGGGATTCGAGTTCCCAAAAGCAATTCTTTCTCAAAACTATATTCAGTTACAGGACGACCACTGATGGGCACAAGCGTAAACGTTTCTGACCAGCCAGCACTCACCTCCATCCATCAAATCATTTCCCTATTTTCAAATAAAGTAAATGTAATAATTGTTACTGATGAAATTATGAGTCAAGAGAGTTCTTCTGTGATCGACTTGACGACCACACCTCCAAAAGCCCTGCGCGGTGAGCTTCCAAAGTCTCTTCTATTGTAATCCAGACGTTTCACACCCAAACTTCTCGTCCTTATAATAAAATGTTAGTCCAGTAAAGGAGGAGGTCCATTCTCGTATGAGAAGCCAAGTTCCGTTTTACATGCTGCTTACCTCGGTGGTGCCTCAATTGATGGTGAGAGGATCTTCTTTGTGTGGCAATCTATCATGTGAAAAATTCAGAGAATATTTATTCAGTAAGGAGCGATCATGAAGCGAATTGCTCTATTCATCGCGTTGATCATTTCAGTTCTCTCTCTATCGGGTCTTAGCCAGTACTCCGCGACGGACCCCCGGCTGGATTGGTGGGTCATCGAGACGGATCACTTCTACATCATCTACCACACCGGCTTGGAGAGTACAGCCCAAGAAGCAGCATCCATGGCTGAGGGTGCCTATGAGAATTGGGAGACGACTCTCCATTATCACGTCAAAGACAAGACGACCATTGTGCTGGCTGACACCACAGACATTGATGGCGGTGCCGCTGATTCGACCAATCAGCTCATCATCATTAATCCAAGTGAGGCGCGCGTCTTCAATGAGTGGCTCAACTCTCGTAATCCGAACCCCCTGGATGCGGTGATCACTCACGAGCATGGCCACGTCGTTGACCTGACCAAAGTGAGCGGCATTTCAGAAGAATTACGAAATATCTTTGGCAATACTGTGACACCTACGCTCTACAAGCCTCTTGCGTTTATTGAGGGCATCCCCATCTACCTTGAGATGCTGCGCACGGGCAGCGAGCGAGCCAATGATCCGCGAAATGCGATGTATTTCCGTCAGATGGTGGTGGAGAACAACTTCATGCCATTTGACCAGATTTTGAGCAGAAGCCAGCGCAGTGATTGGCCATCCGGCTATATGATCTCTCATGACATCGGCCCATGGATTGTGCGTTATATGGGTGAGACCTATGGCAAAGAATCGATCGAGAAATTTGATAAAGCCCTGGCGGAAGATCCGATGGCGCTCAGTCCCTTCTTGAGCCAGGTCTTGGGAGATCTCCTTGGCGTTCCACTGCCTCCCATCGTCCCTGATTTTGGAGCAATCACGGAGAAGTCCATCGGAGTTTCGGGCCCGCAATTTGCCGATGGCTTCAAAAAGTGGATCACTGACATGTTCTCCGGGCAGATTGAGAAGCTCAAAGCCGATGGGCTCACCGACTCCACGAAGATCAGCCCAGTCGATTACTGGAACAACAAGCCATCGTGGTCACCGGATGGCCAGTGGATTGCCTACTATCACAGCGATCAGGTACGCGGCGGACAGCTGCGCTTAGTGCACCCAGATGGCAGCGATGACCACCCGATTGTGACGGCCGAGCCGAGCTTTGGCTTCTTCCGGCCCGACTTCTGGTCTCCCATCCCATCCTGGTCGCCGGACAGCCAGTCCATTGTCTATGCTGATATTGATCTCAACGATCGCTATTACATCAACAGCGATCTCTACGTCTATAGTATGGCAACAGGCAAGGCGGAGCGCCTGACTCAAGGCGAGCGTGCCTATCGACCTGTCTACACGCCAGACGGGAAGAAGATCCTCTACGCGCGGTTTGAGAAGGATGGCAAGGTGCCCAATCTTCTGAGCTTTGACATCGCTACTCGTCAGGCGAGATTGCTTTACAGACTCCCACAAGATGCATTGCTGGATTCGTTCACAATCGCGCCCGATGGCAACTTGCTGGCCCTCTCTCTGTGGCGCTGGGGTGGCTATCAAGATGTCTACGTCCTGCCGCTGAGCGGCGGTGATCTCGTTCCCATCACTAAAGATCATGCCGGGGATTTCGATCCAGTCTTCTCGCCCGATGGAAACTTGATGCTCTTTATGTCCGACCGCGATGGCGTCGACAATCTCTATTCATACAACTTCAAGAATGGCCAGTATGCCAAAGTGACCAACACGCTTTCAGGCGCTTTCCATCCCACCATCTCGCCAGATGGCAAACAGATAGCATTTGTGGGTTACAGCACCAAGGGCTACGACATCGAAACGATGGCCTTTGATCCAACCAAGGCCAAAGTGATCCCCAAGCCAAAGCGCGACGAATACCCAGCTCGAAAGCCGGCGAAAGTTCAATACCCTGTCAAGCCATATGACCCCAATCCAAGTCTTGCTCCGAATGGCTGGACGCCGATTCTGGGCGCGGATCACGTTGGGCTCAGCCTCTCTAAATCAGGCTCCCTCTTCCAGCAATATTATTCTGTAGGAGTGGGCTATAACTTTGAGAACAACTGGCCTTACTACTCGCTCTTCTATACCTCGGACAGCCACATCCCACCCTTTAGCTGGCAGATCAATCTCAATGGAAATGCCGAAGGAAGCCGGCAGGCTCTGGGTATCAGCTACCCTGTTGAGCAGACCTTGACGACAAGCGCATCTCTCTCGTTAGAGCTAAGCCGGTCTTATTATGGCGACATCCGGAATGCGCTCTCGCTCTCGTGGGATCTCTCGCAGCTTTCGGGACTTGATCTCGTCAAGAATATGGTCAAGCTTCACACCGATGCCACGATCACAAACGTCCGTGAAAAGAAGAGCTGGCTTCAGCAGATGACCATGGCGCTGGACGACGAGATCCATCTTCCGGTCGATTCGGATCAGCGTCTTGCCTATCACGTGGGCATGGGCTGGGGCGAGGGCGACGCCAATATCTTCTCGATTGGGGGCAGAAGTGGCTCATTATCGTTGCGAGGTCTGCCTCAGAATGCAATGAGTGGCAATGAATTCCTGCTTGGACGCTTTGAGTATCGTTTTGGGCTTCTGCCGATCTTCCAGGGCTTCGGAAGCTTTCCCTTCTTCTTGAATGAGCTGAGTGCACGTCTCTTTACGGATTTGGGGACGGCGGGAGACGAGATCAGCTTTGATCTCAAGGACTGGAAAGTGGGATTGGGGGCCGAGCTTCAGCTCTCATTCACGCTCGATTATCTGATTGGCACTGCAGTGCGAGCGGGCGTGGCGCTGGACGCGGATAAATTCGAGCCCCAGTTCTATTTTGATTTTGGCACAGACTTCTAGAGTTTAGAGATCAATAGAAGACGATTGGCAGAGGTCCGTCGCTTGCCTCGACGGTAGTGCTCTGCCACTCGCCATTTTTTTGCGGCTCATGAGCCATTCTTAGCCTATTGGGCCACGGAGACTTTCGAAGACTCTTCCACTTGCAGCTTGATCCAGTTCATGCCATTTAGCGTGTCCTGCGTGATGCCCTGCACTGTGCCATCGTATGGCGAGTAGAGGTACATCTGCTGCATCTGAGTGTTCAGCTTTGTCATCTGCTCATCAAACTTCTTCGTGCCGAAGAGCAGGGTTGAGACTTTGCCAAAGAAGCTCGTCTGATCTTGTGCGGCCCGGTTCATTTGTGCTGTCAGCTTATTTAGTGCTTCTGGATCCTTGACGCAGATCGGCTGAGCTTGGGCGATCAGCTGCATGGGCTGCACAAGCGGCTGTCCGGCGCAAGAGATCTCTTTGACGGTAAGCTGCGTGCCTGGGATGACATTCTCGCCATTCTCTTTCCAAGTCCAGCTAATGTTGTCTGCGCTGACCATTTGGGCGACAAGCTGTCCGGATGCGTGCATGATCCAGTAGGCTTCGCGGACAACTTGTGTGGGGCTAGCGCCACAGACTTCAACTTGCAACTGCTCTGACTGCTTCATCACACTCTGGCTGTATCGAAGCTCCAGGAGTCCGTTCTGATCAAGCAGAATCTCATCAGGTTGAGGGTTGAAGCGCAACTGAGCAATTGCGATTGCCGGAGCGATCCGCATCTCGACTGCGCTTACAAGGCTGGCCTCTGAGTGCGATGTATCGAGACTAAAGACCTTACTCGGTCCGTTACAAGGCGTTATGGCCAAACCCGCATCCGTTCCTTTTGAGGCGAGACTTGCCGTCTGAGTTGCTCCCAGGACGAAGAGTGCACCGATGGACGCCAACATTGCTAGGAATTTGAGACTCCTGAGCTTTAGCATGTGGCATCACCCCTTTCAAAAGTGAATTATGTTTCATATACCATCTCACAGAGAGTTGAGTTTCAGGCATTTGCAAGCGATATAATTCCTCTATGCACTTCGAAGGGATTACCCTGTACGCCGTCATTTCAGAATTGAGAGATCATATTCTGAACGGCTTTGTGCAGAAGATTCATCAGCCAGCGCCCGATCTTTTGGTGCTGCAAATCTATGCAGGTGAGAAGAGCAAGGTTTTAATTTCGAGCTCTGCAGATGCGCGAGCGCATCTCACTTCACAGAGCTATGAGAATCCGCCAATGCCATCGGCTTTTTGCATGCTCTTGCGAAAATATCTCGAAGGGGGTCTTGTTGAAAGAGTAGAGCAGTCCGGCTTAGAGCGTGTGCTCGATCTCTGGATCCGACGCGGTGGTGATTTTTATTTGCTTCGCGCTGAGTTAATTGGCAATCGCAGTAATGTTATTTTATTGAAAGATTCGATGATTCTTGGTGCGCTTCACTTAAAGCGCGGGACGCGCTCTTTTCTCAATCACACAAACTATGAGTCTCTACAGACTCAATACAAACTTAACCCCTTTGAGTTAAGCATTGAGCAACTGAAAGTGCTTGTTGAAAATAACAATGGACTGACATTGGTTCAACTGCTTTCAAAAAATCTGGATGGCGTCGGCCAGCGGACTGTAAAAGAGATGCTTCGTAGAGCCAATTTGGACTCCGAAAGGATATCTGGTTTGTTAGCGGCAAACGAGCTTGAGCTGTTGGTTAAAGTAATCGAAGAATTCTTTGATAGGCTCAAGACCGGCCAGATCGCCGCATCTCTCTACTGGAAGGAAGATGAGCCTGTTGATTGCGCGCCGTTTGAATATCAAATCTACCAAGAGCTGCGCTGTGAGAGATTTTCAAGTATCTCCGGGGCGCTAGATGCAGCCCATCAAGGGCGAGAACAAGAGCCCATTGCTAAAAAGCTGCATCAGCTCCAGAAACATCTCAACGAGCAGATCAAGAAGATTGAGCGCGCCCGTGACCAGTCCACTCGCGATTTAGAGAAGGCTGCGAAGTACGAAGAAGTAAAAGAGTCAGGAGATATTCTCATGTCCCATTTGCAGTCGCTCAAAAAGGGACAAAATGAAATTGAGCTCGAAGATTTTTCTGGAAAGAACCGGATAATTGAGCTTGACCCCACCATGAGTGCCGTTGAGAATGCCCAGCGATATTATGAGCGCTATAAAAAACTAAAGCGCGGTCTTGAGAAGATCACAGAGCGATTGGGCGAATTGAATCTTGAGTTAGAACATCTGGAGAATCTGCAAGTCAATCTAGAACAGACTGAGACATTGGATGAGTTGCGAGAGCTTCAATCCGAGCTCGATTTGGGTGAAGATTTCTCGCCAAAGTCTGGCAAATCATCGAAAAAGCAGAGCGTGACTTCAACTCTCTCAGGTCCAAGGAAGATTGTGGCAGATGGCTACTCGATCTTCATCGGCAGGAATGGGCGACAGAATGACGCTCTTATCCGCGAGGCCAACCGCGAAGACCTCTGGTTTCACGCCAAAGACCGGCCAGGTGCGCATGTTGTGCTTCGCACCAACCGCCAGCAGGATGTACCAGAGCGAATCGTGGAGCGGGCTGCCGAGCTGGCAGCATTCTATTCAAAGGGGCGCAGCTCAGCGCATGTGCCAGTTTTGTATACTCGTGTAAAATACCTGAAGAAGCCGAAGGGGGCAAAACCAGGACTTGTGCTGATTTCCAAAGAAGAGGGGACTCTCTTTGTAACGCCGAAAGGGGAGGAATGAATCGCTTCCGTTCGCCATTTAGTTTTGCCAGCGCTACGCAGTATCTTGTGCTTACAAATATTTTAGTCTATGCCATTCAGGTTTTGCTTCAATCAGGCCAAGGGGCTTCAAACTCCGGTGGAGATTTATTCAGCGTCTTCAATCTTCGTGGGATATCTTGGTTTGAGCAAATATTTGCGCTGCAAGCACCGCCACAGTCCTACCGGGTCGTTTGGCAAGTCGTCACATTCATGTTTCTCCATGGGGGGATCACGCATATCCTCTTTAACATGTGGGCACTCTGGCTCTTTGGAACTGCGTTGGAGCGTGTGTGGGGAGCGGAATATTTTCTCAAATACTATTTTGTAGCCGGAATCGGATCCGGAATCACAGTCGTACTTCTGTCCTTGATCAGTCCCCATTACGTTTACTCGATCTGCCAACAAATGCCTATGCCCCTCCCAGATGGATGCATCCCGGTGACCTTGGGAGCTTCAGGGGCAATTTTTGGCCTGCTGTTGGCCTTTGGTATGTTGTTTCCAGAACAACTAATTTATCTATATTTTGCCGTTCCCATAAAGGCCAAATATGCGGTGATCCTCTTTGGCGGATTAGAGTTCTTTCTGACGGTTGGGCCTAATCTTGAGCCTGGTGTCAGTCATATTGGCCACTTGGGAGGTATTCTCTTTGGCTTCATTTTCTTGAAAGGCAGGAGCCTCGTCCGAAGGTTGTAAGAGTCTCCAACTTTGGTGATATGATCTGAAGTTGTGGGGCTGAAAGTGTTCTGTTACAATGACGCGAAAGTGAGGGAGAACTTTCAATGAGAACACTCTTGCACATAGTCTTTGTTTTGGATAGCTTGGCTCTAGTTGGCCTCATCTTGATGCAAATGAGCCGCCACGCCGGACTGGGAGGCGCATTTGGCGGTGGAGGCTCACACACAGTCTTTGGACGCGAAGAGCAGGCCGATCCAAAACGGACAGCGACTGCATGGCTAGCTGCAATCTTTATGGTCTTGGCAATGTCCCTGTCTGTCGTTCGATAAAAACTTGCTGGTAAGCGAGGGATTTCATGGGCCAACTGCTAATTGAGCTAAAGGATTTAAAGACGCATTTCTATACAGAGGATGGAGTAGTCCGGGCCGTAGACGGCATCTCTTTTTCGATTGAAGCTCAGAAGACTCTGGGAGTAGTGGGAGAGTCCGGCTGCGGGAAGAGCCAGACCGCTCTCTCTATCATGGGGCTCGTACCCATGCCTCCAGGCAAGATTGCTGGCGGAGAGATTATTTACCACCGCAATGGCACCTCAATTGATCTGACAAAACTCGATCCCAAAGGCCAGCAGTACCGCTCGATTCGCGGCAACGAGATCGCCATGATCTTTCAAGAGCCGATGACCTCGCTCAACCCGGTCTATACCATCGGCAACCAGATCATGGAAGCAATCATGCTCCACCAGAAGAAGAACAAGAAGCAGGCACACGAGCTGGCCATTGAGATGTTGCGTCTGGTCGGAATTCCGCTTCCAGCGCAGCGCGTGGATGAATATCCGCATCAGCTCTCTGGTGGAATGCGCCAGCGTGTCATGATTGCCATGGCCCTCTCTTGCAACCCCACGCTTTTGATTGCTGACGAGCCGACTACAGCTCTCGACGTGACGATTCAGGCGCAAATTCTTGAGCTGATTAAGAAGCTGCAATCCGAGTATCACATGGCTCTGTTGATGATCACCCACAACCTGGGAGTTGTTGCAGAGACTTCCAACGAAGTGGTAGTGATGTACATGGGAAAGGTGGTGGAGCAGGGTCCCGTTAAAGAGATCTTTCACAACCCCAAGCACCCATACACGCAAGGTTTGATGGAGTCAATCCCCGCTCTCACAGCAAAGAAAGAGCGTCTCAAGCCGATCAAAGGCGTCGTTCCGGATCCGTACAATGTTCCAAAGGGATGCCCTTTCCAGACCCGATGTCCGCACGTCTTTGATCAATGCAAGGAGATGCCGCCGCTCAATGAGCTTTCACCTGCTCACAAAGTAGCTTGCTGGCTGTATTAGTAAAAACTGCGTAAGGAGTGAACTGGTATGCCCACAGAGACCGCTCAGAAGAAGGAGACCGCCCAAGTGAATGAGGGCGTGCTGCTCGAAGTCCGAAATCTCAGGAAGTTCTTCCCGGTCAAAAAGGGAATCTTCCGCCGAACTGTGGCCCATGTCAAAGCCGTCGATGGCGTCGACTTCTTTATCAAGCAAGGCGAGACGCTGGGACTCGTGGGCGAGTCCGGTTGTGGCAAGACTACAGCAGGCCGTACGATCCTTCGTCTGATCGAGCCCGATCCAGGGAGCCGCATTCTCTTCCGCATCAATGATAAGACCGTTGACCTGGCCAGACTCCGACCACGCCAAATGAAGCCTTTTAGGCGACAAATGCAGATCATCTTTCAGGACCCATACTCGAGTTTGAATCCTCGCATGACTGTGGCTGACATCGTGGGAGAGCCGCTCGTGGTGCACGGCGTCGCGCGCGGCAAGGAGAGGGAAGCCCGCGTCCGAGAGCTTCTGGAGGCGGTAGGTCTCAACCCGGCCTACATGAAGCGATATCCGCACGAGTTCAGCGGTGGTCAGCGGCAGCGCATCGGAATTGCTCGCGCACTCGCACTCGATCCACAGCTCATTGTCTGCGATGAGCCCGTGTCAGCACTAGACGTCTCGATTCAAGCCCAAGTCATCAACTTGCTCCAAGACTTGCAAAAAGAATTCGGTCTTACATATCTCTTTATTGCACATGACCTGAGCGTAGTACGCCACATCAGCACCCGCATCGCTGTCATGTATCTTGGCAAGATCGTAGAGATGGCCGATACGGAAGAGCTATTCCGGATGCCAAAGCACCCCTACACAGAGGCGCTCCTTTCTGCCGTTCCAGTTCCAGATCCCGATTACAAGATGGACCGCATCATCTTGGAGGGCGACGTGCCAAGTCCGGTCAACCCGCCATCGGGTTGCGTCTTCCACCCGCGCTGTCAGTACTACGCCAAAAATCAGTGGGCAGAGTGCAAGAACCTCGTTCCAAAGCTTGAAGATGTCACAGGGAAGGGTCACTTCTCAGCCTGCCATTTCGCCAAGGAGCTTCAGCTTAACGGCGTCGAGGAGATCGTAGGTCGTCGCACGACGAAGTGAAGATCCTTCTCGGGACAAAAAACCCCGGTAAAATCAAAGAAATCTTGAGTTTCTTTTTTGAGGTTGGTTCTATTGAATGGCTCACTTTTGCAGATTGCCCATTTGCTGAAGTAAATGAAGATGGCTCGACATTCCAAGAGAACGCTCTCAAAAAGGCTCGTCAGATCTCCCATGAGACAGGGCTTGCTGTACTTGCTGAAGATTCCGGTCTTGAGGTGCTGGTGTTAAAAGGTGCCCCAGGAGTTCGCTCGGCACGCTTTGCGGGGGAAAAGTCGTCAGATGCTCAAAATATTCACAAACTTCTTGCTCTTCTTGAGCACCAGAAAGATCGCCAGGCTCAATTCACATGTTGTGCAGTTCTAGTGGCCTCTGACGGACGTGAGTGGCACTCTGATGGTGTTCTTCATGGCGAAATAGCCCTTGAACCGAAAGGAACTCAGGGCTTTGGTTATGATCCCATTTTCATTCCCAGCGGCCATTCCAAAACTCTTGGGGAGCTTGGACAAGCAACTAAAGACCTGATCAGCCATCGCCGAAAAGCTCTCGAAGGATTAAAGAGCAAGCTCGTCAGACTCTCATCAGAAGATCATCTGTAATCTAAGAGCAGACCATGCCCCTCTGGATGTTTCGCTCCAATCATCCGCTCGATCAATTCGAGAGGGCTCTGATCTCTTGTGATCGAGAGAAGATTGGGGTCTTGGGCACTCACTCTTGCGCCTCCACTGGTGACTTGAAATTCAGGCAATTCAATATCTCTCTTGGTGATTGCTTCGGCAGAATCAGGCTGCGGGCGAGAATACGCTTCGGCTCAAACTCTGGTGGATTATATCTCAAGGTCAAGTTTTTCTAACAAATCTCGTTGTTGGCGGGTAAGCTTGCGAGGAACAACTACTTGAATATGTACGATCTGGTCGCCATTCCCTCGACCGCGAAGCCTGGGAACACCTTTGCTATGCAGAACAATCGTTTCACCCGATTGCGTGCCAGCAGGGACTTTAATCTCTTCCTGACCGGAGATCGTAGGCACTATAATTACAGCTCCAAGAGCGGCTTGTGTGAAGCTGATGGGGACTTGACAGTGGAGGTTATCCCCATCCCGTTTAAAGACATCGTGAGATGCAATCTCTACCGCAATATAGAGATCCCCGGGCGGGCCACCTTTGATTCCCGCGTTGCCCTCTTCAGCCAGACGCAGACGCGAGCCGCTATCCACACCTTCAGGGACTCGTATCGAGATGCGGCTCTGCTCCCAGATCCGACCACGGCCGTCGCACTTCTTGCAGGGGTGCTCAACGATCTGTCCGCTGCCCTCACAGCGGTCACAGGCCATCACGTTGACAAAGCTGCCTAGCACAGTCTGGCGGCGATATTC
This sequence comes from Candidatus Acetothermia bacterium, assembly GCA_016201405.1. GTDB lineage: Bacteria > Bipolaricaulota > Bipolaricaulia > RBG-16-55-9 > RBG-16-55-9 > JACQCZ01. The sequence continues at coordinate 85,941 of JACQCZ010000014.1, read as the reverse complement.
AACTTGGCCGCGTCCATTACAAGTAGGACAAACTTGCGATTTTGTCCCGGGCTCTTGTCCCTGACCATGGCATTGGGTGCATCCAATATAGCGCGGCACCGTGATCTTCATCCGTGTCCCCTGGACTGCATCTTCAAGAGTAAGTCGAAGTCTGTATTCCAAATCTTCGCCACGAAGAGCCTGGCTACGGCGGCGGGTCTGGGCTCGCGTCACTCCGCCTTCACCAAAAAAAATGTCAAAGATATTCTCAAAGCTGCCGCCAAAGCCGAATTCCTGAAAAGTGTCTCGTGCCCGGCGGAAGTCAAAATCGAAGCCCTGCTCCGGTCCCACGTGCCCAAATCGGTCGAATTGAGACCGCTTTTCAGGATCAGATAAAACTTCATACGCTTCCGCGATCTGCTTAAACTTTTCGGCGCTTCCGCCGCCCTTGGCGACATCTGGGTGATACTTTTTTGCCAAGCGCCGATAGGCTTTTTTGATCTCTTCTGCTGGCGCGTCTTTTTCGACGCCTAGAGTAGCATAGTAGTCTTTTTTGGCCATTTCACCGTCTCATTTCGAATATTGCTATGACTCTTTTCCGTCCTCTTTTTCGTATTCAGCGTCCACATATTCACCAGGCTTCTGCTCTTTGGCGGCCTCTCCATTGCTCTGCCCTGTTCCATCCTGCGAGGCTGTGGCGCTCTGCTGTTGCTGATAGATCTGCTGACCCAGCTCATACGAAGCTGCCCGCAGCTCTTCTATCGCCTGGCGTAAATCCGCAGGAGTGGCCACTTCACCAAGCAGCTCTTTGACGCGGTCAATCTTCTGTTGAATCTTGGTGCGGCTCTCCGCGCTGATCTTGTCGCCGTGCTCTTGCAGGCTCTTTTCAACGGAATAGATCAATTGATCAGCCTGGTTGCGGGTCTCAATCTCTTCAACCTTGCGGCGATCTTCCTCTTCGTGGCTCGAGGCATCCTGCTGCATCCGCTTGATCTCTTCGTCTGAGAGCCGCGAGGACTCTTTGATCATGATGCTGGCAGATTTGCCGGTGCCCTTATCTTTGGCATTGACACTCAAGATGCCGTCGGCATCGATCGCGAACTTCACTTCGATCTGCGGGATGCCGCGAGGAGAGGGCGGAATTCCTGTGAGCTGGAAGCGTCCCAAACTCTTGTTATCTGCAGAAAGCTTACGCTCGCCTTGCGTGATATGGATATCGACGGTCGATTGCCCATCTTCGGCAGTGGTAAAGACGCGAGTCTTTTCGCACGGAATTGTCGTGTTCTTCTCAATGATCGGAGTGGCAACTCCACCTAGCGTTTCGATAGAAAGCGTGAGCGGAGTAACATCCAACAACACGATCTCATCAATCTCGCCACTCAGCACCGCTCCCTGAAGCGCGGCACCCAGAGCCACGACCTCGTCTGGATTGATGCTCTTATTGATCTTGCCGGGTATCACGCTTTCTATCAATTCTTGCACTTTAGGGATGCGAGTGGAGCCGCCAACCATAACCACCTGATGAATATCCTTCTCTGTGAGCTTGGCCTCCTTGAGAGTCTGCTTCACTTTTTCCACAGTCTTTTGTAAGAGATCATCAATCAGGCTCTCAAATTTTGCTCGCGAAAGTTTCTGCTCCAGGTGCTTTGGCCCGCTCGCATCTGCCGTGATATACGGCAGGTTGATCGAAGCCTCTTTTTTCGTGGAGAGCTCTTTTTTTGAATTCTCAGCTGCGTCCTTCAGACGCTGCATCGCTGCAAGGTCGCGGCTGAGATCAATGCCGCTCTCAATCTTAAATTCCTGAATGATCCACTTCATGATGCGCTCGTCGAAGTCTTTGCCGCCCAGCTCGTTGTCGCCACCCGTAGCCAACACCTCAAAGACACCTTCGCCAATCTCCAGGATGGAGACGTCAAATGTTCCTCCACCTAGGTCGTAGACCAGAATGGTCTGCTCCGCTTCTTTATCAAGTCCATAGGCAAGAGCAGCGGCTGTTGGCTCATTGATGACCCGCACTACGTCAAGACCGGCGATCTTTCCTGCATCTTTTGTGGCTTGGCGCTGCGTATTGTTGAAGTACGCCGGACAAGTGATGACGGCCTTTTTGATCTTATGACCCAATCGCTCTTCCGCATCAGCCTTGAGCTTTTGCAGGATCATGGCCGATATCTCTTCAGGGGAGTACTCTTTGACTCCTTCCTGCGTCTTGACCTTTACGCGATAATCGGTGCCCATCTTGCGCTTGATCTCCATGATCGTGCGCTCGGGGTTGGTGATGGCTTGGCGCCGGGCAATGGTGCCAACTAAACGCTCTCCCGATTCTGTAAATGCCACCACGGATGGAGTGATGCGCTCACCTTCAGCGTTTGCGATGATCTCTGGCTTTCCGCCTTCGACAATTGCGATCTCTGAAAATGTCGTTCCTAAATCGATTCCTACGATCTTCTCTTTGGCCATGTCTTACAGTTCACCTCTCTCAGGTTCATTCACGTTTGTCTCTGGTTTCAGTGGCTCTGCAACGGGCGCTGGGCGCCTCTTGCTCACCTTGACGCGGCTTGGACGGAGGATCTGATCTCCACGCTGGTAGCCGCGCTCGAATTCTTCCAAGACAACATTGGGGGGCCCATCAGCCTCAACAATTAAGAGCCCTTCGTGCCTCAGCGGGTCAAATGGCTTTCCAACGACCTCCATTGGCATTATGCCTTCAGTCTTTAGTAACTCGCCGAACTGCGCATAGACATAGTTGACCCCTTCGGCTAAGGCATCTTTGTCATGATTATGCCCATAGGCACGAAGCGCACGATCAAAGCTGTCAAAAATGGGCAGGACTTTACTATAGATTCGATTCTCGATCAGTTTTGAGAAGCCCTCCTGCTCGCGAGCCAATCGCTTGCGATAGTTATCAAAGTCAGCCTGAAGCCGCTGCAAGCGCCCGATGTACTCATGGATCTGATCCTCTTTCTCTTGGAGCTGTCTCTTCAACTCGTTGGAAGAGTCGACTTCGCTTGCTACTGATTCATGAAGCCCTGGCTCCGAGTGGTTCTCTTCAACGTCAATCTTTGCTTGCTGGCTTTGTTCGTTATCATTCGTCGCCTTCATCTCTTGATCATTCATTTCCTATACCTTCCTCTTCAAAGTCTGGAGAGGCTTCACGCTGGCTCAGCACAAGAATTGCATTGAGTCGATTGCCGATATAAGTGGTCACAGAGACAGCCTTTCCATAATCCATACGAATCGGACCAAGAATGCCCAACACCCCCGAATAGCCGTAATGCCGATAGACGAGACTGCAAGACTTCAGCTCGTCGTAAACATTCTCTGATCCAATACGCACTTGGGTCTCGCTCTCAGAAAGTTTGCCAAACGCTTCGCTAAAGCGGTGGACATCTCCCATCAAGCCCAGAATCTCGCGGGCCTGTTTCAGTTCGATGCCATCTTCCAAGAGTCGCTCCAATAAATTGAAAAGCCCTTCCACGTGGAGACGCCGCTCCATGCGCTGTTCCAGGCTCTCTTTAAGCAAAACAAATGAATTTCGCACGATGGGGTCATACCAGCCCTCTTCTTCGGCATAGCGGTTGGCATCCTCCCGAACCTCTTGGAGGCGGCGGCCTCGCAGCTTGCTGTTCAGAAGATTTCCGATCTCCTGAAGCTCTTGGTCCGACAAGCCAGAGCGGACGACGCGATATTCGATGATTCCAAGCTCGGAGACGATCAGCACAAGAGCATTCTCTGGATCAAGCTTGACAAATAGAATCGACTCAAGCTGCGTCTCTTCCAGCTTTGGCGACAGGACGAATCCGGCATAGCTGCCCAGGCTGTTTAACACCAGAGCAGTCTGGCGCAAGATGCCTTCAAGTTCCGGCCTGCGGAAGCGATAGCTTTCAATAATGGCATGGACATCTTCGTCCCGAGAGATCTCACCCAGCTCGATCAGCCAGTCCACAAAAAAGCGATATCCAGCCTGCGTCGGAACTCTGCCTGCCGAGCTGTACTCTTTGGCAATCAGCCTCTCCTCCTCCAGATACTTCATGTCATTGCGGATTGTGGCGGAGCTGACATCCATCTCATATCCCTCCAATAGTGTCTGAGAGCTGAGAGGATGTCCGGTGCGAATATAGTGATCTACTATTGATTTCAGCACAAAACGCTTCCGATCATCCATGATTAGCACTCTCCATGTTTGACTGCTAATTCGATGAATATGATAAAGCTTTTGATTCCTTTTGTCAAACCGGGATTACGACTGGCAGGCACGGCAGAAGTAGGTGCTGCGCCCTCCCTGGGTTATGCGGGATATGGGACCATGGCAGCGGTGGCATGGCTCTTTCAATCGCCCATAGACTTTAAAATTCTTTTGGAAATTTCCAAGCTCGCCCGAAGGCATTCGATAGCTCTCAATAGATGTACCCTTAAATTCGATCGCGCGTCTTAATATTTGCAAAACAGCTTCAAAGAGCCTTTTCGATTCTTGTGATGAAAGCGAGCTCGCCTCTCTTTCGGGGCCGATACGGGCTTCAAACAGCGCCTCGCATGCGTAAATATTCCCGACTCCGGTGACTTTGGATTGATCGAGAAGCCAGCGCTTGATCTCTTGCCTGGAGTTGAGTCTGGATCTGAAATTTCTCAATGAATATTCTTTTGAGAAGGGCTCTATTCCCAGTTTCTGAAGAGCCGGAAGCTTCTCCAACTCTTCTTGACTCGATAAGTAAAGAGCGCCAAAACGCCTCGCATCATCAAAGTAGATAGTCTTATTCTTCTCGAATTCAAGAATCAATCGTGTATGTTTGGCTGGCTCTAGCAAAAGACGGCCACTCATTCTCAAATGAAGAACGACAACGAACTTTTCAAAACAAAAGAGCAGATACTTCCCTCGGCGCTTCATTGCAATCAGACGCTGCCCAACGACTGATCGCTTCAATTCGCGCTCCGAGCAATTCTTCAATAAATGGAGACGCTCTTTTACCTCAAGATCACGAAGAGTCTTGCCGGCAATCTCCTGCTCCAGATCTTGTCGGATCGTCTCGACTTCGGGAAGCTCTGGCATCTCATTTATTCCTCTTAGCTTGGACCGCCGTTTGAATAATTTTCAAGAATGCCTTGGGATCAAGAGATGATCCGCCAACAAGTGCGCCATCAATATCCCGTTGTGCAAGCAACTCTTTCGCATTCTCGGGATTGACGCTGCCGCCGTACAGAATCCAGACGCCGTTTGAAATTTTCGCACTAAAAAGGGCCTGAATTCGCTTTCTTATCCATAAAGCGCCTACTTGAGCATCTTCTGGTGAGGCTGTCTCTCCCGTTCCAATCGCCCAGACTGGTTCATAAGCGATGACCAGTCTCTCAACATCGGTTGATCGCAAGCCTTGAAGTGCAGAATCGAGTTGTCGCGCAAGCACAGCTTCGGTCTGCCCGGAGCGGAGCTCCTGCAATCTCTCACCCACACAGAGAATCGGGATGAGATCATTCTTGATTGCTGCCACAATCTTCGCGTGAATCATTTCATCGCTCTCATTGAATAAATCTCTACGCTCAGAGTGGCCTATGATGACATAATCACACCCGACATCCTTGAGCATACGTGGTGAAATCTCCCCTGTGAATGGCCCATCCGGCATACAAAAAACATTTTGTGCCGCAAGTTTTATGGGCGAATCTTTAAACTTTTCACTCAGCGAGTTCAATGATGTAAATGGAGGCGCGATTACGACTTCGATCTCGTCATTCTCAGTGAGACTTGAATGCAACTCTTGAACAAAGCGTACCGCTTCGCTCACACTCTTATTCATCTTCCAATTGGCCACGATGATGGAAATTCGCATTATCCTCTTGCAAAAGCATTCTACGTTTCAGACTTCACGATGACAAAATGGTCGTCTAGTTTTGAAAAGCTTTGCGGCATCGCTGATAATAGACTGGCATCACCAAATCCAAACAGAACATGAGCGATCCACAAAGAAGAAAGTCAGGATTTTCATCGCTCATCGGTGTGCTGATTGCAGTCTCTGTTATGCTCTTTCAGCTAAAGCCGGTGAAAGACTGGTTTTTCGAATTCATCCAAGGAGGTGTCGGATCAATGGAGCTAGCGATTTTAGCCATTGTGCTGCTTCTGATTATCTTTTTGTCCAGTGCTATTCGCATCGTGCGAGAGTATGAGCGCGGAGTCATCTTTCGGCTTGGAAGGCTGGTGGGAGCAAAAGGGCCGGGGCTCTTCTTTCTTATTCCCATCATCGACTCGATGGTGAAGGTGAGCTTGCGAGTCATCACTCTCGACATTCCACCGCAGGAAGTCATCACTAAAGATAACGTGACGGCGCAAGTCAACGCCGTTCTCTTCTTCCGAGTGCTTGACCCGACTCGGGCTATCGTCGAAGTTGAAGACTTTCTGCAAGCGACGAACCAGATCTCTCAAACGACTCTGCGTAGCGTGCTGGGGCAGGTCGAGCTCGATGACCTTTTGGCTGAGCGCGATAAGCTCAATAAGCAGCTTCAAGAGATCATTGACGAGCACACCGATCCATGGGGCATCAAGGTGAAATCCGTCGAGATCAAAGATGTACGTATCCCGCAAGAGATGCAGCGCGCCATCGCTCGACAGGCCGAGGCAGAGCGCGAGCGGCGTGCCAAGATCATCAACGCTGAAGGTGAATTCCAGGCAGCAAAACAACTTTCAGAGGCAGCCAAAGTTCTGCAGTCACAACCTGCCTCGATTCAATTGCGATTCTTGCAGACATTGCTTGATGTCACTTCAGACCGATCTACCACCATCGTCTTCCCTGTTCCGATTGAGTTGTTTCGCGGTATGGGAGGGCTCGGGCAGAGAGGCGAGACCTCGTAAACTCTCGTGAAGGCTGATGCTTACAGGGGCAGATCTCCATCTGCCCCTTTTTCATTTCAAAACTTGGAAAGATCATAAATTATTCATGATGCATTGACATTGTGTTGTTAAAGGTATAAAATAATTCACATAACGGATGATTCTCAAACTAAGACGATTTGATCATAAATGATTTTCACGCTAAACTTATGACGGCTCACAACCAACTGAGGGTCATGCGGTGTCATGGTCCGAGACGCAAGGAGGAGAACGATGCAGCTCACGATTTATTACAAAGAGGATGACAAGTGGCTTGTTGAAAAGATAGAATCTAAAGCCTATGGCGACCGCAAGAGCGTTAGCCAAGTCATTCTCACGATCTTAGATCAATATTTCACATCACAAGAGGGAAGCAGCCCTCGCCCGGCCACGCCTAGGCAACGCAAGAAGCCAGGGCCAAAACCGGGGTCAAAGAGAAGGAAGCCAACGATGTAGTGAGTGACCTTGTCTCTTTAGAGATCGGGCCGCCTGAGATTATTAAGTAAGGCGGCCCCGAGTTCTTCCTCTGTGACTCGTCCTCGGAAGCGAATAACGCCATTCAACTCAATGATGGGAATATCAAAGCAGTACTTTTCAAAGAGTACTTTGTCTTGAGTGATATCTCTGATTTCTAATTGAAAGTCAGTTCTCTTCTTGGTTTTCTTCACGACAACGAATGCCTTCTCGCAGAGCGGGCAATCGGGCTTTGTATAAAAGATTAGCTTGGTCATATCTCTTAGTGCAAGCCTTTGGCGGCCACCAAAAAATATAGATTGTCGCGGACATGAACACGCTTTTCGTCCAGCAAACCCTCTAGATGAGCATGAACTTCGCCTGAGCCCAACAGGACATGATGCTCTCGCAAATTGCCGAAGAGCTCTTGAGCAATCTCAAAGACAGATCTCGTTCTGCCGTCGCTAAGAATCTCTAGTATTCTATCTTCACGCCCTTTGTGGTGTATCAGAATCTCTTGGATACGTTCTCTGGGATTGAGAATCTCGTCGCCATGCCCCGGCAAAACGCGAATGCTATTCAATTCCTCGATCTTATGAAGAGATGCCCTGTATTTTCTGAGCATGCCATTGGAAGTCACTTCGGTTGCACCGATGTTGGGGGTGTATGTGGGGAGCATGTGATCCCCTGCAAAGAGCAAGTCGCCTAGCAAGAAGCAGGCCGAGCCCTGCGTGTGGCCAGGGGTATGAATGACACGCAACTCACTGACCCCCACTGAGATTCTCTCATCATCTCTCAGCGAAATGGCTGAGACAGAGCGGCCCAGCTCTATAAGCCGTGATCTCATAGAGAGCATATCAATCAGATTCTGTGGGATCCCCCACTCGCGCATCTTCTGTTCGTAAAGATTATTGATAGTGTCATGGCGCTCATCAAATCGTTCGACGTCGAGGTGATCATCTTGATGAATATAGACCTTAGCTCTGGATACCTCGGCAATGCGATGCGCCAGTCCAAAGTGATCGAGATGTTTATGGGTCAGAAAGATCTTTGAAATCTCTTCAAGCTGATGATCAGAGGCTTCAACGCCCGCACGCAAACTTGAGAGGGCTTCTGGAGTGTCAATGCCGGTGTCAATCAAGATCAACTCACTTACGTCCAGCAAATAGGCATTATTGTCTTTTTCGAAATATGGGTTGGGAACTCTTATCCGAAAGAGCTTTGGTGTGCTCAAGGAGAGATAGTGCGTCACATCTTCTTTTTGAAGAAGAGCCAGTTCTTGGGGTCTTTGTCTGGCTGAAAACGGATCAGGCAGTATCTCCCTTCGAGCCGCTTACCATGAATATCAAAGAGAATTGAATTCTTCTCCCATTCAATAATCTCGTAGTGACCGCTGTCCCAGATCACCACGGTGCCAGCGCCATAATGGCCCTCTGGGATCTCACCTTCAAAGCTTCCATATTCGAGTGGATGATCTTCCACTTCAACCGCAAGCCGTTTTTCATGGGGAGTGGTGGGAGGCTCCTTGGGCACGGCCCAGCTCTTCAGCACCCCTTCAAATTCGAGACGCAAGTCCCAGTGTAGCCGGCTGGCATCATGCTTTTGAATCACGTAGAGAAGCTCACCAATGAGTTTACCTCCAGAAGGCTTTGGAACTTCCGTTCCTTCCGGCTCACTGGTCTTTGTGAAATTGCGCTTCTTCTTGTATTTTTCGAGGCTCATTCTCTTTACTTCTCAATGGACGTCACGAATTCGCACGTTCTTCTTTGGACAACTTCTGAGCGGAACTGCTCTTAATCTCTAACAAAGTCTCACTGATACGAAACACAGTGACGATTAACTCACAATTTATTCTGACCGCAACGGGACCCAATAACAGAATGATGATTCCCGTCAAAACCTCTCGTCCGCCCCCAGAATAACGAGCTGTGACGCCATCTACAATCATAACTAAGCCGACTAAGACCGCCACACCTGCTCCTATCCAGAACAGAACCTGAATAATCTGTGGAGTGATCAGTCTGTGAAATGATAGAAAGTCGTTCATTTTCTCCCTCCATCCTAAAGATATCTGGAATCGCCCAGCTCAATTCTAGGCCATTTGCATACAAGAATGAATCTTCTATTCGTCTGTACGAGCTCGATTGAGTAGCCCCGAAGGAGCCTATCCCGCTTTGCGCGCCCGAATCGGAACGCCGCGCTCGAAAGCTGAGAGAATGATCTCGGCTGGCTCTGTGCCCCTTCGCAGCTTGATGCTGCCTGAGCGGGAGACGGAGCCGACAAATACGGGCTCGCCTTCAACCACCAATTCAATGGTCTTTCCCTTTAGACTCGGGTCAGCATCCAATATGATATGGTGATCGCTGATTTCCACATCCAGCTCGCGCCCCGTCGCTGTGGCCATCTCTTCAAAGGAGCGCACATCAAGTCCCATTCCGACGCGCTTCTCCAACTCACGGATATTGCTCCCGCCCTTCCCTAGCACAGAAGAAATGCGATGATCTTCAACATACAAGACAGCCCTGTCATCGGATTTTAGTTCCACCGAAACACTTCCCTTGATCAGTTTGCCGAGGTCATATTCCAAAGAGCGAGCCGCCAGCTTCCAGATCGGCTTCTCAGAAGTGATTTCACCAATTGGCATGACAACCACCTGCTCACCGAAGCTGTAGATCTCGTATGAGAGTTGTTTTGTCTCGAAATTTATGACCTCAATGACAGGTCTGGCCAGATCAGAATCACCCATTCCCGTGGGGGCTTTTACGGTAAACTCAACTTCGTAGATCTCTTTGATGTCTCCTTCACGAATAAAGACAACTGTGTCTACCACTTGGGGAATCATGCCCAGCTCAACGCGACCAATCAGTCTCTGGAGAGCATCAATGCCTCGAGTGGCATGGACGACCCCCACCATGCCCACGCCGGCCAGTCTCATGTCGGCAAAGACCTGAAAATCCCCTGTGCGGCGCATCTCATCGTAGATTGTGTAATCAGGTCGAACGAGCAACAAAACATCTGCCGTGTTGGCCATGTCGCCCCCGAGAGCTGTGTATTGGGTGATCTCATCGCTCAATTCCAGATCGCGCGGTTTTTCCATGGTTTTGATGATCCACCCCGCCACTTCCAGATAATCAGCGACGGCTTGCACAAATGTCGATTTTCCGGCTCCTGGAGCCCCTGAGACGAGCACCCCGCGGTGGCGCTGGCTGAGCCGCTCTCGCAGCAATGCGGCGTGCGAGTAGTCATCGAGCTTTGTATGAGCGACGGGTCGCACCACTGTGATTTCGAGTGCATCAGAAAAGGGCGGGCGGGCTATGGCAATGCGCAAATTTTTGAGCTGAACGACAGTAGAGCCACCGGAGTCCATCTCGATAAAGCCTTCGGGATGCTGCTCTGCGACTTCAACAATCTCGCGTGCCATCAGCTCAATCTCCTGCTCTACCAGAGGCTCCTCGCTCAAATAATCGATCTTCATCTCGCCAGGCGAGCCGCGTTTCGCGCGAGGCCGGGTTCGGGCGCGTAAATGAACTGACATCGTCTGATCATCAAAGAACTTTATGATTTTGAGTTTTTCCAGGTTGTATTCTTTGGTGCGCTCAAAGATGAAGACGGGCATTCCACGGGCTTCGCAGGAGAGAGCCTGAACGCGATCACTCGTGACGAGAGTGGCCTGCTCAACTTCTGCAAGCTGGCGAATGAGTGAATCTAAGACGCCCTCTTCATGGAGTCTGAGAGGCAGACCGCGAGGGCGTTCACCTTTGAAGAGAAGCTCAATCTGACCTTCCCAGCTCAAGCTTTGCAGGGTCTTGAGCTCATTAAGACCAGCGAATCCCATCTCTTGGCCATTTTCGGCCTGCGATTCCAGCTCAGCCAAGACAGCCTCTGGAATGATAAAAGTGGCCCCCTGGAATCGGCCCTCCCGCACCTCTTGTGTGATACGGCCATCGACAATCACACTGGTGTCGAGCACAAAGGCTTGAGGCTCTTTCCCAGATGCAGACTTGCCAGCAGTTATGTTCTTCTTGCTCCTCTTTTTGACTGTCATGCTGAATATCTCTCGACGAGGAGTCGGGCGACATCCCGGAGGAAGAGTTCGTCATCTTCACCAAAGGCGGATGGTGTATCGCTGTCGATATCAATCTCACCAATCACGTTCTTGCCATCCGCAGCCATCAATGGAACGACAATCTCGGAGCGGGTATAGGGAAAGCAGGCGAGATAGCGGGGATCAGCATTGACATCATCTACAACTACCGTGCGTTTCTCACGTGCGGCCAGCCCACAGATTCCCGCTCCAATGGGGATGCGGGTATGTTCCGTAGCTTCAAGACCATCCCAAGCCCCTAGCACCAAATTATCGCCATCGACAAGATAGATACCGACCCAGTTGTAATGCCGAATATTCTTGCGTAGGTCTTTTACAATAACCTCGCATGTCTGATTGAAATTCTTTCCTGACACTTTGGATTTGAGTTTCTCGATAGGATTCATGGATGCCTCGTATTTCATGCTAGAATTGTAACCTGATCTTACTTAGACCTCCTCCAGCCTTCAAGCTTTGCAATAAAATAAGAGAATTATAGCGCCTTCTCTCTGCTTGACAACCCCGTTCTGTTGCGATAACATGCGACATTCCCCAGTGGACAAATGCGCCGAGGTGGCGGAATGGCAGACGCGCACGTTTGAGGGGCGTGTGGGGCAACCCGTGGGGGTTCAACTCCCCCCCTCGGCACCAGGATTGTGCATGCAGTGCAGGACGAGAGAAGGAGGGTGAATGCCACGGCCAAGAGTCGTCCTCGATGTCCAAGGAGGGGATCGAGGACCGGCTGAGGTAATCGCCGGTGGGATCAAGGCGTCCAGCGCTTTTGATGTCGAGGTAATCTTTGCAGGAGATCAAGGGGTCATTCTCGGGGAGATGGGCCGCTGGGCTAAAAAGCGGTTCAAAAAGAAGCATGAAATCCTGCATGCTCCTGAGACTGTGACGATGGATGATGTTCCTACCCAAGCCGTTCGCAAGAAGAAAGAGAGTTCTCTCGTCAAAGGGATTGAGTATGTTCGCGCTGGCAAAGCCAGTGCTTTTGTCAGCCCGGCCAACACAGGCGCTGTGATGGCCGCTTCGCTCTTCAATCTAGGAAGAATCAAAGGCATTGCCCGCCCAGGACTGGCTGCAGTCATTCCGACAGTCAAAGGGAAAAATGTGTTAATAATTGACGTCGGAGCCAATGTGGACTGCGAACCCGAGAACCTAAAAGAGTTCGCCATCATGGGCAAAGTATATGCTCAGGCCATTCTGGGCGTGGCCAATCCCAAGATTGGATTATTAAACATTGGTGCTGAAAAGATGAAAGGGAATGATCTTGCCCTCAAGACCTTCTATCTGCTCGAACAATTGGGGGACTTTCACGGAAATGTGGAAGGGAATACAATCTTAGAAGGCGAAGTGGATGTTGTAGTCTGTGATGGCTTCGCTGGCAATGTTTTATTAAAAGCATTTGAAGGCGGTGCAGCAGCGACTGTCGAGTTTATGAAGAGCGCAATTGCAAAAGATATTCTGGCTAGCTTGGGTGCGGTCGTTTTGTATCCGGCACTCAAAAAGTTTAAGCGCAAGATCAGCGCAGCCCAGTTTGGCGGTGCTCCGCTTCTCGGAGTTCGCAATGTTGTGATTGTGGCTCATGGCAATTCCGACGCAGAGGCGATCAAGAGCGCAATACGTGTGGCGGTCGAATCGGTTCAGCAAGATTTGATCGACAAGATTGAGCTAGGGCTGTCTGCACACGCCCAGCATCTTACCACAAAGGAAGTGACGACATGAGCGGGAAGAAGAATGGCAGAGAGCGTCAAAATCTCCCGGGCATTGCAGGCATTGGGGCCGCCGTTCCCGAGCATGTTCTAACCAACGCAGAGCTTGAGAAATTGGTTGAGACTTCTGATGAGTGGATTGTCAGCCGCACGGGCATCAGAGAGCGGCGAATATTGGAGGAGTGCGAGGACCCGACGAAATTGGGAGTTGAAGCGGCACGCCAGGCCATCAAAGCAGCCGGCATCACACCTCAAGAGCTTGACTTTGTCATCACGGCCACAAATTTGGGAACTATGCCCATTCCGGGCTCATCCCCCTTTATTATTCAAGAGCTTGGGGTTGGGAAAGATATTCCATTCTTTGATCTGCTCGCCGGATGCACCGGTTTTGTCTATTCTCTCAAAGTCGCTTCTGATCTCTTAAATTCGGGTGATTACAAAAATATTCTTATTATTGGACTTGAGGCGCTCTCTCGCTTTACAGACTGGACAGACCGCTCAACGTGCGTCCTCTTTGGAGATGCGGCTGGCGCGGCAGTCATCTCCCGGATGCCTGAGGGCCGAGGTGTCATCTCATCTTGTCTGTCGGGCGACAGCTCTCAGTGGGATGTCCTCTTTATGGATGGCGGAGGGACCAAATTCCCAGCGAGCGAGAAAACTATTAATAACAAGATGCATTATCTCAAAATGACAGGGGGAGGCGTCTTCAAGAGCGCGGTCCGCATGATGGAAGATACGACAGAGCGCGCACTTGCATCGGCAGGTCTCGGCAAAGAAGAGGTTGACTGGGTCATCCCTCATCAAGCCAATATGCGCATCCTCAAGGCATTTGCAGAGCGTTGTGGCATCCCGATGGAGAAGGTGATTACCAATCTCGACCGCTATGGCAACACATCAACGGCTTCTATTCCGCTCGCTCTGACCGAAGCCGTTGCCGATGGGCGGGTCAAGAAGGGCGATCTTCTGGTGCTCAATGCCTTTGGGGCAGGTGTGACCTACGGCGCCGTGGTGCTGCGCTGGTAGCTTTCTATCAAAATTATCAAACTCTGTGGTGATAAGTATGAAGACTGCCTTTGTTTTCCCGGGTCAGGGCTCTCAATCTGTCGGGATGGGACGCGATCTGGTAGAGAAATTCTCTTCAAAAATCGCTCTATTTTATGATAGAGCCAATGCTGCACTCGGCTTTGATCTAAAAAATCTGATCTTTGTAGGACCTGAAGCTGAGCTGACGCTAACACAAAATGCACAGCCTGCGATTCTGCTCGACAGCGTTATTAAGTATGAGCTAATCAGAGAGAAAACAAAACCAGACGTGGCTGCTGGTCACAGCTTAGGAGAATTTTCAGCACTTGTCAGCGCAGGGGTCCTGAAGCTCGAGGATGCTTTGGTGCTGGTCAACAAGCGCGGCAAATATATGCAGGAGGCTGTCCCAGTTGGCAGGGGGGGCATGGTGGCCATATTGAAGCTTGAGCTAAATGTGGTTGAAGAGATCTGTCAAAAGAGTGGCGCCGAGATTGCCAACTTCAATTCTCCCGGCCAAATTGTGATCTCTGGAGCCAAAGAGAGCGTCTCGAAAGCGAAAGAGCTGGCCGCAGAAGTAGGCGGACGGGGGATAGAGTTGGATGTCTCTGCTCCCTTCCATTCCAAATTGATGGCACCAGCGGAAGATCGGCTCAAAGCAGATATTGAAAGAATTCGCTTCAGTGCCCCTGCATTTCCGGTCATTTCAACGGTGAGCGGCAATCCCGAGACTGATCCTGAGGCGCTAAAGAGATTGCTGATGAGACAGACCACGAGCCAGGTCCGTTGGGTCGAGTATGTCCAAGCAATCAAGTCAATGGGCGTTACACGACTTATTGAAGTGGGCCACGGCGATGTCTTGACCAGGCTCAACAAACGCATTGATTCTAGCTTGACGTCACAAAGCTTTGCTGAAGCATTCGCGAGTTAAGACTAAAGAATTGTTTTCGAAAGAGAGAGTTGGTACAACACGCCTATGAGCCAATTTGAAGGACGAGTTGCAGTCATCACTGGAGGAAGCGGCGCGATTGGTAAAGCCATCGCCCGGGAGTTGATCTCGGGGGGAGGCAAAGCCATTCTGGTAGCTCGCGATGCGGAAAAAGGCCAAACCGCCATCCAAGCGCTAGGCCCCAATTCACGTTTCTTCACTCTGAATGTGACCAACTCTGACGAAATCGAGAATTTTTTTAAGAAAGTCTACGAAGAGTTCGGGCGAGTTGATTATCTCGTTAACAATGCTGGCGCAAGACGTGATAATCTGATTGTACGAATGAAAGAAGAGGACTGGGATACTGTCATTGAGACCAACCTCAAGGGTGCATTTCTTTGCAGCAAGTCAGCAGTTCGTTATATGCTCAAAGCCCGCTCTGGGGCGATTGTCAATGTCAGCTCCGTATCGGGGCAGCTAGGAGTGCCCGGACAGGCCAATTACTCAACAGCCAAAGCTGGGCTTGGAGGGCTAACCCGAAGTCTCTGCCGTGAATTGGCTGGGCGCGGAATCCGCGTCAATGCCTGTGCCCCCGGCTTCATCGACGCCGGTATGACGACCGATTTGGACCCGGCCATCAAAGAGAGTTATCTGCAACAGATCCCCCTGGGTCGATTTGGGACCGAGATTGAAGTGGCGCACCTGGTCTGTTTCTTGCTTTCGGATAAAGCATCTTATATAACGGGACAAGTCTTCAATGTGGATGGGGGGCTAGCCATGGGTTGACGACTGGGGGTTGCATTTCATTTGACCTGGCAGTACCTTTCCCGATAATACTTTGAACAGTGATTTGATCATTACCATGAGGAGGAGTAGAGATGGCAGACAATATTGAAGATCAGCTAAAGAAGATCATTGCAGAACAGTTGATGGTAGAAGTGGATGAGCTGGCCGATGAGGCGTCATTTGTAGACACGCTCGGAGCAGATTCCCTAGATACTGTCGAGATGGTGATGGAGATCGAGGACGAATTTGGGATCGAGATTCCGGATGAGGATGCTGAGAAGATGACTACGGTTGGCGAAGCTATCGCTTATGTAAAGAGCAAAGTAGAGAAGAAAGGATAACGAGACAAAAGCCCTTCCTGCTGTTAAAATCTACCCTATCTGATTCGCACTATAAACTTCGCTGAGCCACAATCGGCTCTACCTCTTTGCATTGGGCTGCCAGCAGATTGACTGTCGGCTGTGGCGGCACGCCTGTAGGCTTCACGGGATTAGAGAGCATGAGGTTGAGCGGGTCGCTGGCGACCTGAGAATCTTTGTCGTCATTGCTATGGACAAGCCCCAGGTCATGGCCTAGCTCATGGGCCATGGCTGTAATCGGGCGCTTGGGTGGAATTATCTCGCCTGTCAGAGGATTGCTGACCATGATCGAATCCCAGCGAATGAGAGAGACATTGCCTTCAATGTTGGTGACGCCTCCAAAGTTTTGCACATCTCCTGGAAGCATGACAATCCGGGCTCCCGAGATAAAGATTGTGAGCAGGTTAGGGTTGAATGAGATCCCTTGATTTGAAGCCACCTGAGCAATAGGTATGAGCGCTTGTTGCATTAGCTCTAAGGGATCTCGCCGGGTGTTGTCATTAATTGCGATCTCAGGCAGAGCCGACTTTCGCACAAAGAGCAATCCATCCAATGTCCCGCCCGGGACGACCACATTTTGCGGGCGCACCACAGCCAGCGTCTTGAGCTGATAGGCAACACCACACTGATCCCAGATTCCATTGATGGATGGCACAATCTGCTGCTCAATAGCTTTTGTAAGCTCCGGGCTCGCACTGCCGAGAGCGCTGTTACTGTCTTTGAATATGGCACCATCGGTGAGTGTGTTGACGCTATCTTCTAGAATTAAAATATTCAGCCCAAGCGTGTGCTGGAGTTCATGTTTTGCAGCCTGTTCCGCATCGTAGGTCCCTAAAAATGGCTCACCGCAATGAATTGTGACTGCCACCGGGGCGCTAAGATTCTCCTCGGCATCTGTCAGCTGGAGCTTCAGCGTGATCTCTTCACTGATAACGCATGAGTAGTTAAAAGTAAATGTCCCTTCCTGTTGGCCCTTTACCGAGGTGAGGTCGACATTAAAGGGGTCGTATTTGCCATCTACAACGTGAAAACTTGCCTCTTTGAGATCACCATCCGGGTCTTGAAAACGGACTGTGCCTAACTGTGTGGAGCCATCGGCGGAGTTGGCATCGGGAACTTTCACATCAATGACTGTTGGTGCCTTGCCCGTCTGCGAGCCGGACGTTCCGCTCGATGGGAATGTGAATTTCTGAACCCGGTTATTATTGAGATCTGAGACATAGACATTCCCTTGCGGGTCTAGTGCAACTGCCACGGGATTATCAAATAAACCCGGCGCACTGCCGAGCGAGCCCCACTTCAAGAGAAATGTTCCATCGCTTGTCGAGACCACAATGCGCTTGTTCGCCGAGTCGGCCACATAGACGCGTCCTTCTGAGTCGAGAGCGATGCCCCACGGCGATTCATACTGTCCATCACCTGACTCCAGTGGCCCCTTCCCGTCAGGGTCAACACAGCCGCGCCCAGGATGGAAGTAAATATCACAAAGGCTGCCCCACTTTCGCAAGAATTTGCCAGTGAGATCAAAGACTTGAATGCGAGATGCCAGCGAGTCGACGATATAAAGCTCTCCGACGGGAGAGATAGCCATCCCGGTGGGACCGGTGAATTTTCCATCGGCTGCGCCAAAGCCTCCCCAACTGAGCAGAACATCACCGGCGGGAGAGAATTTATAAACCATGTGAGTCGTCAGAACGCTCACAAAGACGTTATTGTCTGCATCGACGGCAATCCCCCAGGGCTTAAAGTCCACCTGCAGTCTTTGAGGATGGGTGAACTGGCGTGCATAGCTTCCGTCGGGATTGAAGACCTGAACACGCATGTTTTCAGAGTCACAGATATAGATCATGCCATCCGGGCCGATAGCCAGTCCGACTGGGCCAGCGAATTGCCCATCCCCAGCCCCTGGGCTGCCAAAGGTGCCGATCTTCTTCCCATCGGTATCGAAGATATCAAAGCGGCTGTTCTGAAATTCATTGACATAGACTTTGTTATCTTTGCTGACTGCAATTCCCCAGGGCATGGAGGGGCTGCCCGTGCTAAACGTTCCCACATTCGTGGGCGGGCCTGTGAGCGGAGCGGCTATGCTTAGTGAATAAATGGCAGACAAGAGAAATAGCAGACTACCCAGGGTGAACCAGCGGACAGGTCTCATGGTTGGCCTCCAGATTTTGGTCATATGCCCTTATTATAGAGGCAGGTGTGGCATTCTGAAAGATGGATGACTTGCTCCCTGGCTACTGAGCCCGTACTCTAGAATAGCATGGAACTGCAACTGCCACGTGGGATGCGGGATTTCCCCCCGGAAGAGAAGATTCTGCGAGATCGCGTCATCACCCTATTAAAAGAGACCTTTGAGCGCTATGGTTTTAGCCCGCTCGAGACTCCGGTTGTGGAGCGCTGGGAGGTCTTGGCCTCTAAATATGCGGGCGGAGATGAGATACTCAAAGAGAGCTTCAAGCTCAAAGACCAAGGTGACCGCGATTTGGGGCTGCGCTATGACCTGACCACGCCTCTAGCCCGATTCATTGGGATGAATCCGATGATCAAGCGGCCCTTCAAGCGCTATCACATCGGCACGGTCTATCGCGATGGTCCGATCAAACAGGGGCGCTATCGCGAATTTTATCAGTGCGATGTCGATACAGTAGGGGTCCATTCAGCGCTTTCCGATGCAGAATTTATTCTGATTTCGCTAGATGTCTTTGAAAAGCTGGGCTTCAAGATAGAAGTTCGAGTCAACAATAGAGTCTTGCTGCGAGAATTGGCGGAGGCTGCGCAGGTTCCAAGTGAATTGATTAATTCTGGAATCTTGAGCATCGACAAGCTTGAAAAGATCGGAGCCAAAGGCGTCCGGGAAGAGATGTTGGCGAAGGGGTTATCACCCCAAGCAGCAGATCTCTGGCTCAGCTATTTGGATGTCTCGGGCTCAAATAGCGAAGTTTTGCAAGCAGTTCAGAAGATTGTGCCTCAGAGTGTGGGCGCAAAAGAGATGGCAGCGCTTCTCAATTTGTTGTCAAACACAGAATCCGTTCGTTTTGCGCCCTCACTGGCACGTGGATTGGGCTATTACACAGGAACGATCTTTGAGGTTTTCAGCCTTGATCCGCCCTTTGGGAGCGCCGTTGCTGGCGGTGGCCGTTATGACAACCTGATTGCAGACTTCATTGGAAGCAAAGATCCCTTCCCCGCCATTGGCATATCATTTGGACTGGAGCCGATTCTTGAGCTTCTCAAAGAGCGCGAAGGATTCAAAAAGAAGACTGTGGCACAGGTCTATGTCATCCCGATTGGAGTGACCAAAGAGGGGCTCCTGATAGCGCAAGAGCTTCGCAGAGCAGGAATCAAGGTTGACTTGGATTTGGCGGGGAAAGGCATGAGAGCCAACTTTGAATATGCCAATGCCTATGAGATTCCCTATGTTGTGATTATCGGCAAGAAAGAGTTGGAGCAGGGCAAAGTGACTTTGCGAGACATGAAGACGGGAGAGGAACAGCAGTTGAAACTTGGAGAGGTCATCGAAAAGTTTATATAGAGTGTCATTACCCGTCGAATTTTATTCGCGAGTTAAATTCAAACTTATAAAGCTCAAAGCATCATTCCCATCTTGACCCTTACGTAACGTTATAGTATATGCTGACTTTGCTAAGTAGCTTGGCAGCAAAGGATCAGCATGAAAGAGCTTTGGAAGGTCGGCGAATTAGCCAAAAGCACGGGTCTCACGGTGAGAACCTTGCACCACTATGACCAGATTGGCCTTCTCAAGCCATCAAACAGGACAAGCAGTGGATATAGGCTCTACTGCAAAAACGACATTGAGCGCTTGCAGCAGATTCTCTCGCTACGCAGCCTCGGATTCTCGCTGGAGCAGATCAAGTCCTGTTTTAATGGCACAAAGCTCTCGCCTCTCGAAATTATCGAGATGCACTTGGAGCAGGTTCGCAAGGAGATCAAAGTCCAGGAAAAGCTGCGCGACCAGTTGGAGAGGATCGCGCGCGATTTGAAGATCCACCGGAATATAACGGTGGAGAAATTTATCAAGTTTATCGAGGTGATTAAATTGGCTGAGAAATATCCGTTTACACCCGAGCAGATGGAGAAGATCAAGAAGCAGGGTGAGCTTCTAGGTCAAGAGAAGATCCAGGAAGTTCAGAAGGAATGGCCAGACCTCATCGCGAAAGTGACAGCCGAGATGGAGAAAGGAACACCTCCCAGTGATCCGAAAGTGCAGAAGATTGCCAAACGCTGGAGAGAATTGGTCAACATGTTCACCGGAGGGGATACCGGAATCGAGTCCACTCTCGCCAAGCGGTACAAGGAGGCTCCAGGCTATGCCGAGAAATTTGGCATGAGCCAGAAGCTCTTTGACTATGTTGGCCAGGCAATGAAAGCCCTCAAATAACGAGAGGGACTGCGCTCCATGCGGGGCGCAGTCCCTCTGACATACCTGTTATAGTTAACAGCATAAGACCCAATAACGACCCAATCCACACCAAAGACTCAATCTAGAGTCACATTCCGCACATCAGACATCTCTATCATTTTCCCTGTTGACACAGAAACTGAACCAGTGAACTCGGAACGACAGAAAGGGGCACCGAAACGTTGAGTTTCAAGCTCTATCTTGCAGAATTGATGTTATACACAAGCTTGTCAGGTAGTTTTGTACTCGGTGCAATCTTACTTATTCATGATTATGTCAGAGCACTATCTAAAATATGAAATGAACTCCTAACCCCCCGCACAACTGCCCCAGAGTTGAATAAACGACTCTGGGGCACCCTCTCTCTTCAGATTAATAGCCTGTCATTCCCACCCCGGATCACATCCGGGGTAAACTCCAGCGGGAATCCAGTAATTTTCTCGATGTTGGTAATAACTCGATTGGAAAAGACCTAGAGAAGGCCTTTTTCGCGAAGCCAGTCGTCAGAGAAAGCCTTTTGCAGATAATTGCGTCCAGAATCGGGCAGAAGAATTACGAGTGTCCCTTGTTTCATCTTTTCGGCATATCGCAATGCGCCAACGAGAGCCGCACCGCTGGAGATTCCTACGAAGAGTCCCTCTTTTTTGAAGATATCTTGAACCATGTCATAAGACTCTTTGTCATAGACTCGCACCATCTCATCAATCACGCTGAAATCGAGAGAGCCCGGAATGATATCTTCGCCAATGCCCTCGATGAGATAGGTATGAACGTTGTGCGGCTGTTTGTAAAAATGCGTATAGAGCATCGAGCCTTCCGGATCGACACCGACAATCTTGACCTTGGGGTTCTGCTCTTTAAGATAGCGCCCCGTGCCGCTGATTGTTCCGCCCGTGCCAACGCCGCAAGCAAAGGCGTCTAGTTTGCCACCCGTCTGCTTCCAGATTTCGGGTCCAGTCGTGCGGTAATGGGCAAGCGGATTGGCCTTGTTGTCGTACTGATTGAGCAGAACGCCATTGCGCTCTTTGGCTAAGTGAGCGGCGAGTGAGTAATAGCTGCGCGGGTCATCCGGCTCAACGGCTGTGGGGCACATGTGGACTTCAGCGCCATAGGCGCGCATCAACTCTTGCTTCTCCTTGCTCACTTTGTCCGGCATCGTAACGATAAGCTTGTAGCCACGCTGTAAACAGACCAGAGCGATGCCTACACCCGTGTTGCCCGAAGTCGGCTCGACAATGGGCATTCCCGGTTTGAGCTTTCCATCCTTCTCGGCCTGCCCAATCATCGAGATTCCGATTCTGTCTTTTACGGAGCCGCCTGGATTGAAGCCTTCCAGCTTGGCGAGAATGCGAACTTGAGTAGGGTTGATCTTTGAAGAGAGCTCCACCATGGGCGTCTGGCCGACCAGATCGAGGATATTCTTGACGACACGCATAATTTTAATATTTAGAGAGGACGCTGCTCAGATCATCAAGTAGATCATCCGGGTGCTCAACACCCACAGACAGACGCACAAGATTGTGTCCAATTCCGCGCCGCTTCAGCTCCGCTGGCGGGATGGAGGCATGAGTCATGGATGCCGGGTGATTGACGAGCGATTCGATGCCTCCCAAGCTCTCGGCTAGTGTGAAGTATTTCATGTTGGAGATGAGTCCCTTTACGTTGCCGTTAAACTCAAATGAAACCATTCCCGAGAAAGCGCGCATCTGCTTCTTGGCAATCTCATGGCCTGGATGAGAGGGCAGACCCGGATAAAAGACTTTGGTAATCTTAGGGTGCTCAGCTAGAAACTCTGCGACGCGCTGTCCATTCTCAGAGTGAGCCTTCATGCGCAGGGCCAATGTCTTAATTCCGCGATGAGCCAAATAGCAGTCAAGCGGGGATGGCACAGCGCCCACCGCCTTCTGAATAAACTTGAACTCTTCAAAGAGCTTCTTGTCATTGGTTGTGGCAGCACCGCCAATCAGATCGCTGTGTCCGCCCAAATACTTTGTTGCACTGTGGATGACAATATCGGCCCCGAAGGTGTGCGGCTGGAGCAAATAGGGCGATGAAAAGGTGTTGTCAACGACTAAAAGCGCGTCCTCTTTCTTAGAGGCAATTCCCTTGATGTCTGATATCTTCATCAGGGGATTACTGGGCGTCTCTACCCAAATGAGTTTGGTATTCTTCTTGAGCTTGATGTTCTTCAGATTGCTGGTGTCGACGTAGCTAAATTCAATCCCATATTTTTTGTAGACCTTTTCAAACAATCTGTAGGTCCCGCCATAGGTATCATCGCTGCAAATTACGTGATCTCCAGGGCTGAGCAGCGTAGCGACAGCAGAAGTCGCAGCCACACCAGAAGAAAAGGCAGTGGCATACTTTGCGCCCTCCAGGGCTGCTAGCGCCTGCTCATACTTCTCACGGGTCGGGTTGTCTGCCCGGCTGTAGTCGTAGCCTTTGTGTACGCCCGGTGACTCCTGTGCATACGTTGAGGTCAAATGGATGGGCGGGATGACCGCACCCGTTAACGGGTCTGGTTCACTCCCCACGTGGATGGCCTGAGTTTCAAAGCGGGCTTTCATCTGCTTCGCGTTCTGGTTTTGGCTTTGAACTGAGGTTGTTGACCTTGACCTTTGCCATACTTGCGCTGGAAGAGCTCGACACGGCCTGCTGTGTCTACAAACTTCTCTTCACCCGTGAAGAACGGGTGGCAACGGGAGCAGATGTCAACGTGCATATTCTCTCCAGTTGAGAGAACTTCGTGCTCTGCGCCGCAGCCGCACTTGACGACAGTCAGCTTCATCTGTGGGTGCATCTCGGCTTTCATTCAATTCACCTCGATATACGACATATTCATTTCATTCTACACTAGAAAGAGCAGAGCTTGATTTGTCGTTTGCCATGCGTCTAGCGAGAAAATTTAACGTTTGCTGAACTGCTCCGCACGTCGTGCTTTGTGGAGACCATACTTCTTTCGCTCCACGGCTCGGGCGTCACGAGTGAGCAGGCCCTCTTCCTTGAGTGGCTTGCGAAAGTCTGGGTTTACTCCGAGCAGAGCGCGTGCAATGCCCTGGCTCAGCGCGCCGAGCTGCCCTGTCGAGCCTCCACCACGAATGTTGGCCTTCACGTTGTATTTACCAACCGTGTCGGTCACTTCGAAGGGCTTGAGCGCAACCTGTTTGAAGCGCTCGCTCATAAATGAATCTGCCCTAAAGTATTGATTCGCGGGAAGCCCATTGATCGTCATCTGCCCATCGCCAGGAGACAAATAGACTCGGGCGACGGACTCTTTGCGGCGGCCTACGGCGTGGATGGCCCCATTGACTTTCTTGGGCATCCGCTGCACAACAGGCACTGCAATTTTTTCAACCATTAATTTGACCTCCACATTCAATTCTGCTCGTTCAGAAACAAGTATGTCAATATACCCCAATTAGACGTGTCTTTCAAGCTCCAAGCCGTTATGATGCTGGGCTATGACTCAGTCGCTCAAACTCACATCTCCCAAAGTTGTCCAGGAGATTCTACAATCGCAAGGGCTGCGCCCACGCAAGCGCTTTGGGCAGAACTTTCTCTGTGACGAAAACATTGTCACAAAAATCATCAATGCCGCAGAACTTACTCCCAGTGAGTCCGTGCTCGAGATCGGCGGCGGTCTGGGAACGCTCACTCAGCAGATTGCAGGCTCTTCCCAAGATGTTGCTGTGATTGAGATCGATTCTGATTTAGTCCCGATATTAAAAAATAATCTGGCCGGGTTCCCCAACGTTAGAGTAATCCATGACGACGCCCTCAAGCTCAACTGGAAAAGTCTCTTTCCAGATAAAAAAAGATTCAAGTGCCTGGGAAATCTGCCCTATAACATCACTGCGCCATTGCTCGAGAAACTGATCGAAACAAGAAGCAGAATCGAGTTTGCCATCTGGATGCTTCAGATCGAAGTGGCTCAAAAGATCACGGCACCCGTTGGCACAAGAGAAACGAGTTCCCTTGGCATATTTGTGCAGTCATTCTGCGATGTCAAAATTCTCTTCCGTGTTTCACAGAATGCCTTCTTCCCTAAGCCGGAAGTGGGTTCAGCCGTCTTAAGAATCTCACCTCTCACACAGCCTCGCTTTCATGCCAGCGATGAATCATTCCAAAGGATTGTCCGCTCCTCATTTGGAATGCGACGAAAGACTCTTTATCGGGCGCTCTGCATGGCTCCTCAGCTGAACCTCACACCCGAGCAGGTTCGCTCGATGCTCTCCAATGCGTGTATTGAAGAAAGCCGCCGGGGCGAGACGTTGTCCATTGATGAGTTTGACCGGATTGCACAGCAACTCGATTTTCTAGCTTGAACCTGAAATCAGGAATTCTTGACCGACTCTTCCGCACTCCTTAGGCGTATATAGATCTGTTTGACCAGCTCTCGCTCGCGAGTAGGGTTGAACTCTTTCCCCACCAATAGAAAAACATGACGCCAGCGAAGGCGGGTCCCGGAGAGAATTTCACAGGTGAGGTTATCGAAGCGCACCTTCCCTAGGCGAATCTGTTGGACGAGAATCTTCTGCTTGAGTCGGTCAGAGTCCCCTAAATAATTGCTGATCATGTAGGTGACCAGACCTCTAATAAAATCGGGATGGCCCTCACGCTTAGCAATGGCAAAGGCCCTCCACCAGCGCCCCATCTCCTCATTGCCATCGAGCATCAAAAAGCCTTCCATCTCCTCGGGCTCCCGATTGGTGCAACGGATGATCTGCTCTCCATATGCCAACCGGGCCAACTCTGCCCGAGATTTTAGCAGTTCAATATCACTCTTGGACTCGTCCATAAAAAAACAGAACCCTCACTGCAGCAGGAAGGCAGACTGGACATCCAGTCAGGATGCACCGTATTCTAGTGCCGTGGCCGGCCTTTTGCAATTTGCGAGGGCTTTGACGCCCGTTTCCAAGGAAAGTATAATCCTGCACGTCCAAAAGCAGCCCATTTAGCAAAAAGTGAATTCAGATCAGACAAGCCGGGATGGCGGAACTGGCAGACGCGCGGGACTCAAAATCCCGTGGTGGAAACATCGTGTGGGTTCGACTCCCTCTCCCGGCACCACAATGGATCAAGATGGTCTTCGGTCAGTAGCGACCTCAAGAAATGATTTGAGGATCCCTAATGAAAAATTTTCCCTGGATTGAGAATGCCTTTGGGGTCTAGTAAGTCTTTTATCTGCTTCATCAACTTGTAGCTTTTGCCATGTTCTGTCTCCATAAAATGAATCTTGCCAATGCCAACTCCATGCTCACCCGTGGCCGTGCCACCCAGTTCGAGCGCTCTGAATACAATTGAGTCATTGACTTCGTGGGCTTTTGATTTCTCTTTGGGCTCATCTTTATAGAAGATGGCGACATGAAAGTTGCCATCCCCCGCATGTCCAAGAATGGGGCCATTCAGTCGTTTATCGGCTAGCACTCGGCGGGCATGCTCAACCATTTCAGGAAATTTGCTGATGGGCACGGCGACATCAACCACAATCGCTCTCATGCCCGGATTGGCTGCAGCAGAGGCATAATAGGAATGATGGCGCGCTTCCCAAAGCTTATCGCGCTCTTCGCGCCCCATGGCTACTCGATAATCTTTGCAGCCGTTGCTCATACAAATCTCTTGAGAGACTCGCACATCTTCTGTCACTTCTGGGCCATTGCCTCGAAATTCCAGAAAGAGCGTGGGGACCTCGGGCAGCTTGAGCCCTTTGAATGCATTGATATCGCGAACAGTGACGGGGTCCATAATTTCCAAAGCAGCAGGCGAAAGCCCACTCTGCACCAATTCTACGACCGTGCTGGTGGCTTTTGAAAGATCAGGGAAAGAGGCAGTTGCCGCAGAGACCTCGGGAGGAATTCCAGCCAATTTGAGCGTGATCTCGGTAAAAACGCCCAATGTCCCTTCAGACCCGACAAAAAGATGGAGCAAGTTATAAGCGGACGAAGTTCGCATGGCGTTAGAGCCGCATGTAATGATGTCGCCATTCGCCAGCACAACTTCAAGCTTGATGACATAGTTTTTGGTTGGGCCATACTTCACCGCCTGAATGCCCGCAGCATTGTTGCCTACCATGCCTCCGATGGTGCAAGGCGCACCGGGATCAGGCGGAAAGAATAGCCCATGCTTGCTGAGGCGTTTGTTGAGCTCTTGCAGAACGATTCCAGGCTGAACAGTGACCTGTAAATCTTCAGGTCTCAAATCAATGATCTGATTCATTTTAGAGAGATCCAGCGATACTCCGCCATGAATGGCTACCGGGTTCGCTTCCAGACTCGTTCCGGCTCCCCAAGGAGTGACCGGGATTCCGTGCTTATTGCAGAATTTTAATAGCTTTGAGACATCATCGGCAGATTGAACATAGACAATAACATCGGGAGGAGACTCTTCATGCGCAGACTCATCACGGGCGTGTGCAGCCAGATCCGAAGCATTTTGCGAGATCTGCTCTTCACTAAAAAGACCCTTCAATTGAGTAAGCTGCATCTTTGCGAGTGCCTTCATCCTGTCCCCCTATCAAATCAGAATAGTATTGTAAGCGCTGAGCGTTTCGTGGGACAAGCTGGCTGGACATAACCAAGGTTGAGACTTTACACTGAGATCACTCGATGAAAAATCAAAATGCTTCAGACCAAGATCTGAAATTTAGCGACTTGGTCGATGTTTTTGAAAGACTCGATGCTACCCGCTCGGGCAACGAGATGATAGAAATTTTATCTGGCTTTTTTGCCAGAGTACCCATTGCAGTCATTGATATTACAAGCTACTTCATCCAAGGAAATGTCGTCGCAGAGCATGAAGATGTCAACCTCAATATTGGCGAGCGGCTGATGGCTGAAGCCATTGCCCGCGCTTCCGGAAAGAGTCGTGAAGAGATTGATCAGCTTCATGTCGAACGTGGCGATTTTGGGCTGGTCGCTGAGCTGGTCATAAAGAACTCCACGATATCGGGTGAGCCTCTCACGGTTAGAAGAGTCCATGACCAATTGTTAGAAATCGCACATGCAGGTGGAAGCGGCTCTCAGGAGGCCAAACTAAATATTTTGGCTAACCTGCTCAACCTCGCTACGCCCGTGGAAGCCAAATACGTCGTGCGGATCGCTCTTGGGGTTCTCCGACTTGGTGCTGGCACTATGACGCTGCTGAATGCGCTAGCTGTGACGTTTACTCAAGACAAACGCAACAAAAAATATCTGGAGCGTGCATACAATCTGGGCGGAGATGTCGGACTGATCGCGCGAACTGTGGCGACATCAGGAATCGCGGGTCTCAGTCAAATGACAATCCAAGTGGGGCATCCCATCAAGATGATGGCAGCACAGCGGGTGCAGAAGCTCAATGAGTTGTTCGAGAGAATGCCGCATGGTCTCGCTGCCGAATTCAAATACGATGGCGAGCGGCTCCAGTGTCATAAACGTGGCGAGCACGTAAGTATTTACTCCCGCAATCTTGAAAATATCACGGCTCAATACCCTGATATTGTAGATCGGATTCGCAACTTCATTCGTGCCAAAGAGGCGATTGTCGAAGGCGAAGCCGTGGCTCTCGTCCCAGGTACGACTGATCAGTTCCAAGTCTTTCAGGTTCTGATGAGACGTAAGCGCAAACATGAGATTGAAAAATATGTCGAGGAGATTCCTGTAAAGCTCTTTTTGTTTGACGTGCTCTTCGTAGATGGCGAGAATATGATGGAAAAGTCATATCCTGAGCGACGCAAGATTCTGGAGAAGCTTGTGAGCAAGTCAGAATTGATTGAGCCTGCGTCGGCGTTTATCTCTGACAACCCAGAAGAGATTGAAGCCTTCTTTCTAGAATCTCTGGAAAAAGGTTTTGAAGGGATCATGGCCAAATCCTGCGCTCCCGACTCGATCTACAGAGCCGGAGCACGTGAGTGGAGCTGGATCAAGTGGAAGCGCGAATACGAATCTGATCTGGTAGATACCTTTGACGTTGTTGTGATAGGGGGAATTGCCGGGCGCGGTAAGCGCTCTGGAACGTGGGGAGCGCTGCTCTGCGCTGTCTACAATCCTGAACTAGACCGCTTCGAATCGCTTTGCAAAGTGAGCACGGGTTTCAATGATGAAGATCTGGGCAAGCTGCCTGAGATGTTCAAAACTGCTGAAATTAGTCATGTCTCTCCGCGTGTTTACTCGAAGATGGAACCAACTCGTTGGTTTGAGCCACGAGTTGTCCTAGAGATCTCAGGAGCAGAGCTGACTAAAAGCCCCATCCACACATGTGGCATGGGCGACGACGAGAGTTCACCTGGTCTGGCTTTGAGATTCCCGCGCTTCTTGCGCTTTCGCGATGACAAAGATGCAGAGCAGGCAACTAGCGCCAAAGAAGTGGTTGCCCTCTATAAAAAGAAGTGATGTTCAATCGCTTCGAATTAGATTGCAAACGGCGTCATCCCAATGCACAAAGACATCTGCCGCGATGGAGAGCTGCGCCTCCTTGCGGTGGCCATCCACATAGACTTTTAGCCTCTCATTCTGGTTGAGAAGAACTTCAAATTCAGTCGAGTCTCCCAGATAGACTTTATTAACGACCACTCCAGCAAAGCAGTTCTTCGCTCCCAGGGGCATCTTTTGAAGTGATATTTCAATCGCTTCTGGGCGCAGCGTAATCATTTTATTCGTGTTGAGATCACTCGCACCAAGACCTCTTGACTCGATATGTATCAATAAGCCGTCCGCCATCTGCAGACCAAAGCCATTCCCACTCTTTACAAGCAATCCAGATAGAAAATTGGACGCCCCTAAGAAGTCAGCAACAAATGGCGTCTTTGGATGCTCATAGATCTCCTGGGGGCTGCCCGACTGGATGATTTTGCCCTGATGCATCACCGAGATGCGGTCCGACATGCTGAGCGCCTCTTTCTGGTCATGCGTCACATAGATAAATGTGATCCCAACCTCTTGCTGAATTCTGCGGAGCTCAATCTGCATCTCTTTGCGAAGCTTTCGGTCAAGAGCTGCAAGCGGCTCATCGAGCAACAATACTTCTGGCTCTAAAATGAGTGACCTAGCCAGCGCAACGCGCTGCTGCTGCCCCCCCGAAAGCTGCTCGGGGTACCGCGATTCATATCCGGACAGATGCACTAAATCTAGAATCTTCTTGGTTTTGGCTTCAATTGCATTACGCGACTGCCGCTGAATTTTGAGCCCAAAGGCGATATTCTCCGCAACAGTCATGTGCGGGAATAATGCAAGCCTCTGAAAGACTGTGCTTACGTTTCGCTCATAGGGCGGCAGGTCATTGACCAACTCTCCATTGATGCGGACCTTGCCGACATCGGGACGCTCCAGACCTGCAATCATACGCAGGGTCGTCGTTTTTCCACATCCACTTGGACCCAAAAATGAAAAGAATTCGCCACTCGCTATGGTGAGATTGATTGAGTCTACGGCCACCACATTGCCATAGCGTTTCGTCACGCTAATCAGCTCGACACTCAGGCTTTGATCCTTATTAATCAAGATAGTGACCCTCTTTTTTTGAAGAATTGTGCTGGAGAGAATCGCCTGAGCCGCAACAGCAAGAAGCCCAATAAGGGAAGAAGCAGAGTAGTCAGAGTCATTAAAGTCCCAAGTGCATTGACCTGCCCCATGGCTCCGGTTCGCCGGGCTCCTAGAACCAGATCATAGGTCAAAACTGAGAGCGGTGTCTGGCCAGGTCCCGTCACAAAGTAGGTGATCACAAAGTCATTGAATGACCAGGGGAATGCGAGCAGTGCCGCTGCCAGAATTCCGGGCATAAGCAGAGGAACCGTGACTTTTCGTAGTGTCATGAGCTCATCGGCTCCCAAGTCCATGGCCGCCTCTTCGAGAGACCAGTCCACTCGCTGCATTCTTGCCAAAACGACGAGCACTACGACAGGAATTGTGAAGGCCACATGAGCCAAGATCATCGTCGTGATGCCACGCGGAATCTTTAACAAGATGAAGAGCATCATCAATGAAATGCCAAGCACAACTTCAGGAACATAGAGAGGCAAATAAAGGACGTTCTCAAAGAGCCTCTTGCCCCAGAATTTCCAGCGATAGAGTGCGTACGCTGTGATCGTCCCCAACACCGTAGAGATCAGAACAGAGGTGCTAGTCACGATTAGGCTCACTTGCAGCGCGCTCCAAAGGCTCTCGCCAGCCAGGAGCTGCTGGTACCACTTGAGAGAAAAGCCATCCCACCAGGCAAGATTCCCCGCATCGTTGAAAGAGAAGATCATCAAGATAAGAATCGGTGCATAGATAAAGAGCGTGACCAATCCCACCAATAAAGGCAATGAAATTCTGCCAATTCCTCGGATGGGAGCAGACAATGATGATCGGCGAAGAACTTTCGCTGCCATTGGCTAAAAGTCCCCTTCAAGAATTCCATGCCTGTGGCCTCGCCAGAGATAGATGATCAAGATTGCCATCACAATCAGGATCAAGATCACAGACATGGCTGAGCCCAGTGTCCAGTTCTGATCCCGCAAGAATTTGTCAGCGATAAAATTGCCAATCATGTTCACTTTTGAGCCACCCATAAGATCAGGGATTAGATATTCGCCTACGGCAGGCACAAAAGTGAGCACACATGCGCTCATGATCCCTCCGCGGGTGAGCGGCAAGGTGACATAACGAAGTCGCTGCCACGGACGCGCGCCCAAATCAGAGGCAGCTTCGAGGACGGAGCGGTCCAGCCGCTCCAATGAGGCATAGAGTGGAATGACCGCGAAGGGCAGGTAAGTATAGACCATGCCGATCAGAACGCCAGTCACGTTGTAGAGAAGCTGCACCGGTTCTTGAATCAGACCCGATTGCAACAGGAGCTGGTTGATAAATCCGGAAGGATCACGCAACAAAAACATCCAGGCAAAGATGCGCACCACATAGCTCGTCCAGAAGGGCATAATAAAGAGCGCGATCCAGAGGTTTTTGTAGCGTCCGCCGCGCAGCGCAATCCAATAGGCCACGGGATAGCCAAGCAACATACAGATAAGAGTCGTGACAAATGCGAGCGCGAGCGAGCGGCCAAAGATGTTGAGATAGAGCCAGTTTGGAGTCGGCTCGTTGGTTCTAAGATCATTAGCTACAAACGTCTTCTGGTAATTCTCAAGGGTGGGGTTGTATTGAATAGATCCAAATGGGCCGCTCGTAAGGAAACTGTAGAAGAGCACCACAAAGAGCGGTCCCACAATAAAGAGTGCAATCCAAAATACGATTGGACTGAGTGCGGTCCCGGCCTTGGCGCCTGGATGCTGCCATAAGAAGCGGCCGAGACGATGACGAACTGATCTCATCCCCCTCGGGTTATCCACGTTCGAGTGAGACTTAGCCTAGCAGCTCATCTGCGATCTGCTGGCGGAGCGCAAGTGCGTCTCCCTCGGGTAATACAAAGAGCGCGTAATTCTTGAGGTCGTCATCGCTAGGATAGATCACTGTGCTGGTGCGCTGCGCCTCCGGAATGAAATCCAAAGCTGCATTGTTGGGCGTCGCATAAGCCACCCAGGTGGCGATGCCGGCAGCAACTCGAGGCCGAAGTATGTAATTCATCCAGAGGTGAGCCGTGGCAGGGCGCTTCGATTCTGCTAACACACTCATCGAATCAACCCAGACATCTGAGCCCTCATTCGGAAACGCAAATTGAATGGCGGCGTTCTGCTGCTGAGCAGCAAGCGCATCGCCCGTCCAGAGCTGCGCAATCAGCACATCGCCAGTTGCGAGCTGGTCTCGAACTGTACCTGAGGTGTAGGCTTGAAGAAGCGGCTTTTGCTCCATAAGAACATCACCAGCGGCTAGCAACGGGACACGGGACCTTTCATTGATAGAAAAACCAAGATGTGCAAGTGCGGCGTTGACGCCGTCTATAAAGACGCTGTCTAGCATTGTCATTTTGTTCTTGTATTCGTTCCCCCGAAATAGAAGGGACCAGTGCCCTACGCGTGAATCACCATGAACGGCTCCTTGATTGTAAGCATAGCCCGTGACTCCCCAAAGATAGGGGACAACAAACTCGGGATCGGGCCCAAAGGGCGGTCCTTGAAAACGTGAGAGAAGATTCTCCGCATTGGTGAGCCAGGATCTATCGAGCGGCTGAATCAGCTTGAGTCCTTTCGCCTGCGGAACATAATAATTGGTGAAGACGACGACATCGTATCCGCTTCCGCCCGGTCTCACTTTGGCCAGCATCTCTTCCTGGCTCTCAAAGGTGTCATAAGTGACGCTAATATTGAACTCTTGCTGGAATTTTTCAATTGTGGGCGTCACGTCGGTGAGGTCGACGCCGTAATCTTTGTCTGTGACTGGGTCTTCGGCAATGTAGTAGGACCAGTTGAAGATGTTCAATTTCCCATCTTCTTTTGCTACGGCATCAAGCAAATCTGTCGGCATATCGCTTGCAAACGCGCTTTGCGACCGCAATAGAGCCCCCGCAACATAAAAACCAAGCCCTGCAGCTCCAGTCTTCTTGAGAAACTCGCGTCTGCTTAGCCCGTTTGGCTGAACCTTTTCTTGATTCATCTCTACTAGACCTCCTCCCTCGCGAAAATTTCTTGGTGAGAGGACTTAAGCCCACGGAGCGCATTCTACTTTCATTGACTTTTCAGGTCAATTCTAGTTCTGAAGAGATCAAGAAAAAGGCACTCCTCTGAGTTGACAAAGCTGCTCATTTCTTGCTATTCACATTTATGTCAGTTTGAGGAAAGGATTGGTTTATGCGAGCGAAATGGATCATGCTATTTGCTACTGCTGTGTGGATGCCATTTTCAATCACGGCTCCGGCACAAAACTTGACTCTTGAAATGTGCCTGGCGCCTCAAGATTCTGACCAAGGCAGCTCCGTAGAAGATCTGCTCGCTCGTGCGGATAAAGCCTTTCAAGACGATGACGATTTTGATGAGACTCAGCTTTGCCAAGCTCTTCGGCTCTATGAACGCGTGCTGGAGTCGCAGCCTGATCAGCCGCATTCGCTCAACGAGTCAGCACAAGGCTACTTTATGCTAGGAATTGAATATCTGAGTGCCAAAGAGGATCGGGCTGAATCCTTCCGCCGAGGGCTCTTTCATGGACTGGCTCGCATAGGCGTAAAGTTTCCAGACAATTTGGATTTTCTATGCGCCGTCTCGCTCCCTGTCATTCAGGAGGTCCAAAAAGAAGGTGGCGCAGCTGAATCGGATCACTCATTGGCTGGGCTCTTCTGGGCTGGGAATGATTGGGGGAAATGGATTGATAATTTATCGGATGCAGAGCGCATCTCGCGGGGTTTTAATGACTTGCCCTGTATTCAGAAGAGCTTTGAGCATTCTGTTGATGTGGATGAGACGTACTTTGCGGCTGGCCCGCATCGGGCGCTTGGCTCATTTCTCTCGCAGCTACCGGGTGGAAACCTGAATGATGCCGCCACTCATTTTCAGCGCGCCATTGAGCTGGCTCCCGATTTCTTGGAGAACAAAGTAGATTATGCCTGTGGCGTTGCGCTTCAGCTTCCTGACCGAGCTCTCTTTGATCGGTTGATTGATGATGTACTCGCAGCGCCTGTCGGCTCTGTTTTTATATTTTGGAATAAGCGGGCGCAGCGGATTGCGGGGCAATTGAAAGATCAGGCGGATCAGTTATTTGGCTCGAAGCAGTGTTCGCTTTGATTGATGGCTTGATCATTTAAGGCTCTGCAAAAAGGCAACGAGCGCTTTCAAATCTTCTGGAGAGAGGCTACCAAAGCCAGGCATGCATGTGCTCAAACGGCAGATGACATTATCGGCTGAGCCAATCACATAAACTGAATAAGGCTGCTTTAAGTGGTCGAGCTCCCACTCATCGCTTCGCTTACGCTCAGATTCATGAGTAAGGTTGGGCCCAATTGAGCCACCTTTGGCAACCCCATTGACCGTATGGCATCCAATACAGCCATTGTTCATAAAGAGCTCTTGCCCGCGCTTCACCTGATCCATGGAAAATTTTGGAATGTCATTCTTTCCACTGGTATCTTTCAGAGTCGGAATAGAAATGGTCGCTTGATCGGCATTATCTGGCCCAGAGTGAGTGCTCTTCAGCGTGAGCAAATAGGCAACCACGCCATCTAGCTCCTCATCACTAAGACGACCAAACGAAGGCATGATTGAGTTTGGCACGACTGACTTTGGATCCAGAAGCTTCGCTTTGAGCTGATCGGCGCTCCCATTCCAGCGCTCCGCAAAGTTGTCGAGCGAAGGCGCAATTGTGCCTCCCTTTAGATCAAGATTATGGCAGGCCATGCAGCCTTGCTTTTCAAAGACATCAATTCCGATCTTTTCGGGTGCCAATCCGGCATAAACGTCTTGGTTCTTACTAGCGGATTCGACGGCAGGTGCACCCAGTAAGTTTTGCAAAAGGGCCAACCCTTTGACTCCGACAAAGAGCAGAAAGAGAAGTGATATAAGTGCAAGAAGCGCGTTGGTTAGCATGTTTTTCATGAAGGTTTCCTCACGACCGCACAGTGTAGCAGTTGATCCGGGTCGGTTCAAATCCAGACGGCTCTGTACTCATTATTTCATTGAGAATTGATTCGCCATATACTAAAAGACATGATCTTTCTCAACGTCCTCTTCCCCATTTTGGTATTGGTCTCGGTCGGTTATTTCCTGACCCAGCGCGGCCACATTAAGCCTGACATGCTCTCAAAACTGACCTTTTGGCTCTTGTCACCATCCCTTATCTTCACATCTCTTCTGAATGACAGGATTGAGGCAGCCATCTTCTTTGAATTTGGCAAATTCGTCCTTCTCTTCACACTCATCTTCTGGGGGATTGCCTGGATCGCGAGCAGACTTGGAAAACTCGATAGCCATACCAGCGCGGCCTTTGCTCTGGCAATTGTCTTTACCAATGGCGGGAATTACGGCCTCCCGCTATTGCTCTTCGCCTTCGGGCAAGACGGATTCTCTCTCGGCATTGTCTATCTCACCACCTCCACACTTCTGATGTCCACACTTGGGGTTGTGATCGCAACTTCGGGTGAAGAGTGGTCCTGGAAGCCGGTTATTAGCATAGCAAAGACTCCGCTCTTCTACGCCGTGATATTGGCCTTGCTTGTCAAAGCCATCGGCTTTGAGATTCCCCTCTTTGCGCTTCGCCCGCTCCAATTGCTTGCCAATGCTGCTATTCCGATGATGCTTATTCTGCTCGGAACACAGCTTGTTGGAGTCCGACTGGGGCAGCAACTGAAGCTTCTTGGTGCAGCAACAGCGTTGAGACTTGGCCTCGCGCCACTTGTAGCCTGGGGTCTCTCACTCCTCCTTGGGTTTAGCGGGCTGACGCACAAAGTCGCAGTAATCGAAGTTAGTATGCCATCGGCAGTCAATGCTCTCGTGCTAGCAAGCTATTACAAACGAGACCCCAAATTTGTGTCGTCCGTTGTGCTTGTGACGACAGTGCTGAGTGTCATCAGCTTGACAATCTTGCTCATCCTTTTGGGAGCTTAAAAGGAAAGAGCTTGGCTGCTGCCGGGGGAAAATCCACGCCAAGAGGTGGGATGCGTGGCAAAACCCTGCAGTCCAATAGCCAAGCCCTCTCCACCAGCAACTCTATTGGAAGATTGCATAGCTACGAAAAACCGAAGAGACCTTGAGGTGTCGCATTTGTCTCGTTTATGTTTAGTCTTTGTACGATTAATTGCATTATCTTTGCCTATCTAGACTTTCGATGATCATGAATTCTTCAAAAATTTGCACCCATCCGTTGTAGTCCGCTTGCACAAGAGCTAAGCGGCGCATATGCCGGTATTGACAAATTCGGCTTCTGCGTCGCTTAGACTTCAAAGTTGTCTATCGAGCCAATTCCCATAAACTCTTCACAACCGTTCAGAAATTTACTGGGAAACTGCAATTGGCAGCCACGATGCGTGCCTCATCGATTGGCAAATATGGGTCGTCGTGGATCTTTCCGACAAACCAGGCGTCCTTCGAGTTAAATCCTTGAAAGACGGTGCCGCCAATTTCTAGCATTGGGGTGTTGACTCGGATGAGGTGACCTGTGCTTGTATCCACATAACATCCGGGCTCAGAGATGCTCTGAATAGGAAGCACTTTCCTCTGCCGCTCCAAATCACTTGTGCTAAACTCTTCTGTCTTGATTCGGGCCATTCTATTCACCTCCCTTCTAAGCAGTTGACAACGTACGCCTATCTAGGTGGAAAGCGAATGGAAGGAAGGTGAAAAGCAGGTGGATGACAAAGACTTCGAGTAGAGATTGATGAGTTGCACATGTCACCCTAAGTCGGTGCTTGGGAAAGACCCATCAAGTGACGGCAACCAACTCTGAAATGAAAATTAAAAGAGAAGCACTTCGCTGCGCTTGTCATGGTAAGACAAATGAAGATCGCAATCGAATAGACCATTCAGATACGAATTTGCGGTCTCTAACGCCAGATCAGGGCGGTTATTGTGCTGGCTAATATGAGCCAAGACTGCCTTCTGCAAATTTCCATGTTCCACGAGCTGCAAGAGAAGCTTTGCCGCTTCGTTGTTCGACAGATGCCCGATAGGACTGCGAATTCGCTGTTTCAAATCCCAGGGATAATGCCCATTCATCAGCATCTCAACGTCATGGTTGGATTCAAGGGCCAGTGCATGGCAGCGCTTTAAGGTCTCAATGAGAGGCGGCGTCACCGCACCCAAATCTGTTGCAATGCCAAAGGAAACCTTGTCTTCATGACAATGGGATGGGCCAGTGATCAGAAAGCCGCAAGGCTCCACGGCATCATGAAAGACCGGAAAGGGCTCAATCGTGAGGTCACCTATCTGAAAGCACTCCTGAATCTGAAATGTCTTTGGGATGAGGTGGTACTGAAGCAATTCGGGCATCTTATTCGCGGTCCGGCGGCTAAGATAGACGGGGCATTCCGTGCGGTAGGCGACACGAATCAGCTCTTTGGTGTGATCGGTGTGCTCATGTGAGACGAGAATGGCGTTGATCGTTGAGAGATCGGATCCGATCTCGGAAAGCTCTTCAGAAATGCGCGAGAGGGGGATTCCCGCATCAATCAGGACCCCTGTCTCTCCTGCCGTGACATATGTGCAATTGCCGCTGGAGCCGCTCGCCAGCAGACAGACTTTCATTGTAGTTATGCCTCAATAGACCCAAGGTCCTCCTGGGCCCTTTTCCGTAAATCCTAAGTCTTTATCTGGAAAGTTCTCCCACCAGCCCTCCCACTCGGTTGAAGCTAGGACTTGACCCGGCTGAACTGTGAATGGCCCATACGTTTCAGAGATGCCATTCTCCGTTATTGTAACACTCACCTTGGCTGAGCTAGCAATCTTCTTGCCACTCAACGCCAATTTATAAACTGCATTCGGGAAGTGCTTATCACTAAGGATGTATGTATCACTTTGGCTGGAGGATGAGAAGGTCCCCCACTTGGCGTTGCCAGCACTCGCAGTCACCCACGCATATTCCTTTTTGGATCTAGGCTCAGAGACTTGAAGCTCGACCGTGACCGGCTCAGACCACGAAATCGAAACGCTCAACGTCGTATTGAATTCGACTGAGGCTTCTGCTGTCTGGCCGCTGATCGCAGTGATTTGTGTGCGCTGCGTGAGGCGGTTGGCTGGCCGGAAGAGCTGCGTCATCACGTCTCCAGCGCCGACCAGCACCTGATATGGGCCTGGATCAATGCTGTAGAACTCGGCATTGCCTTCTGCATTGGTCTGTACAAAATAGCGGTCGTCCCCGTGGCTGTTGCGTAAAATGACATCGGTGTACGGGACACCAATCGGCTTATCACTCTGGTCGACACGCCCATCGTGATTGGTGTCACCCGCGTTGTGGGTGAGGACATGGACGATGACTGTGGCTCCATCTTCCGGCAGACTCATGATGCCGAGCGCCTTGGCCAGATTGAGCCTGCCAAAGCCCGTCAGGCGGTCAAAGCCTGGTGTCTCGATGTCATCCGCAGTGCCCTCAATGACCTTTTTGAGCTGATAGGGCGTCGCTTTCGGGAACTTCTGCAGCAAGAGAGCTATGGCTCCCGTGACTTGGGGAGCGGCCATTGATGTTCCATCGAAATATTGGAAGTCATAGGGCGAGCCATCCGGCTTGAGGAGCCATTGAGGCACGGAGGAGAGGATGTCTTCACCCGGAGCACCGATCGAGATTGTAGGTCCCATTGTTGAGAAATCACTCTTCTTGTCATGAGCACTCGTCGCGCCAACGCCGAGCACCCCTGGTGTAGCCGTCGGATTTAATGTCTCGTCGGAGCCAGAGTTGCCCATCGAGTTGACGAACGTGACGCCACTCGAGATGACCTTGTCTATGCCCTCTTTCAGGGTCTGGCTGTAGCCACGGCCACCCCAGCTATTGTTAAGAACCCGCGCTTCATCTCCAGAATTCTTGATGCCATCAGGGCCGATTGTGGCTGCCCAGATGATGCATGCTGCCACTTTGTCATCGCCGACATAGCCTTCTGGGTTGTCCGGTTCTTCCATCCGCTTGTCAAAGATGCGGAGCGACATAAATCGGGCGTCGGGCGCGACCCCTACGATACCAAAGTGGTTGTCCCCATTGGCTGTCGCAATTCCAGCGACATGCGATGCATGGGCATTTTCACTTTGCGAGCCGTCTGAGTCCGGCTCAATTGGCTTGTCATCCAGACAGCTCCTTCCTTGAAGCTGCTTGCCAATGAGATCGGGATGAGTTCCGTCGATCCCCGTATCCACGATGCCAATGATGACCCCTCGGCCTGTTGCTTGCTGCCAAGCCTCTTCGGCATGAATCTTGGAGAGTCCCCACTGGCGGACTTGAAGCGGGTCGTCGTACCTTCCCGACTGCTCACCACTCACACCTTGCGCATCGGCCAAGTTGGGCTCAAGCCCGTCCACGTTTTCGGGCTGAATGAGCTTTCGAATGTAATTGGGCTCGGCATAGCGCAGCCCATCAGGGCGGCTCTGCATCAAGAGTGTGACAGCTTCAGTGACTGATAGATTCGCGGGCAGATCAATCCGAGCTGCACCTATCTCGGGAATTGTATTCACGACACGCCCGTTGATGGTGTTTGCAATTTGAGTGAGTGCAGCATCGCTATCATAGCCAACAAGCACCTGTCCTTGGAACCAGGCCAGAGCTGACTCAGAAGGGCCAGGTGTGCTGCTGAGGACACCTTTGGGCGACTGAAGATCACCAAGTGGCAGGCTGCAGCTGAGCAGAGTCACTAGCGCTGCGACGAGCAGCAAGATTCCTGTAATTAATTTATATAAATTCAGTCTCATCGCCATTCCTCCTTAGCGCTCTCCGGTGGTGAAGCTAAAGTTATCGGTTGACCCAATTCCAATTGGGTCAATGGGGAAGCGCTTGTCGTCCAGACCCAGTGTATTGATCGCCACCGAGACAGCGGTCGGGTGATCCAAGTCATCGACAGCCACAGCATAGACCAGCTCCCATTCATAGATGCGGTCTGGCTGAAGAGTCTCCCAAGGCGTGCCATCGTACTGTCCATCCTCATTCCAGGCGTAGTCGGTGCGGTTGGTCAGGAATTTGGGTGGCTCTGGAGTGAGCCAGGTAGAATTACTATTGAGAAGAGTGTCTCGAAAGACCGCAGCATAGAGCTGATAAGGCGAGACTTTGCGTGTTGGCTCCCAGCGGAAGATCGGCTTCAGTGAGACCTCTTTCGATTCATTGGATGGTGAGATCAGCCGGACATCCCAGGTCGCCAACGGCGTCACTGTTTTAGTCTCGGTGGGATCGCTCTCTTCTGCTCCCCGAACTGCCGTGATGTAATACGAGGCTGGACGCCCCACCGCAATACGCGGGTCAGCATCTTTGTAGGAAAATTGTTTTGGACCCACATTGGCAAAGGGCTCAAAGGTGATGCCGTCAAAGCTGTGATAGAGCCTGTACCCGGTAATGGTTGCTGAGCTGCTCATCGTCCAATCAAGCTGAACGTATATATTGGCATTGCCTGGGGCAGCCGATCCGGTCAGACCAAAGAACTGGACCTGTTTGGCCAATGTAACGGCAATCGCATGAAGATCGATGGCCGGTGAGACGAGACCTTGGGGCGGAATCACAGTGATTCGATGAATCAAGTGAGTTCTATTGTTGTTCATGTCATAGACAACGACTTCAAACGTGGTGCTGCCAGTAGCGCCAAAGGCGGCAGGATCAGTCTTCTGGTCCCCTGTGATCGGCGTCTGGGAGAAGAACTGACGCGGAGCAGTGATAAAGGATGAGCCAGGCGTCTTACCGATAGCCACATAAATAGATTGAGTGTCGTTGTCACCTGTGACCTCGACGCGATAGGGGATCTCCCCTTTAAACTTGTCCCCTTCCGAGACTCCTTCAAGATGAATGTCAGGCGGGTTGATCGACCAGAGCGGGTTAAAAGGCTGGCGCTGGATGATCTCAATCGAAGTTGGCGAATGGGCAT
The DNA here is from genome assembly GCA_016201405.1 of Candidatus Acetothermia bacterium. Classification (GTDB taxonomy): domain Bacteria; phylum Bipolaricaulota; class Bipolaricaulia; order RBG-16-55-9; family RBG-16-55-9; genus JACQCZ01. The sequence continues at coordinate 44,968 of JACQCZ010000014.1, read as the reverse complement.
CGACACCGATCACGCGGCTGCCGGAGTAGCCATTCTTTATGATATCTACCTGATAAAGGTCGGGCTCGACTCGCAGCTGGAATTGCCCGTGCATATTGGTGACGGTCGTAGCTGTGAAGCTGGTGCTCAGTCCATGAACTGTGACCCTCGTGCCATTGACAGGTGCACCGCTCCCCGAATCCACGACGTAGCCTGAGAGCACCGAGCCAGGGGCCGCCGAAAAGAATGTGGCGCACCCGGATGTGAAGAGAAGAAGTCCTACTGCGAGAAAGAAGAAGGCAAAGCGTTCTCGCATCCTGCCACCTCCTGAACCTAGAGTTTTGGAAATTTTCAGCGCATTCGACTCTCATCAGATCATGAACGTCACTGCCAATTATGCTGCCACACCAGAAAGAGATAAGAAGAGCCGCACATGATGCGGCTCTTCCAGCCTCTGTATTATGCCCTATTTTACTTTACTTTGTACAGACCGCTATGCGTAAATGCCACGCGCCCTGGCTGCCTTGGCTACACGATCAATCGCAACCAGATACGAAGCAGTGCGCAAGCTGACCTTTTTCTCGACGTGCATGTCCCAAACGCGCTGGAAGGCAGAATCCATGAACTGCTTAAGCTTCAGGTCAACCTCTTCCGCGCTCCAGAAGTAGAATGCACGATCCTGTACCCATTCAAAGTAGCTCACCGTGACTCCACCGGCGTTGGCCAGGATGTCTGGCACAACAGAAATGCCCCGCTCATAGAGCATCTCATCCGCTTTCATTGTGGTGGGGCCGTTGGCCACTTCAATGACAGCTTTTGCCTTGATCTTGCTGGCATTCTTCTCGGTTAGCTGATTCTCTAGGGCCGCTGGGGCAAGGAGATCACAATTCAACTCAAGCAAATCGTTGTTGCTGATCTTCTCCGAAGATGGGAATCCAACCACTGTGCCATTTTTCTCTTTGTATTCCATCACTTTGTGTGGATCAAGGCCGGTGCTCTTCGTGATTCCCCCCCTGGAATCGCTGAGGGCGATAATCTTGGCTCCTGAGTCATGCAGGTTATTGGCGATAACGGATCCGGCATTGCCAAACCCCTGCACAGCCGCGGTTGAGCCTTCAAGCTTCATCTTCATATTCTTGATCAGCTGGACGGCAACGAAGTAGGCACCTCGCCCAGTGGCGGTGTCCCGACCCAGTGAGCCACCCAAAACGAGCGGCTTCCCGGTGACAAGACCGGGCATAAACTGGCCGTCGTGATGCATGCTGATCGTGTCTACAATCCAGGCCATCTCGCGCTCGCCGGTGTAGACATCAGGTGCAGGAATGTCGACATCCGGCCCGATAATAGGTGCGATCTCAGATGCATAGCGACGGGTGAGCCTCTCACGCTCTCCCAAGCTCATCTCTTTCGGGTTGCACTTGACGCCGCCCTTGGCTCCACCGAAAGGCAGACCCATCACAGAGCACTTCCAGGCCATGAGGACGGAAAGTGCCTCCACCTCATCCAGAGATACATCAGGATGATAGCGAATACCGCCCTTGGTGGGGCCGAGCACGGGGTGGTGCTGGACGCGATATCCTTCAAAATGCTGAACTTTTCCATTGTCCATGCGGATTGGAAAGTTCACAATGAGCTTGCGCTTTGGGTATCTCAATAACTCGCGCAGGGGTTCTTCAAGCTTCAGGATGTCAGCGGCCCGATCAAAGAAGAATCGGGCCGAATCCAACATGCTAATTTCAGTCTGTCGTCTCAGGTCTACAGACATAAAAGCCTCCTAAGATGATATGCTTCGCTCGGCGCTTTGCATCGTGCGACCCGCTCGCGCACTGTGGCAAGAATATTCTAACTCAACTCTAACTCATTCAGAGACTCTTTAATATGATTTATGCCATGACAGGATACTGCAGATCTGATCAAAGGTCGATCGATGTGATGGAGCGCTGGCGGGCGTCGCTGCGGCGAAATACATCTTTGGTGATAACCCGCGCTTTGGCGACCCATTCCAAAATCTCGGCATGTGATTCATCGGGATCACTTTTGGGCTCTGGAACAGGGCGCTTCCATGCAGACTCTAAAATGGCCTCCCGGCGGGTCTCAAGGACCTCACGTGCCTCTTGGACTTCCCGGGAGAATTGCGCAGATTCTGCGTCTTGTTTGGTGAGATGACGCAAAGACAAGTTATATTTTCCTTCTTGATGGACCCCAATAATCTTCACGGCCACCTGCTGGCCCATCTCCAAATATTCTGAGATCTCTTTGACATACTCTTCGGCCACCTCAGAGATATGAACCATGCCGATATCTTCAGTGGGCAGTTTGATGAAAGCACCATACGGCTTTAAGCCAACAACCTCTCCAATTACAGTGTCCCCGATCTGCAGTTTGATCTCCATAGGAAAAATCACCCTATCAGATTCAAGTCTCTTCGGCAACTGCTCGATTTTTCCGTCCTAGTACGTTACATTCAAGTGCGATGAAAGCGATTGTGCTTCGTGAGCATGGCGGCATTGACAAATTGTTAATGGAGCAGGATTTTCCGGAGCCCTCACTAGGAGAACATGATGTCTTAGTCCGAGTACGTGCAACAACTGTCAATCGCATTGACCTCGTCGTGCGAGCGGGCTATCCCGGTATTAAGATCCCATTTCCGCGTATCCCAGGGGCCGATATTGCTGGGGAGATCGATGAAGTTGGCTCGCGGGTCAAGGCCTTTCGCAAAGGGGAGCGGGTTCTGGCCTGGCCACTGATTGCCTGTGGAGCGTGTGAGCAATGTCAGAAAAACCGGCGCTGGCTCTGCCTCAACTGGAAGTATTTTGGTCTTCATGTGGATGGCTCCTATGCAGAGTATACAAGAGTTCCAGAAGAGAGCTTGGTGAGACTGCCCGAGAAAATATCGTTTGAGGCGGCGGCGACGCTGCCTGTTGCTGGCCTGACTTCTTATCACGCCCTGGTCACCGTAGGAAAGCTGGAAAAGGGTGAAACTGTGCTCATCTGGGGTGGCTCTGGTGGTCTAGGGACCTTTGCAGTCCAGATTGCCAAGAGACTCGGGGCACGAGTGATTGCCACAGTGGGCAAAGAGTCCAAGCGCGAGCGCATCGAGTCACTTGGAGCAGATTTGGTCTTGAATCACTACAAAGAGAATGTTCTGGACACAATTCAGAAATTCACCGATGGGAAGGGCGTTGAGGTAGTCCTAGATTCAATTGGCGCAGAGACGTTCCCAGCTAGCTTTCAGCTCCTCAAAAAAGGCGGAAGACTGCTCCTTTGTGGTCTCATGACGGGTCGGGAAGCACCGCTCAATCTTCATCTGACATATCTCAAACATCTTAGTTTTCTAGGTTTGTATCTGGGTGAAAAGCACGAGCTTGAGGCTCTGCTCAACTGGGTGTCAGAGGGGAAAATTAAACCCGTGATTGATCAAAGATTTGAGCTTTCAGAAGCCGGAATGGCCCATCAGCGTATTGAGTCAGGAGATCAACTCGGAAAGATTGTCTTGCTTCCATAGCTTGTCATTCCTGCTTTCGCAGGAATCCAGGAGCCATTAGCGATTGCGCTTCACGGTATCAGAATAGAAAATAGTCCCCAAAGTGAAGACAATCAATCCCAAAAAGAGGCCAATCAAAATAAGATTCCCGAGCATTTCAAATCCTTGAGTCACCGGATCTTAACTAGTTGCCGAAGAACTCGTGCCGGACCGCCTGCTCTTGGCTGCCTTGGTGACCTTTCCAGCCTTTAAGCAGCGCGTGCAGACGTCCATCTTGACTCGCTTCCCGTTATAAATCACATTCACGGTCTGAATGTTGGGGCGTCGCTCACGCTTGACATGGTTTCCGGCGAAGCTCACTTTGTTTCCAAAACCCGGCGATTTACCACAGACCTCACATTTTGATGCCATCTCATTTGCCTCCCTTCGCGCGTCTGATCTCTTCAATCAGCGCAGGAATAATTTGGTGCAGATCTCCAATCACGCCATAATCAGCTCTAGCGAAGATCGGCGCATCGGCATCCGAGTTGATCACTAAAATGCGCTTTGAGCCTTTGCATCCGACAATATGCTGGATCGCTCCGCTAATCCCGCAGGCAATATAGAGATCGGGCGCAATCTGTTTTCCCGTCTGCCCGATCTGATCTGAGTGCGGGCGCCAGCCATTGTTGGTCGCTACACGCGAGCCACCGACTGCACCATGAAGCAACCCTGCTAACTCCTCTAGCATAGCAAATTTCTCGGCGCTTCCCACTCCCCGCCCCCCGCCGATCACGACTTTGGCATCCATCAGAGATACACCTTTGCGCTCTGACTCGATGCGCTCGCCTATTTGAACCCGAAAATCCTTCTCATCCAGAGTTGGATTGAAAGCTTCAATCTCCATGCTGGCCGTTGGAGTTGGCTCAGCAGGGGCTGCATGAGGAGCGACAGTAAAAAATCTCCCTTTGAGCACGGCATCCTCCAGAAGACTTCCGCCCCAGCGCTGGCGGGTCACTCTGAAGCCATCGCCATCCACTTTGACTTCGACGCAATTGGCGGCCATCGGCTGCATGAGTCTGGCTGTGATTCGTGCCATCAACTCGTTTCCACGCTCCGTGCCTGCTGCCGTCACAGCTGTCGGGCTTGTCTTTTCAATCAGTTGTGAAAGACTCTTGGCTATGGCATCGGGTGCCGACTTTGCAAAACGCTCATTTTCGATCAAATAGACTTTCGCGAGACCATAATTCTTTAAGGAATCAGAAAGGCCTCTCACTTGATGGCCTGCAATGGCAGCAGACGTTTGGATGCCATTTTCCGCCGCGAATTTGCGCGCCAATGTCAGCGTCTCTAAAGAGGGGTCAACGATCTTACCCTTGTCTTGCTCGATAATCGTGAGAATCAATCAGATCACACCAAGCTCTTTCAGTTTGGCCACAATAGCAGGTACCGCTTCAATACCATGCCCCAGAATCTGGATCTCTCCACTCTTCTCTTGCGGTTTTCTAAGATTTTGTTTGAGTAGTTTCAACTCTGGTTTCGCAGGCTTGATTCGCTCAATCTCTTTCTTTTTGGCGGTCATGATTCCACGCAGCGAGGGGTGGCGCGGCACGTTGATCCCCTCTTTGACTGTGACGACTGCCGGCAGTGTCAGCCGAAAGAGCTCCCAGCCCCCTGGAGCCTCCCGTTTTGCAACGACCTGATTGTTCTGAAACTCAATAGATTTGATTCCAGTGATGCAAGGCCAATCGAGAGCTGCCGCCACACGCACGCCAACTTGATAATCTCCAGAATCAGCAGATTCATTGCCAAAAAGAACCAAATCATACTTTGTGCCAGTCTTTTGAATCGATTGGACAGCATTTACAATCGCCTGCGATGTCGCCTGCGGATCCCACTCGCTGCCATCTGTCTCTAGCAGGACGCCCCGATCAATCCCCTTGGCCAGCGACTCGCGAATCTGCTCCGAAGCAACTTCCGGACCAAGCGTAAGCACGGCCGTGCTTCCACCCTGCTTCTCTTGAATGCGAATCGCCTCTTCGACCGCGCACTCCTCGTGAGGGCTGATGGTGAACTCCAGATTGCGTGAGTCAATATCTTGTCCATCGGATGTGAGCGCAAAACGGGCACCCGTATCGGGAACGCGTTTGATGCAAACGAGCGTATTCATTCCTCAATCACCTAAAGATTTTATTCTTAAGACCTTCCGAATTGAATGATCTTCGTCGTCTTCGCTGGCTTTACGGTGTCCGGCATAAGAGCCTGTAGATAGAGAGGCTCTATATCGCGTATCTGGTTTACGGAATCGCGATCAAATCTCTCAAGCCCCAATTTCGCGATTGCTGTGCCGCTTGGCTCGTTGAGACGTTGTGGTGCAACGATGGCGCCTTTTATAGATTCTAATCTCTTGCGGTGAGACTCGGCTCCAGGGCCGATAAAAAACATATTTTCTTGTGCTTCGTTTCCTATTCTCTGTAGCCAATGCTCAACTAAGACAGCTTGAGCCGCTTCTGCCATTTGGCCACTCTTGAAGCACTGGGTATAGATCCAATCTTTGCGATCGGGCAAGAGCGCCCAGATTTTGCCTCCCCAATAGCTTGCAGCACTCGTGTAAATGTCAAATGAAGGAACTCCCACCAAGGGAATCTCAAGAGCTTGTGCCATGCCCTTGGCAGAGGCGATCCCGATGCGCAGCCCAGTGAATGAGCCAGGTCCCGTTGCAACCGAGATCAAACCTAGCTCAGTCTTGTCAATTTCTGCGAGCTTTAACGCTGAATCGACCGCAGGGAAGAGCTTTTCGCCCTGTTTTAGGGTGGCTGCGAAGTTGATCTCAGCGAGAGTCTTTCCCCGACTAATAATCCCAACGCTCCCCATCTCCCCCGAAGTCTCAATCCCCAAAACGTGCATAGAGAGCATTGTAAGAAATGATGGACTTCTCTGCAACCAATGCTTGACGCCAAGCGCACTTTCGGCTATATTCATTTTCCAAAGTTTCGCGAATAAAGGGAGTGAAAGGATGTCTCAAGTCACACTCTACACGACGCCAACGTGCACCTATTGCAGAGTTGCAAAGAAGTATTTTGAAGAGCACAACGTGGAATACGAAGAATATGACATTTCGCAAGATATGGAAAAGGCCAAGCGCGTCGTGGAAATGACCCGTCAGACCGCAGTTCCAGTCATCGAGGTGGATGGAGAGTTCATCATCGGCTTTGACAAGCGAAAGCTCGCTTCGGCACTTGGGTTGGACTAGCCTTGTTTTTTAGAACTCTTCATTTACTCAATAAGAGCGCGACTAGGCTCGACCCACTGAAGCAGATCTCCAGTTGGCTCAATGCAGATTGAAAGATGTCCATTCTCAAGAGGCATGACGAACTGATAGAAATTTCCATATCGGACAAGCACATAATCAAGCCCTCCGCAATCAATATTTCCGTGCTGTTTACCCAGTGTCAACAACGTCGGATTGACAAGAATCCATCTTCATAGAGTGCCACGTAGCGAATATCTCTCGTCAATGCTAAAAGCTCACCTAAGAGTTGTTTCATCGCGTACTTAGAAGATAATCCCGCACTGCATCAATATCAGCACAGATTTGCTTTTGCAGCACATCCGCCGATGAAAAGCGCTGATCCCCCCGAATCCGGTGAAAGAGCTCCACTTCAAGTCTCTGCCCGTAAAGATCAATCTTATCTTGATCAAGAATGTGGGCTTCGATTGAGACTCCCTCTCCACCAAACGTGGGTCGGCTGCCGATATAGAGAGCCGTCGGGTAACTTCTCTCTTCAAACCTGACCCGCGCTGCATAAATCCCTAAAGCTGGGATTAGAACATCGGGATCAAGAGCCAAGTTAGCGGTCGGAAAACCGAGTTGAGTCGCCTGTCCTTCACCATGAACAACCTCTCCCCAAAGCCTTGGGCGCGCTCCAAGAAATCGGGTTGCTCTCTCGACATCGCCACCGGCCAGGGCGCTGCGAATGGCCGTGCTGCTCACGGATTCATGGTTGATCTTTACAGCAGGCACAACGACCACTTCAAAATCCAGCCCATTTCCAAGCTCTCTCAACAGAGAGATATTTCCTTGGCGATCTCTTCCAAAACGAAAATCCTCACCAGCAATAAGTACGGATATATCAAGTCTGTTGACTAGAATCTCAGAGACAAACTCCTCTGCGGAGAGAGGCTGAATCTCCAAGAACTCTGCGATCTCGACTCGATCCACGAGGCGCTGCAGCAGTTGGAGCTTTGTTTGCGGGGGCATGAGCAGTTTTTTGGGAGTGCCTAAATAATTCTGCGGTGGCTTCAGAAATGTGTACGCAATGCTGGTCAACTCACGAGATTTCGCCTGCTCACAAGCAGCCGACAGGAGGGCACGATGGCCGAGGTGTATTCCATCAAAGGTTCCAATGGCGACGACTGATTTCTTTGAGCCCGATTGACTCATACCCCACGTTCATTTTGATGAATCGTCTTACGTATCTCTCCAATGACTTTGGACTCGACTTCGTTTAGATCTCCCCAGACGAGACATCCAGCGGCCTGGGTGTGCCCACCGCCTCCAAAGAGGCGTGCCACCCGGCTCACATCCATGCCATTCTTGGAGCGCAGACTCACTTTGATCTTGCCGTTGCCCATCTCTTTGAAGAGCAGAGCTACTTTCACATCGGCGATCGATCGCAGCTCTTCGGCCAGTCGCTCCGTGTCGTTCACAGTGACGCCCATGTCTTGAAAGACTCTTTGAGAAAGCGACGTCCAGATGATGCCATCATCCACTTGTGCGTTGAGCAGTGAATAACCGATCAGCCGCGACTCTCCCAGTGAGCGGCTCTCATAGAGATTGACCGCCACTTCGCGGGCGTTGGCTCCAAGCTTGAGCAGCTCTGAGGCCATCTCGACGACGGCAGCATCTGTATTTGAGTTTCTGAACGAGTCAGTGTCCGCAATAATTCCGGAGTACAAACAGGTCGCCAATGCTGGCGTCACTTCGACATCCAGAAGCCTCGCCAATTTATAGATGATCATCGTAGTGGAAGCCGTGATCTCCACCCAGTTGACATGGCCAAATTCTGGATTGCCGCGATGATGATCAATATTGACAACGCATTTATGCCCTTGAATGATCTGCATGAGTCCTTCTCCCACGCGGCTGAGCTGGCCGCAGTCCACCACAAACCAGACATCAATCAAATCGGGCTTTAGCTCGATGGGAGAGAGCATCTCACTGGCTCCTGCGAGAAATTTCAAGCTGTCCGGCACGGGATCACGAAGCACGGGATAGGTCTTTTTGCCCAGAGAATCGAGGATCAGCTTGACAGCAAGCAGGCTTCCAATGGCATCCGCCTCGGGCCCCAAGTGCGAAGTGATGCCAATTCGTTCGTACTCTTTGATGATCTCCGCGATTCTTTCGTGCATTTCATGGGCAGTATAGCGAATCGGTTGCCCAGGCGCGAGGCGATCCGCTAGTATGGCTGCAATGGCTCGCGAACCCATCACCCAAGGAGAAGAGCGCCCCGAAGACCGGGCATTTCAGTCTCTCCGCCCTCCATCACTTCATGAATTTATTGGACAAGAATCTGTAAAGCAGCAATTACGCCTGGCCATCGAAGCCGCCGCTAGACGCAAGGAGACTCTGGACCACATCTTGCTGCATGGACCGCCCGGTCTGGGCAAGACGTCGCTGGCGTATATTGTCGCGGCTGAGCTGCGCGTCAATATCAGGCTCACGTCAGGCCCGGTCATTGAACGACCTGGTGATCTGGCTGCGCTGATCACGGGTCTTTCAGAGAGCGATGTGCTCTTCATCGATGAGATCCACAGACTGCGCCGAAATGTAGAGGAGATTCTATATCCTGCCATGGAGGATTTTAAGCTCGATATCTTAATCGGCGAAGGGCCGAGCGCGCAATCACTTCGCATTGATGTGCCGCAGTTCACTCTCATCGGTGCAACGACCCGCACGGGTCTGCTTACTTCGCCTCTGCGGGACCGCTTTGAAATGATCTTCCATCTCGATTTCTACAACGAAGAGGAGCTGCGACAAATTCTGACGCATGGTGCTGAGATCTTAGAGGTGGGCATCACACCGGATGGCGCAATGGAGATCGCCAGCCGCGCCAGAGGCACGCCACGCGTAGCCCATAGACTGCTCAAGCGCGTGCGGGATTTCGCACAGGTTCATGGGGATGGGCATATCACCCGTCAAGTCGCAAATGAAGCGCTCGAGCTTCTCGGTGTAGATGAGCAGGGGCTTGATTCACTGGATCGAAAGATTCTAAGCACAATCGCCGAAAAATTTGGCGGTGGCCCAGTCGGCTTAGAGACGCTGGCAGCATCTTTAAGCGAAGAACGAGATACCATCTCGGAAGTCTACGAGCCATTTTTGCTAAAGAGAGGCTTTATTCAGCGTACACCGCAAGGAAGAATCGCAACCGAGCGAGCCTATCGCCACCTGGGGCTCAAACCGCCCACTCGCTCGATGAGCTTGCTGAGCGAAGAGTGAGAATTTAATCACTTTTTCTTTGATTTTGTTTTGGCAATTCCGTTTGACTTCTTCTTGTCAGTCCCTAGGTCACCACTGACAGTCTCTTTAAGAAATGAATCGATATCTTTTGCAGAGACATCGATGTGCCCCGCCAGCTTTCGAAGGTCTCTCTCAGAGACCTCTTCATCGAGCCAGCTCTCAAGCTGCTGAAGTGAGACGCGCCACTGGCCATCAATCTTGATTCCCGGTAGCTCACCACTTTCCAGCATCTTTTGGACCTCTTCGAGTGAGATACCCAAATATTCAGCCGCTGTCCAAGGCCGGATATATCCTCCAACTTTTCGTATGCTCAAGGAATAGCCTCCATGAATCCATTGAAACAGCTATCTACGTCTTGCGCAAGCTCTTCACGCCATCGATGAACTCGCGAACTACGCCGATAAAACGCTGCCAGCCCAAGATAAGTGCGAGAATGACCCAGCCAATATAGACATAAGCAACCCAGGACTCTTCTGAATAGGCAATGATAAGTGGAAGGGCAACCAGCGGGAAGGCAAATAATTCTGTGACTGACTTTGAACCTGATGACCAAAGGATGAAGAGCGCCGCCAACAGAATATATCCCAACGCCAGTTCTGGCACAATAAAGCCGGCAACGACTAGATAGACAAAACTGGCAAAGACCATGATCATGTCTATCGTAAAGTCATGCTCTCCCAGCCAGGAATTTTCAATCGAGCCACCAGGCTCCGATTGGGTTCTTGCACGTCTTGCCAGCTTTCCATCTAAGATGTCCGTTGTCCAGCCAATGATGATAAGCGCGATCACAGCAGGCAGAGCTGCCCTGCCTCCAAACCCAAGCAGGACAATGATGCCAGCGATCAAGCCTCGTGATGCCGTCAGCATGTCGGCAATCTTCTTCATGTTTATCCTCTGGGCCGTATCATAATCCCACTTTCAGGGAGGAGTCAACGGTTCTTAGGGCTGCGAATTGAAGCGACTTATCTCCCGAATGACAAGCTCTGATCTGTGGGTGAATAGCCAATTTCGGCGGTCGGGAAGGCGTTGATCCTTACTTGGAAGGAGATCTGCTTCCCATCCCCATAAATGCCGATCTGCCAGCAGTCATGACAGAATTTCTTGATCAGCCCAAAACGGAGCGCTGTGATCTGGTTCTGACGAAAGTCATACTCGCTGTTTAGGTCAACCTCCCAGTGATCCATTTGCAAGACGCTCTGAAGATTGATGCGCTTGAGCTGCAATGGATCGAGATCAAAGCGAAGCGCTGCGCGGAGTAGAGTGCCAAAATCAAATTTGGCGATCCAGTCACCAAAAGCATTAGCTTGGGCATCGTACGCGCCTTGAAGTGTGAACTTTCCCAATGTATTGCTGAGAGCGGCGACAAATGAGGCTGTCTGCCAGCCCTTCCCATTGAGGTCGTACTGTGCCTCAACCTGGCTTTGAAAGCTTTTGACCCCATAGGAGAAATCTATGGCCAGCGGAGAGAAGATATTCTGAAGCCTGTCATAGCCCATCTTCCATTGGAGTGCCCCGGCTTCCGTCAAGCTCAGGCTGCCCTGAAGACTCAGCTGCTCGGCGCGATCCACCTGATCAAATTGAAAAGGGCTGTGTCCGCGGACTTCGCGCAGAACGTATCCCAACGTGATATCCATGCCCGATTTTGGCAAGAGCGTGATTTGGGGAGAGAGAGACCAGTCTTCTCGGCGATTTCCTTCGTAGGCAGCGATGCTATATCCGCTGCCCCCCTGCAGCCGCACGCCTGGTAAAAGCTCCAAGGGATTAAGATCAAGATCAATCTCGCCTTGAGCTTTAGAGTCATCCTGAAGATCGCCTTTGACGCTTTGCTCATGATAATGACCCCACTGAAACTGGGTGTAGTATTGAAATGGGAGGTTCGCTATGGCTGCCGATCGTTTGGTCAGCATGAACTCTGGCAAGCGGTCTAGAGACAGGTATCGCGCTTTATCCAGGTCTTCTTGTTTTGGGCTGGGTCCTAACAAGTTTTGATCATGCTGAAATCCAAGCTGCCAGTTCCAGTCTCCTTCGCTTCCCGAGAGCTTAGCCACTGAGAGCAATCTCGCCATGGCCTGAGCAAGCAGCCCAGACCGAAAAGAGGTGGAGAGATCGAGAGCAATCGATTGGCTCAGCAAAATGCTATCTTGCCAGTCCAACGAAATGGACTCACCTTGGCCAACCAGGCGCATAAAAGATAGCCTGCCTCCCCGTGAGCCTGGCAAGAATTGATAACTCAGGTCAATGCCAGTCCCTACCTCACTATATTTCGAATAAAAGTCGAGCAGCGCGTAGCCAAAATTGTGCTCATCGACAAAGAAGGGCAATCGCCACTTGGCATAATATCCGCGGTCGAAGGACTGCCCAACCTCCGGAAAGAACGGATATTTTTGAGATAGATTGCTGAGAGGTGCGATGAAGGCCGGAGCCCAAAACGCAGGCTGACCCAAGAGGCTGACCGTGATGCTAAAGGCGACCAGAACCTCATCAGGTCTGATCAGCAGATGCCCGGCACGAATAGAATAATCAGCATCGGAAATTGTCTTCTCGCAGGTACATGTCGTAAATCGCCCATTTGTGAGATCGAGAAGAGTAAGCTTGTTCTTGTCACCAAACGAGAGCTTTGCCTCCTCGGCTTCGTAGCGCAGGCGTTGAGTCTCACTAAGTGAATTCTTGAAATCGCTCTCACCGGCGAAATTCTTGACTTCAGCCTCTTTTGCGACCCAAGACTTCGGGTTCTTGACATCGCCCTGCAATTTAAGCGTCATGGAGACAGCGGTCGTTTTCATATTCTGCTCTTTGACAGTCAAAATGACATTTCCTTCAGCATTGGTCATCCATGTCTTTTCATCCGCCTGTTTTAATGTCAGATGATCCGCCCTCAGATTCCCGCCGCTGAACTTTAACGAGGCAGACTGAGTGAGCAAAACTTGCTTGGGAAGAATGATCTTATTCTGGTCTAGAAGATCAACCTCGATTTGGATTGCACTTCCCGAAAGCTGTTCAGACGTGAAGCTCGCTTGCGACGCATCGATCTTCCATTCCTGATCTGAAACTTGATGGAGGCTCAATTCATCGGCTTCGACGCTTCCATCTGAATATTTCGCCTTGACGTGGCCTCTAGCTGTAAAGGCGTTCAAGTCTTTCGAGAATGTGATCTGATCTGCCGTCAAGTCAATGGGGATTTTTTTCTCTTCATCTTGAGCAAAGGCGGACAGGGCAGAGGCTGTCATTATGAGTAGTGCGATCGAGAGTGGAAGAGCACGCCGGATGCGATTAGTGATATCCACTCGACCAAATTGATTGGCCTTCCAAAAGAGAAGGAGCCCGATCAAGCCAAACATAAGATTGGGCAGCCATGCGCCGAGAAATGGCGAAAGATCGCCGCGATACCCCAAAATTGTCGCTGTCCAGAAGAGCAGTCCTTGATAAACAAGCACAAGCAGAACGCATAGAATAATGCCGAGAGCCCGCCCACGGGGTCCTATCAGCAGCCCCAATGGCGCTCCGAAGAGAGCAAAGACGAGACACATGGCCGGAATCGCAATCTTCAACTGATAATCCACAAGCAGGCTCTGCACGGCAAGGCCGGATTTGGTATTGGTATCAATAAGCTGCTTCAGCTCCCTCAGGCTCATCTCATAAGATGTACGCTGTGCAAGCGCGAATGATGCTAGCTCAATGCCAACATGAATGGTCATCTGCTCGTACTTGTCTGCATTCACAACTCTCCCAGAGTTGTCCATTTGTTGGACCTTCCCATTTAATAAAATCCAGTCTTCGCCATTCCAGGAAGCCTGTGATGCAGTGATTATTGTGGGATAGACCCTGTTATTAGCACCAGCTTGGATGGAAGTCACTTGATCAAAGATCAAGACATTTTCCAATGTATTGCTCTGTTGGTCATAATGCTCAATATAAAAGAAGCGCCCATCTGTCCCTTTAAAGAAAGCATTGTCGCGAATTTTTGGTTTTGAGCCAGCCGAGTTAAGAAGATTGTCTATCAGCTGGTTCGACTGCCGATACCCCCAAGGAGAGACTTGATCGCTTAGCCAGAGATCGATAAAACTCAACAGGAGCCCAGCGATCAACAGTGGAACAATGAGCCTCCGAAGAGAGATCCCACCCGATTGCAGTGCAATGATCTCACGGTCATGTCCTAGACGGCCTAGGGCTAGCAAAATAGCAAAGAGAAGTGCTATCGGGAACGCCCAGACGAGAAAGAATGGAATTTGATAAACCAAAAACAGAAGAATCTCATACGGTGAGAGAAACCCGTTGAGAAGATACTTGGATAAATTTCCCAGTATGAGCAGGAGAATGAAGATCAGAAATCCAAAAGTGCCTAAAATAAAGGGAAAGAGCATCTCCCGGAGCAGGTAGCGGTCAAGCAGCTTGAGCATGTTCGCCTCATTCTAGAGAGAGCTTATCTGAGACACAAATTTGATTGAAGCCTCACATTGATTCTGATAAGGTACGGCATCTGTTGGAGAAAGGGATAAAATCAGATGGCCGTGAAGCAAGAGAAAGAGTACGGCAAATTTCTGCGCTATACGCTGTTCAAGACATCTCCTGAATGGCGCAGGCTTTCACTTGATCTGCGCCGCAAAGGGCGGTCGGAGTTTGCAGCCGCACTCGAAGGCAGCTCGGCAAAGATCCAGACTTTCAGCTACAACACAATTGGCATCAAGGCGGATGGAGACCTCCTTCTCTGGCAGATGAGCGAATCTCTCGAAGCTCTTCAAGAGTCCACCGCAAAACTTCTGCAAACGGGACTTGGGCACTACATGGATGTGAGCCAGAGCCTGCTGGGCATTGTGCGACCATCGCATTATGTCAAGAAGCAGACGGCGCAAGAGCAAGCCATCTCACAGCCAGACCGCTTGAAATATCTGATTGCCTACCCCTTTGTCAAAACGATTGACTGGTATCTGATGAAGCGTGAAGCGCGCCAAGGCATGATGAATGAGCACATTCGTGTCGGCCATGAGTTTTCTTCAGTTCGACAGGTTCTGGCTTACTCTTTTGGAGTGGATGATCAAGAGTTTGTCGTGACTTATGAAACAGACCAACTTGAAGACTTTCAAGATCTCGTCATGGCTCTTCGCGATACAGAAGGGCGTAGATATACATTGAGAGACACCCCCATCTTGGTCGGGATCTATCGGCCGCTGCAGCAAACACTCGAATTGCTTGGCTAGGAGCCGCTGAATATGGCTGAACAGAAGAGAGAGCGCATCTTATCTGGCATCCAGCCGACCGGTGAGATGCAGATCGGCAACTACTTTGGGGCGGTCCAGAACTGGGTCAGGCTGCAAGATTCGTATGAATGCTTCTTTGGCATCGTAGATCTTCATGCCATAACGATGCCCTATCAACCCGAGCAGCTGCGCAAGAATACGGAGCGGCTGGCAGTTGATCTGATTGCATGCGGCATTGATCCTGGAAAATCATTGCTCTTTATCCAGTCTCTCATTCCTGAACACACTGACCTCTGCTGGATTGTGAGTTGCTTCTGCTCATTTGGAAATCTCACACGCATGACTCAATTCAAAGAGAAGTCTGAGCAACTCAAGAGCCAGTCCAAGGATCACTTCTTCTCCGCTGGGCTCTTCACATACCCCGTGCTGCAAGCTGCCGATATTTTGATCTATAAAGCCAGCGTGGTTCCGGTGGGGCAAGATCAAAAGCAGCATTTGGAGCTTACGGCCGATATTGCCCGCCGCTTCAATAATGAATTTGGCGAGGTCTTTGTCGAGCCAAAAATTCTCTTCACAGAGACGCCCAAAGTGATGTCGCTGGCCGATCCAAGCAAAAAGATGGGCAAGAGCCTCGGTCCAAAACATTATATCGGGCTCTTCGAAGAGGAAGAGAGCATTCGGGCAAAGGTCCGCACAGCCGTCACCGATAGCGGCGTATTGCCAGAGGGCGTCGAGATGAGTCCTGGGCTTGAGAATCTGTTTGAAATATTAGGAGCTTGCGGAAAAGTGGATTTGGTCTCAGAGATGAAACGCGATTACAAAGCCGGAAAGCTCAAATATAGCCTGCTGAAAGAGTCTGTGGCAGATGCGCTAGTTGAGTTGACAGGCAATCTGCGCGCGAGCCGAGCTGAGATCAAGCCCAAGGCCGTGCAAAAGAGCGTGGAAGAGATGTCCATGAAGGCCAGAGCCGTCGCCAGAGAGACGTTACGTGAGGTTCGCGAGCTGGCGGGCCTTCCGGCCAGGTCAGTAGGGGATTGATAATGAGCGAATCCAACGCCAACTGGTGGGCATTTTCGATTGATCCTGAAGCGCGGGCCGAGCGCATTCACGACAGCCCGACGGGCGAGCGAGAGATCAATCCTGTTCTCTCTGGAGGGCGGCGTGATCTGACGTATCATTCTTATTTAGCACTAGAGAAGCTTCTCCAATGCCAGATCCCTACGTCAAAAACTCCTGATGAGCGAATCTTCATCATCACGCACCAGATGTTTGAGCTTGCGTTCAAAGAGATGATCTTTGATCTGGCTGTGCTCACCAAAACGTTTATTCAACTGCTCGCCCTTCACGATGGACTTGATTTTCTAAAGACTGCCATTGGCACCGAGCGTGATTTTTGGCTGCCCCCGCTCACGGCCTCCGCACGCATCAAGTTTAGCTGTAAAGAGCTGATGCCGATGATCATGCGCTTCCTGCTCAACAAGGGGGAAGAAGAGACCTTTAGCGGCATTGAGTTCTACAAGTTTCGCAACAACTTGACTCCCGCGAGCGGCTTTCAGGCCGCACAGTTTCGGCTCATTCAGCGAGCTTTTGGAAAGTCGAATCTGCTCACAGTCCATCTCTTTCCCAGCCAGGCATTTCGCGGAACGTATGGCGAAACGGGAAACAAAGAAGAATTGACTACCGTAATTGACAAGCTAATTCTGCAAGACGACCTCAAGACAGCCTTGCCGCCGGAAACGTCGGAGACGGCTCAAATCGCTGAGTTTGACGACCTCGCTCATCGTCTATTGAGCAGATTGCCCAGTCTTGGTGAGGGCGCGCCACGCCCAATTCCTATTCCGCTTCTGCGTGAGGACCTTGTTGAACACAATATCGAAAACTTCCGAAAGATTCTGATTCATCAGCGTGCGGGAGCTTCGGAGACACGGGCCCTTCTGGACCGCGAGCAAAAAGCCGTCGAGCAGTTTGGACAAGATCTAAAAGAATCAGCAAAACGTGAGAATGAGCGCCGCAACGGCCTGAATTCTGCGCGAGAAGGTGCATTCTATCTGCACACAGTTGCACCCGAAGCTCCGCTGGCAAAAATCATGAACAGGCTCGTCTCAGCCGATGTGGCACTGCACGGAGCCCATGAAGAGAGCTTTCTATCTCTGCACATGAAGGTGGCGCGTGAGAATCTGCGCGAGGTTCAGGAACATGCCAAAGAGATTGGCGATCCTGAGCCGCCCATTGGAACCGGCGGTGGAGGTATTCCCTATTTGGGGTTTGTGATGCGGAATTTATTACCGCTCTTTCCGGCTTTCATTGCCTATCGCGATCTAGAAGACACACCTGTACTTAGCTGGGTGGAGTAGCGCCCGTCATTCCTGCGAAAGCAGGAATCCACAATAAAACCATGATTGCATATCAAAATTCTGCAATAGAGATTTTGCCCACGCAGCTTCAAGGCTTCTTTGAAACCTGGACCAATCCACCATCACCGGATACTCACCTGAAGTTATTAAAGAAGAGCGATCACATAGTCCTTGCCATAGATGAAGAGGCAGGCCAAGTCGTTGGTTTTATCACGGCCATCAGTGACGGCGTCTGAATACTTATATCCCTCTACTCGAAGTACTCAAGCCTTATCAAAATCAGGGCATCGGCACGGAGCTTGTGCGAAGAATGCTCGACCAGCTAAGTGGTCACTACATGATTGATCTGCTCTGCGATTTAGAGCTTGAGCACTTTTATGAGCACTTCAGCATGAAGCCAGCTTTTGGCATGAGAATTCGAAATTATGAGAGTCAATCTGGAAGATCTTAAAGCAAATCTCCCAACTTCTCCTGAATCACATCCTCCAAGCTCATCGGCTTCAGCTCTTGAAGCTCATAGCGCACGCGTGTGGTTGGGACATCGAATTTGACGAGCTTTGTCAGATCAATGGGCGTGGCAATAACAACTGATTCGCAGCCAGAGCGCTTGATCGTCTCTTGCAGGTCACGAATCTGCTCATCCCCATAGCCCATCGCGGGTAGAACCTTCTTCACATGTGTGTATTTCTCAAACGTTGCTTTGATCGATCCAACAGCATGCGGCCGTGGGTTGATCATCTCTTTTGCGCCATACTTCTCGGCAGCGATGGCTCCAGCCCCGTACTCCATGCCACCATGCGTGAGTGTCGGGCCATCTTCGACGACTAATACCCGCTTACCTCGTATCAGGTTTGGATCATCGACCGTGATGGGCGAGGCCGCTTCAATCACAATGGCATCGGGATTGCGCTCCATGATGTTGTCACGTACGCTTTCAACATTCTTGTTATCGGCAGTATCCACTTTATTGATGATCACGACATCGGCCATCAGCAGATTCAAATACCCGGGCCAGTAGCTTATTTCATGACCTGGGCGGTGCGGATCGGCCAAGACAATCGAAAGATCAGGGGTATAGAACGAAAAATCATTGTTGCCGCCATCCCAAAGAATGATATCGGCCTCTTTTTCTGCCTCACTCAAAATGACCTCATAATCGACACCCGCATAGACAACGTTGCCATTTGCGATGTGGGGCTCATACTCCTCACGCTCTTCGATCGTGCAGTTTTGAAGGTCCATGTCTTTGTAGGTCGCAAAGCGCTGGCACGTCTGTTTGGCTAAGTCACCATAGGGCATGGGATGGCGAACGACTACGACTTTATGCCCCATCTTTTTCAGAATATCGCTGACTCGGCGCGTCGTCTGGCTCTTTCCGGCTCCCGTGCGCACGGCAGTGATGGAGATGACGGGCTTTTTTGATTTGAGCAGGGTGTGGCGCGGGCCAAGCAACATAAAGTTTGATCCCAATGCCAAGGCCAGCGATGCTTTCTCCATAACGTACTGATGCGAGACATCGCTGTACGAAAAGATGACAAAATCGGCCTGGGTCTTCTGGATCAACTCAGCCAGACCACTCTCGGCTTCAATCGGAATGCCCATGGGGTAGAGCTTCCCCGCCAGCTCTGCTGGGTATCTTCTGCCATCAATATCGGGGATCTGGGCAGCTGTGAAGGCAACGACTTCATAGCTCTTGTTGTCGCGAAAGAAGACATTGAAATTGTGGAAGTCGCGCCCGGCGGCGCCCATGATGATGACGCGGGACAAAAGAATCACTCCTTTTGCGTTAGTTCCCATTAAAGCCAAGGATTGGGAGTTCCGCAAGCGGCTTTTCGCATGCTTTGAAACTCTTTGCCGCATGGCCTATGCTTTTTAGCGATTGATTGTGAACGAAATCGTGAATCCAAAGACCTTGCGTGATCTCGAGTTTGGCAAGGTCAAAGCTGAGATAGAGAAATTCTGTGCCTCTCCTCTGGGGCGGTCCGCCATTGAAAGCCTCTCGCCTAGCTCGGAGCTGGAGCGAATCCAGAGAGAGCTCCATCTCGTCCAGGAGATGCAAGCAGCGCTGGCCGAATCGCGCTTCTCCGTTGGACCGATGGAAGACCTAGAGCCCATCCTGCAACGCGCTCGAGAGATGACGACCCTGGGTGCGGAAGAGCTTCTTCCCATTCTCAAAACACTGGAGAGCGGACGAGAGTTCAGCCAGAAAATCTCTTCATTGCAAGGTGAATATCCAGGCTTGCGAAGAGTGGCCGAGCGGGTCCAATTCTTCCGTGAGCTGGAAGGCATGATTCGCCGGACGTTCGATGAGGATGGAGAGATGCGCGAAGATGCCTCGCCCCGGCTTCGCCAGCTTCACAAGCAGAAGCATATTCTCGAAGAGCGTGTTGTCGAACGGCTCAAGTCATTTCTGCATAACCCAGCCTATTCAAATATGATTCAGGAGAATGTCATCACACGCCGCTCCAACCGCCTTGTCATCCCCATTAAAAGCACCTTCAAACATGACCTGGACTGTGTTGTTCATGACTCATCGGACTCTGGCCAGACTCTTTATATTGAGCCAAGAGCCGTCCTCGAAGCGAACAATGAGATTCGTGAGCTGGACAGCGCCATTCGAGATGAGCGGCTTCGCATCCTGCGCGAGCTGACTCAAAAGGTCCAGCAAGAGAGCCGCGACATTCGTGAGACGCATGAAGCCCTCAAGAGACTGGATGGCCTCTATGCCCGGGCTCGCTATGCCCGCGAATTGCTCTGCATCATGCCAAAGCTCAATGCGTTTGGGAGAATCAATTTGATCAATGCGCGCCATCCGCTGATCGATCCAAGTGTTGTGGTCCCCATTGATCTTGAGTTTGGAACGCGACAGCTCGGTGTGCTCGTCACCGGCCCTAACACAGGAGGAAAAACAGTCACGCTTAAAACTGTCGGCGTTCTCTGTTTGATGGCTCAATCGGGAATTCCCATCCCCGCCGACGCTGAGAGTGAATTATCTCTCTTTGACTCGATCCGCAGTGACATTGGTGATGAGCAATCCATTCAGCAAAATCTGAGCACCTTCTCATCCCACATGAAAAACTTGGTCAAGATCCTGGCAGAGGTGGGTGATCGCTCACTGGTACTGATCGATGAGATCGGCGCAGGGACCGACCCGCAAGAGGGTGCAGCCCTGGGTATTAGCATTATTCGCAGCCTGTTGGTCAAAAAATCCAGAATGATCATCACTACGCACTTCAGTGCCCTGAAGCATTTTGCCTACCAGAATGAGCAGCTCAAAGCATGCTCGGTCGAGTTTGATATTGAGACGCTAAAGCCGACCTATCGGCTGGTGGAGGGCGTTGGGGCGAGCAATGCCTTTATCGTCGCAGAACGGCTCGGTCTGGAACACAATGTTGTCCAAGATGCCATCAGCTTTCTGTCTGAGGGCGCAGTTAAAGCCGAAGAGATCATTCGACTGTTGGAGAGGGAGCGGATCGCACTCTCCGAAGAGCGCACTCGTCTCGCCCATGAGCTTAAGAGTGCACAGACCAAGAGGCAGGACTTCGAGCAGAAACTGACAGATCTGGAAACCCGTAAAGAGAAGCATCTTCGTAATGATCTTCTCGAACTAGAGAGACGTCTCAAAGAGACGCGGCGAAGACTGGAGCACGCACTCCATGAGTCACGCCGTGCCTCTGAGGAGCAGATCAAAGCCTCACTGAAATTTCTGGAGGAGGCCGAAGAAGAGTTCGTCGAAGCCGTTCCAGAGGCGATTCTGCCACGGTATGAGGAACTTGTCAACCTGGATAGCTTGCGGGTCGGCTCGCCTGTCTATGTCGCTCCGCTCAGCCAGGTAGGCTTGGTGCGCGAGATTGGAGATGGAAGCTCGATTGAAGTCGATCTGCAAGGGCTTCGCGTCCGCGCCAAATTGGCAGACTTGCGCGTCGCGCCTGAAAAAGAGAAGATTGCAGTCTCTTCTGAAAAGAAGCCTAAAAAGTCCGACATGGTCGTTCATGAGTACTCGCTCGCCAGTCCCGGCATCGAGCTTCATGTGCACGGTATGAGGGTGAGCGAAGCGCTTCACGAAGTAGATGTGTATTTGGATCGGCTCGTGCTGAGTGGTATGGAGAGAGCCTTTATCATTCATGGCAAGGGAACGGGAACGCTACGGCGCGCGATCCAAGAGAATCTGAAGTCAGACCGCCGCGTAAAGCGCTTCTATTCTGCGGTGGCGGAACAGGGGGGGGATGGGATCACCATCGTCGAGTTATAATGCGGCAATCTTTTTGGTGGTGGAGAGGGGTCGTTACACAAGCATGAGCAATTGGAATGCATTCTTCAGAATCTCGTTTTGCGTTCTGCTGCTTTCATTATTCACAAGCACGTTGGCGTTCGCGGATACGCATAGTGTCATCATTGGTCTAAAAAACCACGACTCACCCGCTCAAAAAGCCAAGGGGCTCCTCAGCATTCAAGTTCAGGCTCAAGGTGGAGAAGTTGAGCATTCGTTGAATCTGATCAATGCCATTGTAGCTCGCGTCAGCGGTGAGCAGATCCAGGTTCTGCGCCAGAATCCGAACGTTGAATACATAGTACCCGATAGCGTAGTTGCCACTCCTGAAAGGTGGGCATCTATTAAGTCTGGCGTGCAAGCCGAGCAGAATGACGGTTTTAAATATGCCTCCACACCCATCGAGTTCTATCCATGGGGTGTCAAGCGAGTTGATGCACCCGCTGTTCATCATTTATCTCCCAGCTCAATACCAGAAAACAAGTCATCTAATCTTCTCTTGCCCACGTTTCTCATTTTCGGGCTGATCGGAACTTTTCGATTTTTGTCCAATCATAATCCACTAGCCCTATCTCAATCCCGCATAATCCTTTTTGTGCTGCTGGTTGGAATCGCAAGTCTCACTCTGGGCGGCTGCACCTGGGCCTGGGTGCCACCACATCCAGGCATCCTGGGCGAGGGCGTCGAAGTTGCATTGCTGGATACGGGAATTGACATGAATAACCCCGACCTGCAAGGCAATTATCTTGGCGGTGTGGACTTCGTTCATGGCGATTTGGACCCTTTTGATGACAACGGACATGGCACGGGTGTCGCGGGAGTCCTCGGTGCTGAGGAGAATGGCTACGGACTCATTGGCGTCGCGCCAAAAGTTGGCATCTGGTCTGTCAAGATGTTGCGCTTTGATGAGCAGGGATCAATCTCCGATCTCATTCTTGGCATGCAATGGGCTGTAGAGAAGAGAGTAAAAATTATTGGAATGAGTTTAGGCACGGAAGAAGAGAATCAAGCCCTGCATGAGGCAGTCCAGGCGGCAGTCAAAGCGGGAGTTTTGCTTGTCGCCGCGGCAGGAAATAAAGGGGACCGGGTTCTATATCCCGCCGCCTATCCCGAAGTGATTGCGGTCGCCGCCTCCGACAAAGAGGATGGACGGGCCTGGTTTAGCAATATGGGGCCCGAAGTGGAATTGATCGCGCCCGGGACAGATGTCTTGACTACATCGCCAGGTGGAGGCTTCCAAACGCCGGACGGCACCTCATTCGCTGTGCCGCACGTCATCGGGGTTGCAGCCCTTCTCTTCTCCATGGGAATCCATGATGCACAAAAGGTGCGTAAGTGTATGGATGAGACCGCGCAAGACTTGGGCCTGCCGTCCAGTGCGCAGGGTCACGGCATGGTCGATGCAGAGCGCGCCATATCGTGCATTGGGCGGTGAGCTCCAACCCACGAGGATGCCAGGATGATCGTATCAAACTCGTCGATATAGGAATAGATCTGATCCTGATCATGAAGCGGCAGCATCCGCGTCGGGACGTAGACCACGCTCTCAGGCTCTTCACGCCAAAGGGAGCGGAATTGTACCACAGTCAACCCCTGTGGAATTGGAACGAGGGTAAACTTGAATTCCTGCGAGATTCTAAGGTCCTTGAACTTCACGTACGCCCACTTCATGATGCATCCTCCTCTCTGGATTTCAGCTCTTGAGACATATACGCATGAGAGGGTACTCTCGTTCCGTGATCCTAGTTACACTCTGGAGGCCTGAGGCATGACGGACGAAGTCACAAAAGGAAGTATGCCACTGCTTGCCCATCTGGATGAGCTTCGCAAAAGGCTCATGAATTCAATAATAATTATCTCCACTCTCGCCATCGCTGCCTACATCTTCAAAGAGCAGCTGATGTCCATTCTTCTCAGTCCATATCAGCGAGCACTTGGTATTCCGCTCTCTCTGAGCCAAGCTGGGGATCTAGAATCATCCGTGCGCAGCGCCTTGCAGCAAGCCATGTGTGGCAATCTTCCTTGCTTCACACTGGACCAGATCGAGACACTCGCGCGCTCAATGCGGCTCATGCTCTCGCTGACGAGTGGTCTTGTCTTTATTCATCCCTTTGAAGCCTTCTGGACTTTTATCAAGTTTTCGCTTTATATGGGGCTGCTGGTGGGAATGCCGCTCGTGCTCATCCAAATCTGGAAGTTTGTTATGCCGGCTCTCTACAACAAAGAGCGTGGGTATGTTTCAATCTTCCTGCTTGCCGGAAGTGTGCTATTTTATCTAGGCGTGGCCTTCAGTTTTTTGATTGTTCTGCCACTCTCGCTCAAATTTTTCGTGGGGGTCGGCCAGGGGTTGCTGACTCCCATGTTCACTTTTGCCAATTACATCTCATTTGCCATGCTTCTGCTGATTGCATTTGGGATCAGCTTTGAGCTGCCGCTGGTGATGGTGATCGTCGTACGAATGGGTCTGATCAAACGCAGCACGCTGATGACCAACTGGAGATATGTAATAGTCGGTGCGGTCGTGCTAGGCGCAATCGTCGCGCCTGAGCCCTTTTCACAGATGGTATTGGCAGGTGTCTTCGTTGTATTATATGCCATTGGTATCATCGTAGCGCGATTTGTCGAGCCCAAACCCGCTGATGAGGCTGAAGTCGTGGGAGAAAACTGAAAAGCTCTTTTTGAATGAATGCTATTTTTATACGAGCAAGGAGTCGAGCCGAATGGGCGTCAATGACATTAGCAAAGGCGTGACGATTCAGTACGAAGGCGAGCTATATACTGTGGTCGATTATGCTCACATGTTTAAGGGACGAGGCAAGGCCGTTGCCCAGACCAAGCTAAAACACCTGCAGACAGGCCGCGTCATTCCGCGAACGATCACCGAGACCGATGACTTCAAAGTCGTTCGCATGGAAGAGCGTGAGATCAAGTATTTGTACGGCTCTGGCGATGAGTATGTATTTATGGAGAACGAAAGTTATGAGCAGTTCACGCTCACCCGCGATCAGATTGGTGAGTTGAAAGACTACATGCTCGAAAATACCGACATGCGTGGATATTTTTACAACGACAAGGTGCTCAAAGTAGAGCTGCCGATCACAGTAGAGCTAAAAGTGGTCAAGACAACGCCCGGTGTGCGAGGGGATACCGTCTCTGGGGGTGACAAACCTGCCACTCTGGAGACCGGAGCCGAAGTGAAGGTGCCGCTCTTCATCAAAGAGGGCGAAGTGATCAAAGTTGATACCCGAGATGGGAGCTATGTAGAGCGAGTCCGATAACAACTTTTACAGCCATGGCCAATTTCAAGAGACGAGTCAGCATCACGGAGCAGGTGATCTCATCGATTGCCGGGATCGCCGCTGCAGAGGTTGAAGGAATGAGCGGCCTGCGGGGAAACGTGGCTGATAACATCAAGGCCATCTTGGGTGACGAAGGGCGTCGACGGGGTGTGATCACCAAAGAAGAGAATGGCAGAGTCCATATCACCATGCACGTTGCGGTTGAGTATGGCTATCCCATTCACGAAGTGGCTCAAAAGCTTCAAGAGCGAGTCAAAATGGAAGTGGAAGCGATGACGGCACTCTATGTGAGCGGAGTGGACATCTTTGTGAGCGATCTCACTATTCCTGAGCGGGAAGAGCGGATTGAAGGCCTTACGGAAGAGCTGCCGGGAAGTGATGAGATCGACGCGATTGATTTACCAAGGAGCAGAAGCAGACGACGATGAGATCTATCGGTGACGCGCTGGCAGAGATTGGGCACTGGCTGGGCTTCTTTTTTGTGCTGATAAACGGCATATACTTCCTGCTCTTTCGGTTTGGCTGGCTCCAGGTTAGCGTAGTTGACTTTTTGAATGGACCAGGTAAAAACATTTACATCGCGTGGGTAGTCTTTTCCCTGGCGCTGGCCATCTTTTTTATTCGCCGACTAATCATTCTCTATCAGATCAAGGCACGCATTATGACCGTCGGATCGCGCGGGCCCATCTGGATCTCTCCATCGGCTGTGCGAGATTTTATTTTGAAGACATTGGAAGAGCAGCTTGGACTGACCAATGCGCGAGTCACTTTGCAGATGAAGGGCAATAAAGGGATCGCGGTAAAGATTCGGGCATCGGTGCCACTCACCAAGCCTCTCACCGATTTGGGTGAGCGGATTCAAGAGACCGTAAAATCCAATCTGGAAGGGCGGATTGGCATCAAAGTGGAGAATGTTGAGGTCTTTGCCCGCAGCATCACCACGACCTATGCGGGGAAATCGGCGTCAGCCGAAGATAATGAGGAGTACACTCCACTAGAGATTCCAAACCGCGAGCACTATGAGTAATCTCTTTACGCTGCCCATCATCTTTTCAGTAGTTGGGCTCGTTTTGGGATTCATTCTGACGTTTTCTCAATACTGGGCGCTGGTCGTCCTTCCAATTGTTGGATATGTCATCGGAAAAATCTTGGAATCGGATGAGCTTCGCGAGAAGATCCGGGATCTCTTCGCGCACTTCTTTCAATAGGCCTTGAAAACGATGGATAGGCGCAGAGCTAGGGAAGAGGCGCTCAAGATGCTCTTTCAGCGCGATTTCTCCGGCCAAATTGACGAGCTGGAATTGATCACGGATGCGTACGTGCTCGATGTTCTTCGTGGAATTGAAGCCCACCAGTCTGAGATTGACCCCGTCATTCAGGAGCGAGCTGAGGGCTGGCACATCTCTCGTCTCCACTCTGTTGATCGAAGTCTTTTGCGCCTGGCCATCTATGAGCTCTACTACCGCAAAGATATCCCGCCCGAAGTCGTGATCAACGAAGCTGTAGAGCTGGCAAAGCGATACGGGACAGAAAAGTCGCCTGCATTTGTGAACGCCATCCTAGACCGAGTGCTCAAGGAGAAGGTCTCGATATGAGCACAAAAGAGCGCGTCATTGATGGCCGCGCCATCGCCAAAGGATTTCAGAGCGATTTACGTGAAGAGATCGAGTCTCTCAAGAAATTTGGAATTTTCCCTAAGCTGGCGGTCGTCTGGGTCGGAGATGACCCAGCGTCGGGTTATTATTTTCGAGCCAAAGAGAAGCTGGCTGGTGAGCTGGGAATGGGTTTTGAAGGACTTCATCTGCAAAAATCGACAAACACACGGAATTTAATAGCTAAACTAGGCTCCCTCAACCAAGATATCACTGTTCATGGCATTCTAGTCGAATTCCCGCTTCCCGAGGAGATCGATTCTCGCTCCATCCAAGATGCAATTGCACCTGAGAAAGACGTCGATGGCGTAACACTGATCAGCCAGGGCAAGCTCTTCGCAGGGAAGGAGTCATTCATCCCCGCAACGCCATACGGTGTAATAAAATTGCTCGAGGCATGTGAGGTTGAACTCCAAGGCAAGCATGCTGTGGTGTTAGGCCGGGGTGAAGTGGTTGGCAAGCCATTAGCAATGCTGCTATTAAAAGCAAACGCCACCGTGACAATCTGCCACTCTCGCACAAAAGATTTGAAGAGACACACTCTGCAGGCGGATGTTCTCTGTGCCGCCGTTGGTGTGCCCCATTTAGTGACGGAAGAGATGATCAAACCCGGTGCGGCTGTGATTGATATTGGCTATAACGCCCTAAAAGATGGAACAATTGTTGGAGATGTGGATTTCGAGAAGGCAAAGGGAAAAGCTGGTTTAATCACTCCAGTCAAAGGCGGTGTTGGTGCCATGACCGCGACGATGATCATGGCCAACACTATCCAGGCGGCAAAGGCGATTTGCAGCAAGTGAATTCCTGGATTCTTGCTGGAGTCTGCCCGGGATTTGATCCGGGGCGGGATTGAGAAACTTCACGTGAGAGAAATAAAGAGCATGTTTGTAATCAACATTGGACAGCTCGTAACTCCGCAAGGCTCAAAAGGCGTGAGTGGTGAGGAGATGAAGAACCTCACGATCTTGGAGGATGCCTACATCCAGATTGTGAATGGGCAGATCCTCTCGATGGGGATGATGAGCGAGCTGCCAAAGGCCATGCGCGACCGCACGCTTGATGCCAAGCGCGGTGTTGTCATTCCAGGGCTCATCGATCCTCATACGCATGCCGCCTTTTATGGAAGCCGTGAGGAAGAGTTTCTGGCCCGCTGCCTGGGTGAGCCATACGGTAAAGGAATTCTCACCTCAATGAACCTGGTTCGAGCAGCGACTGACGAGCAAATTTACCAGTATTCAAGGCGTTTTCTGCTCGATATGATCTCACGGGGAACAACCACCGTGGAGATCAAAAGCGGCTATGGCCTCAACACTGAAGGCGAGCTAAAACTCCTAAAAGTCATCAAGCGGCTCAAGGCCAATCTTCCGATTGAAGTTGTTCCCACTTTCTTGGGTGCGCATGCCATTCCCGAAGGGGTTAAGAAAGAAGATTATGTTGGGGAGATTGTCGAAAAGATGATCCCCCAAGTGGTAAGCCACCGCTTGGCTGAGTTCTGCGACATCTTTTGCGAAAGGGGCTTTTTCAGTATCTCCGATAGCCGCGAAGTTCTGAAGGCGGCCAGCTCTGTCGGGCTCAAACTGAAGCTCCATGCCGAAGAATTTCAAAACTCGCAGAGTGCAGAGCTATCCGCGGAGCTGAAGGCAACTTCTGCAGATCACTTACTCTTTATCTCCTCCAACGGAATGTACGCGATGCTTGAGGCAGGCGTCATTCCCGTTCTATTGCCAGGGACAGCCTTCACACTCAATCTCAACTATGCCCCCGCACGAGAGATGATCGACATGGGGCTGCCAGTCGCGCTGGGCACGGACTTTAATCCTGGAACTTGTCTCGTCCATTCCATGCTGCTGATTCTGTCTCTGGCCGTGATGAAGATGAAGATGAGCGTCGAAGAGGCATTGACGGCTGCCACACTCAATGCTGCAGCGGCCCTCGATCGCGCCGGGATTACGGGAAGCCTTGAGGAAGGGAAGCGCGGCGATCTCGTCGTGCTAGACTTAAAGAATTACAGACAGATTCCATACTTCTTTGGGCATGGCGTAGTGCACGCTGTCGTTGCTTCTGGGAAGATTATCTATGAGCGAGAGAGTGGACTCGCTGCAAATTGAAGCTTACGCCAAGATCAATCTTGGCCTAAAGGTGCTGGGCAGACGTCCAGACGGCTTTCACAACATTGACACAATCTTTCAGAGCATCTCACTCGCCGATCAGCTTCAGCTCAAGCTTCGCCAAGACGATCAACTTCTGCTGAGCGTCAACCCGGCCATCAATATTTCTGCAGAAGAGAATCTGGTCATCAAGGCTGCACAGCTGCTTCGAGAAAAGAGTGGTGTGCAGCAGGGCGTCTCAATTCAGCTCACAAAAAATATCCCAATAGGGGCAGGTCTGGGTGGTGGAAGCACTGATGCCGCTGCGACGCTAGTGGGTCTCAATCGGCTGCTCAATCTGAAGCTAAAACAAGACGAGCTCAAAGGGCTGGCTATTGAACTGGGGAGTGATGTGCCATTCTTCCTTGAGGGGGGACGCTGCCGAGGTCAAGGACGCGGTGAAAGCCTTACTAAAGTACCCTATCGCACAAAGGCAAGTCGTGTCATTCTGTTTAGCCCCCCATTCGCACTGAGCACGAAAGATGTCTACTCCACGCTAGACAGTCTTGAGCCACGAGATTCCAATTTCATGAGCTCTGAGTACGAAAATGATCTGGAGCACGCGGCATTAAAGCTCTCACCAGAGCTAGCCGATTTCTCAAAGAGGCTCTCAGCGATCTGCCTATCCACCTGGATGAGCGGGAGCGGAGCGTCCTATTTCACGATCGTCAAAGATGCGTGGCAGGCGCTGGCAATTTCCAAACAGGCCGAGAACGCGCTGGGTTGCAAGTGCTATATCTGCAAATTCACAGAAAAGGGTTACCGGATTATCAGCTGAAGTCAAAAGAATGAACCCGGACGAACCCACTCATAAACTGGCCAATCTCTCTCACATGCCCTATACATGCATACAGGCATGTTGATCAACACATCTGAGTTTGTGAAGGGAATTCGAGGCTCTGATCCTATCTTGCTGGATGGGATTCCACAGATTGTCTTTGCCGGACGCTCCAATGTAGGCAAATCCAGCGTGATCAACTCACTGGTGCATAAGAAAGACTTGGTAAAAGTTTCTAAGAAACCAGGAAAGACAACAGAGATCAATTTCTTTCTCATCAACCGCAAATTCTATTTTGTCGATCTGCCTGGCTATGGCTATGCAAAGCTGAGTCTCGATGAGAAGGAGAAGATCAGAAAGCATCTGGTCTGGTACCTCACCTATTCAGGCGTCAAACCCGAAAAAATTATAATTATATTGGACATCAAAATTGGGCTGACTGACCGCGATTTGGAGCTGATTAAAATCCTCAAAGAGCAGAAACATGCCTATCTCTTTATTGCCAACAAGATGGACAAGCTCAGCCGTCATGAAATCGCCCAGCAGATGGCCTTGATCAAGAGAGAGTCTGGTGTAGACAATGTCATTCCATACTCCGCAAAGACTGGCGCTGGAAAAGACCTATTGCTCGAAACGCTATTCCCAAGGGAGCTTTTCGGGTAAAGCTTTGTTTTTCTCTTAAGCTCTCTTCAAGCCCTCAATATCAATTTTTGTCATTTTGAGCATGGCTTGCATTACCCTTTGCGACTTTTCCGGATCCGGGCCGCTCATGAGCTCGCCCAAGGCCTTCGGGATTATCTGCCATGAGACGCCGAACTTGTCTTTGAGCCAGCCACATTGGCCTTTTGCCCCACCTGCGGAGAGCTTCTCCCAGTAGTAATCGACCTCTTGCTGGTCCTTACAGCTTACAAAAAACGATACGGCTTCAGTGAATTTGAACTTCGGCCCTCCATTTAGCGCCATGAATTCCTGCCCGTCGAGCGTGAATTCCACAATCATTGGATTAGAGCTCACGATCTTTGAATTTTTAAATATAGAGATATAAAACTTCGCCGCCTCTTCGGCATTGCCATCGAACCACAAGAATGGAGTGATTTTCTGCATAGTTGAAGCTACCTCCATGAGTTAGAAGTTGTATGGACCTATCCAGTATCCAGGCGCAACGCTTATTTTATATGATACAGGAGAGCTCTCGAAAAAGAAGACAATTCCAAACATCCTACTTCTAAGATGCATTACGAACTTGACATACATAGAGTTCCTTTTCTCCATGGCCCCGAAGAGACTGAAGAGCTCGTCTAAGTATTACATTCTAATCGTCTGTAACTGAATTAGGACCTTTCTTTTGCCAAGTTATGCTTCTCAGGGAAATTCAAGTATGTTTTCTTTACTGATGCACCATACATAGCTATTCGTGCTCTGTCGTAGAACCAGCCCGCATCATCAAGGTCATCTCGATAACCGAGGGGTGATATGTTTCCATTGGGATCAGCAATTATGACCAGATAGGAGCTTTGGCCTGTCAATTGCCTTACACCATGATATTTAGTCTCTTTTGTTCCCTCGGTGATAAATTTATCGAGAAGTGCACAAAGTATCAATTCAATGCGATCAATCTGTGAAAGAACACCTAAACCGCGTTTGCCAAGAAAGTCTCTGTCCATTGTTCCCCTTTCAACTACTCAAAATAATTATATTGGATAATTTTAACAGAGTCGTACCACCTCCTGTCAAGGCTTTGTCGATGGAGTGACGATGGCAACTCATGATTTCATATTCATTTGCTCTCATTCAAATGGAGTCGTTGCACGTCCCATACCACTCTGTTACCCTAGTACTCGCAATAGGATAGGGCGAAGCCCCACATAACCATGCTGCGAGATCTGATCTATCGCATTGGCGAAGTTCCTCTGACTCTCTTCCTCAAGATCGCCTTTCGGTTTCGGGTCATCGGACGCGAGAATATGCCAAAAGAGAAGGGCGTTCTGCTCATCGCCCGCCACCGCAGCTATTGGGATATTCCGCTTATGATCTCGGCTCTCGGCGGACGGAACCGCATCCACTTTATTGCCCGCAAAAGCCTGCTGAAAAACTTGTTTTTCCACATCTTTGTCAAACACTATTCGATTGCGATCGACCGGGACAATTTCTCAAAGGATAATTTTCGCAAAGTGATCGAAGGAATGCGGCAGAATCGCATTGTCGCTATCTTTCCAGAAGGCACAACGTTACAGACCGATCAAGTGCGCGTCGGCGTCATCCGCTTTGCAGAAAAGACCAAACACGACTTTCTGCCCATCAGACTGGAGTGCGTCGGCCCATATCCCCCAAAATATCCCTTTGGATTCCCGAAAGTTACTGCTTACATTGGAAAACCCTTCTCACTTCAGGACCTTGAAGAGCGACTCATAGGTGAAGTATCCCGCAAAGAGCGCTATGATCAGCTGGCTGAAGCGCTCATGGAGGAGCTCGATGAGACAGGTCGTCCAAAACCAGCGCGCAAGAAAGAGAAGCTGCTAAGCACATGGATTGGATTATGAGAGGTGCCAATATCGGATGGTAGAGATCATTCGGGCCACCAGCGCCGGATTCTGTTTTGGCGTCGAGCGCATCCTGCGGATGGCTGAAGAGCTGCTTGAAAGCAAAAAAAACCATATCTACTGTCTGGGCGAGTTGATTCACAACCCGCAAGAGGTCCGGCGCATCAAAGCGATGGGAATGAAGTTCATCCAGAGCACCAGCGAATTGCCAAAACTTCCTGATGGCGAGAGTGGCATTGTCTTGATCCGGGCGCATGGCGTCTCTCCGCACGTCAAACAAGAGGTCAAAGCTCGGGGCTACGAGATCTCAGATGGGACCTGTCCGCTCGTCACGATTCCACAGAACTTTGCCAGAAAAATCGTCGAAGATGGCTATCGCCTGGTGATTATGGGGCATGAAGAGCACCCGGAGATTCAGGGGATTTTAGGCTTTGTCAGGGATTTACAAGGGCAAGTGGATGTAATCGCAGGACCGGATGAAATTGAAACGCTCAACTTGAAGGCCTCGGATCGCGTCGGATTCATCTCTCAAACTACGCATCCGCATGAGACTTATGCCAAGCTGATTGGCGATGTTTTAGAGCAAGTGCTAGAAGTGCGAGCTTATAACACAATATGTCAAGCGACTTTTGACAGACAGGATGCCATTCGCGAGCTGGCTCAGGCGGTCGATTTGGTGGTGGTGATCGGCGGAAGACAGAGCTCAAACACCAATCGTTTGGTGGAGATTGCAGCAGAGTACACCAGATGCTATCATGTTGAAGACTCTTCCGAGCTGAAATCCGATTGGTTCGAAAGCGTTAATCGAGTCGGAATCTCCGCTGGGGCGTCCACGCCAGAGTGTGCAATCCAGCAAGTCTCCGAGAAAATACGGACGTTAGTGGGTGACCAATAAATGGCGGACAGTATGAAGAAGCAGATGCAGGAGTTTTTCGAGGCAAAGGATGTCCAACTCTACAACCGCGGGGACATTCTCAAGGGACGGGTCATACAGCCCGGGAGTGAAGTGGTGCTGGTGGACATTGGCTACAAGTCTGAAGCACAGCTTCGCACCGGAGAGCTGGCTCCATTCCGCCGTGGCCGGATCAAGCCCGATGAAGAGATCGAAGTCATCATTACATATATTGACGAAGAAGAGGGCACGATCCACGTCTCGGAGCGGCAAGCCATCTACACCAAGTGGATTGGCGAGCTGGAGAGACACTACCGCAGCGGAGAGCCCGTCACGGGTGTGGTTGAGGATATCGTCAAAGATGCAGGATATCATGTCAACCTAAAAGGCATTCGAGCCTTCCTGCCCGGCTCTCATTTGGGTGGTGACTTGCCTGCAGAGATTGATAAGCTCCGGGGCAAAGAGATTCCGCTCAAGATTTTGGAGCTCAATCGCCGCGAAAAGAATCTGGTCGTCTCCCACAAAGCGTATTTGCAAGATAATGAAAGAAAGCGCCTTAAGGATGTTCTCTCTAAGTTCAAAGTTGGAGACATCATTGATGGCGAAATCAAGAGCATCGTCGATTTTGGTCTTTTCGTAGACATTGGCGGTTTTGAAGGATTAGTCCACCGCACTGAGATTAGCTGGAAAGATCTGCCTGCACCGCCCAGCAACTACAAAGTTGGGCAGAAGATCAAAGTCAAGATTCTTGATGTTGAGAACCAGAAGCAGCGCATCTCGCTCTCCATCAAGCAGACCCGACCCGATCCATGGGGTGGAATTGCAGGGCGGTATCCCAAGGGAGAAAAGTTCACGGGCGAAGTCGTTGCTATTACAGAATTTGGGGCCTTCGTACGGCTGGAAGAGGATGTTGAAGGTCTAGTCCACATTTCAGAGCTATCCTGGGGATTCCCCGAAGATCCGCGTGAGGTCGTCAAAGAGAGCGATCAGGTCGAAGTGATTGTGCTTGATGCGGATGAGAAGACCCGCAGAATCTCGCTCAGCATGCGCCGCACCCAGGCCGACCCGTGGGAGTCGATTCAGTCTAAATTCCCGGAGGGAGCTGTGGTCACGGGCAAGGTGACAAAGCTGCTCGACTTTGGAGCTTTCGTGGAGCTGGAGCAAGGTGTAGAAGCCCTGCTTCACATCTCTGAGATGAGTTGGGATCGCGTCAACAACCCCGCTGACGTTGTGAAGGTCGGCGATGAAGTGACCATCAAAGTGATCAAGTCGGACGGGGCGCGTCGCAAGATTCGGCTCTCCCTCCGCGAGCTGCAGGAAGATCCATGGCACGCCTTTGTGGAGAATTATCCCGTGGGCACTGTCGTTGATGGCAAGATCACGGAGCTCAAGGACTTCGGAGCCTTCTGCCGCATCACCGATGAGGTCGAGGGGCTCATTCACGTCTCTGAGATCTCGGAAGAGCGCATTGATAAGCCAGGCGACGTCCTCAAATCTGGCGACTCCGTCCAGGCCCGCATCATTGGGGTCAACGAGGAGAAGCGGCAAGTGCGGCTCTCTCTGCGAAAACCCCAAGAGCCAAAACAACAGCAAATGCAGCAGCAGGAGCCGGAGCCTCGCCGTGAGCGTGAACGAGAGAGACCCCGCGAGCGCGAACGAGAGCGAGAATTTGAGTATGAGCAGCAGGATGATGGCCCGCAGCGCATGACTCTCCGCGAGCATTTGGAGCGGAAGAAGGGGCTCGTCTCCGAACCCGAGCAGTAAATCTTGTCGGGGCTTGTTGAGGCTGTTCTATTTTCAATCCTAAATTATCTTATTGGATCGATTCCCTTTAGCTACCTCATTGCCAAAGCTAAGGGAGTCGATCCGAGACTCGTTGGGAGCGGGAATGTGGGCGCAACCAACGTTGCCCGTTCTGTCGGGCCTCAATTTGGGATTGCGGCTCTTCTGCTTGACATAGCCAAAGGCTTTGGAGCAGCAATCTTAACCACAAATTTTTCGCAACCCATCTGGATCTCAGGCTTTGCGGTAGCGGGTCATAACTGGAGCCTCTTTCTCGGCTTCAAGAGCGGAAAGGGAGTGGCTACAACTCTTGGCATCTTGCTCGCCATCTCATGGCCCGCATTTCTTATCACCATTGCTTTTTGGGGAGTATTGGCCTTAATCACTCGCTATGTTTCGATTGCATCAGTGATTGCGCTGCTTGCGGCACCCATTGCTATTGGTCTACTCGACGGAATATCTACTGCTGTTTGGCTTATGGCAGTGCTGGGAATTCTCAGCGTGATTCAGCACAAAGAGAATTTTTCACGAGTACGGCACGGCACGGAAGGCAAAATCTAATTTCAGGCTGATCGGGCAGCTTTCATAAACTCTGTGATTACACCAATTGTCTCTTCTACATTTTTATTGACAACAACAAAATCAAACTCGTGGGCATGAGAGATTTCAACCAGCGCCCATTGAAATCTCTTCTCAATCTCTACAAATGAATCAGAGCCACGCTTCTGTTGGCGTCTTCTCAACTCTTCAAGAGATGGCGGCAATATAAAGATATAGTAAATCTCAACACCGAGAGAGCTTTGCAGCATGCGAATCTGATCTGCACCTTGAACATCAATTTCTAAGAGAACGTCATTGCCCTTCTTGATCTGCACTAGAAGCTGTATTTTAGGTGTACCATATCCACGCCCGAAAACCCGGGCCCACTCGACAAATTCATTGGCCTTTACGCGCCGCTCGAACTCCTCTGTCGTGATAAATTCATAATCAATTCCCTCCTTCTCTCCAGCACGGGGAGCCCGGGTGGTCGCCGAGATTGAATAGATTAGCCCCAACTCAGAGATTAGCTTTTCGCGGACTGTGGATTTTCCGACTCCAGATGGGCCTGATAGAACAAAAAGAATGCCGTCTCTCTTCACGGTGGCGTTAGGTCTCATCCAATTTCAAGATTTTATTGATCAGAGTCCGCACGGAAATAGACGATGTGATGACTTGGTGCGAGTTGGTGATCAGGACCGATTTGGTCGGACATGCGCGTGGCGTATCCGCCGTCGGTCCTGGCGGAGTCACCCCTATGAGATGGCGGATCGGACACAAATCATGGCGCGCGATAGCCAGAATTTTGCCGACTTTGATGAGTGCCGCGATGTCGGGGGGCAGAGCCTCTTCATTCGACATTTCTCACCTGTTCCCGCAGCTGATCGATGTGAGATTTCATCTCGATGATGCGCTGAGAGATCAAGGCATCCCGCGCTTTGGCGGCCATTGTATTGACCTCGCGATGCATCTCCTGGGCCAGAAAATCCAAGGTTCTCCCCGCAGGCTCACCCGAGCGGATTGCCTCTTCGAATGCTGACAAATGAATCTTGAGTCGCGCAGTCTCTTCCGTGATATCTGTGCGCTCGGCCCAGAGCACAACCTCTTGCTCCAACCTCCCTGGGTCTGTCTTGTTATTCTCCAGAAGCTCTGAGATTCGCTCATAAAGCTTCACCCGGTACGCCTCTTTCAACTCTGGAGCGTGCGATTCGACTTCCTTGGATTCTTTGGCCACAGTGCGAATCAGTCCCACCAGCTCATCGGCAAGGGCATTGCCCTCGCGCTTCCGCATCTCCATTGTTGCTTTGATAGCGGCTCGCAAAGCTTTCTCTAAGACTGGCTCAAGCTCGCCCGATTCTGTCGGCAGCGGCTTCAATGCTCCTGGAAGCCGTGCGAGGTGATCGAGTGTGATCGGGTGCTCAAGCTTCAGTTTTTTCGCAAGGGCCTTGAGCGCGTGATAATACTTTGCTGCAATGTCGGAATCTAAAGCAAAGGCAATCTCAGCCTCTGGCTTCAATTCAAAAGATATCTCAACCCGACCGCGAGAAAAACTATCTTTCAGAATCTCACGGGCATTGAGCTCAAGAAGCTCAAATTCTTCGAGCCCTTTTAGATAAATGTCGAGGTATTTGTGATTGAGAGTCTTGATTTTGACTGCGACTTCCCAGCCATTGTCTTGAGCTGAACCCTCACCATATCCAGTCATGCTTAAAATCATGATCAGCTTATTCTCGCGGATGGGAGCGGCAGACGCAAATTGCGCGTCCAGACCAGTTATTGACTAGACCTTGTTTGGTGTGGATTTAAAAGTGGAATACCGCGCCGACGCTGAATTCCAGAGCCGATGCAATCAGAGTGCCTGCGGCGCTTATATCAGCAAATGGCTGTGGCATCGTCTCGTACGTTGCATCGAGGAAGAGACCAAGTGAGGCAACCTGGATCTCAAGATTGGCACGTGCGTGGAACGAGAGCAGAAGTCCATCGGAGGTGCCCACAGGGGTCCCTTGGATAGGGAAGACACCCAAGCCCCCTCCAATGCTGAATACAACTGGTCCTGGGCTAAAGACAACCATGATAGATTCTCGAATAGAAGTGAGGTTCAGACGGAAGCCGCTGAGAAAATGAAAGAAGAAGCGCACATCAGTCCGCGAGACGAGAGCCGAGCTGATTGAGCCTTGAAAGAATGTGTCGACAAAGATTGTGGCTGTTGTGGCTGGGGCCGGCAGAGATGGGAGCGGGAAAGAGACATCAATACCAATCCCACGGAGCGAGACTGCGGTAATTGTCTGTTGGGCTGTCAGTTGCGGCTGAGTCCCGTCCGCCAGTGCTGGGACTTCGACAAGCAGAGTGCAAAATAGCAAAAACAAAATCCCCATTAGAATGCGCTTCATTTCATTGCCTCCTCTTTCTTCACACTTCTTTATATAAAAGAGAGTCCCCTAGACATAGGACACCTGTCTTCATTGAATGGAATCCTTGTCTATGGACTACGAGGTGGGATCCCAGCGGTGATAGGCAGGATGATCTGGCCTG
Organism: Candidatus Acetothermia bacterium; assembly: GCA_016201405.1. Classification (GTDB taxonomy): domain Bacteria; phylum Bipolaricaulota; class Bipolaricaulia; order RBG-16-55-9; family RBG-16-55-9; genus JACQCZ01. The sequence continues at coordinate 7,028 of JACQCZ010000014.1, read as the reverse complement.
ACAGCCACAAATGTGCCGCGAAAGGTTGCACAAACATTCCCATCTGCAAGGAGTTGAGCTTCGACTAAGACCCGATTTTTTATAATTTCAACGGGCTTTGCGACCAATCTCAATGAGCCATTTGTGGGAGTGGGACGCACCATCTGGATCTGATAATCGGCAGTCACAGTCGGAGGAGGCTCAGCTGTGCCTCTCTCTTGCATCAATGCCCATGTCGCTGCCCAGTTGGAATGACAATCGAGCAACGCCCCAATAATACCCCCGTTGAGCGCACCCGGAAATGCCTCGTATTGCGGCTGTGGCTGCCATTCAGCGACCACCTCATCGCCCTGTACAAAACTGCGAATGTGCAGGCCCTTTGGGTTGGCCGGGCCGCAGCCAAAGCAGGTGCTTCTCGGAGCATAGCGCTCTTGAAGAGATTTTTCGCCAGTAGAGGGCATAATAGATTAGCTCGCCGCATGGTGAAGCAGGCGCACGAGCCAATAGGCCAATGTCGCTGGCCAGCAGAGACCTGAGATAGCAGACTCAAAAAATGGCGTACCCCATGATGAGACAGCCAGTCCGACTCCGATGCCGACTAAGCCGTAACTTGAGCCTCCGAGTGTGAGGCGAGTTGTGTTTTCCATTCCTAATGCCCCCTTGGTCTAGATTATAGAGATTTTGGTCTTGTAGCAGCAAAAAGAATCCTACGGAAGGGATAGAAGACTGGGCTCTCAGGAAAGCATGTTCCTAGCTTGGCTCGATATTTACTCATAAATGAATCTTTAAGGCTCTGCGTAAGACGCTCAAAATAAGGCACCAGAGCCGTTCCTGAGGTCCACTCAGCAATGGCATCCGAGTTTTCGAGCACATGAGGATAGATCTTTTCAAAGACGTTTATCTCCTCAGCACCCAACTCATAAAAGTGAGTTGCATACTGCTCTGTCATCAAGACCGGAGAGATGCGCACCCAGTTTTTCAGAGCCTCCTTGAAAGGTGATGTTCGAGCAATCTCCAAAATAAAGGTGTGCGATGGATGCATATGATTGGACGGAAGCTGCACGACAAGCTGGCCGCCAGGCTTCACGAGTGAGAACAATTTTGGAATCAGGCTGTTATGGTTTTCTACCCACTGAATAGCAGCATTGGAGAAGACGACATCCCATTGTCCTTTAATCTCTTCAATGGAGGCTTGCTCGAAGCGGAGATTTTCATGAGCAAGAGGCTTTGCCTTGGCCAACATGCTTCCTGAATTGTCTATTCCGAGAACTTCACTCTCAGGGAGTCTTTGTGCCAGAATCTTCGTCAACTCGCCGGTTCCACAGCCAAGGTCAATCACATTCAGACCACGTTTAATCTGCACTAAATTTAATAGATCAAAGAATGGGGCGGAGCGCTCGCTCTGAAATTTGTGATATTGTTCCGGATTCCAGGGCATGAATTTATTGTAGTAAAAAGCGCGATGGGTTCCTACAAATGCAAAACTCCTGGATGCCCGCTTTCGAGGGCATGACAGGCATTTGAGATGCAACTAGTGGTCAATGAAGATTGTCATTCCGTCCAAGCGAAGCGCGAGCCGGAATCCAGGAGTCACAAATAAAGGGGCGCACAGATCCGTGCGCTCTGCTGACAAGTCTATCAGCTGGAACTTACGCCTTGGCACCTGCTGTCAGATGCGGGTTTATCTTGCTTAACAGCTGCACCTTGGGTAAGAATCCAATGACGCGCTCTGCCTCGGCACCATTCTCAAAGAGGATGAGCGTCGGGATGCTTTGCACACCATAATCAAAGCTAAGCTTCTCATTGGCGTCGACATCTACTTTTACGACCTTCAATTTGCCCAGCAATTCAGTGGCGATCTCCTCAACAACCGGGGCAACCGCGCGGCATGGGCCGCACCAATCTGCATAGAAGTCCACCAGAACGGGCTGCTTGGACTCCAAGACTTCCTTCTGAAAATTCTCCTGACCGACTTGAGCTGGTTTTGCCATCTACAATCACTCCTTAATTCGATTCAATCTCTTCAAGACATTCTTTGTGCACATCTGTGAATCCAGGCACAAAACGCTCCAGGCTCTCTTTATTGAGGTGATAGAAGACGTGTGAGCCTCTTTTTCGTGACATGATGAGCCCCGCGTTTTCGAGCACCCGGTAGTGATGGGACATGGCCGGATTGCTAAGCCGAAAATGCTCACGACACTCTCCGCAACTCATCTCCTTTTGATGGAGAAGCATGCAGATGATCTCATAACGTGTCGGGTCTCCCAGCGCCTTAAAGAATTTTACTGCTTCACCTTTGAAGTCGCTCATCGTCTTCATTTCCACATTTCCAAAAGCATGGAAATAGTAAATCGACTATATCACAACTGATTGGGGGTTGTCAAGAGAGAATGGTTTTTGCAGATGGCGTCAGAATCCATTGAACTTTGCGTAAAAAGATGATATGAATTCAAGAAGCAAATGAACGGGGTGGAGTCGCAATGAAAGAAGTCTCCATACAACGCATACGGAAGCGGTACCCTAAGCCGAAGAGCTTTTCAGAGGGCAAGATTCGTCCCGGTGCCTATTGCGTGGGTGGAGCGATGATGCACTTTGCGGGTCTGCCAAATGGCGATGGCTTTCCTGAAGTGGAGGAGATCGCTGAGTTTCTATTAATGGCCAATCTGCAGCTCACTCCAGAAGATGCAGATCATTTCGCAGTTGAGATTGTGCGTCTCAACGATGGCGGCAACTTCTCCCTCGCCTGGGAGATGGCTGAAAGAGCACTCGAACATCAAGCCTAAACCTTCTCTTCTTACATACAGATCTTTCCAGAAGCAATCTCTAGCCAATATCTTGCTGATCGTGCGCATCGCGCAGTAGGATGATCATCACTATGTCCCACATTGCTGGCATTGGGGTATACGTGCCCCGCTATCGAATTGAAGCATCCGAGATCAACAGCGCTTGGGCGAGACCCGGAGGCAGAGGGCGCAAAGCCGTTGCTGAGTTCGATGAAGATGCTCTCACGATGGGCATCCAGGCTGCTCATCACGCTCTTACGCACGCCGGTGTTGCCGGCAATAAATTGGATTCTATCAGCTTCGCCAGCGTTTCGAGCGGATACGCCGAATATTCTCTGGCTGCGCAATCGACACAAGTGCTGGGAGCACTTGTGTCTGCAAATGTTGCAGACTTCGGCCTCTCCACGCGTGCGGTTACATCTGCATTGCAAGCAGGTCTGGATGGGGTGCACTCTAAGCGAATATCTCATGCGCTCGTCATTGCCAGCGACAAGTTGATCGCTCAGCCTGGCTCCAGCTTTGAGCCCAATTATGCGGCAGGAGCGGGAGCGCTGATCTTAGCTCAACGGGGTTTTGCCAAGATCGAAGGGACAGCAGCAGCAACGAGCGGCTTTGTCGGCTTATCCCGCCGTGAAGGGGCATTTCATGGACTGATCGATGAGCGCTTTGTGATGCAGCATGGCTTTCTCGAAGCGGCCCAAGCCGCCGTGATGCGTTTGCAAGATTCAGTGAAGATAAGCGAATGGAATCACGCCGTCTTGCAGGCTCCCGATGAGCGCTGGGCAAGCCGTCTTCTGAAAAACCTAAAGATTGCACCTGAAAAGCTACGCTCTGGCACCGCTCAAATTGGCTACGCAGGCTGCGCGACTTTCGTAATCCATTTGGCGCTCGCCTTTGAATCGGCCAAAGCGGGAGAGCAGATTCTGGCCGTCTCCTATGGCCCTGGCGGGTGCGATGCCGTTGCGATCAAAGTTATTGAAAGACCGAAATTCTCGCCTTCAATTAAAGATATCCTTGCTTCGGGGGAACTGATCAAATATCCACACTATTTGCGAATCAGCAAATTGCTGCGAGGAGAGCCATGACCACGCCCCATCAGTGGAGAATCTCAGAATCAAATGCCAAGCTTATAGGCTACCGCTGCCCAAAATGCAGCTGGGTCTCCTTTCCGGAAAAGAAGCGAGCCTGTAAGCGCTGCGGCTCTGCGCCCGTTGAGATGATGGGTTTTGTCATGAAGCCCTTTGGCAAAATCGTCTCGTTTGTTGTGCAGCACCGCTTACCCGAAGGCTTTGAGACACCTCTTCCCCTCGCCATCATTGAGTTCGAGGAGGGTGCGCGAGCGGCGGGCCATATCATCGATTGCAAGCTGGAAGAGCTGCACGTCGGCTTCGAGGTCGAAGCGGAATATCGCATCATGTACGAAGAGAATGGCTTGACAATGTACTCCTATAAATTCAAGCCGCGCAGGAGTCACTGATGACTCAGTCTCTCCATAAGAGAGTGACCATTGTCGGAGGCGGCATGATCAAGTTTGGCGAGCTCTACGAGAAGAGCCTCGAAGACATGATTGAAGAGGCCTATCTCAATGCACTCTCAAGAGTTGACAAGGGCATTGATCCCAAAGATATTCAAGCCGCTTGGTACGGCACAGTCTATCCGGAGATGGGAAATTCGGGTCTCGGTCTCTCACACGCGACGGGTCTCTTTGATATTCCAGTGACACGCATCGAAAATGCCTGCGCCACAGGCAGCGATACATTCAGAAATGCCTGCATGGCCGTCGCTGCCGGAGTCTATGACGTTGCGCTCGTTGTCGGAGCCGAGAAGATGCACGATGACCCAGGCGGGCTGATTCAGCGCGCAGATTTGAAGAGACTTTGGATGGGGCGCGGCGTCACGATGCCTGCCTTCTTCGGGCTGCACGGCACGGCCTATATGCACAAATATGGCGTCACGCGTGAGCAAGTGGCACTAGTCAGCGTAAAGAATCACCATAACGGCTCACTCTATCCCTATGCGCATCTCCGCTTTGAGTGCAGTGTCGAAGATGTTGTCAAAGCAGCCTATGTCTCATACCCGCTCGGTCTCTATGACTGCTGCCCCGTGACTGATGGAGCGGCGGTGTTAATCATCACCAACCCAAAGATCGCCAACCGCTATACTGACACGCCTGTCTATGTTCTTGGCTCTGGGCTGGCCACAGACAGCGATCTGCGCGGCGGCGACCTCACCAGTTTCCCTGCCACGCAGTTTGCGGCTAAACAAGCCTTTGAGATGGCCGGCCTCAAATCGAGTGAGATTGACGTCGCTGAGATTCATGACTGCTTCAGCATTACAGAGCTGGTCAGCTATGAAGATTTGGGTTTTGCAAAGCCAGGTCACGGACCAGAATTATTAGAAGAAGGCATTGTGAGCTTGGATGGCAAGATGCCAGTAAACCCGAGTGGCGGCCTTCTGGCAAAAGGTCATCCGCTGGGCGCAACTGGTGTGGCCCAGCTCGTTGAGCTCTATGAGCAGTTGCGTGGCGAGGCAGGAGCCGTTCAAGTCAAGAATCCAGAGATCGCGTTGCAGCACAATATTGGGATTGGGCGTTATGCGACGGGATCAGTCGGCTGCGTTCACATTCTCGGGAGGTAGGTCAATTATGGCTGACAATGCCAAGCGTGCGGTTGCAATTCTTGAGAGACTCAAAGCCGAGTATCCAAAGACAAAGCATTACATCAACTTCACCAATACTCTTGAGCTGCTTGTGGCCACCATCCTCTCTGCACAGACGCGAGACACTGTCGTAAATGGGCTGACCCCGGCGCTTTTTGCGAAATACAAGACTGCCAATGATTACGCGAATGCTTCACTAGACGAGCTTACAGAGATGGTGGCTGGCGTAACCTATTTCGGAAACAAAGCCAAATATATCAAAGAGGCATGCGCTATGATTGATGCCGATTTTGATGGAAAAGTGCCTGGCACAATGAAAGAGCTGACCTCACTCCCTGGTGTGGGTCGTAAATCAGCCAATGCGATTTTGATTCATGGCTTCAATGTCATTGAGGGAATCGCTGTCGATACGCATGTGATCCGGCTCAGCAATCGCATGGCGCTTACCAAAGAATCGAATCCTGACAAGATTGAGAAAGACCTGAAAGCAATTGTCCCACAGAGCTACTGGAAGACAATCACGTCACTGATGAAAGATCATGGGCGTGCAGTCTGCGGGACGAAGCCCAAGTGCGAGTCATGTGTAGTTTCTAGTCTCTGCCCGAAGGTTGGAGTTTAAAAGTTTCAGATTGGTACAGACAATGCCTTGGCTGTTGTGGTTGGCTCAGGAACGGGTTGGCCTCGGACTCTCAACGCGCCTAAATAAAGCTCAATCGCCTCTTTGATAAGTTCTTCCGTCTCATTGAGAGTATCTGCACATGCCACGCATCCTGGGAGATCCGGAATGTAGGCAGAATAATTGCCCTTGATCTTTTCATAGATCACAGTGTAACTTTTCACTTGTTCACTTCCCCATCTGGTTGACAATAGTCGCTTCGCTCAAATTCCTCAGCCACTTCTGATGATGAAAATTCAAATTTCGGGTTACCACCACTATCACTTTTAATAATTTTTGAGGGACCGATGAGCCAACATTTATTTTTATAGATCATGAACTTTGTCAGTTCCTCAGCAGCATCCCTCTCTGGAGTAATTTGAATAGAAAAATTGGGTTTGTATCTCTGCAGAATGATGTATTTCTGATTGACATCTGGGTATGTTCCTACGTCATGAATGTACACTAAAACGCGTGCAATCTCATTGAAATGCTCAGACGCATCTTTAGCAAAGTAAGTTTGGTAAGTCTTTGTAGCTACTGGAGGTTGGGTCACGACTGGCTTCTGGGTCACACGCAATGGGCTACTTGAGCGAATGATGCTTTTTGATGCGATATAGCCTCCTAACATCGCAACTAGAACGAAAAGCACCCCAAGAAAATATTTCAAGTTCGGTTGTTTCTTGTTAATTTTCCCTTTTGTTGGACCTGTCTTTGTTCGAATCGTTGTTAAAGAAACTGAATCTAGCCCACAAAGTAGTGCAATCTTTTGAACTTCTTTATGACTAAAGTTGACCCCAAATTGACTGCGCCAATGGCCTGCCCCCTATTTTAGTACCACCCGTAAGTAGAGACTGTGGTTGCCATTCTGCCGTTTGCTGCTCTGGTGCGAGGATGGACGCCCATGCTCCAGCAAGGGAATCCGTACACCGTCTCGAAACTCCACCGGGGTG
>JACQCZ010000013.1 GCA_016201405.1 Candidatus Acetothermia bacterium | reverse complement strand
CAGCGGGAATACCAACCCCAGTCACGGGACTGTCATCTGTACTTCAACCACCTGCACCTACACTCCCAGCGCCAACTATAACGGCAGCGACTCCTTCACCTACACCATCTCCGATGGCCATGGCGGATCCGACACTGCCACCGTCTCCATCACCATCAGCCCCGTCAACGATGCCCCAGTCGCTGAGTCGCAACTGGTGACAACTTCAGAAGATACTCCGGTCTCCATTACGCTAGGTTGCACGGATGTGGATGGCGATGCGTTGAGCTTCATTCTTGTGAGTGACCCAGCTCACGGCACGCTCTCTGGCACAGCGCCTAACCTGACCTACACGCCAAGCTCCAACTTCAATGGAAGTGACAGCTTCACCTTCAAGTGCAATGACGGGCAAGTCAACAGCAATACAGCAACGGTTACAATTACAGTCAATCCAGTCAATGATCCACCCGTGGCCAATGCCAATGGACCCTACCAGTGCACTGTGGGCCAGACGATCACGCTGAGCAGTGCTGGCTCTTATGATCCAGACGGAACAATCGTTCAATACGCCTGGGACCTTGATAACAACGGCAGCTTTGAGACGACCGGTGCAAGTCCGCAGTTCCAGTGCAGCGCCACCGGTCTCTTCGTCGTAGCCCTGCTCGTGACAGACAATGAGGGCGCGGTCAGCATAGCTCCAGCCAACGCCACAGTCACGGTCATTGGAGCCAATAACCCGCCCCAGGCTGATAACTTGCTGGTCACCACAGACAAGAACACGGCTATAAGCGGCAGCCTGCCAGTCTCTGACCCAGATCACGATCCGCTCACTTGTACGCTGATCCAGCAGGCGGCTCATGGCACAGCAGTGGTGAACTCGGACTGCACCTACACGTACACGCCCAATACGGACTATGTGGGGCAAGATGAGTTCCAGTACCAGGTCTCAGATGGCCAAGCCACTGACACCGGCCTGGTGTTGATCACCATAGTCTCTGGCTGGGACAAGAGCTCGCTTAGCTTCGTCGGCTCAAGCAGCAGCTGCGACAGCAAGACGGTATCGGCCACGGTCAAAAACGTGGGAAGCAACATGGCAGGCAGTACGACCTGGGAGCTTTACTACTCTGCATCGGGTGACCCGAAATCTAGCGGGACCCTCGTGGCAAGCGGTACGATCCCGGCATTGACCGCAGACCACACTTACACCATGTCTGCACACGTGACTCAGAACGGCAATTACATGTTTAGAGCCCTTCAGAGACCCGGCCACCCTGGCCAAGGAGAGCTCTGGTCGGCCTCAATCACGTTCAATTGTCACTAAAGACTCGCCGAACTCGATAAAGAGAGGGCCTGGCCAGCGTCAGGCCCTCTCTTCTTTCTCATTTAAAACAGGTGCCTATGAGGGAAGAGTTTCCCTTGCTAAGCGGACCCCCTCTCTCCCCAGACCTCGCCTCAAGATATAGAGTCACTTCCTATGAAGGTCGCATCGGTTGGTCGGTGGACAGCTCTCCTTGGACTGACTCTTCTCTTTAGCAGTTACGCTGGGGCTGCCGATTCTCCCTCCCGGCCACTTCTTTGTGGACAAGACAGGGTTCACACAAGCTCATCCGAGAGCGTCAATCCATGTAATTTGATGGGGGAGCCCGTGGGGATCGGCACATTGACCCCGACCGCGCAACTGGATATCTTTTCTGAGCTTGCGATCCCCTTGCAAGTTCGCTCCATGGCCAAGCTTGCCAGGATCATCCTGGAAGGCAGCGTCGGCAGCGAGATCATCGGCTCCGCCCAATCTTCGGACAAATTTCTCGCACTGAAGGCCGCCCAAGAGACGTCCAACGGAGCCTTTATTGATCTGCTCGGAAGCACCAATCACTTGATAGACACAGGAGCGGGCTCTGTGCTTATCGGGGCAGCCGCTGCCAGCCCTGAGGGAGATATTCTCTTTCGCACTCAAGGACTAAACCGGATGATACTTAACCAAGATGGCCAGATTGGCATCGGCACGGCGGACCCCATTGCGCAGCTCCAAATCAGCTCTCAACTCTCGCTCCCATTGCGCGTTGAGACCCGCTCCAGCGTCGCTAACTTTGAGCTTGAGGGGCAGATCGGCAGCACGATCACAAGCTCCAGCGAGGCAGTTGATAAGTTTCTGGCGCTGCAATCGACATCAAGCGTCGATACCGGAGCGACCATTGCGTTGCTTGGAATGGGGATTGAAGGGACAGGAACGGGTCCGGGCTCCGTTCTGATTGAGTCCGCCCGGGCCAGCCCACGGGGTGATATTCTCTTACGCACGATGGGGCTCAATCGGTTGATCATCAACCAAGATGGCAACGTGGGAATTGGAACCTTGGAGCCGAAAGCGAAGCTTCACATCATCGGAAATGAAGAGCTGGACGGAAACCTCGTCTGCTCAAGCACCTGCGTAAATTCGGGCGCGGTCAAAGGGCTTCAGATCTATGTCCCGCTTTATGGAGTTGGAGCGCCTTTCACAAAAGAGACAAAGTTTGTGCAGTTTGATTCTCTGTTTTTAGGTAAGGATTTGATCCCGCCTGCCGCTGTGGTTACGCTGTATGTCAGAGGAAAGAGTAGTGCTCAAAATGGCTGCTGGGAAGTGAGAATCCTCGGCAGCAGTGCACAACACTGCGGCACAGATTCAGCCCGGGTCGAGATTCAAATTTCCTCTGGGCAATTACCCGATAAAGCCGATGAGCTGTGGCTGGAGTTTCGCTCGAACACTTCAGATTCCTCTGCCAACATTGAAAAGGCCTGGCTCATCGTCTACAACCCTTGAGTTAACACTGATTAAGAGACGGGTAGACTTATATATTCTTTCTTAAAAATCGATTATTATTAAGTGGAGAAAGAGAGTATGAAACGGATACCCAAAGGGCTGGATGATTTGACCACGCAGTACTTGCAGGAGATCCAGACCACGCTGAGGGAGTTGCGAAGCCATCTGGCCATATTGGAGCTTGATCCATCTGAAAGCGGCTCGCTCCACGCGGTTCGAGTGGAAGCACACCGCCTCAAAGGGAGCGGTGGCTCGTATGGCTTTCCCACCATCTCCACTCTGGCAGCCCAAATGGAAGAGATATCTGGGACCGCCCTCATCAACAATTTACCACTCAGCGACGAGAAGTTGCAGCGCATCGAGCTGTTGCTAACCGACCTCGAGCAGGAGATCGTATCCAGCCAGCTCTATCAGATCCAGGCGCGTAAGCAGACCCAAAACTCAGAAAAGCCGGACTCACGCGGGTTTGATAGTACTGAAGAGCTCCAGATCTTGATTGTTGATAGTGATCCTCAAATTCATGTTCTGACTCAACGGATCTTGACCAAGCATCGCAATTGCAAAGTATCCGGCTGCACGAATGACAACGAAACGCTCACATTCCTTGCAAGCAACCGCCCAGATGCCATCTTGCTCGATGTATCGCTTCCCGAGATGAAGGGCCACGCCCTTACACGGCTCATCCGCCAGAACCCCTTGACCCAAGAGACCCCCATAATCTTTCTCTCAACAGAGTCAGAGCTCATTGACATTGTCGAAGCAATCCGCAATGGAGCGGATGATGTGCTGATCAAGCCCTTTGATAAGAAGATGCTTCTGGATAAAATTGACAACATCGTTGCCGAAGCCCGGCCCCAGCATCTGCGGGTCGCCATGGTAGACGACGACCCCGATCTTCACAAGATCATCGATTTTGAGCTGAGCAGGACTGGGTATCATGTGCATGTCCTGCAAGACCCGGCCAAGACGCTGGAGATGCTCTCAGAGATCATGCCCGATCTTCTCTTGCTCGACTTTGACATGCCCAATCTCAATGGAGTGGAGGTCTGCCGGGCCATACGCACAGATGCACGATTTCGCGCCCTGCCAATCGTATTCCTCTCATCCAGATCGGATGAAGAGACGACAGTCGCCGGGCTGCGCGCAGGGGCCGATGACTATATCACAAAGCCCTTTCGTCCCCAGGAGCTCGTGGCTCGGATTCAGGCCCGCGTGCAGCGAAATGATCTTCTCAGTGAACAGGCCCATCGGGACGGGCTCACTCAACTCTATCACAATCAGTATTTTCGCAAATATCTCCACGACACCATAGAGCGGTCCAAGAGGTACAATGAATCGTTTTGTCTGGTCATGCTCGACTTCGACAACTTCAAATCGGTCAATGACCGGCATGGTCATTTGACTGGAGACCGTGTCATTCAAGAGCTGGCCAAGTTCTTGCGGCTGCGGGTTCGCCACTCTGATCTGGTGGCACGCTATGGCGGCGACGAATTTGCGATTATTCTGGGAAGAATCTCGCCTCAAGATTGCCATGAGCTCTTTGGGCTATTAAAAGATGAATTCAAAAACCAGAAATTCTATTCCTACCTGAGTGGCCAAGCCTTTGAAGTGACCTTGAGCGCTGGCATCACTCGCTTCCCCGATGGAGACTCCGGCTCCGCAGATCTGATCCGCAAAGCAGATCAGGGACTCTATCAAGCCAAACTCGCCGGGAAGGATCGGGTCCATCTAAATCTTCCCGTCCCTCACGATTGACTCGCATGCGTCGATTTCTATCTCGCCATAAAGCTCTGCTCGTAGGCTCGCTAGGCTGGATCCTGAACGCAATGCGCATCGGCCTGGATATCGCTCTCTATGGCTCCCCACAGTTCATAACGTCATTTCTGGATGACCCTGTCGCGCATTTTGCGCTCTTAACAACGATCCCGCTCTTTATGTGGATTGGCCGGCTTCTCAGACAATCCGAGCATGCTCACGAGACGGAAGCGAAGTTTCGACTTGCCTTCAATGCAAGTCCAGCGGCCATCTCGATCGCGACATTGGCCGAAGGGCGTTATGTCGAGGTCAATGACAGCTTTTGCCGCATCTCTGGATACATGCGCGATGAGGTCATCGGCCACACCCGAGGCGAGCTGAGACTCTGGGCCGATCCAACGGAGCGAGACCGCCTCATTGCGATTTTGGAAACCGAGAGCCGCGTGCAAGACTATGAGTTTCGGGTGCGCAGAAAGGGTGGCGAGATCATTGTGATGCGCACTTCCGCCGAGCAGATTGAAATCGCTGGCACGCGCTGTGTCTTGGCAATCAATTACGATGTAACTGAGCAGGTACGAGCCCAAGAAATACTAAAACGACACAATGAATACTTAGCAATCCTGCACAAAACGACATTGGGATTGATCAACCGCCTGGATCTAAATGAGCTGCTTGAAGATATCTTGAGCCGCGCCTGCGAGCTGGCTGAGACCAATCATGGCTATCTCTACTTGGTTGAACCCGACAGCAACACGCTCAAGGTCCGCTTTGGCACGGGGATGTATGCAAAATTTCTTGGCTACCGGATCAGCATGGGAGAGGGGTTGGCCGGGAAAGTCTGGCAGAGTGGTGAGCCGATCGTCCTTGGAGATTATCAAAGCTGGACAGGCCGGGACCCAAATCCCCAATTTGATGACCTCCACGCGCTGGTTGGGATCCCGCTCCGATTGGGCTCCCAAATTGTAGGCGTGATTGGGCTCTCGTATCTGGATGCAGGCCGAACATTCTCCGCAGAAGTCATTCCCATTCTCAACCAGCTTGCCGAGCTTGCTTCGCTGGCGCTAGGCAATGCCGAAATCTACACCTCTCTGCAAACCGAGCTCGTCGAGCGCCGACACGCAGAAGAGTCGCTACGCTTCTCGGCTCAGATTCTGAGCCGCATCAACAGTCTAGTTTTGGTCGGCGATCAAAATGGATTGATCACCTATGTCAGTCCATCCGTTCGCGATATGCTAGGCTACGAGCCTGAGGAGCTGCTTGGCGATGGCTGGTGGACTCTAAGCAGACAGGATGATCCCGACGACCGAAAACGAGAGAAGAAGTACGTTGCCCGTGTCGTGCGCGGAGAGATCCCTCTCAACGAAGAGTCTCACGAGCATCTGATCTTTACCAAGCAGGGTGAGCCCCGCTGGATTCTCTTTGCTGATGCGATGGGCGATCGGGAATTTCTGATTGGAGTCGGCTATGACATCACCGAGAGGAAAAACTTGGAGCTCCAGCTGCAAGAGTCTGAAATGCGCTATCGCGACCTCTTCGAAAATGCAAACGACGCCATCTACACGCTGGACCGAGAGGGCATATTCACGTCCTTCAATCACAAAGCAGAGGAGCTTACGGGCTTCTCCAGTCATGAGGTGCTTGGCCAGCCCTATTCCGTGCTGCTGCCCACCGAAGAGCATTCAAGAGCTAGCAATAGCTTTGTCAGGAATCTCAAGGGTGAGCCCGTCACATTTGAGCTGGTCATTCAGCGCAAAGATGGCTCACAGAAGGTTCTGGAGTTCAGCACACGGCCAATCTGGCGGGGTAGCGAGATCATAGGCAATCAAGGAATCGCACGTGATATCACCGCACGCAAAGAGCTGGATCGAATGAAAAAAGATTTCATTTCGCTCGTCTCGCATGAGCTTCGCACTCCACTCACATCGATTAAGGGCTACACCGATGTACTCTACAATGGAGATGCTGGACCGCTCACGCCGGAGCAGCGAGAGTTTTTGGAGATCATCTCGCAAAATGCCACCCGTCTCACCCATCTCATCAATGAGTTGCTCGACATCGAGCAGATGGAGTCCCAACAGATCAAGCTTGAAAAGCAAGAGATTCAGCTTATTTATATCTTGCAGGAGGTCTGCAAGACGTTCCAAATCAACGCAAAAGAGAAGGGGCTCCATCTCTCTTCGAATCTCCAAGGCGCTCTGCGGGTGAATGCCAACGCCGACAGGCTCACGCAGCTCTTTGCCAACCTCGTCTCGAACGCCATCAAATATACCCCGTCTGGATCGATTGCCGTTCGAGCCTACCCAAGCACAGAAGGGCAAGAGGCCGTCGTCGAGATCGAAGATACAGGCATTGGCATTTCGCCTGAAGATTTTGGACGGCTCTTTGAGAAGTTCTACCGGGCGGCCAATGAATATACCCGCAAGGCAGGAGGAACGGGGCTCGGCTTGGCCATTGCCAAGACAATTGTCGATCAACATGCGGGCACGATCACAGTCCAGAGCCGATTAGGTCAAGGAAGCATCTTCATGGTGCGGCTGCCTTTAGCTCCGGAGAGAGAGATGAGCCGGTGAGCAAGCTCATTTTAGTGGCAGAAGATGATCTCCATATCGCCAGGCTCGTCTCATTCAAACTGAAGCGGGAGGGCTTTCAGGTGCTCTGTGTTCAGGATGGAAGTGATGTCTTGCGTGAGTTATCCGAGCATTCATTCGATCTAATGCTCCTGGATGTAATGATGCCACGAGTTGATGGTTTAGAGGTTTTGCAAAGACTTCCTGAAGCGCTCAAGAAGAGCATGCCCATTATCATGCTCTCGGCCAAGAGCCAGGATCAAGATGTCCTCCAAGCTCTTCAGTTGGGTGCAGTAGACTATTTGACCAAGCCATTCGATCCCCAGGATCTGGTAGACCGCGTGCGCCAAGTTCTTGAGCTTACCTGACAAACTTCCGTTTTGGGTTGGTCGTAACGTGATCTGCGCTACCGAACCCCTCATGTCTTGGTCATTACACTCAAGAGCATTTTGGAAAGAGTAGGCGGTGAGAATCTTTTCGGCACAACGACGAAGCCAACTCGCGATGATGCTCGTCTTGGCAATCTTTGTGGCCTTCTTCTATTCTCAACCAGCGAAGGCTGACGTGACTGGATTCTTTGAGATCGCTTCCACGATCATTCCTCAAAGCACGAGCAGTGAGCTCTCCTCTGTGCAGCTAGACTTCCAGAACAACCTCACCTTCACGCTCCAAGTGGGCATCTTTGGCTGGAGCTTTCATGGGCATGGGGGGATCACGGGCATGGAAGACATCCTCACGTCCATCTTTTTGGCCCTGGGCCCGCTCCGAATTGAGCCTGAGATTGTGATGGCCCAAGCCTTTCAGCCCATCTTCACATCGACAGGGCTCGCGATACCCGTCTGTTTGCCGGATGGAACGGGCACAGGCCATTGCGACTTTTTCTTTGTCTCATACCGCTGGGCAACGAGCCTCACGTTGTTTGGCGTCACACTGAAGAATCTGGCGATCTATGAAGATACGACATTCCCAGATCCTACGATTGCCAAAGCCGTGGGAGCCACCTATGGAGCTCAGTCGCAGTCATTCGGATTTGGCGACGTCGTTTCATTTGAAGGCCAGACGACCGGTGGAATCTCGATCCAAGGAGCGACTGGGCTTTGCGGCCAGAACCTTCCCAAAAAGATTAAGCATCACGATCTGCCCTATTCTGTCAATCCCATTTGCATTCCAGGCAAATCAGGCAAGCTGCCATTCTTCTTTGATTTCGAGTCATTCTCAGTCACGGGAGTTCCGATTGCTTCAGGGATTGTTATCGGCACAGAGATCGAATGCGTCACGATTTTTGCCTGTGTCGTGACCAACTCGCTGATCGTGAATACAGGACCTATCCCCTTTTCAGCGATTGTTGTTCTTTCGGATCTTTTATCCCTCGATATCCAGTCTGTCGCGGTCTCATTGACCCAAGGGGCGGGGACGCTCACTCTGCAGATCGGATCAGGCGGATCCGTCTCTCTCTCGACGCTGAGTCTGGCACTCCTGCTCAACCCGAGCACCCTTCCTGGCCGTCTCAACCTGACCATCATCGGGGCGCCCGGCGTTGGCATTGTCGGTCTGGACATCTCATTTAGCGTCACACGCAGCATCCTCACGGCCACAGCGATCGCCAGCTTTACGGGAAGCAGCGGGGTCTTCAGCTTCTCAAGACTGGTGGCTATAACATCCGCGCAAGTGGGTGTTGTACGTCTGGAGGCTCGTGCTTCCTTTGCATTTCTTGGCTTAGAATCATTCAATCTCGATGCTTCCGTTTCATTTTAGCTAAGTCCATTCAGAAACAATTCCAGTCTCTGCCTATCTGAATCGCTTCGAAAAGCATTACAATGGCCATCGTGCGAATGAACGTATCCCAGAAGGATTGACGAAAATCCTTCTGGGAATTACTATGTTTCAAGGCGAAGCTAGGCAGGAGGCTGACCATGAAAAAAATGGCCCGGCGATCTGGGCAGGTCGTAAGCTTATTTACTCTATGGGTCTTGGTGCTCTTCCTCTCTCAACTCAACTCGCTCTCTGAGGCATCCTTTACCGAAAATGACAAGATCTCTGAAGAGCTGACCCGCATGATCCACTCCGGCAGCGGAGCAGCCGCGCCAACACCTCAGCCAGCTCAAGTGGTCATTGAAGGGATCGATGCGCAGCACCTCACCCAGATCCAGCAGGCAATTCAGGCCTCCCAAGGAATCATACAACTGACGCAGGGCAACCAGATTGAAGCTCTCATTACCGTGAGTTCGATTGAAAATCTGGCAAAACTTCCGGAAGTCACCTACATTCGCCGTCCTTTGACGCCCGTCTTTGATCAGGGGCCAATTATTGGAGAAGGGGTCAAGATCACTGGGGCCAATCTCTGGCAACAAGCGGGATTGAAAGGCGCCGGAGTCAAGCTGGCCATCGTGGATGCCGGCTTTTCGGGCTACAAAGCTGAATTGGGAACGGAGATCCCTGCGGCGGATCACATCGTCACCCGTTCATTCCGAGCCGATGGAGACCTGGAGTGCCGCTCCTGTGACCGCGTATCCCAGGTTCACGGGCTTGCCGTCTCGGAGGTGGCCCATGACATCGCCCCGGACGCCACTCTCTATTTGGTCAACTTTGAGACTGATATCGAGTTGGAAGCAGCCGTTGACTGGCTAATTGAGCAAGGCGTCAATTCGATCAACACCTCGTTTGGTTTTTACACAACCACCTGTCCCTACCAGGGCTTTGGCTTTATGGAGCCCGTCTTTCAGAAGGCTCAAGAGAATGGGATCTTTTGGGCGGCATCCTCCGGGAATGATGGCCGACAACATTGGGCGGGAACGTATCAAGACCCTGACGGGAATGATTTCATGAATTTTTCTGGAAAAGATGAGAGCCAAACGCTTACGGGTCTGCGAACGGGAGATTCAATTACAGCCATCTTGTGGTGGGATGACCCCTGCATCGACCGGACACCCAATAATTATGAAATTATGATCGAGAATAGCAATGGGCAGACTTTAGATCACTCCGTGCGCGCAGGCCCCAGAAGTGGCTGGCCTCTCGAAGCGATCCAGTTTGATGTTCCATCCGACGGGACTTATGAAGTCAAGATCAAGAAGCTGAGTGGAGATTCAGCCAATCGCCTGAGTCTGATCTTCATCGACCAAGAGCCAGAATACATCGTCCCTGAGGGGGCTGCTGGTCTTACAGAGCCGGAGGTCTCTCAATATGTCGTTGGTGTAGGCGCCACCGATTTGCAGAGCGGCCTTGAGTTCTTTAGCTCTCGCGGCCCAACACCCGATGGGAGAATCAAGCCTGATATCTCAGCACCCGATGGCATTGCGGTCTCGCGCCAGACCTTTGGGAGATTCTTTGGCACTTCAGCCTCAAGCCCCGAAGTGGCTGCGGCAGGCGCGCTCGTGAAGTTCGCCTTTCCGGATTACACTCCGATCCAAATCGCCAATTTTCTTGAATCTAAGGCCGAAGACCTTGGCTCCGCCGGGAAAGACCCCTTGTATGGAGCCGGTCTCTTACAGCTTGGGCCACCGCCATTTAGCCTGGTCAAGCCTCCCGCTGCTCCGTCAGACCTCAAAGCCACAATTGTCGGCCCGACAGAAGTCGATCTGACTTGGGTGGACAACTCCAACGATGAAGATGGCTTTACAATTGAGCGGAGGCTTCAATCGGAGACGAATCCCGAGGCTTTTATTACCAAACCCGATGTGACATCGTACGCCGACACAGAAGCACAGCCTGCGACCAGCTATTGCTACCGCGTGCGATCTTTTAGTGCCAATGGCTCTTCGGATCCATCGAATGAAGTCTGCGTCACGACGCCCAAGCCCAACAGCCCACCCGTCGCCAACGCAGGTGAAGACCAAAGCGTGGCCGTTGGGACAAGCGTAAGACTCAATGGCTCGGGCTCTTCAGACCCGGATGGCGATGCGCTAACGTTCAAATGGGTCATCTCAACAAAACCCGATGGCAGCCAAGCAGCCTTAGATGATCCGAGCATTGCAACACCCAGCTTCACCCCTGATGTAGCCGGTCTCTATGAAATCACACTCACAGTCACGGATGCCGGGGGAGCCTCAGCCAGTGATCAAGCTCAGGTCACTGCCACTGCCAAACAAGGGCCTACCGCGGGCACATTGATCGTTGTCAAATTTGTCAAGATTGAATTTCTCGACGTCAAGCAGTGGGGGCGGTCACTCCAGTCAGGGTGTGTCATCTATCAAAATATGAGCGGCACGTCTGCTGGGATTCGAGTCACATTGACTGACAATTCTCTTCTGGAAGCTCAAATCCCTGCGGGGAATGAATTGCTGGTCTGTGGGGATGTGGTGCATATCGACACCCGCGTAAAGCAGGGCAATTCTTCATCAAACACCACCAAGAAGTACGCTCCGCCGCCAGGCATCTCAGAGGCGGTAATCACACCAGGCGATGATGACAACTAAAACAAGAGCATGATCATCGCGGTTTAATTGATTTGGGAATGCTTAGCAGAAAGCTAAAAGAGGCGTAAGGCAGTGATGTGATCGTCTTCGTCTGTTCCACTCACTCCATTGCCCGTTGTGGAAATGGCATTGTCCGTCGAATCAGAAAGGATCACACGATTCGGCTGTTGCACGGCAAAGAGCATCGCTACAAAGAAGGCAATGAGCAATAGCGCCAGCACAGGCCGCTTCAATCCGCGAAAGCCAAACTGAGGCGCAAGTTTTGCCTCGATCCTCTGCCACCAGGCTGACCGGATCTCTTGAGCAATCTCACGTGAATATACGGCTCTTAACGAGCGAATTCTCTCCCGACAGCGTGCACAACTCAAGACGTGAGCTGAGATCGCTGAGTCACTCCAGCCAGAAGCTCCTGCCAGCCAGGGCATCAGCTCCCGCTCGCGGGAGAGATCAAACTTAGCCTGAGCAGAAGCAGACACACGCAAATAGCGGTCTAATATTCTGCGGTCAGGATGGCTCTTATGATCAAGGTCTCCTAGGGAATTCTCACACAGAAAGCTAAACTCATCCAGACTATGTCTGTCTTTTCCATTTAACATACAGGCACATCCTTAGCTTATCTTCAATCGACTACAGGGTTTATTATATGGCAATTTCAAAAATGCTGACAAAATCTATTTTTTCATGTCCTCTTTGACGCCATGAACTGCAAATGGGTCTAGTGCATCGCGAAGCGCGTCACCCAGGAAGTTGAACGAAAGCACACTGAGCACGATAAAGATCGCAGGGAGAAAGAGCCAGGCATGATAAGTCGCATGCAGGTCAAAGCCGGTGCCTTGGAGTGAGAACAGCATCATCCCCCAGCTGACGAGTGGATGCTGAATTCCAAACCCGAGAAAGCTCAAGACGCTCTCCAAAATGATGAGGTCAGGCACAGCCAGCGTAGCTGCGACCACCAAATAACTCATGATGTTCGGAAGAATATGGCGGAAAATGATTCTGGTGTTTGTTGCGCCTAGCGCCTTGGCCGCCTGAGTAAACTCATGCTCACGCAAGGAGAGAAACTGACCTCGAATCACGCGCGCCAGCGGCGCCCAGCTTATCAGACTGAGAAGCCCTACGATGCTCCAAAACCGGGTCATCGGCGGAATATAGCCAGCGTACGTCAAGATCCCTGACATGGCCAAGAGCAGAGCCAAACGCGGCAGCGACATAAAGATCTCGACAATTCTCTGAATGAGCGTGTCTGTCGCTCCACCCAAATACCCTGAGAGTCCACCCAGCAAAGAGCCAAAAAGAAAGCTGATCAGAATGACCATCGGGGCAATGGCCAACGTGATCCGGCCTCCAAAGAGCATGCGTGAAAGGATATCCTGGCCCAATTCATCCGAACCCAGTACGAAGAATTGGCCCATGGAGTCTGGCGGCTCTCCAGTGCCCAGAATATGAATATTCGTCGAAAAGAGACCCAAAAACTTATATTCATCTCCCGGGGCAAACAATTTCAAATAGTATTTGTGGGAGACATCTTCGGTATAATCGTAAGCACCGGGAGCCCGGATCAGCTGCGAACCCAATTTAATAAATATCTGGTTTTGAACAAGTCCAAAAACGAAGACCTTGACGCCATCAAAGTGAATTCTATTGATCATGGGGGGTGCATATGGGACATCATGATGCTGTGATAAATACCCATACGGGCTGAAAAAATCGGCAAAGAGAAAGGCAAATAACAGCAAGACAACGATGACTCCACCGATGACCCCCAGCTTATGACGCAGAAAGCGTCTCCAGATCAGCTTCGTCTGCGAGACAGGCTTATGCCTCTCCTCAAATGGGTCTTCGCGCTGGACGCTCTCCACTGTTGTACTTAAGCTCTCAGTCATAGCGAATCTTCGGATCTGATAAAGCCAAAAGGATATCGGAGATCAAGTTACCCACCATCAATATGACGCTAAAAAGAAAGAGGCCAGAGACAACCACGGCATAGTCACGATTAGAGATCCCGTCAAAGAAGCTCTTCTCGATTTGTGGCAAATTGAAGGCGACAGCCACAACCAGCGCCCCCTCCATCATATAAGGAATCCAGAATCCCAACATGCTGATCAGCGGATTGATCGCGTTTCGCACCGCATGTTTGTAGACCACAATATGCTCTTTGAGTCCCTTGGCTCGCGCCGTCTGCACATAGGCCAGGCTAAGCACATCGAGCAGGCTTGCGCGCATATAGCGAATGATCGCCGAGGTGTTGGCCGCCGCCAGGATCAAGACGGGTGGCATAAAATGCCATAAGAAGTTGAGAAATTTCATGAAAGACATGGGTGCCTGGTCATACGGGTAATTGTAAAACCCGCCCACTCCAAAGAATTGATCTACCTGCCCTAAGCGAAAAATAATCACGACGACCCACATAAAGAGCAGTGCCAAAATAAAGTTAGGGACAGAAAGCCCGACAAATCCTAAAAAAGTAAAGAGATGATCTCCACTCGAGTATTTATGTGTGGCGGAGTAGATACCAATGGGAATGGCAATCAGCCAGCTGATCACCATGCTCACTAACAACAGCATTAACGTATACATCCATCGATTCTCGCCAATCAGGACTTGCAGAGCGGTCATATTCATTCGGGGTGAGTAGCCGAAATCGGGAGTCGAGATCGATACGAAGGGAAAGATGATGTTGCCGCTCTCATCATAATTGAGACCCGGCTGCCCGACGATCCCATAGAGCCAGGTCAGATATTGCTGGGTCCATGGACTGTTCAGACCATATTTTTCCTTTAAATGAGCCCTGAGATCACTACTACAATTTAGGCCGCAGAGCACATCGACCACATCTCCCGGCTGTAGCTTCATCAGCAAAAAGATGATGAGCGTCACAACCAGCAGGAGCGGGAACATATAAAGTATTCTGCGCCCAATAAAACCCACCATGATTGTTTTCCCCCTGCAGCTTAGCGGCTATACCCAGTCGCGATTATGATAACGGCTTCCATTATACCCTGCAAACGGCGCAACCTGACAAGATTTCTAAGAATCAACAGGGAGCACGAAGCTTTTTATGGCTCCGCGCTCCCTGTCTTATCTGCTTCTTTATGACTTCACCTTCATGAAGAATGGCTCATGAAGAGAAGACAGGTCTTAGCGCTTCGCGTTGCTGGTGCAAGCGCTGCCGTTTCCGGCTACGTCAATGCGGAACTTGATGTCATCATTGGCGTTGACAGCTCGCTGATCGTTGCAGAGGCGGTCTGTTCGGACTGCGAACAAGGCGTTCTGCACGGCGATCTCCATGTAAGGCTGTCCTACGATGAATGCGACCTGCTCCTTGTCAAAGCCAGCCTGGGCTGCAGGAATCGTGGTCGCGTTGTAGCCCTCATCGAAGGCCTTCTCGACGGCTGCAGAAGCTGGGTCCTGAGCCGTTGAGCCAGTCGTCTCTCCTGGGACGCAGGAGATGTGCCAGAAGTAGAGCGAAGCACCACACTTCAGCACGTTGATGTCACCGGCTGGGTCGCCACCGGTCAGACCGATGATGATGCCACCGCTCCAGGTTGCGCCACCCAACAGCTGTGTCACCAATGTGGCGAACGCAATGCCGTTGGCAGAGCAGTTGATGTGGAGCTGCTTCCAGCCATTGCAGATCAAGTCGTCGTAGCCCTGGCGAATGGTGTTGCCAGTATTGAAGACGACCTGAATGTTCCACTCTTCACCATTCTTTAGATTGCGGGTGCCGTCATTGTTGGTGTCCTTGTATCCAGCGGCATCGAGCTGAGCATTGGCCTTGTCGATACAGCCGCTGAACTTGACCAAACAACCAACGATGGAGTCGATGTACTTATCCTTGCCCAGTGGCGGCAGGTTCGTCACTTTGATTTGAAGTCCCTGGGCGATTGTGATGACATCGTTGCTGCATGGAGCATTCAATGAAGCAAAGGTAGCACAGGTGTTTCCGCGGCCCAGGAAGTACGTGACCAGCGGATCGCCGCTCATCGTGATTGTGTCGAACTGTGGAAGTCCAAGACCCAAGATGATGTTGTTGACGGCAGCAGCACGGTCAATCCCCAGCGAGAGAGCCTGGCGTACGTTGAGGTCGCGTGCGGCTGCGTTTAGACCAGCATCCGTGTCATCAAAGTTCAGAGTGACAAAGGTCTCACCAGCGGCAGGTGTGGCATTATCGATGTCGCCGTTGACCTTGAAGCCACCAGCAGCAGCCTGACCCAGAATGGGGGCGATGTCCTGGGGTCGTGGAGCAAGAACTTCAGTCTGACCACCGAGGAAGTTGTTGAGCGCCAAGTTCTGTCCGGCAGTCGGAATGATGATGACCGTCAACTTGTCGAGGTATGGAAGCTTAACTCCGTTGGAGTCAACCTCATAGAAGTTGGGGTTGCGGTCATAGTTAGCTGAGGCTGCAGAGTTAAACGCACTCAAAACGTAGGGGCCCAAGCCTCGAAGCTTGTTAAGAGGTGCACCCAAGCCCATGAACTCAGCCTTGGCTTGCGTTTGGCCATCGCTGCCTGGCTCTGTAGCGACGCCACTGGCCGCAATCAGATCAAGAGCCATCTGCTTAGAGAGCACGAAGCCGCCAGCAGCCGTTCCGCCAAAGGTCCTGAAAGGTGCACTACAGCTAATGGTGAGCTGATTGCCGGTGACACTGTACTTAAAAGGCTTGCCATCACTGGGACAGGTAAAGGCATCGGCGTTGGAGTTGGGGAGGTTGGCGTTCAAGACGACGTCATTGTACCAGTAGAGCACGTCATCGAGGCTGGCGGCTGAGCCATCAGAATACGTCAAACCCGAACGGAGTGTGTAGGTATAAGCCGTGCCAGCTGCATTCACGCTAGCTTTTAGAGCTGCCGCTTCTGTCAAGCCATCAGCCCCAGCACCTAGCAAGGAGTAGACGTTGAAAAAAGTTCCCAAGAAGTGGTCGGTGATGCTGTCAGAAGCTGTGTCCTGAGCAAGCACCGGGTTGAGTGTTGAAGGAGCGGCGATGATCGAGTACGAACTGTTGCCACCGGTAGCAGCCGCGCAGTTAAGATCGGCTGGCAACTTTGCACAGTCCAACGCAACGAGTGGTTGGGCCAATGCGGTGGCGCCGAACGCTACCACTAGACCCACGACAAGTAAAGAAAGAGACCGCAAATTTAACATTTGACCTCCTGAGTTTGTTGTATGAATTTGCCTCTCTTATGCCATAGGGCACAAGAGCATTTCCGAAAACTTCAAAAGGGTTGAATTTTTACTGAGCCTATCCCCCCTTTCATAAAGGATGTGTTGCCATCCTAATTCCGACCATCGATGATCCGGTCGCGATTCCAGACTTATATTTCCCAGTAGAGCCAGAAGGGGTATTAGTAGTTGCCTCCTACTATTTTGGAACCCTCTCTTGACTGCTTTTTTGGATTCTATAGCAAAAATAAAAATCCTGACAACTCGACACCTACAATATAAATCCTAATATATAGCGAAAGCAGACCCATCTTTCAAATCTTGACCCCTTTTCCCGGGCTAGAGAGACAATTTGCATCTCAGCCGTGAGGGATGATATAAGAGGGCATTGCAGCCCGAAAATGGCCTGGAAGTACGCTTGACACTTCACGTGCATATATGGTAAGATAGGTTCTGTAAAATATTGATTTTAGGGCATTCGCAGGGGGGGGTGGTGCAGAAGTATAAAGATAGGGGTAGGCACACAGGGTCAGTTTGCTAAGGCAAAAATTGCAGAGTTAACAAATCCTAAGGAGGTCAGGAAATAATGAAAAAGCTATTCACGTTTGCAGGTTTGGCTGTACTTACAGTCGCTCTGGCCTTGGTTACAGGCTCAGCGGCCAGCGTCACGTCCTATTTGGATGACATCTCTCCCGCTGTTCGCAGCGCTGCTTCCGACGTTGTCTCTCAGCAGTGCAACAACGGCACAATCAAGGTTAGCTACAGCCGCAATGGCGTCTTTGGTGCCAACACGGCTGAGGGCCGACGAGCTGGTCTGCAGTGCCAGGTCAAGGCTATGGTCAGCGGTCCAGCCGATCCATTTATTGGCAAGACCTCAACAGCTGCCGCCAACGCGCAGCTATACGCCAACCTTGCAGTTGCGTCCAAGGCTCCTTCAGTCTCCTTGGAGCGCCGCTGGGCTCGTGCACAGGCTGCGGTCACTGGAATTCTCACCGGTTTCGCCATCGTCCCTGGCGGTCCAGCAGAGGCCTTCAACCGAATTCAGACCTGCTTGGCCGGCGCTATTGTCACCAACCAGGGCAACAAGGCTGCCGGCGTAGCCCTGAACTGTGGCGAAGAGACGGTACGACGCGCAGTTGCTGATTTGGTCGCAACAGGTTTCTACTTGCAATTTGGTCATTTGGTCAGCTTCGGCTGCGATGGATACCTCGACCAGGCACAGAATGGCGCTACAGTTGAGGCCCGCTGGGCTGCTTCACGAGCCTATGTCGCTGGCTGCGCCCCCGACCTTAACAGCTTGGTAGCCGACAGCAGCCACGCCGAGCTCAGCTTCGCCGCTGTGGCGGATTTGGCCCAAGGCGGCGGGACGAGCGCATCTGGCGCAAACGCCGATGTTGCCAACGCATGGGCCGCTGGTCTGGCTGCTGCAGATGGCGTCACTGTTGATTCTGCGGGCAACCCTACGACGAGTGCGACAGGCAACCTCTTCAAGTACGCCACGAAGAACTTCGGCACCACCAAGGCTTTGACGGCAATTGCTCCATTGGCCCGCTACTTTTACGGCTCAGGCGAGCTCCACTTGACGATCAACCAGAATGTGCCGGGCGCCAACCTACCGCTCGTTGGTGGAGTCGTCCTCAACTAAAGCAACTTACTCACGAAGCATTTGAGAAGAGACCACCGGAGTTTCCGGTGGTCTCTCTATTTTTGTTCCTCATCTTCCTGATTTGTCTCCATGATCGAGGGAAGCCCGCAAGCCAACCAAGCCCGTCATTCCGGGCGAAGCGAAGCGCAGACCCGGAATCCAGGAATCTCAAATAATAATCCCTGGATTCCCGCTGGAGTCTACCCTGGACTTGATCCGGGGCGGGAATGACAATCTTTACAAAATCCCGTCAATCATGGGCAAATTATCGGTCCCTCAATGTCAGTCTCCGCCAGATCTGGGCTATGATCTTGATTGAAACCAGGGGGCGTATTCACTACATTGTTCTGTAGCTATCTGTCAAAATCTGGAGGAGATGCCGAATGAAAGAGAAGCGCATATTATTCTTGCTGGGGGGGGTCCTGCTGCTGGCGGTGGCCGTCACTGTAGGGGTTGGTCTTGTCCCCATACTCCCCAAAAACCTCGCTTCTAATCGAAATTCAACTCCTTCAGGGTCTGTTGCCAGTGTCAATGGAGAATCGATCTCGCGAGCGGCGGTGGATGAAGCCTACAATGGGCTTCTGCAGAGCTACCGCCAGAAATCTGCGGAGAATGGCAGCAACTTTGATGATCTGCTCAAGGGGCCCGCAGGTACGTATTACCAGTTGCAAATGCGCTTCCAGGCCGTGGGCAGCGTAATTGATCAGTTACTGCTGCAACAGGAGATTAAGAAAGAGAAGATTGCGGTCACGCCAGAGGAAGTAGAGAGTGCTCTGGAGGAGAAATTTGACAAATTTATTAAAGAGAATGGCCTCCAGTCAGAATCTTTTTTTAATACCGTGATGCAAGATCCGGGAAAGAGAGCGACCGCGCAGCGGCTTCTCAATTTCAAAGAGAACAGCGTAACCGAGCTCAAAGATCGCATGCGCGGAGAAATTCAGCTATCTCTGCCATTTCAAAAACTGGCACAATCGATCGTCGGCCCCAATGTGGACATCGCTTCACAAGAATCTCAGGATAAAATAAAGACATGGCAAGACCATGCCAGAGCGAGTGCCACTATTCTCTATTTTGATCCGCTGCTAGACGCCTATTCGAAAGAGGCTCTCATCGCGAATGGGGGGAGCCTGGCCGAGCGCAACAAGCTTTTAAACGACGCCATAGCCGCCTATGAAAAAGTAAAAAACGAGAAGCTTTCGAGCGACCCCAATCTCGATTATTATCTAGGACATCTCTACAACCTGAGTGTCAACTGGGACTTGCAATTGCAGAAGGATCTCGTCACCAAAGCGCAACAGAACCTAGATGCCAAGAAGGAATCAGACGCACTCCAAAAATCGATCGAATATCACCGCTCTCAGGCCTCGCTTGCTCTCTCTGAGTACAATACAGACAGCGAAGACCAGCTCAATTTCCTTTTGCAAGCCGATCCAGGCAATCCATACTATTATTATTTGATGGCCAATTTTTACTATAAGAGCTGGCAGACATACGGCATCAAAAAACCCTTGAGCCTCGTGAGCACAGCCATCAGCATGGAGCCAAAGTATGTGGATGCTCACGTTCTTCTCGGCGACGTCAATATCGTGCGCGAGTTTTATACAAAGGCGATCACCAATTACGAGGATGCCCTGTCATCCTATGAAGCCATCCGCAGTGATCCTACTTATGTCCATTTGGCTCAAAATAGCAATGTGCAAAAAGTTCAGCGTAAGCTGGCAGAGGCCAATCTGGGCAGAGCAGACCAGCTCGATCACATGTCAGATTCTGACAAATCTGCGGATGCTGCCGATGAGCGCGCAAAGAATCTCTCCGAGGCCGAGAAATGGCTCAACCTGACGCAGACCCAGCTGACCAAAGAGAAGACGGACGAGCTCTCCTATGTGGCCAGAGATTTGGGTGATCTTGAGATTCTGGGGAAGAATTACTCAGCAGCCCGGCAGCATTATTTGGATTCGCTCAACATTCTTCCCGATATTGACGTCCAGATCAAGCTCGGAAAGGCCTATTTTCTCAATCAGCAGTTCAGCGAAGCAGAAGAGAGCTACCAGAAAGCGATTCAAATGGACCAAGGCTCTGCTCATGCCCACCAGGGGCTGGCGCAAATCTATCGCTCGCAAGGAAAAGTGGATCAAGCCAAAGCCGAATATAAGATGGCCTTTGATCATGGAGCCAATCTTGACTATGTGGACCGCAGACAAATTGCGCTAGAGGCTCTTGATTTAGCCCCGGATGACGAAGGGATGCTATTGCAGCTTGCCGAATATTACTATGAGAGGCATGTCTATGCGGGTGCAAACATAGAATATGAGGCCGTTCTCAGCCAGGACCCAAAGTCGGTGGAGGCCACAACTGGTCTTGGAAAGGTCTTGATGGACCGAGTCCAATACGGTGATGCCTGGAAGAAGTTCAAAGAGGCGCTGCAGCTCTCACCGACAAAGCAAGAGGAGATGGGTATTTATGAATGGCTGGTCAAAGCAGAGAAGGGCATTGCAGGTCCAGGCAAGCCCATCTCCGATTTTGGCCAGGAGGCGCTCTATCGGCTTGCCGTGCTCTATCTGGATGATGGGCAGCTTAGCAACAGCTACGGCGTGCTTCAGGAGCTTAGCAGCAAATATCCGAGCTTCCGCACGGAGGAGATCGCCCAGTTCCGCCAGAAGCTGACACAGACGGTCGGCGACAGCCTTCCCGGCCTGCCCGTAGCGGATCAAGGGCATGACATTATTACTCCGGGGGCTGCCCACCCTGCTTACAATTCCGCCCCTCCAACGTCCGGCTGGCATTATGCGCTGCCGGCTCACTGGGGGATTCTTAATACCCCCATTGAAGATGAGATCCAGCTCAGAAATCTGGCCAGCGGCGGTATCTTGATTCAATACCCACCAAGCCTCGAGCAACCGACATTGGATCGCCTGGTCGAGCTGGTCACTACGCTGCGAAAGGACCAAAACTATTGCAGCATCATCCTGGCACCCAACCCGAAGGCGAGCAAACCCATTGTGCTGACGGCTTGGAACAGGATTGATCAGTTCGCGGAGTTCAGCCGGGGGCGCGTAGTGAGCTTTGTCGATGCATTCATTGGCCGCGGCCCAGAGGCAGGCGAAGCTGGCTGCACCCTGGGCAGCAGCAAATAAAGCAGTATGAGTTAATGAAGCTCAATGCCGAATGACGATGTCATCATCTTTGTCATGGTCTATGTCAAAGGCCTGGATCCCAAAACTCTGCCCTGAGCTGTCGCTCGTGGAGATATCCCGGAGGATAATCTCATCATCTCCATCGCTTTCCAGATCCGCGATGTCATCCAGCGCCGCAGCGCGGGAGCGGCCATTCTCGTTGAGAGTTCCAATCCAGACCACTTCGATTCCGGGGTTCTTCTTCTTCGGCTTGAGGTCAAAGCCGGCGGCAGTATAGCTCCCCAGCGTGAGAGAGTTATCTAAGATGATAATTTCCGGCTCGCCATCGCCGATGACATCAACAATGCCAACAACGGCACCACTCTCTTCCGGGGTGACTTTTCCATCCCCATCCATATCGGCACCCTTTGTTCCGACCCAAATCACTTCGGGATCGCCATCGCCATCGGCGTCGGCCGTGCGAATCTTGCCTGATTCCAGAGTCGGGTCGGAGACGACCAGCTCGACCTCTGTGTTGTCTCCATCCAGATCCGCCCATCCAAAGATCATTCCTCCGCCAGCCACTCCTACATGAATGGCATCAAAGTGCTTGGCGCTATTGAGGCCATCCACGACAATCTGGCCCGCAGGCAGGCTGCGGTCTTCCGAATACGATTCCAGGTCTTTAGCGTCGTTATCGAGATTGGCCATGTTATTGTTCTCGTCTTGAGCAAATCCAAAGATCGCTCCCAATGAAATAAAGAGCAGGCTCAGCAGCCAGGTCCTACTGGGAGCTCGGCCTGAAAAAAGGCTCAGTGACATGGTATCCTCCTTGCATCTTGCGTTACTGGATGCAGTTTACTGGCACTCATCATAGCCGGAGCGTACGGGGTTGGCTAGGGCTGCGTTTTGAGATCAGCCCCGGTTGGAAGAGTACGGATCAATCGCATCGCGGAGCGCATCGCCTAAGAAGTTGAAGGCGAGCACGGTGACCACTATGAAGATCCCCGGGATCATCAGCCATGATCGGCTCATCAGCACGGACCACTGCTGAGCTCCATTCAACAGAGCACCCCAGCTCGTCATCGGCTCTTTGATGCCCAGGTCCAGAAAGCTGAGCGTCGCCTCAGCGATGATGAGGCTTGGAATCGCCAGGGTCGCCGAGACAATCACAAAGCTGATTGCGTTTGGAAGCAGGTGGCGGAAGATGACTCGAAGATCGGATGAGCCCATCGCTTTGGCGGCCAGGGTAAACTCTTGCTCTCGCAATGCCAGGAACTGGCCGCGAAGCACCCGTGCCTGGAACGTCCAGCCCAGCAGACTGAAGATCAAGACGATCCCCCAAAAGCGATAAGAGTTGGGTAAACTGGGAGGCAGAACCGCCGCAAGCGCCAAAAAGAGTGGCAGGGCCGGAAAGGATTGCAGAACTTCAATCAGCCTCTGGATGAGCATATCGACCCAGCGTCCATAATATCCAGAGATCCCTCCCAGCAATATACCCACAAAAAGACTGAAAATAAGCACAGCCGGCCCAATGGCCAGCGAGACTCGCCCACCGATCAGCGTGCGCGATAGAAGATCTCGTCCCCATAGATCCGTGCCAAAGAGAAAGAGTTGTCCAGTGCTCTGCTCGGGCTCACCCGTACCAAAGAGATGGATATTCGTTGAGAATATCCCAAGAAGGCTATAGGAGTCTCCCTGAACAAAAAGACGAATGGGATATTCTTGACTCTGAACTTCACTAAAAATATCGGCAGATGTGTCTGGGTCTTTATCATGTTTAATGCCAAAGACGAATGGCCACGTCAGGTTGCCATCTCGAAAGAAATGAATTGGAGTCGGAGGAGCATAGCCCAGTCGGTTATGGCGCGTGGCATAGCTATACGGGCC
This sequence comes from Candidatus Acetothermia bacterium, assembly GCA_016201405.1. Taxonomy (GTDB): domain Bacteria; phylum Bipolaricaulota; class Bipolaricaulia; order RBG-16-55-9; family RBG-16-55-9; genus JACQCZ01. The sequence goes on along the minus strand of JACQCZ010000013.1, from coordinate 32,948 downwards.
GAGAAAATCTGCAAAGAGAGCACTTAATGCCAACAGAATAATGACAATGCCGCCGAGCATTCCCAGCCGGTGGCGCTTGAAATTTCTCCAGATGAGCTGGCCTTGGGAGAGAGGCTCTTGGGTCAGTGGCTTGGACGGGACGGCGTCGAATTCATTATGGACTTGAGGGCTGGTTGGGGCATGGATTGTCGTGGATTGGCCGCGCTCTTCACGATCCTCACTCATAGCGAATCCTTGGGTCGACCATGGCCAGCAGGATGTCGGCCAAAAGATTTCCGATCAGCAGCACGAACGCGAAAAACATGAGAATCGTGACGATGACGTATTCATCAACATTGAGCAGCGACTGGTAATAAAAGAGCTCCACGGTCGGAATATTGAGCACGACCGCCGTCACCAGCGCTCCCTGAATGAGAAAGGGCAGGAACTGACCAAAGACGGAGACGATCGGATTGATCGCATTGCGTGCCGCATGCTTCCAAACCACGACTCGATCACTCAGTCCTTTAGATTTGGCAGTCTTGATATAGTTGGAGCCCAAAATGTCTAGCATTGAGCCGCGCATGATGCGGATGAGCGTGGCCATCGCTCCTGAGCCCAGGACGAGTACGACTGGCCAGAGGTGCCAGAGATAATCGACCAATTTGCCCCAGCTCCAGTCCCAGGGCCAGGGGCTGCCCATATAGGCCTGGCTGAAGATGCCGGTCACACCTAAACAGTACTTTCTTCCTTCCATGGGCCAGCAGACGCTCCCGACATTGAGAGGCCCCGCCAGGAGAAAGACGATAATAAGCGCGAGAAAGAATCCGGGGATCGAGAGGCCGAGGAATCCTAAGAAAGTCACGGTGTGGTCGCCAAGCGAATATTGATGAGTGGCTGAATAGATGCCGATGGGAATCGAGACAAGCCACGTAAAGAGAAAGATGGGAATCGTCATCAGCATTGTGAAAGGCAGATATTGTAAGAAGAGATCGGTGACCGGGCGCCTGTTTTGAAACGACTCTCCAAAATAGGGGTACCAGCGAGGATACGGGATGGCCAGATTCAAGAGTGGAAGATTGAAATGACCAAAAGACCAGACCTTCCAGGGCTCACCCGTTTTGGTGTTGACTGCGTCGGTTGAAATGAAGATGCCTTGAACCCAGGTGAGATAACGGAGATAGGGCGGCTTATCTAACCCGAGCTGATGCTCAAGCTGATCACGCGTCTCCTGCGTCACATTGGGGTTTAGGCGAAACTGATCCACATACGTTCCAGACACAGACTCGTAGATCAGAATGATCCCAAACGAGACGAGCGTCACGGCAAAGAGCGTCGGAATCATGTAGAGCACTCGGCGAAAAATATAGCTCAGCATATTCGTATCTTAGCAACGATCCCTGAGGATCTCAGTTCTTGAGAGTCTCAGTCCTTCTCGCTTCATCACGCCACCAGAGAATGTCATCAAATCCGCGCCCGCCATCATAGCCGAAATAAGCGTTGGCTTGGAAGCGCTTGTTGTTGGCAAGCCCTTTCTTAGAGGCATAGAGAAATCTCTGGTTCATCAGATAGATGAGCGGCAAATTGTCCCGAACCAGATGCTGGAATTCGACATAGTATCCCTTGGCTTTGTCAAAGTCATAGGTGGCTACTCCCTCATCCAGCAATTGATCCACCTGCTTCTCCCAATCTTGAGGGTTGTCCGCGGCGCTGTAGCGCCAGGCGTGCAGATGACCTCTGGTCTTCCAGATGTTCACGGCGCTATTTGGATCAGAGTCCCCGGTCAGTCCCAGCAAGATGGCATCATATTTGCTCCCTAGAAGATCCGTCACCAGGGCATTGAAGTCACTGGGCTTGTAATTGATGCGGATGCCGACCTGCTGTGCATCGTAGACCAGGCCTTGAGATACCCGGTCGCGGATATCATTCGCCTGGTTGGTGGCCAGGACGAACTCCAGCTCCCGGTCATTCTCAGCCGGAAGCTTCGCAATATCGGCGTCACTGAATCCGTGATTCTTCAAAAATTCATTGGTGATGTTACGAACGCCATCGCCGTCTGTATCCTTGAGTCCGATGCTATCGAGAAGAGCCTTCGATTTGTCAGGGTCAAAGGCATAGGGGTCGTAATCAGGCCCATTCGAGTTATCAAAGAATGGGGATGGGACGCTGACCGGACTCCACTGCGAAAATCCAATGCCACTAAAGACATTTTGAATCAGCGTCTGCTTATCGACCGAGAAAGCAAAGGCCTCTCTAAACTTGAGATCCCTGAAGACCTCTTGCAACGTCCGCCGGCTGAGATTTCCCGGCGCACCACGGACTTCTGCATCCTGGTTCAAGGCCACCCAAAGCGTGCCAAAGACAGGCCCACCATTAATTGTCTCCCAGCCTTTGGCATCGGCTTCTTTTTTGATCTGTGGCCAGTCCTGCGGGCGCAGAGGATTATCGAGGTCATAGACATCTGTCTCTCCCGTAGTGAATTTCGCAAGCTCCGTGTTGATATCTTTGAAGATCAAGACTACATATCGCTCAAAGTAGGGGAGCTGAACTCCGTTGGTGTCCACCTTCCAGTAATAGGGATTGCGGTCGAGTATCACTTGCTGCTCCACGTCGTAGCGCTTGATCACATAGGGTCCTAAGCCCACAAACTCAGAGGGGTTCGCGGCAACAGTCCAGGAGTCGCTGAAACTGCCCGGGCTCACGCCCCATGTGCCAGCTTGGGCGAGCGCCTCGATGCCAGACAACTGACTCACAGCTTCGTCAATGACAGCCTGAAGATCTGCCGTAAGAGAGGGCAGATCGCTCTTCAGGGCCTGAAGAGCTGTGGTCAGTTCGAGTGCAGCTCCCTTGATGTCGGCAACGTTCTGGCCCTTGATCGCCTCGCTGAGTGCAGAAAATTTAGTTCCAATCAACTTGAAGCGGTCATCCACCTGCTGTGTGGGATCACTCGCTCCTGACTTACGAAGCTGGTCAGCAAATGTATCACGAAATGCCTGCCGGTTGTCCGAAAAGCCGCACTGGGCGAGGCTGTAATTCTGCCAGGCACCCGCTACGTCCCGAGCCACCTTCCGCTGGAGCAGATGCTTAGGAAGAATGGGATCATTCTTGATGACATCAAAGAATGGACGGTAGACAGCGGGCAAGATGGCTTTGAATGTGTTGTCGTCTATTTTCTCGTACCGGACATGCTTGCCATTGACAATATAGGAGTCAGTGAAGTTATTTGGAATATCACAATTCATGATCACGTCATTCAAAGTAAAAACAACATCATCGGCCGTAAAAGGCGTCCCATCTGAGAACTTCACACCCTCCCGGAGATGGAAGGTGATCACAAGACCATCGGGTGAGATCTCCCAGCTTCTTGCGAGCCCAGGCTCCAGTTTGAAATTGACCGGATTCTCTTCAAGGAGGAAAGAATGCATTCTCATAAAGACCGCAGAAGAGCTTGTCTCTTGGGAGGCATAGGGATTGAAGGTTTTGGGTGGCGAAAATTCAGAGGTGATTACCTCCCCACCCGGGATACCCGTCTCATCAATCCCTTCTGTCTGGCTGACCACACGGGCATCGGCAGGAACTTGGCCGGCTCGCACGCTTGGATCGAGCGCCGGCTCTACCACTTCAAGAGAGCGCACCCAGTCGAGCACTCCCACAATCTGCGGGCCAATCTTCGAAATATTCTTCACTTCAAAATAATAGATCTTCTGCTCATGGGGAGCGAGCTGCACATCTTGCGCGGATATTGGATTGTTATTTAAGCTGAGAGCCACTTTCTGTGAGACGGGCTGATCGGTCGTGTTCTCGATTGTCGCATTGAGTGCGATGGACCCACCCAATGCGAGATAGCCATTCTCAGGAAAGCTCTGTACTGCAGCGACTTTTAGCGGCCCCAGTTCGACCGGTGGTGTTGTAGTCGCGGGCACGCTAGGCGTAGAGCTGGTATTGGTGCTGTTTGTTCCCGTTTGAGGGCTAGTGCCAGGCTGTTGCGTATTCTGTGGCGGGTTGCTCTGCGTATTGTTGGTCGCAGCCGGCTGCTGAGTCGGTGGAGTCGCCGTCGTAGTTTGAGAGGTTGGAGGTGTGGAAGGGGTCGTGTTTTGAGCTGGTGGTTGTGTTGGAGGGTTTTGCTGTTGCGTCTGATTTTGATTGGATGACTGTTGAGTGTTTGTTGCTGGGGTCTGGCTCGAAGTCTTTGCACCATTGCCGCATCCTGTTACCAGTAAAGCGATGGATGCAACACATAATACCAAGAGAACCGGTCCACGCCGCTGCACCATAGAATGCCTCCTCGAAAGGAATATCTTAAAATTCCATTGTATAACATTGTCCAAGGAAATTGACAAATTAGGAAGTTGGTTGATTTGTCAAAGAGCTTGACGGATCGTGTATAACTACATTACAATCGCTAAACATCTGGATGCGCAACTCATCAGCGAATTTGTGAGGGTGATAGAGATGAAAAAGCAGGGAATGGTTTGGCTATTATGCCTGACCACGCTGGGGCTGCTGGCTGGATGCAGCAGCGGGCAACCGCAAAAACAGAGTCAGGCTCCAAATCAAAACCAAAATCAGAATCAATCGACGCAGAACCAAGCTCAGACTCCGCAAAATCAGAGTCCGGTTGCTCTCTTTGAATATGCACCGGCAGTTCTTAATACATTGGCCAATATCACGCTCGATGCGAGCAAGTCTTCCGATCCGGACGGGAAGATCGCCAAGTATTCATGGGACTTCTCTGACGGCACGAAAGCGGAGGGCGCAACAATCACGCATACCTTTGCTAAAGCAGGCAGCTATTCCGTCAAGCTGACGGTCACAGATGATAAGAGTCTGACTAGCTCGCTCAGCAAAACTCTTAGCATCACGGATAGCACAGCCGCCAACCGCGATGAGCATCTAAGACTCTCGAAAGGGACGGAGCTTCGAATTCCAATCTCCGAAGAGCCAAAAGAATTGCTGCCAGAAGCGACCGAGGGTACCTGGGAGAGCGACATCTCAGGGCTCATCTTTGACACGATGGTCCAGTCGGATCAATCGTTCGCGATCATCCCTGGATTTGCCACTTGGGAATGGAATCCAGATACCAAGACCTACATCTTCCACATTCGTCCCGGCGTCAAGTTCTCGGATGGCGTCGAGTTGACCTGTGATGACTTGATGTTCTCATTCAAGGCCTGGACGCATCCAGACTACCCAGGCGTGCGCTTTGATGATTTCTCACCCATCGTCGGCGCGGTCGAATACAGGAACCGGACATTTGGAACTCTTTCGCTCACACCGGACCTTGTGACAGCCCTTGATTCTGGAGCGCTGCCGCCCTCAGCTCTAGATGCTTTTACCAAATATGGGATCACTCTCTCTGGCAATGTCGCTGTGAAAATTGATGGTACGGAAGACGCCGCAAGTGGTGGAAAAGAGACATCTGCCTGGTCTATAACAGATTCCAAATCGCAAAAGAGCTACTCGGCCACGCGCGATGGAGACCAATTGACGCTGCACTTGCCGAAGGGTGAGACGCTTCCCTGGCCCATCTCCGGTCTAAAATGCGTGGACCCATACACATTCTCAGTCCAGCTCAACAAGACTCAGCGAACATTCCTCAACTATGTCGGGGCGAGCGCCGGCATCATGCCCAAACACATCTATGAGCAATATCTTGAGGCCAATGGCTATGACAAGCTGAAGGGCAAGGACCTTGAGATTGGAAAGATCATTGGCGCAGGTCCGTATAAGCTGGCAAAGTGGGAGCCTGGCCAATATCTGGAGCTCGACCGAAACGACAATTATTGGCAGTCGCGGGAGATTTCTGTGGATGGGCAGACTCCTCTTGGTGGCGTAGAGAAGCTCTTCTTCATCGTCACCCCTGATCCACAGGCACAGCTAGCGAAGCTTTTAGCCAACGAAGTGGACGTTCTGGACACACGTGCCGACGTCAATCAATATCTGCAGCTCAAAGAAAATGCAGCTTTTGACACCTATAAATATCCGCAACTTGTCTATGATTACTGGCATTGGAACCTGAGAAACCCGCTCTTTCAAGACATCAGCGTGCGCAAAGCGATGTGTTACGCGCTCGACCGCCAGACGATGCTCAACCAAGTTCTGAAAGGGCTTGGAGAAGTGGCCAACGGGCCCACGTCACCCCTCCGCTGGGACTGGGATCCAACTATTGCAGAAGTGCACCCACAGTACAGCGTCCAAAAGACGATTGAGCTGATGGAGAAGGCAGGCTGGACGATTGACAAGAACGCCGATGGCACAATCAAGAAGGGCGCTGTCTGGACCAAAACGAGTGCCGATGGTCAGACGTTGAAGATGGAGTTTGAGATTGCCACGAACTCAAGCAGCACCCGACGGCAGGATTATATGATCCTGATGCAAGAGGAACTGGCCGCTGCTGGTTTTCAAGCAACCACACGCGTCCTGGACACCAACGCTTTTTATAACAACTATCTTGAGGGCAGCCACAACTTCCAGACGGCCATTGCAGGCTGGAAGATGGGCACGGACCCCGACGGAACCAGCATCTGGGCATCAAACGAGATTGACCCGGTCGGCTTTAACTGGATGGCCTACAGCAACCCCAAGGTGGATTCCCTGCTCAAGGAGGGAATCGTGCTCGCGGACATTGATAAGGCCAAGCCGATCTATCAGGAGATCAACAAGATCCTGGTGGACACGATGGGGTACTGCTGGCTCAGCTTCCAAGATGGGACATTTGCCTCGAAGAAGGGCCTCTTGCAAATCGAGCCTGTCAATCCCAATACGCCTTACGCGTACTTGCCACGCTGGTCCTGGGATGGCAAGGGCCTCCCCGTGACCATAAAGAAGAGCAACACTTCGAACTCAAATTAGAATCGATGCATGCGGCCAGTCTGAATCCAATGCTGGCCGCATGCATATCTAGATCATGCTAAACTATATCATTCGCAGAACCTTGATCTTGATCCCCACGCTGATCGTGACTACGTTCATCATCTACGCGATCGTGGTCTGGACGCCAGGAAATCCCATAGCTGTCTTTGAAGATCCATCACATCCTCTCTCTCAGCTTGAAAAAGAGAAGCTGATTGAAAAATATGGTCTGGACAAGCCCTGGTACGTCCAATATTCCAATTGGGCTGTGCTCTTCGCACAAGGAGACATGGGGCGGTCATTCCAATGGAGCAGTGCAGTCTGGCCTCTGATCAGAGGCAGGATTTGGGCGACGGTGCAGCTCACCGGGTTGGCTCTGATCCTGGCCTTCATCATCGCCATTCCCATCGGGATGATAAGCGCCCTAAAGCAATATTCACTTTTGGACAATGTCATCACGGCATTCGCATTTTTCGGAATATCCATGCCCAATTTCTGGTTCGGATTGCTTTTGATCTATGGCTTTGCCGTAACACTCAATCTCTTTCCCGTCTCAGGAATGAATACCGTGCCTGAGCCGAGCGCTTCATGGGGTTTTCTGCTGGACCGTTTGCACCATTTGGTCCTTCCGGTCATCGTGCTCTCCACGGCATCGATCGCTGGCTTTACAAGGTACATGCGCTCGCAAGTGTTGGAGATTATGCGGGCTGAATACATTGACACGGCTAGAGCCAAGGGACTGAGTGCGCGGGTTGTGAACGGAAAGCATATTCTCAAGAATGCCATGCTTCCACTGGTGACCCTGCTGGGTCTTTCGCTTCCGTTCATTGTGAGCGGAGCCTTGATTATAGAGCAGGTCTTTGGCTGGCCGGGGCTGGGCCGATTCTTTTATACAGCTGCGTTGGGGCGAGATTATCCAGTGATCATGGGGATTCTGACGCTGACGGCCATTGTGACTCTGCTTGGCAACTTCCTGGCCGACATCTCCTATGCCATTGTAGATCCGCGTATTCGGTACGACTAGAAAGAGGACCAATGGCACAGATGGTGACCAAGCGGGGCAAGCAAGTCCATCTCGATGAATTACCCATTGAGAGCAGGACGTTCCTAAAGCTCTTTTGGCGCCAGCTCAAGAGGAGCCCATTGGCTCTTGCCTCATTATTTGTGCTCACGGTGCTCTACGCCATGATGATTCTGGCGCCATGGATCAGCAACACCATTGCATACGATCCTAAGGCGACACAATCCAGCTATGTGGGACGAATCTCTGGAGAACATCCACAAGTCAACGAGCCCCCGAGCGCAGACCACTGGTTTGGAACTGATCACTTGGGCCGCGATCTCTTCAGCCGGATCGTGTGGGGCTCAAGAATCTCTCTTAATATAGGGCTTTTTGTGGCCCTTGTCAGCATTCTGATTGGCGTGTCGCTCGGTGCAGTTTCTGGTCTGCATGGAGGCTGGATCGATTCACTCATCGGGCGCTTTACCGATGTAGTACTGAACTTTCCATTCTTCTTCTTCGCCATCACGATTGTGACTGTGTTGAAACCGAGCTTTTGGAATATCGTCTGGGCCATCGCTTTGCTCTCGTGGACAACGATCTGCCGCATTGTGCGTGCCAATATTCTCTCGCTGCGCGAGCAAGAGTTTTTCTTGGCGGCCAAGTCCATCGGGGCTGGAACAGTGCGAATCATCTTGCGCCATCTGATCCCTAATACGATGGCTCCGATCATTGTCAACGCAACTCTCACAGTCGCAGGGGCTATTCTGGCTGAGGCAGGGTTAAGCTATTTAGGGCTAGGCGTGCAGCCCCCTACTCCCAGCTGGGGAAACATTTTGTTTGATGGCAAACAATACTTTCCGCAAGATTTCTGGTATACGTTCATTCCTGGGCTCTTCATCTTTATCACCGTGATGTGCATCAACTTCCTGGGCGACGGGCTGAGAGATGCGCTTGATCCCAAGCTTTCATCCGAAGGATAAGCTTAGCTCGATTTTCAATCTCAATCTTGAATTAGCTTTCCATCAAACGCGATAAATTTTTTAGATCTGGATTCCCACCACTCAAAACGCAAACGACTTTTGCACCCGGCCTGACTTTGATCTTGCCGGACAAGAGAGCGGCAACAGAGGCCGCAGCCGCCGGCTCCGGCAGTACTTTGCATCGCTCCAGAATGAGCCGAAATGCAGCTAAAATCTCGCCCTCGCTGACTAGAACAACGTCATCTACATTCTTTTTGACAATCTCATAAGCGAGCTTCCCAGCAAATGGAGCGGCCAAGCCATCGGCAATCGTTGTCACCCTGTCCAACTTCACGGCATGGCCTTCGCGCAGGCTCCGGTACATTGAATTGGCTCCCTCTGGCTCAACGCCAAAGACGTGCACTTTGGGCTTAGAGAGTTTGATTGCAGAAGAGATTCCCGAGATGAGCCCGCCGCCACCTATGGGCACAATGACCACTTCTGCGTCGGGGACATCCTCAAGAATCTCTAACCCAACGGTTCCCTGTCCGGCTATTACTTTGGGGTCATCAAAGGGGTGTATCAAAACAAGTCCGCGCTCGCGGATCAATTCTTCAGCTTTTGGGAAGAGCTGCGTCATATCGCCATGCAGAATGACTTCGGCGCCGTAGCCACGAGTCGCCTCAACTTTGCTGGGGACGGCCTTTTCCGGCATGACCACTGTCGCTTTGATGTTGTTGAGCCTGGCGGCATAGGCCACAGCCTGGGCATGATTGCCCGCTGAGACTCCGATCAACCCTTTGGCACGCTCTTCTCGAGTAAGATGGTAAAGCTTGTTGAGAACACCCCGCGGCTTGAAAGAGCCTGTCTTCTGGAAGAGCTCGGCTTTCAAATAGAGGCTCGTCTCTGTCATCTCTGACAACGTCTTTGAGGTCAAGATCGGCGTGCGGTGCAGCTTGCCAGCGATCACTCGCTGCGCAGCACGAATATCATTGAGTGTTAGCATGATTGTAAATGATCCAATCGGTTGAGATAGCCGATCGCCCAGAGCTTCTCATCCCAGAAGATGCGGCTGACTCCGGTAAAATCTGAACAGACCGGCATGTTGTGGCTGCCCGTCAGATTCAGAAAGATCTGGCCAATGACACTTCCGTGACTGACGATCAGAATCGTCCTGTCAGGGTTTCCACACACAACGTTGTTTAAAGTGCGATGAATCTTGTCGACAAAGTCCGTATAGACCCGTGGCAACGAATCCCGTTGGGTAACTGCGAATGGATCAGCAAAGACCTTCCGCTCGTGCGGGTGCTTGAGGCCCGCGATGACACGACTCCAATCAGGCCAATCCCGAAGCCCGTCGTGATATTCAGTGCTCATATTGAGAAATGATCCAATAATCTGGGCGGTCTGGCGAGCCCTCAGCAGCGGGCTGGAGGAGAGCACATCAACACTCTGGTGAGATTTTAGCCAGGCACCCAATCTCATCGCCTGCTCTTGGCCTAACTCGGTCAGACTGGGATCGCAATCGCGGCCAGTCCTCTCCCAGTCGGGCTCAGCATGGCGCACAAGCAGGATCTGAGTCATTTGACTCGCACAATAATCTCGACTTCTGTCGTCGCACCTCGGGGCAGGCTTGGCGCTCCCAGCGCGGCTCGAACATGGCGCCCTTTCTCGCCAAAGACGTTGACAAAAAGATCAGATGCCCCGTTGATCACTTCGGGGTGATTGGTAAATTCAGGGGTGCAATTTACAAAGCCGCGCACCTGCACAATCTCTTCGACTTTATCCAGCGAGCCGATCAGCGACTTGACGACAGCCAGCGCATTCAGGGCACAAAGCTCAGCGGCTTTCTTTCCTTCTTCAGGAGTGCGCTCCGCTCCCACTTTGCCCATATATTCGAGCTTTCCATTTCGGAACGGCACCTGACCCGAGACATAGATCAAGTTTCCCACTTGTTTCGCTGGGACATACTGCGCGACGGGCGATGGCGCTTGGGTCAAGGTGAGTCCAAGCTCCTTCAATTTGGCTTCGGCCGACATAAATCTCGTCCTTTCTCGATTTGGGTCACTGGAAAATCTTTTGGATCGCTTTGATCGAATATTCTACATCACGGACGCTCACATCCAAATGGGTCACCATGCGAGCCTTTGACTGGCTAATGATAACAGCCAAAATATTCTCTTCTTTGAGACGTTTGATAAACTCCGGAGCTGGCATCTGCGTCAGCTCAAAGATAATAATATTAGTCTCCGGCGGAGTGACTCGGACGCCATCCAGATTTGCCAGCGCGCTGGCCAGCTTTTTGGCATTCGCATGATCTTCAGCCAGTCGCTCCACATGATGATCCAGGGCATACAGGCACGCAGCTGCAAGAATTCCGGTCTGTCTCATACCGCCGCCGAGACGCTTTCTTGCAATGCGGGCCTTTTCAATAAATTCGCTCTTTCCAGCCAGCATTGAGCCCACCGGTGCCCCAAGCCCCTTCGAAAATGTGAACATGACAGAATCAAAGTTCCGGGTCAGCTCTTTGACAGGCTTGTCCAGAGCCACAGCCGCATTGAAGATGCGCGCCCCATCCAGATGGACGGGAATTTTCTCGCTTCGCGCCCAGTGAATGATGCGCTCTGCTTCCGGTTGTGGATAGATCGTGCCACCCTTCATGTTATGCGTGTTCTCCAGCACGACCAGAGTAGGCCGAGGAAGATAATAGGCCTTCGGGCGCATCGAGCTTTGAATCTGCTCGGCTGTGATCCAGCCATGCTCGGATGGAATTGCACGCGCCAGCACCCCCGAAAACGTGGCCATTCCGGAGAGCTCATAATTGTTGGGGTGCGAGTCCTCTTCCATTATTACCTCGTTGCCAGGCATGGTGTGGATGTTGATGGCCACTTCATTTCCCATCGAGCCAGTCGGCATGAAGAGCGCAGCTTCGTGGCCTGTCAGCTCTGCACAACGCTCTTGCAGCTTATTCATGGTCGGGTCTTCACCAAAGAAGTCATCGCCCACTTCAGCCTCGGCCATCGCCCTGCGCATCGCGGGGGTCGGTCGCGTCACCGTGTCGCTGCGAAAATCGATCAGTTTGCGATTCATGCTCTCGCAAGAATGCCCTGCCGGGCTTGCAGAATCAAGGGAAATCAGTGGGCTTGCATCCCAAATTAGAGTACATTTTGATAATTCTAGAGAACACCATGCGGAATCAATACGACATCGCTGTAATTGGACTTGGAGCGATGGGCAGCGCAGCAGTCTGTCACCTGGCAAAGCGCGGCCTCACTGTTTTGGGACTGGACCGCTTCCAGCCGCCTCACACTTTTGGCTCTTCGCACGGCCAGAGCCGCATTATACGCGAAGCTTACTTTGAGCACCCCAGCTATGTGCCGCTTGTCCAGAGAGCTTATCAATTATGGAAAGAGCTAGAGGCCGAATCTGGCCGCTCGCTTTATGTGCAGACCGGCGGACTGATGATCGGGACACCTGATGGCGAATTGGTGACAGGTGCGACCAAGAGCGCTGAGATTCACAAGCTTAGCTACAATAAACTCTCGGGCAACGAAGTCCACAATAAATATCCAGCCTTTCACACAAACAAAAATACAGTCGCCATCTGGGAGCCGCGCGCCGGGGTTCTATTCCCTGAGGCCTGTCTCGAGGCTCATCTGGAGCAGGCTGCTAGAAATGGCGCAGACTTGAGATACCGCGAGCCTCTCTGCGAGTGGCATGTGGGAGACGGGGTCAAGCTGATCACCGAGAAGGGCATCTATCGCGCCGAACAGGTGATCTTCTCGGCCGGTGCCTGGGTGAGCGAGCTGCTTGCCGATTTGAAGCTGCCTCTTTGGGTGGCACGCCAAACACTTTTTTGGTTCCAGCCACAAGCCAATCCTCAAGATTTTTCACCCGAAAAATTCCCAATCTTCATTTGGGAGCACGAGCACAATCGCTATTTTTACGGCTTCCCCAATTTGGGCCAAGGACTAAAAGTGGCCATTCACCATGAAGGAGAGCGTGCCACTGCAGACTGCGTAAATCGCGAGGTCCAGCCTCAGGAGGTTGCTGGCATGCGAGATCTCTTAAATCGTTTTCTGCCTGACGCCGCCGGACCTCTCCTCTCCACGGCTGTCTGCCTCTACACAAATACGCCTGATTACCACTTCTTGATCGACCGCCATCCGCAATATGAGCGAGTCTGGATCGCCAGCCCTTGCTCAGGTCATGGCTTCAAGTTTTCCAGCGCGATTGGCGAAGTGCTGGCCGATTTGGCAATCACCGGAAAATCCGCTCTTCATCTCGATTTGTTCAAGATAAATCGCTTCTCGCCATTTGACAGGGCAGGATAAAATCGGGATCATCGCACGGAATGTCATTCTGGGGGCTCATTCTAAAAAACCTTTGGAGACACAAGATTCGGAACGGCCTTACGCTGCTGGGCGTCAGCATTGGCGTGGCCACCATCTTGGCTCTGGGGCTCTTGATGAACGGCTTCGAGCAGAGCCTTGGGGAGACTCTTCGCGCTGGCAAGACCGATTTCTCCGTGATGAGTGCCGATGCCCCTGCCATTCTTTTCAGCGCCATTGAAGAATCAAAGCTGGAAGAGATCGAGCATCTGGCTGGGGTAGATCATGCCGCCGGCTCGCTGCTCGCTATCACCAGTTTCCTGAATAACCCGTACTTCTTCTCGATTGGCGTTGAGGCCAACGATTTAGACTTTCTGGGAGTCAAGATTGTTGAGGGACGCGCATTTGGCCCGCAGGCTCCTGATGAGATTCTCTTAGGAAAGACGTCAGCAGGCAACGGCAACGTCCATGTTGGCGACAAAGTGACTATGGGCACGAAAGAATTTCAAGTCGTCGGCATCTATGAGACGGGGAATGCCTGGGAGGATGGCGGCGCATTCGCCAACCTCGCCACGATTCAGCAGTGGCAGCACAAAGAGGGGCAGGTCTCGCTGGTGGCGGTCAAAGTGAAGGATGGCTTTGTTGCCGATGCTGTTGCCAGCACATTGAAAGCGCACTTTGCGGGCCAGTTCGTGACCATGCATTCAATTGCAGAGTCTGAAAACTTCCTGCACAGCGTCGGAATTATGCAGGCGATCAGCTGGGCCGTCTCAATTCTGGCCATTGGCATTGGCGGAATCGGCGTGATGAATACGATGACCATGGCTGTCTTTGAGCGAACCCGCGAGATTGGCATCTTGAGAGCTGTCGGCTGGAGACGCCGCAGAATCATCTCGATGGTGATGGGGGAGTCAATCACAATCGCCTTGATCGCGGCCGTGCTTGGCTTTATTGTGGGAATATTGGCCGTAAAAGGACTGTTACTTGTACCCGTTGTTAAGGGCTATCTCACTCCGGTCTATTCAATTATGCTCTTTGTTCGGGCATTTGGGATCGCGCTCGCCGTAGGGCTTTTGGGTGGGCTCTATCCCGCCTATCGGGCTACCCGAATCACACCGACCACAGCCCTTCGCCATGAGTGATCCAAGAAAAGCAGAGCCGCTGATTCAAGCACGCAATCTCACCAAGCATTATGAGAAGGGGCAGACGCATGCCTTGCGAGGGGTCAATCTGGCGATTAAAGCCGGAGAGTTTGTCGCGATTCGCGGCCCATCGGGCAGTGGAAAATCGACGCTGCTCAATATGATCGCGGCGCTCGACCGCCCAGATTCAGGCGAGATCCGGGTCGCGGGGCAAGACCTGACAAAACTGCGGGATGGCGCATCCTATCGGGCTCACGTGGTCGGGTTTATCTTTCAACTGCACAATCTCATCCCCACGCTGACCGCATTTGAGAATGTGCTTGTCCCAATGCTTGAGCTCAAGATCAAGAGGAAGGCATCTCGTGAAAAGGCTGAGACTCTGCTTCACCAAGTCGGCCTCAATGGGAAGGCCGACAATCTGCCTCCAGAGCTTTCGGGTGGAGAGAGACAGCGGGTGGCTGTCGCCCGAGCTCTGGCCAACGACCCGCAGATCATCCTGGCCGATGAGCCCACGGGCAGCCTGGACACGTCCAATGGGGAACAAGTGATCGAGCTTTTGCGCAAGATCAACCGCGAGCACAACGTTACGCTGATTCTGGTCACCCATGATAAAGAGGTGGCGGGGATTGCCGACCGCGTCATTCAGATTCGGGATGGGCAGATTGTGTCGGACAAGTAAGAATTGAATCACGAAGGGCGCAAGAAAGTACGGAAAGACAAGTTGAAATGGGCAAGACAAATTCCTGGATTCCCGCTGGAGTTTACCCCGGACGTGATCCGGGGCGGGAATGACAGGCAAAATCCCCATCACTCCAACCATGATTTTTTCTGGTTGTCATTCCGGCCAAGCCCCACAGGGCGCGAGCCGGAATCCAGGATTTTCCTGACCCAATTACTTCTCAATGATGGACGAGCTCTCTCCCCACTTTTCAGTAAATATCAACTCACGAAGCGGCTTACGCTCTCGTGGCGCGATCTCACGCTCTCTCAATTTCTCGTCTAGCTGGGCAGGATCACCCAGATAGCCAACGGCAATGGCCGCAATCGGCTCGAAGTGCGCCGGAATCTGAAAAGTCTGACGTGCCTTCTGAGCATCAAAGCCACCCATCTGGTGCACATGAAGGCCAAGCGCTGTCGCTTGAATCACCAGATTCCCAACACTCAATCCCACATCATAGAGGGCCGTGCGATTGGGGCGGGTGACGTCATCACCGCGGAACATCTTGGCAATGGAGAGCATCAGCACCGGGACATTTTTCGCCCAGGCCTGATTCCCCTCATTGAGGCATGCACGCAGGAGCTCAAAAGCCTCATCTTCATCTTTCCGTGTGACAATAAAACGCCAGGGCTGCTCATTGCCCGAAGATGGCGCCCAGCGAGCCGCTTCCAGCAGACTCCGGAGCTTTTCAGGCTCGACACTCTTCTTGGAAAATGCCCTCGGACTCCAGCGTCTCTTGATCAGATCATGAAGTGGATAATCAGATATTGCTTCTTTGTTCATAGAAGAAGTCGCTCCTTCATTGAGACGGATGGATTGAGTTGAGCCGCATCTCATCGTACGATAAGAGATTCTCTTTTTCTATCATGAACAAAAACCTGACCTCGACTCGCCGCACGGCTCAACTGGCGCTGCTCAGCATCACCGCCATCTGGGGTTGGACCTTTGTCATTATCAAAGAGAGCCTCAGCTCTGTCGGGACATTTACCTTCCTCTTCTATCGGTTTAGCCTTGCAACACTAATTCTCGCTGCGCTCTTCTGGCCTCATCTGCGCAAGGCCGATCCCAAAAGCTGGCTCAATGGGATATGGATTGGGGTTGCGCTCTTTATCGGCTATGCCCTGCAAACTTATGGGCTGAACTTCACGACTGCGAGTAGCAGTGCCTTCATCACCGGGCTCTCTGTAGTCATCGTCCCCATTCTCGGAATCATCTTGCTAGGGCAACGAATTGGCAGATCGGCCTGGATGGGAGTGGGCACCTCTGCGCTTGGACTTGCGCTTATTGTCTTTGGCAGAAGCACCGACACCTTTTCAATCAATCTGGGGGATCTTCTCACGATCACGGCTACTTTCGGATTTGCCTTTCAAATTCTCTGGATCAGCCACGTCACACGGCCCGAGAATTACAAAGTCATTCTGGTAGCTCAGATTGCTGTGGTTGCTGTTTTTAGTGGCCTTGGGATGCTCCTTGCAGAGGGAGCGGTCCTCCCTCACTCTGACGCTGTCTGGCAAGGGATTCTATTTACTAGCATTCTGGCTACAGTCGTGGCACTCGGTGTTCAAGTCCGCTTCCAAACACAATTGACGGCAGTTCAGACTGCGATCATCTTTACCTGTGAGCCAGTCTTTGGCGGAATCTTTGGATATCTCTTGCGTGGGGAGCAGTTTGTCAACTGGCAGTGGCTGGGGGCCATATTAATTATCGCGGCCATGATCATCTCACAATGGCCTGCAAAAGATAAGAGCGAATCGCTCGGACTGACGAGAAGCAGCGATTTGTAAATCTGAAACGTCTCCTCAACGCATCGTTTGACAGCTGTGAGCCCATTGACTACATTTGAGCCAATGGCTCGCCGAATTGAGGTCGCCTTCAAGCCGGACTACCGGGACGCCCTCGGCCAATCCACACGCAAACGCATCCATGCTGATCTCGGGATTGAGCTATCGGATGTGCGCACGGTCGAGGTCTATACGCTGGAAGGCACACTGACTGACGAAGATACGACGTTCCTAGGCCGTGAGCTCTTCTGCGACAAGGTCAATCAGATCTGCTCTACCGAAGAGCCTTTGCTTAAAAAACTTCCGTGGGACTGGTGCATCGAAGTGGGCTACAAACCAGGCGTGATGGACGCAGTCGGTCTCACCGCCTCTGCTGAAGTTAACGACCTCATTGACAGAGACGTCGAGACCTTTAGCTCCCGCCAATATCTCCTCTCTGGAAAGCTCAACAAAAAACAAGTGGAGAAGATCGCCAAAGATATGCTGGCCAATGAGCTAATCGAGCGATTCTCAATTCTTGAGAAGAGGTCCTGGGATGGCAAGATCGAAGCGGACATCCCACGAGTTAGGCTTCAGCACCAGCCCACAATTCAGACAATCAATCTTGATGTTCCAGACAACGAGCTAGTGAGAATTAGTAAAGAGAGGCTGCTTGCACTCAATCTGGAAGAGATGCAGTCCGTTCGTGATTATTTCAAAGCGCACGCCAAAGAGCGCGAGAAGCTGAAACTCTCAAACGCTCCAACGGACGTTGAAATCGAGACTCTGGCTCAGAACTGGAGTGAGCACTGCAAGCATAAAATATTCCGGGGTCTGATTGAATACCACGACGAAGAGACAGGCAGGACCGAAATTATCAACTCAATCTTCAAAACGTACATTCAGGGGGCTACCAAAGAGCTGAGCAAGAAGATTGACTGGCTCGTCTCCGTCTTTGAAGACAACGCCGGAGTCATCAAGCTGGATGACGAATTTAATCTTGTCTTCAAAGTGGAGACGCACAACTCGCCATCGGCTCTTGACCCCTATGGTGGTGCACTTACTGGAATTGTAGGCGTCAATCGCGATCCCATGGGAACAGGGTTAGGCTGCCGATTATTATTCAACACAGACATCTTCTGCTTTGCCGACCCGAATTACTCAAAACCGCTCCCCAAGGGCTTAAAACATCCGAAGCGCATCTTTGAAGGGGTCCGGCGCGGCGTAGAGCATGGCGGCAACAAGACAGGAATTCCCACAGTCAATGGCACAATCCGCTTTGACGACCGGTTTTTAGGAAAGCCGTTGGTCTACTGCGGCACAGGCGGGGTTATGCCTGCGGTTGTGGATTCGCGCCCATCTCATGAAAAGAGCATAAAACCGGGCGACCTGATTGTTATGGTGGGAGGACGAATTGGAGCCGACGGCATCCATGGCGCGACCTTCTCATCCGAAGCTTTGACGCAAGAGAGCCCAACTACTGCCGTGCAGCTCGGGAATCCCTTTGTGCAAAAGGTCATGGCCGACATGCTGACTGAAGCCCAGCAGATGGGGCTCTATCGCGCTATCCATGACAACGGCGCTGGTGGGCTCTCCTGTTCTGTTGCGGAATTGGCGGGGCGCTGTGGCGGAGCAGAAATTCACTTGGAGAAGGCCCCGCTCAAGTATGCCGGGCTCAACCCCTGGGAGATCCTGCTCAGTGAATCACAGGAGCGCATGACGCTGGCCATTGAGCCGGCAAAGATTGCGGCTTTTCTAGAGCTGGCCAAGCGCCGCGAAGTCGAAGCAAGCGTGATTGGCGAGTTCACAGACACAGGCAAATTTCACGTTTTGCACAATAACAAGACTGTTGCATTTGTTGATGTAGACTTCGTGTTGGAAGGCCACCCGCAAAAGAAGATGAAGGCTCGCTGGAAGCGTCCAATTCTAAAAGAACCGGAATTCCCGCAGCCCAAGGCACTCGGCGAAGTTCTGCACAAAATGCTGGGGCGGCTCAACATTTGCAGCAAAGAGTATGTCATTCGCCAATATGATCATGAAGTCCAGGGAACATCCATAATTAAGCCGCTCACTGGCATTGCGAACGATGGCCCAAGTGATGCCGCTGTGCTCTGGCCTATCGAGATGATGCACAAAAACTCACGCCGAGGTTTTGTAGTCTCCAACGGCATAAACCCCAATTATGGTGACATCGACACCTACGACATGACAGCACTTGTGTTAGATGAAGCGATCCGCAATGGAGTCGCAGTTGGCGCTGATCCGGCGCGGATTGCCGTGCTCGACAACTTCTCTTGGTGCAGCCCCGATGACCCCTTCCGCCTGGCACAATTGGTGCGATCTTGTAAGGCATTGTTTGACTACGCTGTGATCTATGAAACGCCCTTCATTTCAGGAAAAGATAGCATGTACAATGACTTTGAAGGCGAGCTCGATGGCCAGAGAATAAAAATTTCTGTGCCGCCGACATTGCTCATCTCAGCCCTTGGAATTATTGAGGACGTTTCAAAAGCAGTTACAATGGATTTGAAAGAATCAAAAAACTTGATTTATCTGTTAGGAAGCACAAAATCTGAGCTGGGTGGCTCCGAATATTACTCGCTCCTGGGAGAAGAGATTTCGGGTGAGCGCTGGATCGGTAATTCAGTTCCCAAAGTGGACGCAAAATCGGCTAAAGAGATGTATAGAAAGCTGCATCAGGCCATCAATTCTGGACTTATAAGATCGTGCCATGACCTCTCGGATGGAGGGCTGGGCGTGGCTGCGGCAGAGATGGCCTTTGCCGGAGGCTTGGGATTCCATCTGGACCTGCGAAAGGTGACTGGAGCTGAGAAGATGGAGCGAGAGGATCACATTTTGTTTTCAGAATCGGCCTCGCGCTTCTTGGTAGAAGTGAGGCCCGAGAATCGGACAGAATTTGAAGGCGTAATGGCCAAAACGGACGTCGCTTTGGTCGGGAATGTGGGCGATGAGTATGGCCTTTCTGTCGTCGGCAAGTCAGGCCAAGAGATTATCCGAGAGTCAATTGACGACCTCAAAATAAGCTGGCAAAAGAGGCTAAACTGGTAAAATTTTTCAAAACATCAAGGGAGGATGAGAGACGTGGCCGCCATGACTGAGAAATTGCCAACCTGGAACCTGAGTGACCTCTACAAAAGCTTCGATGACCCCAAGATCGACAAAGATCTGAAGAAGTTCAAGAAGCAAGCCGAAGAGTTTGAAAAGAAATACAAATCTACAATTGCGACTTCAAAAGTGACTGCAAAGCACCTCAAGACAGTGCTCGATGAATATTGCAAACTACTCAGCGATAGCTCAAAACCCGCTGAATATGCGGAGCTTCTCTTCTCAACCAAGACAAAAGAGGCCAAAGTGGGCGCGCTCCTCCAGAGGACGCGGGAGGCCGGAAGCTCCATCGCCAAGCACTTTGTATTTTTGGAGCTTGAGATCGGAAAGATCCCGCGCACGACGTATACAAAAATCAGCAAAGAGAAGTCTCTGGAGCTTTATAAACACTACCTCGATCATCAGCGCGAATTGGCAGTTCATCAACTGACTGAGTCTGAAGAGAAGATTCTGGTAGAGACCGCCAATTCAAGAGGCTCAGCCTTTGCAAGGCTCTTTTCAGAAGTGACCTCCCGCGCAACGTATCCGCTCCAGCGGAATGGCAAGCGCGAAGAGATGACGCAGAGTGAAATTCTTACGCTCCTCTATGAGCCAGAGCGCGAGACTCGCAAAGCCGCGGCCAGCGGCATCACCGAAGGGCTCAAGGAAAATTCGCACGTCTGCACCTATATCTACAATACACTTCTTCAAGAGAAGAGCGTGCTGGACAGGCTGCGCAGTTTTCAGCATCCCGAATCTTCAAGACACGTTGCCAACGAGCTGAAAAAAGAGGTCGTAGACACCATGACCAAAGTGGTGGTGAAGAACTACGACATCGTGGCTGATTATTACACGCTGAAGAAGAAGCTCTTGGGTCTGAGCGAGCTAAAGGATTACGATCGCTATGCGCCAATTGCGCAGTCTCAGTCCACAGTCTCCTATTCTGAAGCGAAGCAGATGGTGCTGGAAGCCTTTGGAAAATTCTCACCCAAGCTGGCCAAGATCACAGAGCCCTTCTTTGACAAGAACTGGATTGATGCCGCGCCGGCAGATGGCAAGCAGGGCGGGGCTTTCTGCGCGGGTGTCGCGCCTGATCTGCATCCTTATGTCTTTATGAACTTCATGGGAAAATCCCGTGATCTGATGACTCTCGCTCATGAGCTGGGGCACGGCATTCATGCCCAATTATCGAGCCGAAATCCCATTCTTTACTATCAAGCAGTCTTGCCATTGTGCGAGACTGCCAGCACCTTTGGAGAGGCACTTGTATTCGATCTGCTCATGGAAAGGCTCGATGATCCCAAAGAGAAACTGGCGCTTCTCTGCGGCAAGATTGAAGATTCTTTTGCCACAATCTTCCGCCAGATTGCGATGTTCCGCTTTGAACAGCGGGCGCACTCGGCGCGCCGCGAAGAGGGCGAGCTTCCCACCGAGAGGCTGAGCGAGCTCTGGCAGACCTCCATGCAAGAGATGTTTGGCGCATCGCTCACACTGACTGAAAATCATGCCTGGTGGTGGCTCTACATTCCGCACATCATGCACGTCCCCTTCTATGTCTACGCCTATGCCTTTGGAGAGCTCTTTGTCTTCTCGCTCTATGCCCAATATCAGCGCGAGGGCAAGCCCTTTGTCGAAAAGTACTTTGAGTTTCTAGCCTCGGGCAGCTCAAAGTCTCCAGAGAAGCTAGTCAAAGGAATGGGCTTCCAGATTGATGACCCCAACTTCTGGCAAGGCGGCTGTGATTTGGTGCGCGAGCGCGTAGAGCAGGCCAAAGCTCTGGCTAAGTCTATAAGCCGCTAGCTCGTGTTTTGGAGGAGCCAATGCTGATCAAAGGCAAGAGTATCTATCTGCGCACCGTGCGGGCACGCGATCTGGACGCCTTCATCGACCTCATCTCGGATGTTGAGTCTGGCGGCCCCTGGTTCCCGATCATCGCCCCTTCGGAGTCTGATTTTAAGCGTGAATTTCAGGAGACGGGCTTTTGGCGCGAAGATCGGGGCCGCATCTTCATCTGTGATTTTGAAGACAACCTTCTCGGAGCGATCTTCTATTTCAAAGCGACGCCCTACTATGATGGCTATGAGCTGGGCTATCGTCTCTTCCGGCCGCAGGATAGTGGCAAGCGTGGGGTGATGACTGAAGCGGTGATTTTGGCCACCTACATGCTCTTTGCGATGCGAAAGATCAATCGTATTGAGCTAAAAATCTTTCCCGCGAATACCGCCTCGAAGCGTGTGGCGATCAAGAGCGGCTATACGTTAGAGGGCTTGGCTCGCCAGGCCGTCTATATGCGTGGAAAGTATGAGGATTTGGAGATCTACTCGATCTTGCGCGAGGAGGCACCGGCTACGTATGAAGAGGTGTTGGCGAGATTGGAAGGTCATAAGAAGAGTGGGAAATAATCAGATGAAACACAGATCTTCAGGATCCTGTATCAAATGAAGGTCTAAGGAAAATCTTCATAGTATCGTGAATTCAAAGACGTAAGAAACTTTCCTTTCAACTATGATTTAGTATTTCACAATTCATGTTGAGAATCCCTATATTGTGAGATAGGGTAATCAAGGAAAGTTTGTAAGTAACGGCTGGATGGTTTACGCGAAAGAGCTACCACCATGCACAAAGGGCTTTTTAGGAGTTTTTGGAAAGCAGCAGGAGAATGAAGATTAAGAATGCAAAATGACCCTTTCAGAATCGAATTCGATGAGTTTGGGCAGATAGTGGATTTCATAACAGGAGATTTGCTTGATGACCGCCCTGAAGAGCGTGTCAGGCAAGTCTTACAAAGAATTCTTCATATTCAACATAAATACCCAAAGAACTTAATAGTTCGTGAGGTTCCTATTTACTATGGTGGGTCAATGCTTCGTGATACTGGAGGGAACCCTGTCAGAGCCGATGTTGCAGTTTACAGGACTGAGAAAGCCGCAAAACAACGAGATCAAGGTAGAGTTTATCTCGTCTGTGAAACTAAAAGACCAAGGCGTCAAGATGGGTACGATCAACTGGTGTCTTACATCTTTAATACGAGTTCTGATGGTGCCATTTGGTTCAATGGGGAAGATATACGAGTTTTTAGAAGAATTGAAAATAATCTTGATGATTGGCCAACGTTGCCACGTTTCGGAGAATCATGGGATGCCGTCGGAAGACGTAAAAAATCAGAGCTGGAAGATCTTACAGATGTCCGGAGCATATTGAGAATCTGTCATGATAGAATTCATAGACGTGGTACCACAGATGATGTATCACTCACTATGGCTCGAATCCTGCTTGCCAAATGGAGAGATGAAGAACGCGCTGGTGATCTAACGGAATTTTATTGCACACCAGCGGAATATAAGACAAAAGATGGGAGGCGACTGGCGGCACAAAGAGCAGAATCCCTATTTGCCGAAGTCAGAGATGCAAACCCCACTGTATTTGATGCCTATGAAACCATTGGAGCATCAAGTGATGAGATCGTCGAAGCAATGGTAGAGTTTCAGAAGTACAAGTTGCTAGGAGACAATGATCAACAATGGGACATCATGGGAGCAGCTTACGAACAGTATACAGCCGAAGAAATGAAAAAAGAGGGAGGTGAGTTCTTTACCAATCGACTTGTTGTTCATCTCCTTACAAAGATGGTAAGTGTCACATCTGATGATATTGTTTTAGATCCTGCTGGCGGAACAGGAGGTTTTTGCTCATCTGCTCTAAGACATGCAAGGAAGTACATTCGAGATAATATTGTCAGCACTGCTGCCCAAGAACACGCCCTTAGCAATCTAAAAAATCGTATTTTCTTAATTGATAAAAAACCGAGATTGGTCAAGTTAGCTAAAGCAGCTATGATTGTCTCTGGCAATGGTCACCGAGGATTCATCCAAGCAGATTCTCTTGAACCGATTGCTGATTTATCTGATGAATTCTTGCGGTATTGTCCTCCAGAACAAGTTTCTGTGGTAATGACAAACCCACCGTGGTCGGGTCTTGCCAATGGGCGCATCTCTGACCCACTTATCCTAAAAGAGTTTGAAGTAGCTCACAGATGGGTCAAGAAAAATGGGAAGTATCAGCCAGAAGGAGAATTAGTTGCTGGTGGAGTCCCTCCGGAATACCTTTTTGTTGAACGATGCATTTCATGGTTAGCACCGGGAGGACGCCTAGCAATCGTTCTCCCTAAAGGAATTCTTGATAATGCCGAACCAGCATTAGCGGTAAGACATTATCTTTTTAAGAACTGCATAGTACATGCGGTTATCAATTGCCATAAAAATACATTCCAACCATATACAGGTTCGCGTGGATGTCTGATCGTTGCAGAGAAAAAAGCCACTCAAAATGATATTAGGAATAATGAAATCTTTATGGCAATTAACAGGAAAATTGGCCAAGATTCTGAAGGAGTACCTATCTATAAGAAAGATGCCAGGGGGTTGCCAACAGACGAGATTGACCACGATCTGGCTGAGATTTTCCAATCCTGGATGAGTTTTACGGATGGGAAGCTTGAAGAATCCGAGTATTGTTTTTCTATCGATTCTTCAAGCCTTGATGGAGATACTCTCAAATTAAATCCGCAGTTTTTCTTGCCATCGCTCAATAAGACTCTCCAACGAATAGTATCTCTAGATGGGAATGGGTTTACAGTTGAGCGGTTGGGTGATCGAATTGCATCAAGAATTTGGAAGGGTGTGAGGTTTAAAAGAGAAGATCTGGAAGTTGATACCGAAAACGAAAATACTGTCCCCTATTACACCCCAAGTTCAATTTTCATGAGAGGGGAGGGAATCAAATACTTGGATCTATCAAAGTGTGATGAGAGAAGAAAGAAGACGATCCTTGCCCATCGCGCAAAAGAAGGGGAAATCATTATAACGCGTAGTGGAACAATTGGAAGATTAGCTTTGATTGGCAGGACACTTCGCGGGGTTGTCTTGAGCGATGATCTTATTCGAGTATGGATCGAAGATGAGAGATTGAGAGCTTTTGTCTTCTCTTTTTTCCGAAGTTACTACGGACAAGATCAGTTAAAAAGAAATGAGTATGGAACTGTACAACAACACCTGGAACCATCACATGTTTCTGACGTATTAATTCCATTACCTGAGGATACCAATACCCTACAGACAGTTATGAATTCAGTCGTTGCTGCTTTGGAGGCTAAAGAGAGATCAGTTGAGCTTGATGATCAGGCTGATCGAGAATTGTCTGACATGCTTCAAAATGGAGATGTCAAATAATTTCTGTAACCTGATCGGGAGAAGAGTACATTGAGGTATTAATTTAACAAAATGAGAGTAACTTGTTTAGCTAAGCCTCAGAACATTGATCACTTCGGAAGAGTCGTTAATTTAACGCCCGCACTAATGAAGGCAATCTCAAACTTTTGCGCGGTCCTGCTCCGATGATCCAGCAAGACGGGCTGTTACACTCATCAGTCGGATAGCATCATTAGTAATTTAATCTTCCCTTGCCCTCCCTCTTTTCTGTCCGCTATACTCTTGGTGTCATCTTTGTGCATGCGTGTTGCTAGATTCCAACGTTAAATTCATCAAGATTTGAGGGTGGTTCTGCAATGGCCGAGGCGATTACACCGAGAAGCCAGGATTATTCGCAGTGGTACACCGATGTCATCCTGCGAGCCGAAGTGGCTGACTATGCCCCCGTGCGCGGCTGCATGGTCCTGCGGCCTTATGGCTTCGCCCTCTGGGAGAATATCCAGCAGGGACTCGACAAGCGCTTCAAGGCCACCGGCCATCAGAACGCCTACTTCCCCCTCTTCATCCCACAAAGCTTTTTGCAGAAAGAGGCCGAGCACATCGAGGGCTTTGCCCCTGAGCTAGCTGTGGTTACTCACGGCGGTGGCGAGAAGCTCGAAGAGCCTCTCATCGTGCGCCCAACGTCAGAAGCGATCATCGGCTACCACTACTCCAAGTGGATCAAGTCTTACAGAGACTTGCCAGTCTTGATCAACCAGTGGTGCAGCGTGGTGCGCTGGGAGATGCGAACCCGGATGTTCCTACGCACAACGGAATTCTTGTGGCAGGAGGGGCACACAGCGCACGCCACCTTCGAAGAGGCCGAAGCCGAGACGCGGCAGATGCTCGATGTCTATGATGACTTTGCGGCCAAAGAGGCGGCTCTTCCCGTCCTCAAGGGGCGAAAGAGCGACAGCGAGCGATTTCCGGGCGCGATGACGACGTACACCATTGAGTCGATGATGGGGGATAAGCGCGCCTTGCAATCGGCAACCTCGCACAATCTGGGACAGAACTTTGCCAAGGCCTTTGAGATTCAATATCTGGACAGACAGAACGAGCTTCAGCATTGCTGGACGACGAGCTGGGGCATGAGCTGGCGCATCCAAGGGGCCATCCTCATGGCTCACGGTGATGACCAGGGACTGGTTTTGCCGCCACGACTCGCACCAATCCAAGCCGTGATTGTGCCCATCTACAAAGAAGAGGTTGACAGAACCCCGGTGCTGGAGGCAGCGCGCCGATTGAAGAAGTCATTTGAAGGCTCAATCAGAATACATTTGGATGACCGCGAAGAGCACACCGCAGGCTGGAAATTCAATGAGTGGGAGATGCGCGGCGTGCCGGTTCGCATTGAAGTTGGTCCAAAAGATGTGGCCAAGAATCAAGTCGTTCTAGGCAGGCGCGATATGCCGGGCAAAGAGGGCAAAAAGTTCGTCTCACAGGATGGGCTCACAGCCGCAGTTCAGGCTCTGCTCGATGAGATCCAAACAAATTTGTACAACAAAGCTCTCAAATTTAGGGAAGATAATACTCGCGAGCCAAAGAATTATGATGAGTTCAAAGAGGCCGTGGCCGAGAGCTTCGCCCGCGCCTGGTGGTGCGGCAATGCCGAGTGCGAGGCCAAGATCAAAGAGGAGACGAAGGCGACCAATCGCTGCATTCCTCTAGATCAAGAGACCTCCAAATCGGGCGGGATGTGCATCTATTGCGGAAAGGCCGCAAAGGAGAAGGCGATCTTTGGGAGGGCATATTAAGGCATGAAGCCAAAAGCGCTCATTCTGACTGGCTATGGCCTCAACACGGATTATGAGCTTCAGCACGGCTTTGAGCTGGCGGGCGCGGATGCAAAGCGCGTCCACTTGAATGACTTGATTGATGGACGAGTCAACTTGAAAGATTTCCAGATGCTCGCCATCCCCGGCGGCTTCGCCTTTGCCGATGACCTCGGCGGTGGCAAGATCTTTGCCCAGCGCCTAAAGAGTCATCTCTATGATGCGCTGATGGAGTTTGTCGAGAGCGACAAGCTCATCTTCAGCGCCTGCAATGGCTTTCAGATTCTGGTCAAGCTGGGGATGCTCCCCGCAACCTCCGGCTATGGCGAGCAAGAGGTTACGCTCACATTTAATGATTCTGGAAGATTCGAGAACCGCTGGGTCTATCTCAAAGTCAATCCAAAATCAAAGTGCATATTTACACGGGATATCCATTCATTGCTCTATTTTCCGGTTCGTCATGGCGAGGGAAAATTTGTGCCACGCGATGAGCAGGTTTTACGCGATCTGCAGGAGAATAACCAGATTGTCACGACTTATGTCAATGCTGATGGCGAGCCCGATGGCTTCCCCTGGAATCCCAACGGGTCAATCGCAGATGTCGCCGGAGTCTGCGACCCGACTGGGCGCATC
Source organism: Candidatus Acetothermia bacterium (assembly GCA_016201405.1). Taxonomy (GTDB): domain Bacteria; phylum Bipolaricaulota; class Bipolaricaulia; order RBG-16-55-9; family RBG-16-55-9; genus JACQCZ01. The sequence goes on along the minus strand of JACQCZ010000013.1, from coordinate 5,445 downwards.
TTTGGGCTGATGCCGCATCCAGAGGCATTTTTATACAGATACAACCACCCGCGCTGGACGCGTGAAAACCTGCCCGAAGAGGGGCAGGGGCTCAAGCTCTTTAAGAATGCCGTGGCTTATGTCTCTAGCGGCGTCGGAGTCTGATATGCCCATGACGACCTACAAAGATGCGGGCGTCGATATCGATCTCAAAGATGAGTGCTCGCGAATCTTTTACGAAGCTTCCTTGGAAACCTTTAAAAACCGCAAAGGGCGCTTTGGCGAGCCGCTTGTCGAGCGCGGCGGATTCTCCGGTCCCATCGAGATCAAAGAGCTGCGCGATGCAATATTGCTAAAGAATAGTGACGGGGTCGGCACCAAAGTCGAGATTGCCGAGAAGTTAAACAAACACGACACAATTGCATTTGATCTACTGGCCATGATCTGTGATGACGCAGTCGCCATGGGCGCAGAGCCCTTTGCCGCCACAGACACGCTCAATGTTCGGGCTCTTAATATAAACACAATCAAGCAGCTGGCTGCGGGTCTGGTCAAAGCAGCCAAGCGGGCGCGTGTAGCCATTGTTGGGGGTGAAGTTGCCGTCCTGGGGGATCGCATCCATGGCGAATATCTCTGGGATGCCGATGTCAATGCCATTCTCGAAAAGAAGAAAGTCATTAACAAAACTTTAATAGAAGCTGGAGACTTTATTGTCGCGTTGCGAGAGAAGGGCTTTCGTAGCAACGGCTTTTCACTCATTCGCAAAGTCTTGAGCAAGGCGCTTGGCTCCAATTGGGTCAAGAAGCCGTATGACAACAAACACTCGTGGGGCGAAGCGACTCTCACGCCTTCGATTATTTACACGCCGGTGATTGTGGATGCCGTAGGTGGCTATGGCGAGAAGCGGCGCGCCGAGATCAAAGGCATCGCCCACATCACCGGGAGCGGCATCCCCGGCAACCTGCCGCGCTGCCTGCCCGAAGGGCTGGGGGCTTTTATTGATCTAAGACCCATAGAGATGATGCTCAAACTGCAAGAGATGGGCAAGATCGCCGACCGCGAAGCCTACCAGACCTGGAATATGGGAGCGGGCATGCTGCTTGTCTGCAACGACAAGAAGATTTACCCAATCGCGGAGGAGCATGGAGTCGAGGCCGAAGAGGTGGGCGAAGTGATTGCAGAATCGAAAATTATCATCAAAAACAGAGCCTATTTTCAGCAAGAGGCAGAGCTGATCTATGAAATTTAATACATTGTCCTCCGGCTATCTTCCAGAGTTCGGGAAATTGATCCCTGGCAAAGTCCGCGACAATCACATCGTTGGGGATAAGCGCATTCTCGTCGCATCCGACAGAATCTCGGCCTTTGATCGTGTCTTAGAGGTCTTGATTCCAGAAAAGGGCGCCGTGCTCAATGCCATCGCCATGTGGTGGTTTGAGCAGACTGAGAACCTTGTGGCGAACCACGTCATCGACTGGCCTGACCCAAACGTGATCATCGCCAAGCAGGCCGATGTGCTGCCTGTCGAAATGGTGGTGCGCGGCTACATCACGGGCTCAGCCTGGAAAGACGTTGAATCCGGTCTTTTTTCTGAAAAATATGGCTTTGAGATCACGCCTAAGATGATTGAAGGTGGAAAGCTCGAAAAGAATTGCAAGCTCAAAGAGCCGACTATTACGCCGACCACAAAAGCACACTCCGGCCATGATGAGCCGCTAACCGCCGAGGCAGCCGCTGCGCTCTGTGGCAAAGAGTATGAGAAGATCACCAAACAAGCAGTCAAGCTCTTCATGCGAGGCGGCGAGATCGCCCAGGAGCGCGGCCTGCTGCTGGTGGATACCAAATATGAATTTGGCTGGCTCAACAGCAAATTATTACTGGTGGATGAAGTTCACACACCTGACTCTTCGCGCTTCTGGATGGCCGATGAGTATAAGTCCGGCGTCGAGATGATGGAGCTTTCCAAGCAATTTGTGCGCGATATTGTCCAAAAGAGCGTGCTCACGCAAAAAGATGCCACGGAGACAAGTCACAGATATATCAAGCTCTATGAGCGCCTTTCGGGCAACGCGTGGAAGCCAACCAGCGACGATGTCACTGTCCAGCAGCGGGTTATCAACAACCTCACGCGCAAAGGGCATATCAAAGGCGGCTACGTGCAGATTCTGGCTGGCTCCGAGAGCGATGACTGGCACGTCTCCAAGATTCAGTCTGAGCTAGACAACCTAAAGATCCCGCATGGCCACCAAGTTCTGTCCGCTCACAAAAAGACTCAGGAATTATTGGAGCTCATCGCCGATCTCAACCGCAGCCTTGAGCCGGTCGTGGCCGTCACTGTGGCTGGTGGCAGCGATGCACTCTCTGGCGTTGTGGCCCATCACGCCACATTTCCAGTGATCGCATGCCCGCCTTACAAAGACGAGATCAGCTATGCGCTCAATGTGCACTCCACACTTCAAATGCCAAGCCTCGCCCCAGCGCTCTACTGCAAGCGGCCCGGCAATGCCGCACAAGCCGCAGCACGAATTCTTGCCAACAATAACCAGAATTTTGCAGCCAGACTGGAATAATTCATGGCCAAAGTCCTAGTCATCGGAAGCGGAGGCCGAGAGCATGCCATAGTGCGCTCGCTCACCGATGACGCGGATGTAGATCATGTCTATGTCGCCCCCGGCAATGGCGGAACGGGCGCCATGGAGAATGTCACCAACCTGCCATTAAAAGACTCGACTGACCTCGTCGCCTTTGCCGACCGCGAAGAGATCGGCCTCACCGTGATCGGCCCGGAGCAGCCGCTCGTCGAGGGCTTGGCCGACCTCTTCCACCAACATGAGCTTCGCGTCTTCGGCTTCAAAAAGAGCGCTGCCCAGCTCGAGGGAAGTAAATCTTTTGCCAAAGACTTTATGAAGAAATACGCCATCCCCACGGCTCAATTTGAAGTCTTTACCAGCTTCCGCAAAGGCTTTGCCTACCTCCAAGCCCAATTCAACGAGAACCCCCACAACAAATTCTTCATAAAAGCTGACGAGCTCTGCGCTGGGAAGGGCGTCATCTCCGCTTCCACTCTCGAAGAAGGCAGACTCGCTCTCAAAGCTCTGCTGCTCGACAAGTGCTGCGGCACAGGCGGGAAAGTTGTGATTGAGGAGGCTCTGCCTGGCCAAGAGGCCTCTCTCTTTGCACTCACCGATGGCTCTACTGTAGTCACCCTGCCGCCAGCCCAAGACCACAAGCGCGCCTTAGATAATGACGAAGGGCTCAACACGGGAGGCATGGGCGCCTATGCTCCGGCCAAGATTGTGGGCGGGAAAGTCTACGAGCGCATCGAGCAGGAGATCATTCTCCCCACACTGATGGGCATGGAGGAGGAGCGCATCTCCGATTGCGGCATCCTCTTCTTCGGCCTGATGATCGACCCCAAGGGCAAGCCCTATGTGCTTGAGTACAACGTCCGCTTTGGCGATCCGGAAGCCCAGGCCGTGCTCACACTCCTCAAGAGCGATCTCTATCCACTCCTCAACGCCTGCGCCACAAAGACGCTTGAAGGCTCGGTAGCGAAGTGGCATAAGGGCGCGGCGGTCACGGTCGTGATGGCCGTCTCCGGATATCCCACCGAGTACAATTATCAAGGCGAAGAGATTATGGGCATCTCAAAAGCAGAAGCTTTGGATGATATTGTCCTCGATCATGCGGGAACAGAGCACCACGACGGGAAGTTTTTCACTAAAGGCGGCAGAGTTCTAGGTGTCACAGCCAGAGGGACTGATGTCGCTGCCGCTCGAAAGCAGGCCTACAAAGCCGTCTCCAAGATAAAATTTGACGGGATGCACTACCGCAAGGACATCGCAGCCAAAGCTCTCGAATGATGGAGCCCATCTATCAGCCAGCGCCAGATCATAAAATGCGAGTTGTCGTAGTATTTTCTGGCGGGGCAAGCGCTTTTCAATATCTGCTCAAGAGTGACCCGAATCTAAACAAAAAATATGAATTCGTTGGCGCATTCACTAATACAAAAACTGCTTCAGCCGTTGAGGTTGCAGAACGGGTTGGAATTCCGGTTGAAATTTTGGATTATCGCGATTTTATTCATGAGAGGAACAAAAGATTCTCCGATCCAGAGGTTCGCAATGACTATTTTAAGAACGTCGTTACAGTACTGGAAAAGTGGAAGTCTGACTTGATCATACATTCTGGCTTTATGCTCATCGCCACAGAGCCCTATTTGAGCCGCTTTAAAAATAAAATCTTGAATGTCCATCCCGCAGACCTTACAATTTTAGATGAGCGGGGCAAGCGGAAATATGCCGGCCTGCATGTTGTCGAGAAGGCTTTCAAAGCTGGTGCGACTACGACCCGCTCCACAATCCATCTCGTTACGGAAGGCGTAGACGAAGGACCAATTATCGCTCTCTCAGAGCCGCTCAAGATTCATCCTGGAATCTCTCCAGAAGAACATCAGGAGAAGATGAAGTGGGCTTGTGATGGGCCGGCTTATCAGAAAGCCCTGGAGCTGATTGCAGATGGGCGAGTCAAAGTTGATATGAGCACTAATAGCGTAAAGATCAGAGAAACTTAATCTTTACAAGTCTATAGCTTCGATAGAAGCTTGTCGTAATCATCATGTGAGCCGATCCAAAACCAGATACATTCATCCCCTTCCAGCTGAGCCAAGGCTCGGCAGTCTAAGCTGATGCGAGCTGAGTAGATAGCCTTTTTAGAATGGACCTTTTTAAAACGCAAGCTTGGATGCTTCGGGTTTTTGGTAAATAGAATGTAAGCAGCTCGTGCTTGCTCTTTGATCTTGTTTGGAAGCCGAGAGAAAGCCATTCGAAACTTCTTCGTGGTCCTGGATCTCAAAGCTTCTCTGGATTCAACTCTTGAGTCCTCTCACTGTGGTGCTCTACAAGGGCTTCACCAGCGAGTCTCTCTAATAAGCTCGATGATCTTTTGAAGGCCTTATCCCAGCGTTGCTCCGATTCGAGTTCTTCAAGCAGCCATTCTGCAAGCGCGTTCTGCTCCTGCTCTGAGAGTTTTTCAGCTTCTTGAAAAGCCTCATGGAGTAATTTGGTCATATCATTCGCCCAACATAATTATAGCTCAATCATCCTCAAAGACGAGCACCTCTTTGTGCATCTTTACAAAGTCTGAGAATTTTCCCTTGAACGTCGTGGCGCGGATCGGTCTGTCATCAATGTAGTGGTACTCTTCGCCTCGCACGGCTCGTGGTTTATTAAAAATCACTTGATGATCCTTCACTGCATTACGCTTCAGCCAGGTTTCAGTCTCTTTGCAATGAGCATCCGTTCGGGCCGTAAAAAAGCAGATATAGTGGTGGCCTGCCCCCTATTTTAGTACCACCCGTAAGTAGAGACTGTGGTTGCCATTCTGCCGTTTGCTGCTCTGGTGCGAGGATGGACGCCCATGCTCCAGCAAGGGAATCCGTACACCGTCTCGAAACTCCACCGGGGT
>JACQCZ010000012.1 GCA_016201405.1 Candidatus Acetothermia bacterium | reverse complement strand
TTCTCTCCCTGATCCCCTGCTGCCAAGATCTGTACCACTTGCTGCTCGCTGAATCGGCTCTTCTTCATCTGCTTGGCTCCTTCCTTGATCCGCCGATTCTCTACTTTTGACTGGTACAGTTCTAGGGGTGCACGCCCGAGGCAAATTCTCTTGTAGCCAGCCAATATAACTTGCAATCTGTCCAACAGTTGCTGCGCTAGTAGTGGCTCTTTTCAGCTCAATGACTACAAACTCTTTCTTATCTTTATCGATAGCCAATAGATCGATAACACCGACTCCAATTTTGTATTGACGGCCCGGCCTCTCATCTTCCTGGTACAACTCCAGATTAGAACCCCAAAGAATTCTTTCAAAGTTCGATGCGAGAAATTCCTCCAAATACCTTTCAAGTTCGAAGTTCATCTTTTCAGGGGTGTAAGCAGCAATTTCATTAGATTCTGCAAGCACTGCGCGGATTTTTCGGTCCTCAAGAACGGCTTTGACAGCTTCGATACCTTCGCTTTCCGCTGCAATCGTGTGCAAGAAGAGATCAATGTCTAGCAGAGTACTGATTGAAGGTTTACTCAGATCGATTAGCTTGTTTAATGCCTCCTGAATTTTCATGTATGCGACTCCCCATGAGTCCTTATTCTCGGGAACTTCCCAGCCTAGAGCGGTCAATCCATCTTCTGTTTTTTGGTTCCAAAGACCATACTTCACAGGATTAAAGTCAAGTAGGAAGCTAGTAACAAGAGCACGGCCACAGCCATCTATACGATGAGAGCCTCCCAGAACCATATCAAGTCTCTCTTTGATGTCGATGCTCTCGTCCAACAAATAGAGAATCATTCCCCTGAATTTATCGATGTCCCTTATAATTCTGTCTCTATGGATGGCGTTTAGTCTTTGTCTCCCTCCACCTGAATTGAAGTAATCACGGTACTCTGTTGATAACCTTTCATTCGAGAGCTGTTTGATGATCTCAGGCTTTATCCATTGCTGATTGGCCTTAAGAGCTTCAATTCTCCGAGGCATCCAGGCTTTCCTGGTTTCTGAAGAACTTTCAAACCAGTTTAGTAGCTCCTTGATTTGAATTTCTGGTAGAGACATAAAGTGCCATTTCTCCCTTATAGTTTGATATTCGTGATACTTGGAGACTACCTTTTCTTTGAGTTGATATTATTACTGGAAGAAGGTAGTTGCAAAACTGTGAGGGAAATTCAAAACCCATGTGAATCTTTTTCTAGCAAGGACTGTTCAGATTTGTAGTCCAATCCATGATAAGTGGGTTCGTTCACTCAAACTCTTTGGAAAATTCTTACTGAGCGGACAAGCAGATGCGAGTGCCAAGAATCCGGCGAGCGAGAAAAGCAAGAAGAGCTTGGCTTTGCGAGCAGGGTTTTACCTCTTTACAAGACTCCTGCACCCCAGGGTTTGCCTGCACTCTCTTGCAGGATTTTCCCCCTGTCCTATAAAGGACGCAGTTCAACCTCCGCGGCCAAGCTCTTCTTCGTTTTGAGACAACCCCCTTACAAAGGAATGTGACCATATCACAACAATTCCCATTTTGTCAAGACCGTTAATCAATAAATGCCAAAAGAGGTACAGCGCCAGCCATCGTGAGATAGACCAGCGCTGTATTGTGGGAGGGGTTGGGACTTGTTGTTAGGTCTTTTGCGTCTGTGCCTTTGCTTTCGCGCCCTGCTGCATTTGAACCAGCGAGGGGATCACTCCTAAAAGAACGACAATCTGCGCAATCGCATAGATGGAATCTGGCAAGCTGATTCCAAATAGATAGTCCAGGCTGTATGCCCCCGCGCCATTCATGCCGATAAAGGCCCCAATGACCAGGTTTGTAATCGGCAGCTCATAGCCGCCTTGGCTGGCCCAGACTCCTTTGCTGAGGTGAGTAGAGGCTGCCACAAGCATCACTCCAACGACTACAGCAGCCGAAAGGGGCGCGAGAAAGCCAGTGGCCAGCCCTAGGCCACCCAGAAACTCTCCGAGCCCGGCGAGCAGCGCCCACGCCGATGCAGGCCGCAGCCCCATGCTAGCCATCCAGCCTGATACACCCTTCAATCCATATCCGCCGAACCAGCCAAAGAGCTTTTGCGCTCCATGACCTGCAAGCAGGCTTCCAACGACGATCCTCAAGATTAATAATCCAAGATTTACGTCCATCTGCGACTCCTCCTTTGAAAATTGCACTTTACCTATTCACTTGACTAACTTGACGTTAGTGAGTATATCATAGTAAGTTACACTTGTCAAGCCCCTAACAAAAAGTTAGACTGAAAAGGCTATGGGCAAAGTGAAAGAACGAGTCAAGTCAAGTGAGAGCTATTGCGCTCAGTTCCAATGCGCTGTAGAGCTGATCGGGCGCAGGTGGACGGGTGCCATCGTGCGGGGGTTGCTGGGTGGGGTCTACAGGTTTAGCGATCTGAAGAATGCCATCCCCGATCTCAGTGAAAAGATGTTGTCGGAGCGGCTAAAAGAGCTGGAAACGATGGGCCTTGTCAAACGGGAGGTCTTTCCAGAGACTCCGGTGCGGATTGAATACATCTTGACTCCCAGCGGTCAGGCCCTTGGAAATGTGATGGATGTCATCGGTGAGTGGGCGCACGAATGGCTGGAAAATGGCAAAGTCAAGTAAGCCCTAACTCTTCTTGTCGAGCCATTTCATCAACACAAAGCGGTCCAGAGTCTTGAAGCCTGCCTTCTGATAGAAGATCTGGGCTTTCTTGTTATTCTTCTCCACCATCAAATGAAGTGTCTTGATTCCGGATGTTCGGCAGTACTCTTCTACAAACTGGAAAGTCTGCTGTCCGACCCCGCTTCCACGATACTCCTTGCGAATAAAGATCTCATCAACAAAGGCGACCTTGCCGTGAAACTCCAGGCTGAAATCATATGTCAGCACAACATAGCCGATGGCTTCTTCTCCAGATTGGATCAGCCAAATACGCCCGAGAGATGAATCGCTCAATATCTCATTGAGTGCGTCGCTCGCGGCCTCTTCATTAAATACGAGATGATCATGCTCATAGAGACTCCGCATGAGTGAAAGTAGTGAATTGACGTCACTGGAATTGGCAGTTCTGAAGACTACATCCATGAGAGATCTTATGGAATCGCTTTGATCTTCTTGCGATAGGGGGCGAAAAATGTAGAGTCAAACGGCCCCTCTCTTCGCTCCACCAGCTCTACTAAATCCAGCCAGCCCTGGCCGAGATCGTAGCGCACTTCCTGCTCAGGCGTGGGCTGATAGGGCAGATCGAGCACTTCATACTGCCCATTGGGAGTGATCTGCAGATCAGGGCCGACGAGTATGATGGTTATTTTTTTCGACTTCACATCAAGCGTGAGTGGCAGAATGACGCGCCCATAGAATTCACGCAGGCTCCCTCTCTCGTCAAAAAGAGCAGAGATAGTATAGAGCCGGTCTGGCCAGTAGAACTCTAGTGACTGGTTCGTGATGGGCGTTGCAGGTTCGTCGGCGTGCTCCAAAAGTCTCTCCCAAGCTCCCCGAAGCACAACCAATGATTTGGACTGCTCCAGCGACTCACCCTGCCAGCGATACTTCAGCTCGCCCTGCGGAGTGAGCGCCTCTACGGTGAATAACGCGCTCATTTTGCTGCTTTTCTCTGAAGATAGAGCAAGACGCCCTGGACATTCATCTCGGTCTCTTGCTTAAGGCTCTCTGGCTCATAAAAGTCAGCTAGCATCTCAAATTCTTTTTTTACCAGATATTCCTTGACGGCCTGCTCGTCGTGTAGCTCTTGCATCTTCTCATCTACTTCGTGGACCCATTGGGTAAGCATCTCTTTATATTCATCAATCAGCGCAACGGGATTCTGATGCGCTCCATAGTGGGTGTAGTACAGCCATTTCAAATCGAGTCGCTTCAGCATCTCTAGTGTCTGAATGCTCTCATCATAATTGAACGATGGCGGCGGTGTCGTCATCACATAGCCCGTCGCCTCTTTGCGATAGATTCCTACGGCATCGCCCGTGAATAGTCCTTTGGTTTTCCGCTCGTAAAACGAGACATGGTGCGGAGCATGGCCAGGGGTGTAGACGACATCCATAGAGTATCCACCCCTAAGGTCAAAATTCTCGCTTCCCTTCACTGAGATGATGCGGTCTGCAGCAATCGGCTTCATCTCGCCGTAGTATGGGAAGAGAGTTCCGACGGCGCGCTGCACGCTCTTGACCAGCTTTGTCGGATCGATGAGATGTGGAGTTCCCATTTCATGACACAAGACTTTTGCGTTTGTGCATACTTCAGACAGATAGCCTGCGCACCCAGCATGATCCATGTGGATGTGAGTGGGCATGAGATAGGCTATGTCTTTGGGGTTAATCTTTGCCTCATCCAGCCCGGTCATGATGCGCTCAAAGCTGTGCGAAAAGCCTGTCTCAACGATCACGGGCTTTGGCGTGTTGAAGATGAAGAGGCCTCCATAGTGCTTCATATCGATCATCAGAAGATCGAGGATGAAGAGCTTGGGATCAGCGCCCGTCGGTTCTAATAATCTCATGCCAAGTTTTCGATGACTGCGTCGCCAAACTCGCTGGTGGAGAGCTTTTTGGCGCCTTCCATCTGGCGCTCAAGGTCATAAGTGACTCGTTTTTGTTGAATGGTCTTTCCCAAGCTGTTCCGAATGAGTTTTGCGGCCTCTGTCCAGCCCATGTACTCAAACATCAGCACGCCGGAGAGCAGGAGCGCCGTCGGGTTGGCCACATTCTTGTCCGCATGTACGGGAGCCGTTCCGTGAGTCGCCTCGAAGAGGCCAACCTCATCGCCGATGTTGGCTCCGGGGGCCATTCCCACGCCTCCCACTTGGGCTGCACAGGCATCGCTCAAATAGTCGCCGTTGAGGTTGGGTGTGGCGATCACTTCAAACTCCATGGGGCGGGTGAGCACGTGCTGGAACATAATGTCCGCGATGCGGTCGTTGATCATCACTTTGCCAGCCGGGATCTTGCCTTCGTGCTTCTCCCAGACTGTTTTTTCGTCAAGAGTCTGCTTGCCAAACTCCTGAGCGGCCAGCTCATAGCCCCACTTGCGGAAAGCGCCCTCGGTGTATTTCTGAATGTTCCCTTTATGAACGAGAGTGACGCGCTGCTTGTTGTTCTGGATGGCATATTCGATGGCCTTGCGCACGAGCCGCTTTGAGCCAAAGATGCTCATCGGTTTGATTCCAATGCCGGAGTCTGGCCGAATTTTCACCTTAAAGCTGTCATACAAAAATTCAATTAGTCTTTTGACTTCCGGTGTGCCCTGCTCCCACTCGATACCCGCATAGACATCTTCGGTATTCTCTCGGAAGATGACAAAATTGGTGTGCTCCGGGTGCTTTACCGGGCTTGGAATACCGGCAATGTACTGAGTGGGGCGCACACAAGCGTAGAGATCAAGAACCTGGCGCAGCGTGACGTTGAGGCTTCTAAAGCCTGATCCGATCGGTGTCTCTAATGGCCCCTTGATGGCTACTTTGAACTCTCGAATGGCATCAAACGTCTCTTGCGGAGCCAGCTCCCCGGTGAGATTGAGCGCCTTGGCTCCTGCAAAAACCTCCATCCACTCTATCTTCTTTTTGTTTTTATAGGCTTTGGCTACAGAGGCTTCCAGAATGCGATTGGAGGCTTTCCAGATATCTCGGCCAATGCCATCCCCTTCAATAAAAGGAATAATCGGGGTATCCGGGATGCTGAGCACTCCATCTTTCACCGTGATTTTTTTGCCACTGGTCGGAACTTTGATCCATTTGTACTGAGCCATTCGACTGGTCTACTCTCCCTTCAGACTATACGCTATGATTGCAGAAATTTTCATTATCATACTCAGTCCGATGAGGAACCTTCAAGAGAAAGCCCAAGGAGATTGAATGGAAAAAGTCTTTCGTGACCCCGTTCACAATTTGTTGGGCTTTGATCGCAAGCAAGACAAGCTCATCTTGGATTTGATTGAGACTCGAGAGGTGCAGCGCCTCCGCTCCATCAAGCTGATGGGCGTAAGCTATCTGGTCTATCCAGGCGCGGATCACAATCGCTTTTCGCACTCGCTCGGTGCGGCCTTCTTAATGAAGCGCATCATCGAGCGCATCCGAAATCTGCGGGATGATCCTCCGTTCAAAAAGATTGCCAAGCTGCTTGATGAGCATCGAGAGCTGATGCTGGCAGCTGCCCTGCTTCACGACATCGGCCACTTCCCGCTCTCGCATCTCTTAGAGCGCTTTACCAAGGTGAATCACGAAGTCTGGACGACAAGATTGATCGCTAATCCCCAGGGCGGTGCGCATCAAGTCCTCATGGCCGCTCATCGAGATTATCCCAAGCTCGTCCAAGCCATCATAGAGAGAACCTTTATGCCAAGCTTTGCCGTAAAACTCATCTCCAGCCAACTGGATGTGGATCGCATGGATTATTTGCTCCGAGATAGCTATCACACAGGAGTTGGCTACGGGCAATTTGATTTGGAGTGGCTCATCCACAGCCTGCGCATTGTGGAGCACGAGGGCGATTGGGAGATCGCTGTGGATAGCGAGAAAGGGCTTCGAGCCGTTGAGAGCTACGTGCTGGCGCGTTACTACATGTATGAGCAAGTCTATCACCACAAGACTGGGCGCTCCGCAGGAGTGCTGGTGATTCAGATCCTGCGCAGGGCTGCCGAGCTTCTTAAGAATAAAAAGAGCCTCTTTGTGACAGACCCGCTCCGAAAGTTATTGACGGAGCAAAAGCTGCTCACGCCTGATGATTTTTTGCATCTGGATGATACTCTGCTTGGCTTTGCCATGCGCGAATGGCAGGCATCTTCAGACCCGATATTATCGGATTTGTGCCGGCGATTCATGACGCGCCAGCTGTTCAAAACTCATGCCATTGATCCCCAACAGTATGTCACTCAGTCTGGGAAGTTAGAGTCTCTAGCCGAGAGAAAGGGCTTCGATCCTGAATATTACCTGGTGCTAGATCGCGCCTTCAGTGATCCCTATGAAGATGGGCTCTCCCACTCTTCCATAAAAGAAGTGAGTGAGAGTATTTATCTGGTAGATCGGGAGATGAAGCTGGCTGAGCTTTCCAAACACTCAGACATCATCAGAGCCATTACGAATCGCCCGGTAGAGCAAGATCAGCTCTGCTTTCCCGTTGAGCTTCGAGATGAGATTGAGGAGCTGCTCTCTTAAAGCAGAAGGGCCAGACAAATCGCCCAGCACTTTCTCAAGTTTTATTAGAACGTTCTAGACTCAATTGACTTTTCGCAGCCAGACCACACCATCATCAGGCATGATGCGAAAGACCAGTTCATTGTTTTGCGCATCCATCAACTGCCAGGTCATGGCCAAGATGACGGCGTTGTCTCGAGGGTTGGTCAGTTGAAGATCGACAGTCTTTGCTCCATCAATCTTGAAGGTACCGGTCAAAACAAGATTGTCGGGCTTCTCTTCTGAGAGCGCCAGTGTCCCATCGGCATTGAAGCGGTAGTAATAGCCTGTCTTCCCGACGGATTGTGCCTGTGACTCCCAAAAGCCAACGAGCTGATCAGTCGTAAGTGTGGTGTCAGTTGTATTATTGGATGAGTGATGCGATGCGCCACTCAACATCTGGCAGCCGCCCAGCAGCATGCTCAGACCTAAAATTGCCAACAGAAGACCAGTCCTATTCCTCTCCATCAATTTCACCACCTTATTCCTTCCGCCAACCGCCGATCATTGGCATTCCTCTAACTCTATTTGAGCTTTCCGCTCTTTGGATATGACCTGTGCTCCCACCGCTTGGGAAGTAAGTCTCTCCGGGATGAAAATGAGGTGACGGCATTCAATCTTGATGTTGAGGTCGACTCTGGTGGGCGGTACAGGACTTGAACCTGTGACCTTCTGCACGTCAAGCAGACGCTCTTCCAACTGAGCTAACCGCCCTTGGGATAAAACCTGGAGGCGGCGCCCGGAATCGAACCGGGGTGTAAGGGTTTTGCAGACCCTGGCCTTACCACTTGGCGACGCCGCCAGATTTGCTCATTATAAAAGCTTGTCTAAGCCCAATCAACTGGGCTTCGGGAAGTTGATTGGGTTCTAAACGTACGATAAGCTGACAGATGAGACCAAGGAGGGATCATCATGAGAATGAAACGGCCCACACTTCTGCTTGGAATGGCCCTGGTTGCGATCTTGATCGCGACTTCCGCCAGCAACACCATGCAAAGCGGCATGGCTCAACCCGATCCCCAGCCGGCGCTAAATTCCACGCCCGGAGCGGTGACTCTCACGATCTATCAAAATCAGAACCTCGCATTGATTCAAGATGATCGCACATTAGACCTGACTCAAGGCGTCTCGGTATACCCAATTCAAGGCATTAGCGATCAGCTGCTGCCCGAAAGTGTCCAGATTGATTCTCCAGACCATCCAGGGGCTCTCTTAGCTGCCGAGCAGCATTTTCAGAGGGCCCCAGCCGATGCGATGGCGCTTCTTCGCAGCCACATTGGAGAGCCAATTGAAGTGTATGCCGGGGGTGACCCGGCAACCTATCGGGGCCAGCTTGTGAGTCTTGATGGCGGTGTCTTGATCCGCGATGAGCAGGGTCAGATGCACCTCATTCAAGATGCCACCCGGTTCAGCTTCCCAGCAGGAGGCATGGAAGGCCCGACGCTCACCTGGAGGCTTCAGAGTGATCTTCAGGGGCCGACCTCAGTACGGGTGCAGTACTTGACCAGTGGCCTCAACTGGTCCGCCGATTACAGTGCACTGCTCGATGCGGCTGGGGAAAATCTGACCTTAAAGAGCTGGGTCTCCATCTCCAATCAGACCGGCCTCAACTTCCAGCTTCCAAAGATAAATCTGATTGCGGGCCAAATCAACCGCGTATCTTCATCCAATCGAGATTATGGGTACGCTCCGCCCGCTGCAGCGACGTCCGCCAAACAGGTAGAGATCAGCCAGCAGCCGATCTTTGAATATCATGAGTACAATCTGCCCAGCCCGGCCACCCTCGCTAACGGGGCGACAGGGCAAGTCGCCTTCCTGCAGATGGATTCAGTTCCTGTGAAGAAGAGTTATATCTATGAGGCCCAGCGCTACGAGGGCGTTCAGGCCTGGATTGCATTTGTCAATCCAGAGCAGGGGGGCAGCCCTCTGCCTGGAGGTACTGTCCGAATCTACCAGGACTCTCCCCGCGGCCAGCGCTTTATTGGCGAAGACTCGATGAAGCACACGCCTGTGGGCGAAAAGGTGAGTCTGATGACCGGGCTTGCCTTTGATCTGGTGGCCAAGCGGACTCTGCTCAGCCAGACCAGTCCTGATGACAATAAATATCAGCAGACAATCCAGATTGAGCTTACCAACCGCAAGAGCGAAGACGTCTCGATCCAGGCTCGGGAGCAGATGAGCGGTGACTGGAAGATCATCACATCGAGTCAAGATTTCATAAAACTGGATGCCAATACGGCGGAATTTGATGTGACACTCAATCCGGGCGAAACCAAGAGTATTCAATATACTGTGGAATATCACTACTGATTCATATGACGACACGATGGGAGACGATGAATCTATGGCCTTGGAAGTCCCCAAGTTTGATATTGACAAGTACAAAAAGGCGATCGAAAAGACCTTGGCAGAGCTACCCGTAGAGAATGGCATCATCACCTTTGAGAATCTATGGCTGGAGCTGACCTTGCCAGAGGATCTGATGTTTGAGATTCTCACGCGAGATGATCTCATTCTGCCGAGTAACGTTGAGCGGGTCATCACCAAAGAGGGCAAAACATTGGCCGAGCAGAAGCCATCGGCCAATGGCTCAGGCAGTCTCGCGCATCCCTAAGCTCGCGCTGAATTGAACGTGGCCGGCTTTGTGGAGATTCGATTTGGGACGTCTGGCTTTCGGGGGCGCTGGGGGAATGAGTTTACAGAGAGGCGCGTCAAATGCGCCGTGCAGGCCATCTGCGATGATCTGATCGCTCAAGGACTTCAAAATAAGAGTATTGTTCTTGGCTATGACAGCCGCGAGCATGCGGATGAAGTGGCTTGCTGGTGTGCAGAAGTCTGCGTAGCTAATCAATTTCTGGTCCATCTCACCCTGCGGGATACCCCAACTCCTGTACTCGCTTATTATGGGCTTGAAGTCGTATTGGAAGAGAATCTGGCAGGCATCATCAACTGCACGGCCAGCCACAATCCAATTGAATGGCATGGGATCAAATTCTCAACCCGCAATGGCTGCCCAGCGCCACTCGAAGTTACAAAGCGCATTGAGGTGCTCGCGAATCGCTATCAGAGCGAATCCCGAAAATTCCCAATCATTGATCTAGCGCAAGCCCGAAGATCAGGGCAATTGATCGAGTTTGATCCATTAGAAAAGTATTGTGACTGGATTCTTAGCAGTGGTATTAATAATAGAAGAATCAAGCTTGATCTGACAGCCATTAACAGCTTCTTTTCTGATAAAAAAATAATTCTGGACGAGATGCACGGGACGGGACGCGGCTATCTCAGAAGAATCTTGGACGAGATTGGCGTCTCGTACGAAGTCCTTCATGGCGAGCGCGATCCGCGTTTGGGGGGGCTGCCAGCGGCCAATCCCGAAGAGCCTTATATCCAACAAATGCAAGCTCGGGTTCGCGAAAGCCAGGCCATTCATGGCATTGGCCTCGACACCGACGCAGACCGCTATGGTGTCGTAAATCAGGACGGGAATTACATCACGCCCAATCAGGTCTTAGCAATGTTGACCAAATATCTGGGCGTAGATCGCAAGCTCACTGGCCGCATTGCCGTCTCTCACGTGACGACTCGACTTGTCGAGACAATTGCTGGAGAGATTCCCAATAATGACGAATTCAAGCCGCACCCAAATGCCATCCCACCCTATCTCAACGATCCCAGTTATCAAGTTGTTGTTGGGAAACGAGAAGATTTGTCAACACGAAATGTCTTTACCGTGCCCGTGGGCTTGAAGTATATCGTCGAAGTGCCACAGATGGACTCAGCATATAATATCTTAGAAAAGCCTCCCGCCAACTGGCGGGAATTGTTGCTTTTGGGCGGTGAAGAGGCATCCGGCCTCACCACCAGAAGGCATGTTCCGGATAAAGACGGCATTTGGGCGGCGTTGCTTATCATAGACATGATGGCCTTTTATCATCAATCATTGGGCGATATCTGGTCAGATGTTTCTAGAAAATATTGGCCATCTCACACGAAACGCCTCAATCTCGATGTGCCAGAATCTGCTAAAGCCAGATTTATCAGCAGCTTTCTGGACGAATTCTCGGGGGCAAAGCCTGGCCAGAAAGAGCTAGCTGGACTTCGAGTGATTTATGCGGGCGGCATCCGGGATAAGCTGATCGAGATGCGTCTGGAAGACTCGAAAGGGAGCCGGAATTACTATCTCTTCAGCCGGCCATCGGGCACAGAGCCTCTGGTGCGGGTTTATCTGGAGGGAGAGTCGGAGGAGAGGATTCAATCACTAGATCAGGCCGTTCAAGCACGGCTTGAAAAGATCTGCTCGCAATCATCTTGACCCGTGAACGCTTTTCGTGCTATACTATTTTTACTATGAGCACTAGAACGTGTGCAGTTTCGAAGCGTTTCTTTATGCTCCGCCGGCTGCTTCGTGCCTAACGCACGAAACTTTCCTATTTAACAAATCAATGTCATTTTGGTATTCAGCGCATCTTTGCTTTATGGTTGTTTTCGTTCTGTTTGAGGTGATATGAGATGGCTCAGAGATATGATTTTGAGAAGATAGAGAACCATTGGCGCGACTTCTGGCATGAACAGGGCTTCTTTAAGCCTGATCTGAACAGAGCCAAAAATAAGTTCTACTATTTGAATATGTTCCCCTACCCGTCTGGCGCAATGCACGTCGGGCATGGGAGGAACTACTTGATCGGCGATGCCGTCGCCCGCTACTTGATGATGAAGGGCTATGACGTCCTCACGGCCATGGGCTACGATGCCTTCGGCTTGCCCGCTGAGAATGCGGCCATTGATAACAAAACCCATCCTGCGGAATGGACGTATGCCAATATCAATACGTTTCGCAAGCAATTTCATCAATGGGGCGTCGTCTACGACTGGGACCGGGAATTGACTACGTGTGATCCGGAATATTACCGTTGGAACCAGTGGCTCTTTATCCAGTTCTTCAAAAAAAAGCTGGCCTATCGCAAAGCGGCCCTGGTCAATTGGTGTCCAGGTTGCGAGACCGTATTGGCCAATGAGCAGGTTGTCGATGGTGCATGCGAGCGCTGCGGCTCTGAGGTCCAGCGAAGAGATCTGACGCAATGGTTCTTCCGCATCACCCGATATGCCGAAGAGTTGTTGGCAGACATTGATTTGCTGACGGAGTGGCCGGAGCGCGTCCGGACGATGCAGCGCAACTGGATCGGCAAGAGCGAAGGTGCATTGACCCGCTTCGCGGTCGACGGCTTTGAAAAGACGTTGGAAGTCTTTAGCACCCGACCCGACACGATTTATGGCGCGACCTTTGTGGTGCTGGCTCCGGAGCACCCACTGGTTGATGTCATAACGAGCAGCAGACAAAAGAAGCAAGTGCAGACATACGCTGAAGCGGCTGTCAATGAGAGCGATATCAAGCGCCAGCGGACGGATCGCAAGAAGACAGGAGTCTTCACAGGGGCTTATGCAATCAATCCGGTCACAGAAGAGAAGATCCCCATCTGGGTCGCGGATTATGTCTTGATGGGCTATGGGACGGGAGCCATCATGGGCGTCCCGGCTCACGATGATCGCGACTTCGAGTTTGCCAGGGCGAATGACTTGTCGATTGTGGTTGTCATTCAGCCCAAAGGCGGGACGTTGGATCCCGAAACAATGAGTGAGCCCTATCCTCATGACGGAGTCATGATTCATTCAGGCCCGTTCAATGGCCTGCCTGCTGGACTTGAGACGATTCAGAAGTTTATTGATCATTTTGAAGAGAAGGGCTTTGGCGAAAAGCAAGTGACATACAGACTGCGCGACTGGCTGATCTCGCGGCAGCGCTATTGGGGAACTCCCATCCCGATGATTCACTGTGAGAAGTGCGGCATTGTGCCTGTCCCTGAGGATCAATTGCCAGTAAAGCTGCCGGATGTAGAATTCTTGGGCAAGAAGGGCTTGGCGGAGATCCCCTCTTTTTACAACCTCGATTGCCCCAAATGCGGCGGCCAAGCCAAGCGTGATACCGACACCATGGACACCTTTGTGGATTCGTCGTGGTATTACTTGCGCTACATCTCGCCCAAAGACGACCAGAAGATCTTTGATTCTAAGCAGGTCAATCGCTGGCTCCCGGTCGATCAATATGTCGGCGGCATCGAGCACGCCATTTTGCACCTGCTCTACTCGCGCTTTGTCACCAAAGCTTTGCGTGATATGGGTCTGGTCAGCTTTAGCGAGCCCTTCAAGCGCATGTTTACGCAGGGCATGATCACGCACCGGGCCTATCGCTGCCCGTCCCACAGCTGGGTGGATATCAAGCTGGTCAAGGAAGAGGGAAAGTGCCCCAAATGTGGCAAGCCGCTGACCACGGAGATCGTCAAGATGAGCAAATCGAAGAAGAACGGGATTCCGCCGGATGAAGTGATCCGCGAATACGGCACCGATTCAGAACGGCTCTACACCCTCTTCATGGGTCCGCCAGAGCGCGAGATCGAATGGACTTCTGAAGGCATCCGCGGTGCGTATCGCTATATCAACCGCCTCTGGGCGATTGTCCAGGACTATCAGGATATCGTTCGCGATGCGCCCAGCGTTGATATCTCGTCTATTGAGCTGAGCACGCGGGATCGCCAGTTGTGGCAGATCTTGAATCAGAAGATTCAGGCTGTCACCGATGATTTTGAAGAGTTTCACTTCAACACAGCCGTCAGCAATATCATGGAGCTGACCAATGAATTGTACGACTACGTGGCCGCGCATGATGGTGACCGCGAAAAGATGAATGGACCGCTCTTCAAGCGAGGAATTGAAAGCCTGATCTTGCTCGTCTCACCCATGACCCCCTTTATTGCCGAAGAGGTGTGGCGTGTGATCGGTCACGAAGAGCCAATCTTGAAGCAGCGCTGGCCGCACTTTGATCCAGCCGCGCTGCAGGTCTCTGAGCGAGAGATCATTATTCAGATCAATGGCAAAGTGCGTGACCGGATGATGGTCTCAGCCCAGGAGAGCGAAGATCGCGAGTTTTTAGAGACGAAGGCGCTGGCCCAGGTCCAAGAACGGCTTAATGGGCAGCAAGTCCAGAAAGTGATCATCGTGCCGGGGAAACTGGTCAACATTGTCGTCAAATGACTTTTGTTTGAAGAGAGGGAAAGCATGATTTTTCAGCAAGACTTATTAAAAGACCAAGTGGCGATTGTGACAGGAGGGGGCACCGGCATCGGAGAGGTGATCTCCACAGAGCTGGCCAAGCATGGCGCGCATGTAGTGATCACCAGCCGTGATCCTGAGCACCACAAAGAGATCATCCAGAAGATCGAAAAGCTTGGGCGGCGCGCGATCGCCGTCCCAGCGGACATCCGCCAGCCAGATCAGGTTCAAGCGGTTGTGGACCGGACAATCAAAGAATTTGGCAAAGTTGACATTCTTGTAAACAATGCCGCGGGCAATTTCGTCTGCGCCATGGAGCAGCTTTCGTATAACGGCTGGAAGGCCGTCATTGATATCGTGCTCAATGGGACCTATATCGCCTCAAAAGCCGTGCTTCCAGTCATGAAAGAGCAAGGGCACGGCAACATCGTCAATATCGGCGCGACCTATATGTGGATGGCTGCTCCCTATGTAGGACATTCCGGAGCTGCCAAAGCGGGTGTGCTCAATATGACCCGCACGCTGGCTGTAGAGTGGGCGCGTTATGGCATCCGGGTCAACATCGTGACCCCGGGACCTATCGAAGAGACGGAAGGCGTCCGCCGCCTGGTGGATGAATCGAGAATGCGCGAGAAGGTGATCAATCACATTCCGCTCAATCGCCTTGGCAAGCGCGAGGAGATTGCCTGGGCGATTCTCTATTTGCTCTCTCCGGCGGCTGCCTATATCACCGGCAACAACATTGTGGTGGATGGCGGCGCCTGGCTCAATGCCTCTCATTACGGGCTTGGGGATTGATTTTGCATGGAGCGTCGGCGACCTCTTGTTGCCCTTGCGCTCGCATGGATTTTCGGGATCGCCTTCAGCCACGAGTTTGATATTGATGTAAAGTTTCAGGCTCTATTCATCTCTCTGGGGGTCATATTTTTACTGGCTCTCTTACTATTTTGGCTTAAACGCTCTGCATGGCTCTGGATGCTGTTTTTATTAGTAGCAGGTCTTGGAGCATTGCGAGAAGCTCAGTCCAGAATGCCAATCCATGAGTTATATTCAGCCTTAGATAAGCTGACTCACATTCGAGGTCTCATTGTTGAGTACCCATCTGAACAATCGGATCGTACAAGCTTTCTAGTTCAGCCTGAAAATCTTCCGGGCCGTATTCAAGTCTTTTACTATCACCCGAATGGCTCATATGAGGACTTGCGTTACGGCGATGAGCTTGAGCTGTCTGCTCCATTGCAGGTTCCTTGGGATTTTGATGGATTCAATTACCGTGAATATCTGTTGAGCCACGACATCTGGGCAATTGGAACGACCTGGACAGCTCGCGACATCGATATCATCAAACGAGATCAGGGGAGTCCAGTGCTCCGATGGGGCTATGAGACTCGCAATCAGCTCTTTACGCTGATCGATCAGAGTTTAGCAGAGCCGGCAAGTGGTCTTCTCAAAAGCCTTGTCTTGGGAGATCGAAGCTCGCTTGAGGATGGCATCGAGGCGAGCTTTCGCGATGCAGGAGTCCTGCATGTGCTGGCCGTCTCTGGGCTCAACATCGGAATCTTCATTGCTCTCTTTTGGGGAATCTTTCGACTCTTCCGAGTCTCTTTTACGGCCAAATATCTGCTGCTCATTCCGATTGTACTGATCTATTTGATCTTGGTCGGATGGAAAGTGAGCCTGGTGCGCGCCACACTCATGTTTGGGTTCGTCGCGCTTGGATGGCTCATTGCCGAGCGCGGCTGGATCCTGAAAAGTTGGATTGATCCGCTTCAAGGGCTCAGCCTGGCGGCCCTGATCATTTTGCTCGTCACTCCACAGGCTCTCTACGACGTCAGTTTTCAACTTAGTTTTGTAGCAACGGCAGGGATTCTTATCGCAATAGATTTTATTCTGCCACAGTTCCGTGACTGGAAAGAGCGCTTTGCGTATAGCCTTAAGATCAAATCTGCGCTTTTAAAAAATTCACTGACGCGATCCACTGAATGGATCTTCAGTCTCTGCGTCATCTCATTGGCCGCGCAGATCGCTGTTGCTCCCATTCTGGCTATGCAGTTTCATCGTATTTATTTGGCTACATTGCTTGCTAACTTGATTGTCGTCCCGCTCGCGACATTGGCGATCTGGATGGGTGTTCCCATGCTAATGGCGGCCCTCGTCACCATCCCAACTTTCACACAGATTTTTGACAACGTGGAGACGTGGCTGCTAAGCGCTCTGATTGGAACAACTCAATTCTTCGCGGTTCTGCCTGGAGGTTTTTTAGAAATTGATGAGTCTGCTCTAACAGGGTTTCTCGTGATCCTGCCGATGCTTTTGAGTCCATATGTCATTCAGTCTTTGCGAGGCTTTATTAGCAAAGTGCGCTTTTACTAATTTCACTTCTTCATCTTGGAGCTTGCTTTAGTGAGCATCTCCAAAAAATCTGACAAATCTTCTTTGGGAATGCTGATCAGCACATTGCCATATTGGATGCCGATTTCATGAGTCTCCGGATCGAATGTGACAGCGCTGTATGTCTCGCTAGGCAGGACGACTTCAGCAAGCTCTTTGAGTTCCATAGCTTGAATCTACTGGCAAAACTTGTTTCACGTCAAGCTCGTCCATCTCGAGACAGAGAGATTCGCCTTCGGGTTCCATCTAAAATCTCGATTCGAATCCAAATTGCATGGGCAGGAACGAGCTCTGCCAGCTTTTCGCCCCATTCGATCACGACAATCCCCGGCTGCTCCAAATATTCTGCCAGCCCCACTTCGATAAATTCCTTTGTGCTAGCAGCGCGATAGGCATCGGCATGGATGAGCCGAATTCTTCCATAATGCTCTCGAATCAGAACAAAGGTGGGGGAGGTGACCGCATTGGGGTCAATTCCCAGCTCCTCTGCGATTCCTTTGACTAGAGTCGTCTTCCCTGCGCCGAGGTTACCGACCAGAAGAATGCAGGCCCAGTCTCCCAGTCTTTGTGCGAGCTTCTTCCCCCAGGCGCGAGTCTCTTCCGAGCTGTTGGAGATGAACTCTTCAGTTGAGGGCTCTGATCTCTTCGACATTTTCCCCATCAATCTTCAATACAATATTGTCGATCAGCTTTGTCTTCCCAAGATATACAGCCAGCGCAATGGCGAATATTTTTTCGCAGCGCGAGATAGGCTGAAGATCTTCTAGATTCACAATCTCGATGTAATCAATCTTGCCGGATGGGACTTCACGTTGGATCAGCTCACGCATTGCGTCAATAACACGCTCTGCTCTCCTCTCACCAGAATCTAGCAATTTCTTTGCATGTTGGAGGGCGTGATTGAGGACTGCTGCCTCGCGGCGCTCTTCAATTGAGAGATACGAGTTTCGCGAGCTCATGGCCAACCCGTCCGGCTCACGCAGAGTTGCTCCTGCTATGATCTTGATTGGAAAGTCGAACTCATTCACCAAACGTCTAATGATCAATAATTGCTGTAAGTCCTTCTGGCCAAAGATGGCCACATCCGGCTGAATGATGTGAAAGAGCTTCGTCACCACTTGCAAGACCCCGGAAAAATGGCCCGGGCGCCTTGCCCCGCAGAGATGATCGCCAAGCGTATCTAGCTCGAAGCGAATTCGTGATCTTTGCGGATACATCTCGGCAACGTCAGGGGCAAAGATCAGCGCGGCACCGCGGCTTTCAAGCATCTGGCGATCTCGCTCAAAATCCCGTGGGTAATTTTGGAAATCCTCGTTGGGGCCAAATTGCGTGGGATTGACAAAGATGCTGACTACAACATAACCAGAATCTTTTTTGGCAAGATCGATCAGACTGAGATGGCCTTCATGCAAATATCCCATTGTGGGTACAGAGCCGATCTCTTCGCCACGAGCCCATGCTTCGTCAATCTCACCGCGAGCCTCTTTGATCGTGTGAGCGATTCTGATCTTATTCGATCGTCTCATCTGAAAACTTAGAAAAATGGGGTGCTGACCTGGATGTATTGCTTGAGAATTCGATGATCCTCATCAATATTGCTTAGTGGATAGGTGATGCCGATGCGGACTTGCCAGGGGAAGAGTCCACCAAAGGTGCGCCCCGAGAAGCTCACTTCGAATCCGATTTGGCTTCGCACTCCATCGAGCAGATGAGAGAGGTCTGATGGCATTTTGCTCGAGTTGGCCCAAATGTTGCCAAACTCAAAGAAGAAGCGCTCATCCATCTGCTCCAGTACGGCGGCGTTGAGCAAGTTGTATTCCATCTCGCGCTGAAATGGAATCCGCAAATTGACTTCCCCCAGAAAGAAGGCGTTCCCTACAAATGGATACCCCGGGGCTGCGGCATACCCGCTCAAATCGCTCAAGTTGAAGCGGAAGATTCCAGTGGGCTTATCACCCCACCCTGCGGCAATCTGACCATCCAGATTGATGCCCGGAGAGAGGTGAATGTTGTGCCAGAGCCCTCCATCAAAGCGGATGAATGAATTGGGATCATCAAGCACGCGAAACCAGCTGGCAAAGAGCCTCTGCACGCTCTCTTGATGAAGCCACGTCAACCCAAAGAGGTTGAAGACCTTCCCCGTCGCTTCGGATCTGCGGTCATAGAAGGGGCTGCCAGAGGAATCCGTCTCTCGGGCCAGCGTGATCTCGGTCTGATCCCTCGGCTCCCAATACGTGCCTAAGAGACCTGTCTCTGGATGTGAGTAGTACGACTGACGGAGCGAGAGCTCTCCCAGCAGCCCAACCGGGGTGAAGGCCGTGATCACATTCAAGACGTCGCCTCGCCCAAAATTCTTGGCGAACTGGATGATGCCATTCCCCAATGTCCAGCGGTGATCGAGCCGATAGCCCCCTTGCAGATACTGGTTGATGGGGTCTACGCCAATTGTGTAGGAATCGATGGGCATGGAGTTTCGCCCTGTGGTATTGATCTCCAGTTTGCGATTGAAGATGGAGAGCCCGTCCAGCAAGTAATAATTGTTGAGCCTGTCCACATCAGGCACCAGGCTCTTTGGGTCTACGCCCACCTCTTTGAGAGGCTTGGTGGTCTGGAAGCTCATGACAAAATCGCGTTGATCCTGGTCGGCTAGCTTCCATGACTGGCTCTGCACGTGGTTCTCTTTGTCGGTTGCGTCAACTTCCACAGGCAGGCGAATCTTTCCATCATGGAAGAGATGAACACGGTACTCATAGCTGTCTGCTGCTTTTTGCAGAGTATCTATATGGCCAATTCCATAATCAGCGTATGGAGCATGGCCATGCTCATCCGTCTCCTCAAAGAGAGTCGTCTGAAAGAACTCATTCAGGTTCTGACCGGAGACCTCTTCAGCCACAGCTTGAAAATCTTTTACCGTTGCAATCTTGTAGACATAGCGCTCATGGGCGACCCGCAAGAGCTTATCCATCATCTTCTCGCCGATCACTCCGCGCAGCGCACGCAGAATCAGATAGCCTTTATTATAAAGTCTCTCTGCATCAAAGTTGTAATATTTGACATCTTTCTGGGGTTTGATTAGAGCCTCATCAAAGCGGTCAACAAAGGCCGTGACGTAGGGCAGATCGCCTTGCAGGTGCTCTCGTAAGTTAATGTATCCAAATTGATGATCCACAAAACGCTCTAGCAGGCCATCCCGCCCCAACTGAAAGACGTTGGGACCAAACTCCCCATATTTCTTCTCAAAATAGGTGATGGACAGATATTGAGCAAAGGACTCACTCAGAAAATTCTCTGCGTTAATATCTTGCCCCACGCCGATCCCCCACCACTGGTGCGCGATCTCATGGGCAAGCAGATAATCGGTCAGCCGGTCCAAAAGACCTCGCACAGCCAGATTTCGGTCACTAAAGTAAGTCTGGTTAATAAGAGTGAAGGCATCTGCGGTCGCGCCCGCAAACCCGGCGGCTGTGGAGGGGGTTTCTACAATTAATAGACGGCGGTGTGGATATTCTCCCCTGCGAGCCTGATAGGCTGTCACGATCTCTTTTGCGTTTAAGGCTAATAGCACGGCAGAATCATCGTCGCCGGGTAGATAATAGACCCAAATCTCTGGATCCGATTCTGGCAAATGATAGATCTTGAAAAGCTTGCTTATCCCGATTGGAAGAGAGCGAACTGGGATCCCATTCGTGGCGTGAACTGTCGTCTCGGTTGCTGTCTCTTTGACCACTTTCTGTTGATCGGCTCCAACGGCCACCTGGTAGCCCGCTGGCACAGTTAGAGTGAGCTCATACAGTGCAGAAGGGATAGCATATTGATAGTACGGGCGCTGGTCAGATGTATATTCACCATGAATCAAGTCACTGGCGAGAACAGCCATCGGATTCCAGGCGAAGCGCCAGAGATAGACATCACGAAAGCGTGCCTCATCTCCTCGATTCGAGTTGGGGAAATGGGTTGTAAATGTCAGAGCAACCTGGGTCTTTGCACCGGGAGCGAGAGGCGAAGATAGCGTCACTCTGAGCAATGTGTCATCGAGAGAATAACTCTGAAATGTAGCTGGCCCCTTTGACAGCTCATATTGCAGCGGTTTATTCTCAGCATCTGTTGCAGACTCTATCTTGAGCCAGGAGGGATCAAAGCCGTCGGGATAGCCAGCATCCAATGCACTTGGGTCGAGATAGGGATTGGGCTGCCGGTCATAGTTAGGGAGCAGAAGAAAGAAGAGTGCGTTTAATGATTCCTTGGAATCATTACTATATACAATAGTCTGAGTAGCGTGAATGACTTGATCGTTGGGATTGAATGTGGCTTCAATCTTGTACTGATTGAAGTCGGACTGAGCTAAGCCGTTGATGCCGAGCCCCTGTATGAGAGCCAGCGCAAATAGTAGAGCAACCCAGAGCCAGTTCCGCCGATGCAAAGGCATCCCTCCTTGCGTTATCCTGCTTAGCTTAATCTTAGATTCTTGATTTTCGAAATTCAACGAATGGCGAGCCTTCTAGTTTACGTTCTGTGATGAGACAATCTCCGGCAGCTGGATTCGCACCTTGAGAATCTCACGGGCGGTGGCGTTCTCCACAGTCAGTGTGACGCCATCGAGTGTAATTTTGCGTCCGGATTGCGGGATCTCTTCCAGCTCTTGCGTGATCAGCCCTCCGATTGTGACAGCGCCATCCATCGGCAGATTGAGCACCAGCTCTTCATTGATCTGGCGCAATTCTGCATCCCCATCGACGAGATATTCGCTGCGCGAGATCTTGCGAATGGGCGTCTCTTGCTGATCAAACTCATCAGCGATCTCGCCCACAATCTCTTCCAAAATGTCTTCTAGCGTAACGATGCCTGCCATGCTGCCAAACTCATCCACTACGATCGCCATGTGCTTCTTGTTGCGTTGAATTTCGCGGAGCAGATCATTGATCGGCTTGATCGTAGGGATGAAGAAGGGCTGGCGAATGAGGTCCCTCAGTAAAATCTCGTCGGAGAATCCGCGTCCCAAGAGATCTTTGGCATAAAGAACCCCGACCACATTGTCCCGCGTTCCTTCATAGATGGGATAGCGGGAGTGGCCGTGCTCTTGCACAATCTCTCGCACCTGATCAATTGTGGTGTCCGCTGCGATGGCGATCACTTCAGGCCGCGGCACCATCACTTGTCTCGCGACCCGGTCGTCATAGGAGAGGATGCGCCAGATCATGCGCTGCTCCTCTTTTTCCAGCAGGCCATGCTCTTCAGCCGCCTCTAGCAGATACCGGATCTGCTCTTCGCTGACAGGCGCGGCGCGCCGCTTCTCCTCTTGGTGTGGAAGACGGAAGAGAGAGCGGATGAGATTCCCTAAATTGTGGAGGGATCCCATCAGCGGGACGAGAGGGCCTGTGAGCCAATTGATAATCCCCAAATAGCGAACGACCCAGCTTCCCATCTGCTCCCGTCCAAGATATTTCGGAAAGATCTCCCGAAATAGCAGAACAAAAAGAGCCGAAACGGCGACTGCAACAAGAGCAGTGAATCCGTAGCTCCATGGAAGAATCGACATAGTAACGGAGAGGGCAATCAGCCCCCCGCCAATCAGAGCCAGATCCCGAAGAAAGGAGATCGAGGCCAGAACCAGCGCAGGGGTAGTGAGAAGCTGTTGCAGTAATGGGCGCCGCGCGGGATATTCCTTCTGGAGTGCCGTAATACGAACTCGTCCCAGCGAGGCAATCGCGATCTCCAGAGTAGTTAAAAAGCTGCTAAAGAGCGTGAGCAGCACAAGACATAAGAATCCTACCGCAGGATCCATTCAAGACGCACCTCAATTGCGCAGGCATTATAAGATAGGCAGCAATTTTTTGCAAGGACTGGCTCGCTTGCGGTATGCTAAGGGCTCCACTCACACGTGAGGTCAGAAAGGGGTTTCGAGAGGCATGGAGGTTGAGGAGATCAAGTCGCTCATTGAAGTCTTTGAGCGCACTACACTGACCGAGCTAGAGTTGCATCGGGGCGAATCACGGCTGATCCTGAAGCGTGAGTCGGTCCGGGGCAGCCTCTTTCAACCGATCACGGCCGTTTTGCAGCCACAGCCCACGCAGACCGCTCCGTCCCCAACCCAACAGACAGCGGCTCAAGCCAAGGGTGCCCCCATCCAAGAGAAGAGGATGCCTGCCAATGGCTATGTCATCGAAGCACCGATTGTAGGGACCTTCTTTCGCCGCCCTGCCCCCGGTGAAGAGCCATACGTAGAAGTGGGGGACCGCATCAATCCGGGGGACACGGTCTGTCTTGTGGAGGCGATGAAAGTGATGAATGAGGTCCGCACGGAGCGAGCGGGCATTGTGAAAGAGATCATCGTGCAAGACGGAAAACCCGTTGAGTACGGGCAGCCCTTGATTGTGCTTGAGCTCTTCGAAGGCTGAGCATGTTCAAAAAGATCCTGATCGCCAACCGTGGAGAGCTTGCTCTTCGAGTCATCGAGGCCTGCAGGCAGCTGGGAATTCTAGCTGTGGCTGTCTATTCCAAAGCCGATCAAGATGCGCTCCATGTCAAGATGGCCGATGAGACTTTCTGTATTGGCCCCCCCGATGCCAGGTCCAGCTATCTCAATCTTGCCTCGATCATGAGTGCCGCAGAGATTTCCAAAGCCGAAGCGATTCACCCTGGCTATGGCTTCTTGGCGGAAGATCCCCATTTTGCAGAGGTCTGCGAGGAGTCCGACATCAAGTTTATCGGTCCCAATCACAAAGTGATGAAATTATCGGGAGACAAGCTGGCTACCAAGAATGCCCTCAAAGATTCGGGTCTTCCACTTCTGCCTGGAACTGAAGCCCTGCGCACGGAAGAAGAGGCGCGCACCAAAGTGAAAGAGGTCGGCTATCCGCTCATCATCAAAGCGGCAGCGGGCGGTGGCGGACGTGGCATGAGACTTGTAAAGAAGGATGAAGATCTGATGAAGCAGTTTCATGCCGCTCGTCGCGAGGCCGAGGCCGCCTTTGGAGTCCCCGATGTCTATTTTGAGAAATATCTGGATAATGCCCGCCACATCGAAGTTCAAATCTTGGCCGATGAGCATGGCACGGTTGTGCATTGGGGCGAGCGGGAATGCTCCATCCAGCGCCGCTACCAGAAGCTGATTGAAGAGTCTCCTGCACCCGGTCTTGATCCTGAGCTTCGGGATACTATTCTTGATGCAGCCGTCAAAACCGCGAAAATCTTGGAGTTTCACAACGCAGGGACCGTCGAATTTTTGGTCTCTGGCAAAGATTTTTATTTGATTGAGATCAATGCCCGCATTCAAGTGGAGCACCCGGTCTCTGAGATGCGCGCCGGCAAAGATTTGATCATCGAGCAGATTCGGGTCGCTGCCGGTGAGAAGCTTGGCTATACGCAAAAGAAGCTCCAGCTCCAAGGCCACTCCATTGAATGCCGCATCAATGCAGAGGACCCGCTTAAGAACTTTCAGCCTGCAGTAGGCCGTCTGGAGATCAAAGGCTGGCCAAGCGGGCTTGGCGTCCGCATTGATACGCACATCTACAATGGCATCTTTATCGGCCCTTATTATGATTCGCTTTTGGCCAAAGTGATTACCCATGGCGAGGACCGCGAGAGCGCGAGAAAGCGCATGATCGGAGCTCTCCAGCGGTTGGAGCTGGTCAATCTGGCTACCAGCCGTGATCTTTGTCTGGAGATTCTCGATCACCCCAAGTTTGTCGCAGGCACGACGACGACCCGGTTTTTGGAAGAGCAGCTGGCAAAAGCTGGAATGGTGAAATAATTTTTTTAATTAAATTAGGAGATCATCTCAATGTTTGATTCACTGAGTCAACGATTAAATTCAGTCCTTACCAATCTGAGACGCAAGGGCAAGCTGACTGAAAAGGACCTTGATGAGGGGCTGCGCGAAGTGCGTCTGGCTCTGTTAGAGGCCGATGTCAATTACAAAGTGGTCAAGCGCTTTGTGGACAAGGTCAAAGAGAAGGCCCTGGGGCAGAATATCACGGAGAGCCTGACGCCGGGTCAGCAGGTCATCATGATCGTGCGGGATGAGCTGGTCGAGATGATGGGTAAAAGGAGAACGGACCTCAACGCCAGTCAGCGCCCCAGCATCTGGATGATGGTTGGACTCCAAGGCTCTGGAAAGACGACCACCACTGGAAAGCTTGCGCGCTATTTCAAAGCGAAAGGGAAGAAGATCATCTTGGCTGCCACTGACATCCAGCGTCCGGCAGCCGTCGAGCAGCTTGAGATTTTGGGAAAATCACTCGACATCCCCGTCTATACGCAAGGAAAGACGCCACTCGAGATTGCGCGCGGAGCAAAAAACCAGGGAATTCGCCAGCTGGCTGACATTGTGATTATTGACACCGCAGGACGCCTTCAGATCAACGAAGAGCTGATGGAAGAGCTTCGAGAGACAAAGAATGAGCTAAAGCCCAACGAGGTCTTGATTGTGGCCGATGCCATGACAGGGCAAGAGGCCGTCTCGATTGCAGAGGCATTTAATCAAAAACTATCCATCACAGGAATCATTCTGACCAAGATGGATGGC
Organism: Candidatus Acetothermia bacterium; assembly: GCA_016201405.1. Lineage (GTDB taxonomy): Bacteria > Bipolaricaulota > Bipolaricaulia > RBG-16-55-9 > RBG-16-55-9 > JACQCZ01. The sequence goes on along the minus strand of JACQCZ010000012.1, from coordinate 15,573 downwards.
GACGCCCGGGGCGGTGCGGCCATCTCCATGGTCGAAGTGACGGGCCGCCCGATCGTCTTTATGGGGGTGGGCGAAAAGCTGGAAGACTTCGAGCCTTTCCACCCCGATAGGCTGGGCGAGCGCATTCTAGGGATGGGAGATGTGCTCACGCTGATTGAAGAGGTCGAGAGCAAGATTGATGTGAAGAAGGCTCAAGAGCTGGCCAAGAGAATTGAAAAAGACAAATTTGATCTGGAAGACTTTGGCGCGCAGCTGGCTCAAGTTCGCAGTCTCGGCCCTCTGGACAAGATCTTGGATAAGATTCCCGGTCTTAGCGGTCTCAAAGGATCTGATGTAAAGATTGATGAGAAGGAGCTGATTCGGGTTGAAGCCATTATTCAATCCATGACGCCCGAAGAACGACGCAAGCCCGACTTACTCAATGGCAGCCGTAAAAAGCGCATTGCAAAGGGCTCTGGAACCGATGTGACAGATGTCAACCGTGTTCTAAAAAAGTTCAAAGATGCCAAAAAGATGATGCAGCGCATGAAGAAGATGAAGGGGCGGATGCCCCCAGGCGGATTTCCATTCTAGTATCTCATTTCACAGTCAAGGTAGACGTCTACAATCCCATTCAGTATACTTTGATCAATTCCCAAGGGGGATTTTCGTTCAACAATGTGTATGATTTGAATTCTCCGCTTGAGTTACAATTTGACTTGAAAGGAGCAAAATGGCAGCAAAGATTCGACTGAAGAAGACAGGTCGCCGAGGGCAGAATACCTTTCGGCTCGTGGTGATTGATGAGTCGGCAGCCCGAAATGGACGCCCGATCGAGGAGCTAGGCTCCTTCAACCCACACACCGATGAGATTCAGCTCAAGGGCGAGCGCATCACCGAGTGGATAAGTAAAGGAGTCGAAGTCTCTCCACGAGCCCGCTCCGTCATCAACAAAGCCGGCATCAAGAGCACGTAATGCTCCGCCGCCTTCTGGAGTATCTCATTCACCCCCTGGTGGATGATCCCAAGAGGGTGAGAATTGACTGCATTGAGACGACTGAAATCGTTCTCTTTAATATCTTCGCCAACAAAGGCGATTTGGGGCGGCTCCTTGGCAAAAAAGGCCAGACTGTTGAAGACCTGCGCTGCGTCATGGATGCCATCTCCCGCCGCTCTGGTAAAGAGGTCATCATTGACGTGGTAGAGTTGCAACAACCCAGACAGAAGCGCCGCTCTCGCGGTGGTCGCCGCGCTCAAACCAAATAATGGCATGCGAGTGGATATCGTCACACTCTTTCCTGAGATCATTGAACCCTATTTCCAGAGCGGTCTGATCAGCACGGCCATTGGGAATGGCCTCATCGAGATTTATTTTCATCAGCTCCGGGATTTTACATTTGATAAGCACAGGCAAGTGGATGACCGCCCCTTTGGCGGCGGACCTGGCATGGTGCTTAAGCCCGAGCCATTCTTTCGCGCCATCGAGCATATTCGTGATTTAGCAGAAGGGAAACCTCGCGTCATTCTTCTCTCCGCACGTGGAAAGCTCCTTCATCAGGCGTATGCGCGAGATCTTTCAACAAGTAACTGGCTCATTCTGCTCTGTGGGCGCTATCAAGAGATGGACGAGCGGATCTATACTCTTGCCAACGATGAGATCTCTATTGGAGATTATGTGCTAAGTGGTGGTGAGCTTCCGGGGCTTGTCGTCACAGAGGCAATTTGCAGGCTCATTCCAGGTGTGCTTGGCAATTCTGAGTCCATTGACGCAGACTCATTTGCTAAAGAGAATCTGTTAGGACCACCGCAATATACGCGCCCGCCCGATTTTGAAGGCATGAAAGTCCCAGAAGTTTTATTATCAGGGCATCATGCCGAGATCGAGCGCTGGAGGCTGATGAAGGCGTTGGAAAAGACGCGAGAGAATCGCCCGGATCTGCTCGATAAAGGCTCTTAATAAACAAATAAATTCATTCATGGGAAATCTTTATATTGGACTCGTCCACTGGCCGATTCTGAACCGCGAGGGGCGCATTCTCGCCTCAGCGCTGACCGGGATTGACCTGCATGACATTGCCCGAAGCGCCCGTACATTTGATGTAAAGCGTTATTATGTGATCACACCGCTCAAATCGCAGCAGGAGATTGCCCACCGAATCCAGCGCTACTGGCTCGATCTCAAAGAAGAGGATACCACTCATCGTGCAGAAGCCTTGCATCAAGCCGAGATAGTTGCTACCCTGGACGACAGTCTAACGCATGTGCTGAATATCGAGGGGCAGAGACCTTTGATCGTGGCGACCTCAGCGCGATCCCTCCACAAAGAGCGGGTCACTTTTGATAGGCTGAGAGCGCAGATTGAGGGAGAGGACAGACCTGTCTATTTGGTTTTTGGGACGGGATGGGGGTTGGCCTCAGAAGTGGTTCAGCGCGTGGATGCTGTGCTCCCCCCCATCTATGGCCCTGGGGAATACAATCACCTCTCGGTGCGTGCCGCAGCGGCGATCATTCTTTATCGGCTGCGCGGGCGCTCTGAGTAGCAAGGAGAAGCCGTCATGAACCCGATGATTCGAGCACTTGAAGCTGAGCTTGTCAGCACGCTAGACCGCGAAGGTGAAGGCCAGAAAGGCGAGCCAGTCACCTTCGGCTCTGGTGACAAGATTCGCGTCCATGAGCTGATTGCAGATGTGAGCCAAGAGGGCAAGGAGCGCATCCAATTTTTTGAGGGCGTTGTCCTTCAGATCAAGGGGAGCGGTACATCCAAGACCTTTACGGTACGCAAAGAGTCCTTTGGAATTGGCGTAGAAAAGATATTCCCTATCTATTCACCCAAAATCAAGAAGATTGAAGTCATAGAAAAGGGGAAGGTCCGACGAGCTCGTCCATTTTATCTGAGACGTCAGCACGCCAAGTAAACTACGCTCTATGAACGAGGACCTGACACCGAGAGAGCCGGAAGAGCATCAATCTTCCCAGTTGATTTCAGATTCAGAAGAACATCGACTCGATATGGGTCTGCCTGAGCCTGATCTACCCATTTCAGCTGCAGAAGATTTGCAGCCCCGGCACAAGCCATTTTTATCCAGACTCTTCAACAAAGCCGGTCTCTCTACGAGTCCGAGCGTTGATTGGACGTTTGACTGGCTACAGGTTCTTGTCATTGCCGGGCTTCTGGCTTGGCTCACAATGAGCTATGGCATTGTGCGGATGCGCGTTCCTACGGGCTCGATGGTTCCCACGATCTTAGAGGGTGACAGTTTTTTTGTGGATAAATTGACGTATTTATTGGGCTTCCAGAAGCCGGAGCCAGGAGACATTGTTGTCTTCTGGCACACAGAGTCGACGCTGTGCCGTGATGGCTTTTTGATCTGGCACTGGGGTGAAGAGAAGCCATGCAAAGTGCGTTATGTGAAGCGCCTGGTAGCAGAAGGACCCGCGGACATACGGATTGAAGCGGGCAAGATCTATGTCAATGGCACAATGCTGACTAGCCCCGCCTTTGATCGCAAATATACATGCGCTCCCGGGTCAGGCTCAGGACCATGCAATTTCCACGTTGACGCAGAGAAATACTTTGTGCTTGGAGATTGCACCTTAAACAGCGCAGATAGCCGCTACTGGGGGACCTTTGCCAAAGAAGAGTTCATTGGAGAGCCCTTCTTCCGTGTCTGGCCCTTCAACCGCATCGGACCGATGAACAGCTATCTCGGGAGTGCGCCCGGACCGACTTATCCAGAGACCCTAAAGCTGCTCAACCAGATCCACGAAAATTGTCAGCCTGACTGGTAAATATAATTTAAGAGCATGCCCATAGATAATCAGGAGCAGAATCAGCCAGAGAAACTTCAGCCATTGAGTGAGTCTGCCCCAGCATCAGAGCAGACTCCTCAGAAGCGCAAGCCATTTTTATCCAGACTCTTCAACAAAGCCGGTCTCTCTACGGGTCCGAGCGTTGATTGGACGTTTGACTGGCTACAGGTTCTTGTCATTGCCGGGCTTCTGGCTTGGCTCACAATGAGCTATGGCATTGTGCGGATGCGCGTTCCTACAGGCTCGATGGTTCCCACGATCTTAGAGGGTGACAGTTTTTTTGTGGATAAATTGACGTATTTGCTGGGCTTCCAGAAGCCGGAGCCAGGAGACATTGTCGTCTTCTGGCACCCCGAATCTTCGAATTGCCGTGATGGCTTTTTGATCTGGCACTGGGGTGAAGAGAAGCCATGCAAAGTGCGTTATGTGAAGCGCCTGGTAGCAGAAGGACCCGCAGATATCAGGATTGAAGCGGGCAAGATCTTTGTCAATGGCACGGTACTTGATCGGCCTGCATTTGATCGCAAATATACATGCGCTCAAGAGGGTATTGATAATCCGGGCCCCTGCAATTTTCATGTAGATGCTGGGAAATACTTTGCGCTTGGAGACTGCACCAATGACAGCTCCGACAGCCGCTTTTGGGGAACCTTCCCCAAAGAAGAGTTTATCGGAGAGCCTTTCTTACGCGTCTGGCCCTTCAACCGCATCGGACCGATGAACAATTATTTTGGAAGCGCACCGGGTCCCAGTTATGCTGAAACGATGAGGCTACTCGACCAGATTAGCAACATGAATTGCGAACCGAATTGGTAAATTCGGTCAAATCTTGCCTGTAGCTAGTAAAGCCAAAACTTCAATATGGGACTTCAAAAAGGGACACCTGGGCTTTCCCAATCTCAAACTTCTCCGCTATCGTAACCCCTAGATTCCTTCAAGAAGGTGATATCGTGAGAGGATTAGTCATACGTTCGACCTTGCTCGTATTCGTGTTGTTCCTGGTCGGGATGGCCTACGTTACCCAGGCAGATGGTCCTGCACAGGGCAGCAAAAATGGCAGTGGGAGTACTACTGCAAGCGGTAGTAACAATGGAGGGAGCCGGATCTTTACGGACGTTCCTGCCAACCACTGGTCGATGGAGAGCCTGAAGTATCTTCTCCAGCGTGGAGTCATTCAGGGGCTTCCCAGTGGAAAGTTTGAGGGAGACCGGGCCGCTACACGCTATGAAGTGGCACAGCTGATGAGCCGTCTCCTCAACTATGTGGAAAACCTAAAGAACCAGGCGGGTGTCACCAACCCCGATGCGACGGCTACCACCATCAAGCCTGAAGATCTGGACGTCCTGCGCGACCTGATCTACAAAGTCGCGGACAAGCTCAATCAGCTCACCACCGATGTCAGCACACTCAAGTCTGCCCGGCCTGACATCGATCCAAATCTGACACAGCGCATTCAAAACCTTGAATCTCAAGCGGACGAGATCAAAGTCCTCAAGACTCAGGTTGATGACAATGAGAAGACGATTCGTGATCTCAAGACGCAGCTTACGCAGTTCCAGGTCAAGGCTTCCACTGTGACAGAAGAAGACTTAGCCAAGACCAATCAGCAAATCATAGCCAACCGCATCATTGGCCTCTTTGCGCTTGGCGCCGCCATTGTCGGGATCGGCTTAATGACCCTGAAATAGAAGATTCAAAGAGAAGCTCGAGAGCTTACTTTTTCGAAATTGGCTTGCGGGTCGTGATAATTTCATCCACAAGTCCGTACTGAACGGCCTCTTGTGGAGACATGAATCTATCACGATCCGTATCATTTTCAATCTTTTCCCGAGTCTGCCCGGTGTGATGCACAAAGATCTGATTGATCTGCTCGCGGAGCCTGAGAATCTCTTCGGCCTGAATCTTGATATCAATCGCCTGTCCCTGGGCGCCGCCCAGCGGCTGGTGGATATGAATGCGGGAGTTGGGGAGAGCTAGCCGTTTTCCTTTTGTGCCAGCCGCGAGAATGACCGTGCCCATGCTGGCAGCTTGTCCCACACAGATGGTTGTGACGTCACAGTTGATATACTGAATCGTGTCGTAGATGGCCAGACCTGCCGTGATCACTCCGCCAGGGCTGTTGATAAAGATCTGAATATCTTGCTCGGGGTCTTTTGCAGCTAAAAATAGAAGCTGTGCCACAACGAGATTGGCCATGTGGTCTTCGACTTGCCCCTGCATGAATACGATGCGATCTTCCAACAAGCGGGAAAAGATGTCATAGCTGCGCTCGTATTGTCCTGTACGATCAATGACAATGGGAATCAGCTGCTGCATCTCTCGTTGCAGATTCATTAGTCCTCCTGCCCTTCTTCCTCGTGCTGCTCTTCACCGATCTCTTTCTTTGACTTCTTGCCAGCGGTCTTCTTGATGATGGCCAGTCCAACCAGATGATCCAGGACGCGCTGAGTCTCCTGATCGCTGCGAATCCGCTCGAGCTGCCCCTCGCGCTCTAGCAGAGCCCTGAATTTGACTGGATTGGAACTTCGCTTTTCAGCTTCACTCTTCAAGAACTCATCGAACTCATGATCGGTGTATGAGATATTCTCTTTGGCTCGGACGGCGCGCAAGATGCGATCGCGGTGGACCCTGCGCCCGACGGAAATTTTGAGCCTATCTCTCTCTTCTGCGGTCGCCTCATGGCCGTTCTTGCGCAAAATCTCCAGATCCTGCTGTAACAACTCTTCGACGAGCTGCGCTGGCACTTGGACTGGAGCCTGATCCACAAGATTGTCAAGAATTGCTATGCGCAACGCCTGCTGATAATCTCGCTCAGCACGCTCCTTGAGCTGCTTATCTACTTCTTCTTGCAGGGCATCGGTGTTTGCGTGACCAAGAGATTGAGCCAGCTCCTCCAGGTCAGGAAGCTCGATGCGCTTGACGCCATCGAGCTTTACTCGGATGGTTTCATCATCCGAAGATTTTAACTCGACAGAATCTCCCATCTTCTTCCCGATGAGCTCAGACATCCAGCCGTCCTCGCGAGCCTGGATCTCTTGGGTTCTCCCTTTGTCATCTCGAATTGCCACTACATCATTGGCCTGAGAGGCTTCGCTCTCACCGCGCGGGATGAGTGTGGCGTGATCCACCTTCAGATTTTCGATCGTCTCTTGGATCAGCTTTTTGGTGATGCGGCGCTTTGTTGGAGCCTCCACCTCAATCGCCAACGGATCGGGCAACCTCACTTCAGGAAAGATTTCGACCTCGATGTCGAACTGAAATGGCTTTCCTTCGCCAAAATCAATGACTTTGGCCTGCGGGCGCGAAGCGGGCTCAATGTGATTCTCCACAATCGCCTTTGGAAGATGCTCTTCGATCAATTGCTGCTGCGCATCTTCATTCAAAAAATCCTTGCCAAAGCGGCTCTCTAAAAATGCACGAGGGATGTGCCCCTTGCGGAAGCCAGGCACCTCGAAGGTGCGAGAGACCTCTTGCAAGAGGTGCTGCAGTTTTTTTGTTACAACTTCCGGCGGAATCTCAACATGGATCAGAGTTTGGGTCTCGCTCTTTGTCTCAACGGTCGTCTTCACATCAATTCCTCGTCTCTTGAGTTTGAGCCATTATAGCCCATCAGTACGGGCTTCGCATCACTAGTCGGGTGAGCAGGCTGTTGAGTGGTGTCTGCGCATCGAGAGCCTTTGCTTCCCGGGCAACGACGCCATTGATGTACTCAATCTCGGTGCGCTTGCCGCGCCGCACATCTTGGAGCATCGAGGACAAATTTTGGGCTGTCCCGCGGCAGACGCCTTCGACGTGGCTGATTGCTTCTTCGAGTGAGAGCTGCACGCCGTGAGTCCGAGTGACGGGCAGAGCTTCACGAATAATCCCGTGAAGAATAGCATTGAGCTCCTTATCAGCAATGAGCTGGCCATTGGGGACGTTAAATAGCGCCGTGAGCGGGTTGATGGCCGCGTTGACCAGCAGCTTCACCCAAAGATCTTTCTCAATCTCTGGAGTGAAGTGAGTCTTCCAATCGGCGGAGCTTAGCGTCGCGCACAAGTTTTCTAGAGAATCATCGAGCTGGCCGCTTTTCGTCCCGAAAAGCCCGAGCTGAGTTGGACCACGTCCGCCCCAGCGTACAATCCCAGCCTCGATCAGCGTTGCCCCCTGTGCAGTGACTCCACGCAAGAGCCGCCCATTGAGAACGTGCTGGGCAAGAACGACTTCTGGACCGATCCCATTTTGCAGACTCAACGTCCACGTCTCAGTGCTGATCAGTGGCAGGGCGTCTGAAATAGCGCGCTCAGTGTCATAGGCTTTGACGAAGATTCCCATCACTTCAATAGGGAGCGGGATCTCAGCGAGCCTTGTTGTGGCATTGGGTTTCACTTCAAAATCTCCATCACCGGTCTGAATACGCAGCCCATTCTTCTGGATGGCATGAATGTGCTTTTTATTAGAGGGATTGTAAAGCCAGACATCATGTCCGCCACGGGTGAGGACTCCTCCAAAGAGGCTTCCCAAGGCTCCGGCACCAATGATGGCGATTCTCATGTCAGGAGATGGAGGATTCCATAGCAGACGGTTGTCATTCCCGCGAAAGCGGGAATCCAGGGATTTATTAGAGCCACTGGGTTCCGGCTCGTACTACGCTTGGCCGGAATGACGACCAACTGAAGACTCTTTTCCGAGGTCTTGATACGCCTGGATCATCTCGTCTACCGCGTCGCGTAAAACCGTGCGACATTCTTCGAGTGAGTTGCCCTCTGTCACGATCTCAGGCCACTCCATCAACTGCCCCATATAGCCCGCTGCAATTTTTGTATACTTGGCTGTGTAATGACTGAAGTGTCTGTCTTGATGTTCAGTATGCTTTTTCATCTCAGTTACCTCTTCTGCTATTATTTCTTCAGGCGCTTTAAGACTTCTTCGTCCACAGAGAAACTGTGCTCTTCAATTGTCGGATACTTTTCCGATTTGATGTCGCTCTTGAATTCGAGCAGGGCCTTCTCAATGATCTCGTTCAGATTGACATAGCGCTTGGGAAATTTGGTCAATGGCTGAGAAAAACCCAAGACATCATGTAAAACAAGCACCTGGCCATCGCAGTGAGGTCCAGCGCCAATCCCAATGGTGGGAATCTTGACGCTCGCTGTCACCAGCTGGGCAATCTGCCATGGGACTAGCTCCAAGATCAATGAGAATGCCCCTGCTTCTTCTAACAATTTGGCATCGGCCAATAACTTCTTGGCAACAGCCTCCGTGCGCCCCTGCACTTTGTGACCGCCAAGCTGCGAGATGCGCTGCGGAGTAAAACCCAAGTGCCCCATCACTGCGATTCCGGCGCGATCCAGCGCCTCCACGCGGTCAGCCATCTCTTCGCCGCCTTCAAGCTTTACGGCATCGGCACCTGCTTCTTTTATAAAACGGCCTGCGTTTTCAATGGCCTTCTCATTCGAGACATTAAATGACATAAAGGGCATATCGCCGATCAGGAGAGCGCGCTTCACACCACGCCGCACGGCTTTGGTGTGATGAATCATCTCTTCCATCGTGACGGGCACCGTCTCTTCATAGCCAAGCACATTGTTGCCGACAGAGTCGCCGACCAGCACAATCTCGATGCCCGCCCGGTCGACCAGAAGCGCCGTGGGGTGGTCGTAGGCCGTGATCATGCTGATCTTCTCCCCTCTCTCTTTCATCTCCAAGAGATAGGGGATGCGAATTCGTTTGATCTCTTTCATGGCTCTCAGCCTGCGTATCTTAGTTCCGGGACTCGGTTTGTGCAATCTTTGCGAGAACTGCTATGCTGGCCGCGGGTGATCTCCATTGAGCCAAGCTCAGCCTGTCATTGATATTCATATTCATATCCAGCCCTGGCATATGATGAAGCCCCAGGTGCTCGAAGGCTGGAAGAAGAGCCAGCCAGACTTCGACAAACTGCTCAGTCTCGCGGAGAATCCAGCAAATTTTCTGAAACATCTTGATCAAGAAGGCGTCGAGAAGGCCGCTCTCATCAATTATGTGAGTCCGGATGTGATGGGCTTTTCAGATGAGACGAATGAGTTTATCGCTAACTATTGCAAAGCCGCGCCAGATCGCTTGATTCCGGTTGGATCCATCCACCCCAAGTTTGTCCAGGATGCGAGTAGCAGGATGGCCCATCTGGTCGAAACGCTGGGAATCAAGATGTTAAAAGTGCACCCCTCGCACCAGCTCATCTACCCCAATGAATATTTGAGCGGTCTTGAAGCTCAGGCCGTAATCTATGAAAAAGCGCAAAAATACGGCGTACCCATCATGTTTCATACAGGCACCTCGATCTTTCCGGCGGCGCGCACAAAATATAGTGACCCGATCTACATTGAAGATGTGGCCATTGATTTTCCGAAACTCAAGATTATTTTGGCGCATGGCGGGCGGCCTCTCTGGATGGAGACCGCATTCTTTCTCTTGAGACGCTTTCAAAATATTTATCTAGACATATCGGGTTTTCCACCGAAGAATTTGCTCGAATATTTTCCTAAGATCGAGAGCATTGCGACGAAAACAATGTTTGGCACGGACTGGCCTGGCCCTGGGGTGCGCAGCATTCGCGCCAACATCGATGCTCTCCGTGAGCTTCCCATTTCTGACCAAAGCAAGCGAATGATTCTGTACGACACAGCGAGAGAATTTTTGAAAAAGATTTAATCTATGCAGATTCTACGCATTCTCTTCGCTCGCAGATGGCTGATCGTTGGCCTGCTCGTCGGTGGGATCTTGCTGCTCACCCCACCACCCGAGGGGTTATCGGCCCAAGGGATGAGGGCACTGGCCCTGCTAGCCATGACGATGATCTTCTTGATTACAGAGCCCATCCCGCTTCCAGCCACGGCTCTTTTGATTGCGGTTGGCCAAGTCTTTTTGGGATTGGGAGATTCCAACCAGATTGCTCACTCTTATATGAGCGATGCCGTCTTCTTCATCATGGGCTCACTCATGATTTCCATCGCACTCGTCAAGCAGAAGTTGGATAAACGCTTAGCCTTCTGGCTCCTGCGCGTCACAGGCCCTTATACGACACGAATCGTCTTTGGCATCTCTGCTGCCTGTGCCCTGATTGCTTCGTTCATTGGCGAGCACACCGTGGCTGCCATGATGTTGCCCGTCGCGCTTGGAATCATCCGGGCGGTTGAAGACGACCACAAACAGGCGCGCAATCTGGCGGTCCTGCTCTTGTTGGCCATCTCGTACGGCTGCGCCATAGGGGCACTCGGGACGCCATCGGGTGGCGCTCGTAATGCCATTGTCATTGAGTACTGGCGCCAGGCCTTTGGAATCCACATCGATTATGCAACATGGATGGCCTATGCCTATCCGCTTGTATTGCTGCGACTCCCCTTTGTGGCGCTCATTCTGCTGATGACATTTCGCCCGGAGGTCACCGATCTGCGGCGGGCACTCGTGCGGCTGCGGCGGGTCGTGCGGGAGAGCGGTGCTTTCTCGCTGCAGGAGACGAAAGCTGTGGTGCTCTTTGGATTGATCCTCTTTGCCTGGATCGCATTTAGCGGTCAATGGGGGCTCGGAACTATCGCTCTCACGGGCGCAGCGCTCTTCATCATCTTTGGGCTAGTGCGCTGGGAAGACTTAAACAGCGGAGTCAACTGGGGCGTAGTCTGGCTCTATGCGGCGGCTATCTCGCTCGGGGCGCAGCTCACGGCCACGGGCGCAGCCGGATGGATGGCCCAGCAGGTGCTCGCTCTGCTGGGCGGAACGGGTGGGTTGGCCGTCATTCTGGCCGTCTGTCTTCTGATGATTCTCTTTACTAACGTGATGAGCAGCGGCACAGCGGTGGCTGTTCTCGCGCCCGTTACATTGCAGATTGCCGTTTTGACGGGTGCGAGCATCAAAGAGGTCGGCTTTGTCACGGCGCTCGCCTCTGCCTTTGGATTCCTCACCGTGATCGGAAGCCCGGCAGCGATGATCGTCTACAGCAGCGGCTATTTGAGGCCTTTAGATTATGCAAAGGCAGGCTCCAAGCTGCTTCTCTTATCCGTTATAATGCTAGTATTGCTTGCATTGTTCTACTGGCCATTATTGGGGTTGTAGAGAGGATAAATAGCGACCATGAGAAAAATATTGGTTCCGATTGCCCAGTATGAGAGCTGCATTGCCGCGCTCGATCTGGGAGGACGGCTCTCCAAGAGCTTGGGAGCCGATCTCACCATTCTGCATACGATTGCCGATCTCTCCGGCTCGCATCTCGGCAGCGGGGTGGCCACCGGCAAGCTGGCCGAGTGGGGGATTGATCCGCCGCATTTCAAAGTGCTTCAGCAGGCGCGCATTCGCCTGCAGGCTCAAGAGCTTTTCCAGCTCGATGCCAGGGGGCTGCCCGTAGAGCGCCACTCGCTCAAGGCTCTCGCTCAAGGGCTTTATGAAATTCATTTGGCCGGAAACAAGGGCCAGAATGTCCGCTTTCGGCTGCGAGAAGGAAGTGCCGCGCGCGTCATCTTGAATGAGGCGGAAGACCCGCTCTATGACTTGATTATTACGGGTACCCGCGGTCACCGCGGCCTGAAGAGGCTCTTGTCCGGAAGCATCTCGCAAGAGATTGCGCTTCACGCTCCCTGCTCTCATCTGGTCGCAAAAAATCTTGTGTCTGATCAGGGGATTCTCGTCGGGGTGACCGGCCGAGATACATCGCAAGAGGCAGTTCGGCAGGCTGGTGTGCTGGCTGAGGCGCTAGGAATCCCGATTGTACTTTTGGCCGTCGCACTGGATGAATCGGGCAAGGCGCTCGCACAGCAGCATCTGCAAGAGGCCGCAAAGCTGCTGAGGGGCAAAGGTGTTCAACTTAAATCGATGCTGCAAATGGGTGAGCCAAGCTCCGTCCTGCTCAGAGAGGCAAGCAAGAGCCAGATATTGACCCTCGGAAGAGTGCGGCGCTCCGCCGTGAAGGAGATCTTTCTGGGTGATATCTCCTTAAAAATTCTGGACAGAGCAACGGGTCCGGTGCTCATTACCAGCTTCCCACGCACGGCTCCGGAGATTGAGCCCGAGACCGCTCCTCCAAAAACAGACTTATAAGCCATGAGCGAGCTCACCAGCTTTCGGGATCTTGCGCTCGTTCTGGCAGGAGCCCTGGGTGGAGGTCTGCTCGCTCATTTTCTCAAACTCCCACTCTTCCTCGGCTACATCGTTGGCGGAGTCTTAGTCGGTCCATTCACCCCTGGCCTCAAAGTGGAAGATCCGACCTTTATCTTGTTGCTCGCTCAAATTGGGATCGTGCTGCTCATGTTCAGCATGGGTCTGGAATTCTCACTCAAAGACCTGATGCGTGTGGGTGCCCCGGCCATTCTGGGCGGGCTTCTGGGCATGTCGGCCATGATGCTCATCTTTTTGCTGATTGGCCGTGTGATTGGGCTTTCCATTCTTGCTTCATTCTTTATTGGAGCCGGAATCTCGGTTAGCAGCACCATGGTCATCGCCAAACTGCTGATGGAGCGGGATGAGCTCACGCTGGAGCATGGCCGTCTCATGATTGGAACGTTGTTAGTGGAAGATCTGGCCGTTGTCGTCTTGCTGGTCCTGCTGCCTGCGCTCTCTCAATTCCAAGAGTCTCATTGGCAAGATATCGCACTGGCTCTTCTAAAAGCTGTCGGGATTCTCGTTCCGGTCATCTTTCTGGCCATCCGCGCCGTTCCGCAGCTGGTCGAGCGGATTGCGCGCACCGGGAACTTTGAGCTCTTCATTCTGGTCTCGCTGGTGATTGGGATTGGAACGGCAGTCGGGACCTCTCAGCTTGGTCTATCTACGGCCATGGGCGCGTTTCTGGCGGGCATCTTGATCAGCGAGTCCGATTATGTTCATCAGACGCTGGCCCGCATCCTGCCGTTGCGAGATCTCTTCGTGGCACTCTTCTTCGTCTCTCTTGGGATGCTGATCGACCCCAGCGCAATCTTGCAAAACTGGCCGCTCTGCCTTCTTTTGATTGGACTGGCGGTGATTGGCAAGGGAGTCATTCGGGGTCTCATCACGTGGCTCTTTCGTTACCCGCTGCGGGTCGCTTTCTTTGTCGCGCTGGGTTTTACGCAGATTGGTGAATTCTCGTTTGTGCTGGCGCAAGTGGGTGTACAGGCCAACGCCATCTCATCCGACCAGTACAATGTCTTGATCGCCTCATCTCTGGTCACCATCTTTGTTGGCTCTCTTCTATTTCGTAGTGCGCATCCCTGGTGGGCTGCCATTCGCAGGACATTCCCCTGGGTCGAGAAGAGACCTGCAGAAGAGCCCGATGACAAAGCAGAGCAGAAAGACCGGCATGTCATTCTCTTTGGCTATGGGAGGATCGGCCGGGCTGTGGGAGCGGCGCTCGATCAATTCAAGGTCCCATACATCGTAGTAGAGGCTGACAGCGAGATTGTTGGCCGTCTGAAGGAACGCTCTACGCCCTTCATCTTTGGCGATGCGAGCAGCTTTCAGATCACGCAGGCGACGCACCCGGAGCGAGCGGTGCTGGCCGTCATTGCGCTTCGCGTCTTCTTTCACATTCGCGAGACGTTCCACAATGTGAAGCGGATCAATCCCGACCTTCCGGTGCTGGTGCGCGCCCACTGGGAAGAAGAGCGGGAACAGCTCTTTCGCGAAGGCGTATCCGAAGTGATTCAGCCCGAATTTGAAGCGGCCATTGAGATGATTCGTCACACACTCGTCCATGTGGGCGTCTCTCCGCTGCAGATGGAGAGTTACCTAGACAGCTTAAGACAGCAGCGATATGGAAGCACTTTGCGCCAATGGCTTCAGCGTGAGGACCCATTCCATAAATTACAGAGGTTGCAGGAGATCACGCTTCCTGATCATAGTCCGCTGGTTGGGAACTCGCTGCGGGGGTGCAACATCCGGGATCGCCTCGGAGTCTCGGTCATTCAAGTGCAACGAAAGAGCGGAGAGACTTTTGTCAATCCTCCGGCCGATTTGGTGCTGGAGTCCGGAGACAAGCTCTTAGTGATGGGATCGGCTACTCAGCTGGTCGAGATGATTGAGATGAGCCGATCTACAAACGTTGAGAGCTGGAGCTAGAGAAATTAACGGAGATTGACGATCAAATCGTGTCGATCTGAGGGGCGTCTTCTGCCGATTTGGAGGGCGCCAATCGGAAGCTTTCCGACGACGCCAACGACGCACTCTTCGCGGCCAATCTTCAACGTGACGAGTTGTTCAATCTTGAAATATTTATGCTGGAGCAGACCTTCAACAACGACCGGCTCATAGCTGCTGATCCAGGCTGAGCGGTCTCCGCCCGTAAAGTGAATTCCGGTCTCATTCTCTTTAGCTTGCACAGTCGGGTCTAGGCAAACAGGCTGCCCTTCATACTTTTTACGGATTATATAGCCACTTTGTCTCTTCTTTTCAGTCATTTCACCACCTGCAGTTGCTTTAATCATAGCAGTTTGGCTGAAAAATCCAAAACTTGCGCCACCTTGATTTCTGAGAATTGAGTCCGATTCTATGCTCTGATATAGTGGCCTGCATTGGGGGAATTGCGAATGAAGAAGATCATGATGATTGACATTGATGGCGTCGTTTGCAAGCACGTGGACAATGAACATCCGGAACAGATGATGACCGCAGAGCCTTATGTGGAATCCATTGCCAAGATCAATGAGTGGTATGATCACGGCCACGGGCGTGCACCCCTAGAACTGTACCAGTCAAAAGTAGAGAATCGGCGGATCAAGGAAGGAGCCAAGCAGATGAAGAAGAGCCGATTCAGCGAGCAGCAAGTGGTACAGATCTTGGCAGCAGGGGATCAGGGAGAGAAGT